>JBFWUN010000010.1:0-54846 GCA_050247235.1 Gammaproteobacteria bacterium
GTCGCAGCGACCGCGAACAAGTGCCTCCACGGTGTCCCCGGCACCTGTTTCGTGATGACACGCCGGGAATCTCTCGCGCGCGGCGCCCGCGAACCACGCACGGTATACCTGGATCTTCACGCCTACCTGCGCAACCAGGACGCTCATGGAACACCGTTCACGCAGTCCGTGCAGACGTTCTACGCACTTGACGCGGCACTTGACGAACTGCGCGCGGAGGGCGGCTGGAGGATGCGACGCCAAGCCTATCGCGCGCGGATCGGCCAGGTGCGGGATCACCTGGTGGACCTCGGCGTGGCGCCGTTACTTCCAGATGAAGAGACTTCATGCGTGCTGCACGCGTTTCGCATTCCCGAGGGTTTGGGCTATCCCGGTCTGCACGATGTGCTGAAGGCAGACGGCTTCATCATCTACGCCGGGCAGAGCACGCTCGCCCAGCAGATATTCCGCATCTCTACGATGGGGGACATCACCGCGGAAGATCTCACGCGGCTTCGCACGTCGCTGACGCGAGCCTTGTCTCGCCGCTGACCAGCCGTCCGCGATGGCCTGCTGCCGCCAGGAACGGCTGGGGTAGAGACGCAAAACGCGGCGGAACAGGTGCGAAGTGTGCGACTCCGCGCGAGCTCGCGAACCGCCGGAATGGCAGGCCGCTCAGGCCGAGATCGCGGCTGGGGTCGTGCGTGTTGCGAGCACCTGCAGGTGTGGCCGCAGACTCTGCTCGATTTGCGGAGCTGTCAGGCCAGCGTCTTCGAGCATTTCTTCCCGTGAGCCATGATGGATTGGACGATCGGGCAATCCGATGTGCATCACTCTCGGCGTCAGCCCGTGCATCGCGAGAAGCTCGGTCACAGCCCCTCCGGCGCCCCCTGGGAGCACGTTCTCGTCCAACGTGACCAGCAGCTCGTGCGACCGCGCGAGTTCGAGGACGAGCGTCTCGTCGAGCGGCTTGATGAAGCGCATGTTCACGACGGTGGCGTCGAGTCGCTCCCCCACTTCGACGGCTGCCGGGACCAGGCTTCCGAACGCCAGCAGGGCGACCGTGTGTCCGCGCCGCCGTACCTCGGCCTTGCCGAGCGCGAGTGCCGTCATTTCCTTCTGCACCGGAACCCCCGGCCCACTGCCACGGGGATAGCGGACGGCAGCGGGCTGGTCGAGACAGTACCCCGTGTAGAGCATCTGACGGCATTCGTTCTCATCCGCGGGCGCCATGAGCACGATGTCCGGAAGGCAGCGCAGCATCGAGACGTCGTAACTGCCGGCGTGCGTCGGGCCGTCAGCGCCCACAAGGCCGGCCCGATCCAGCGCGAACAGGACGGGCAGCTTCTGTAAGGCTACGTCGTGGACCACCTGGTCGTATGCGCGTTGCAGAAACGTCGAATAGATGGCAACCACCGGTTTCAGACCATCGCAGGCCATACCTGCGGCCACTGTCACCGCGTGCTGTTCAGCGATCGCGACATCGAGGTACTGTTCGGGGAACTCGCGGGCATAGCGCACCAGTCCCGAACCCTCGCGCATCGCGGGCGTGATGGCGATCATCCGCTTGTCCTGCGCGGCCATGTCACAGCACCAGTCGCCGAAAATATCGCTGTAGCTCGGCTTGGTCGCCTTGCCGGCCGGAACGATGCCGAGCTTCGGGTCGAAGGGAGATACGCCGTGGTACTTGACGGGATCGGCCTCGGCAGGCGCGTAACCCTTGCCCTTCTTCGTGATGATATGCAGGAACTGCGGTCCCTCGAGACTGCGGATGTTCCGCAGCGTCTGCAGCACCGTCGGCAGGTCGTGACCGTCGATCGGGCCGATGTAGTTGAAGCCGAACTCCTCGAACAGCGTGCCCGGGACAACCAGCCCCTTGACGTGTTCCTCGGCGCGGCGCGCGAGTTCCCACACGTTCGGCATCTGCGACAGGACCTTCTTGCTCCCCTCGCGCACCGTGGTGTAGAGCTTGCCGGACAGGATCTGCGCGAAGCGGTTCGACAACGCGCCGACGTTCGGCGAGATCGACATGTTGTTGTCGTTGAGGATCACGAGGAGGTTCGCGCCGATGTCGCCGGCGTGGTTCAACGCTTCGAAGGCCATGCCGGCGGTCAGCCCACCATCCCCGATCACCGCCACGGCCCGACGGTGACTCCCGGTGTGCTTCGCCGCAATCGCCATGCCGAGCGCGGCGCTGATGGACGTGCTCGAGTGCCCTACCCCGAAGGTGTCGTACGGGCTTTCCTCGCGCTTCGGAAACGGGGCGAGTCCGCCCCAGCGGCGGATCGTCGGCATCTGCGCACGTCGACCGGTCAGGATTTTGTGCGGGTAGGCCTGATGTCCCACGTCCCAGACGATGCGATCTTCCGGCGTGTTGTAAAGGTAGTGGAGCGCAACCGTCAGTTCCACCGTGCCGAGCCCGGCTGCGAAATGCCCCCCGCTGCGGCTCACCGAATCCAGCAAATAAGCCCGCAGTTCGCGGGCCACCTGTTCGAGCGCGGATTCCGGCAATTGCCTCAGGTCATAGGGTGAGTCGATCTTGTCGAGCAGCGGATAATGGTTCGGCTCAATCATGTCGCAGGATTGCTGGATGGTCGCCTGACATCGCGGCGGGCCCGTGATTATGGATAGGTGATCCGGGGCTTGCAAGCAAACGTCCGGCCGGACGGAGATGGCATTGGCGGGCAGCCGGACGAGGCGCTCCGGCCGCACGCTGCATGTCCCGCGAGGTACGTGCGCGGCAAAAGTTTTGCTTTGCGATACCGTTACATTCGCGTAATATGCGCCGCGAAACCGGCTTGGCAATTCATTGAATGTTAAGTGGTTTTTTTGGGCTCAACGGCCCGTGCCCAACAGCAGTGTGATCCGCGGGGGAAGCGAATGAGTGTTCCATTGATTCAGCAGTATCGCGTCGGGCGTTACATCGTCGAGCAGAAGTTGAAGGGTGTTAAGCGCTATCCGCTGGTACTGATGCTGGAGCCGCTGTTCCGCTGCAACCTCGCGTGCGCGGGGTGCGGGAAAATCGATTACCCCGACGAAATCCTCGACAAGCGCCTGAGCTTCGAGGACTGCATGGCGGCCATCGACGAATGCGGTGCGCCGATCGTGTCGATCGCCGGCGGCGAGCCGCTGATCCACAAGGACATGCGGCAGATCGTGCAGGGGTTCATCGAACGCCGGAAGTTCGTCTACCTCTGCACCAACGCGCTCCTGCTCGAGCGCAAGATGGACGAATACACCCCCTCTCCGTACCTGACCTTCTCCATCCATCTCGACGGCAACCGCGACCGCCACGACGCTTCCGTGTGTCGCGAAGGGGTCTACGACAAGTGTGTCGAGGTCATCCGCCAGGCCCTCGGTCGCGGATTCCGCGTCACGGTGAACTGCACGCTGTTCCAGGGTGAAGCCCCGGAGGAAGTGGCGCATTTCATGGACGACATGATGAATCTCGGCGTCGAGGGCGTCACGATTTCCCCCGGCTACAGCTACGAACGCGCGCCGCGGCAGGACGTGTTCCTGAAGCGCACCGGCAGCAAGCAGCTCTTCCGGGACATCTTCAAGCTTGGCAAAGGCCGGAAGTGGCGATTCAACCAGTCCTCGCTCTACCTGGATTTCCTCGCCGGCAACCAGACTTATCACTGCACGCCGTGGGGTAACCCGACACGCAACGTGTTCGGCTGGCAGAAGCCATGCTACCTCCTCGTCGGAGAAGGCTACGCGACGAGCTTCAAGTCGCTGATGGAAGACACGCCGTGGGAAAAATACGGCACGGGCGTGAATCCGAAATGCGCCGACTGCATGGTTCACTGCGGTTACGAAGCGACGGCCGTGAATGATACGTTCCGCAGCCCGCTCAAAGCCCTGAAGGTGTCGTTGAACGGACCCCGCACCGAGGGACCGATGGCGCCGGAAGTTCCCTTCCAGTACGAGGACGAACCGACCACGCGTCCGCACCTCGTCGCAAAGGTCGACGCATCCGGCGCTTCCTGCGGCGGCAATACCAAGCGCGTCGCCTGACGATCGGATCGCACGGGCGCCGCCGGCAGCGGTGCCCGTCGCAATCCCCTCTTCTCCCGTCGAGTCCCCCATGCCGTTGACCGTTGCCGCTGCGTCGCTCGTGCTGTGGGTTATCGTTCTGCTGCTGCCGTGGCGACCGTGGTCGACGCGCGAACGCATCGAGCGTGCTTCCCAACCCCATCCGGAGGCGACGCGCGTCTCGGTGATCATCCCCGCGCGAGACGAGGCAGCGACCATTGCGCGGACGCTGCGCGCCGTCGCCGCTCAGGGACCGCTCGCCCGGATCGTGCTGGTCGACGATCAGAGCAGCGACGGCACCGCCGCGCGTGCGCGCGAACTGGCCCTGCCGAACCTGCATCTCGTGGAGGGCGCGACACCTCCGGCCGAGTGGAGCGGCAAACTGTGGGCGCTTCACCAGGGACTGAACCACGTGGAGACGCCGTACACCCTGCTGCTCGACGCGGACATCGAACTCGCGCCCGGCATGCTGGACGCGCTGCTCGACAGGATGGTACGGGAGCAACGGGACCTGGTGTCCGTGATGGCGCGGCTGTCGATGGCCAGCTTCTGGGAGAACCTGCTGATCCCGCCCTTCATCTACTTTTTCAAACTCATCTATCCTTTCGCGCTGGCGAACGGACCGTCACGCTGGATCGCGGCGGCCGCGGGCGGCTGCATCCTCGTGCGCACCGACGTGCTGCGTCGGATCGGGGGATTCGCCGCGTTGCGGGGCGCCCTGATTGACGACTGCACACTGGCTCGCAAGGTCAAGGATGACGGCGGCAGCACGTGGCTGGGCCTCTCGCACGGCGTCCGTGCGATCCGCCCCTACGAGGGACTCGCCGAAATCTGGAACATGGTCGCGCGCACCGCGTTCACGCAGCTCAGATACTCGACGGGGCTGCTCATTGCTTGCACCCTGCTGATGTGCCTGGCGTTCGTCGTCCCGGTGGTGGGAGCGGCGGCGGCAACCGGACCATCGCGGGTGCTGTCGATCGCCGCGTTCGGGGTGATGTTAACGACCTATTTACCCGTTCTGACTTACTATCGACGCGGATTGGGGTGGTTACCCACCCTGCCGCTGGCGGGGGCGCTCTACCTCGCGATGACGTGGACATCCGCCTGGCGATACTGGCGGGGCGAACGATCGCGATGGAAGAACCGGGTTTACCAGCGGGATTGACCCTGCGTGGTCGAGGGCGTCCATCACGTCCAACCTACATCGGAGCTCATCATGCCCGCGTTCCTCAGAGTCGTCTGCCTGCTCGCTCTTCTTCCGTTCGTCCACGTGACCGCACACGCCGCGGGGACTGCTCCCGCGGATACGGTGGAGCGCCTGCATGCGACGCTGCTGGACACGATGCAGCAGGCAGACACGCTGGGCTATCCGGGTCGGGTCGCGAAGCTGTCGCCCGAACTGCAGGAACTGTTTGACTTTCCCACCATCGCGCGACTCGTGACGGGCCGGCACTGGCCTAAGATTCCCGACGCGAGCAAGGAGAAGTTCATCGACGTATTCGCCCGGCTGAGCGCAGCGACCTACGCCGACAATTTCAAGAGTTTTGGGGGTGAGCGATTCGAGACCCGCTCGACGGAAGACAAGAAATCCGCCCAGCTGGTCAAGACGGCGCTCGTGAAGCCGGATGGCAAGGAAGTGTCGTTGAACTACCTGCTCGCCCGGAAGGACGACCTGTGGCGAATCGTCAACGTGGTGGCCGATGGGGTGTCGGATTTGTCGCTCAAGCGTGCCGAGTACACCGCCGTTATAGGAAGCGAGGGAATTGATGCACTTATTGCCAAACTCGAGGCGAAGGTTGCATCATACGGGCGATGATCCTGCCCGCTCGCATCCCGCGCTGTCGCCAGGATGCCACGGTCCCTGACCCAACGCTTCGGAATTGGCAACATGCAAGAAAAAAGCCTCTTGAAAGTGGTCGCGCTCGTGCTTTCCATTGGACTGCTGGCCGGCTGCGCATCGACGCCCGCTGCCAAGTCCGAAGACCCGGGCGATCCGATGGAGGGGATGAACCGCAGTTTCTACAACTTCAATGATGCCATCGACCGCAACGTCCTCGAGCCCGTTGCACGAGGTTACGTGAAGGTCACTCCAGACCCGGTGCGCGCGGGCGTCACCCGCTTTTTCGGCAACGTGAATTACATCAACGTCATCGCGAATGATCTGCTGCAAGGCAAGTTGGGCCAGTTCGCGAGCGATACGGGCCGATTCGTGGTGAACAGCACAGTCGGCGTAGGCGGAATCTTCGACCCCGCGACCCACATGGGAATGCCCGAGCACGACGAGGATCTCGGGCAGACGATCGGCTCCTATGGTGCCGGCGAAGGCGCGTATCTCGTGCTGCCGCTGATCGGCCCCAATTCCGTCCGTGACGTGCCCAACCTCGGCAGCGCGCTCCTGCTGAATCCGCTTACATACCTGAACGCAATCGTGACGGTACCGCTGGGTGTGGTCGCGGCCGTGAACACGCGCGCGAATCTGCTCGAAGCTTCAAGCATTCGAGACCAGGCGGCGCTCGACCCTTACACCTTCGTGCGCGAAGCGTACCGCCAGCAGCGCGAATTCAAGATCTACGATGGCAACCCGCCAGGCGACGGCTTTGAGGAATACGTCGAAGACGAATCCGACGCGGCAATCCTGAAGATCTACTGATATTCCTGTCGACCCTCCGGCGTCGCCGCTGGCGTTCGAGAGCAGCCGGCGATCCTGTCCGCGATCAGTTCCAGCCAGTGGCGCACCGGAATCGTCGCCGCCTGCTGCAGATGGAGCAGGCAGCCGACGTTCGCCGTTGCGATGGCTGAAGGCGCCGACGCTTCGAGCGCCTCCAGCTTGCGTTCGCGGAGTTCACCGGCAATCTTCGGCTGCAACAGAGAATATGTGCCCGCGGAGCCACAACACAGGTGTCCATCGGGCACCGGGACGAGTCCGTAACCAACCGCCCGCAACGCCCGCTCCACTCGGTCGTGCGCACGCAGACCGTGCTGCAGGCTGCAGGGTGCCTGGAACGCCAGCGTCACCAGTGAAGGTTCACCCGCAGCATCGCGTGGCATCGCGGCGAGATCGGTCGGTTCCACCAGTTCAGCTGCGTCACGTACCACGGCGGCGAGCCGTCGCGCCCGGTCTGCATACCTCGGGTCGTGCCGTAGCAGGTGTCCGTAATCCTGCAGGACCTGTGTGCAGCCGCTCGACGCCGACACCACCCCGGCCACCTCACCGCGCGCGATCAGCGGCCACCAGGCGTCGATATTGCGACGGGCGCATGCCTCGGCTTCCGTCGTTGCCCCGAGATGCAGCGGCAGGGCTCCACAGCACCCCGCGGACGGCACCCGCTTCACCCCGATACCGATTGCCCCCAGCACGCACTCGGCGGCCCGATTGATTTCGGGTGCCGCGGCTTCCTGGACGCAACCCTCAAGCGCCAGGAACGTGGTCGAGCGCGGCGCGTCATTTCCTTGAAATTCAACTTTACGGCGTGCCGGGATAAGTTGGCGCAAGTGTCGGGGCAGCACGCCTCGGAACATCCGGCCGACTGCGAGCAACGCGCCGAATCTCGCGCGGGACGACACGAGCCGCCGCAGCAGCCAGCGGACGACGCGATCACCAACACCTCGTGGTGCAGCGCGATCGACCTCCGGCCGAACCAGTTCGAGCAGTCGCGTGTAACGCACTCCGGACGGGCAGGTGGTTTCACAGGCGCGACAGCCGAGGCAACGATCGAGGTGCGTTCGGGTGCTTGCAGTGACATCACCTCCTTCAAGCAGGTGCTTCATCAGGTAGATGCGACCCCGCGGGCCATCCTGCTCGTCGCCCAGGACCTGGTAGCTCGGGCACGTGGCATTGCAGAACCCGCAGTGAACGCATGCGCGCAGGATGGACTGGGCATCGGCCAGGTCGTCCGCAGGAAGAATGTCGGCAGCGAGGATCGCGCGCATGGTGAATTCCGGGTCAGGTCGACACGGGATTGAACAGTCGGTGCGGGTCAAAAGCTTCCCGCACACGCTCGGTGAGTGCCCGGAGCGCAGGTTCCAGATTCGGATGCGAAAGACCCTCGGGAAACGGTGCGCCATGGCCACCAGCCTCGCGAACCGCGTCAGCGGGCGGGGGGCCACCATACCATCGCAATGCCCCGCCCCAGTCCCAGGCGACACAGTCGCCGGACAGCGGAGGCGTCGCCGGCGGCACCACCACGCGCCAGCGAGCCGCCTGGAGGTTGGGATCCGCGAGGTCACGCCAGCGGGCCCAGGCATCCGGCATCTCTTCGACCGCCTCAGGTCGCAGCCGTGCACATGCGTCGTCGATTGCCGCGGCCGCCCCCGCCAATCGCAGGTCCAGGTGGCCGTCGACTTGCCGGCAGCCGGAGATCGGCAATGGCTGGCGCGCGAACCCGCGCAGGCGTTGCCAGGCGTCGTGTTCGTTACTGCGCCACCGCAAGGTTGTCGTGCGAGGGGGAATGGGGGTCGCGCGCAGCGCGACTTCGACAATCGGTCCCAATCGTCCCCAACTGGCGGCGAACAGGCGCGAGACGTCGTAGCCGGCAACGTTCTTCATCACGCGCCCACCGAATGAGAGTACCTCGCCGCTGGAGTCCAGCACTTTCACCCCAAGGACGAAGTCACGGACCGCTCCGAGGTAGGG
Organism: Gammaproteobacteria bacterium; assembly: GCA_050247235.1. Taxonomy (GTDB): domain Bacteria; phylum Pseudomonadota; class Gammaproteobacteria; genus CAIKBL01. The sequence goes on from JBFWUN010000010.1 coordinate 8,648, forward strand.
CCGCGCGGGGCCTGCGATACCGGCAGCAATGACACCCCCGATCGTCGAGCCGTCGCCCGTTCGGGGGGGCTCGAAGCCGAGCATCTGGCCGCGCGCCGCGAGCGCTTCTTCGATCTCCACGAGCGGCGTTCCGGCGCGTGCCACCACCACGAGTTCACTCGGGGCGTAATCCACGATGCCCCGATGCTCCGCGAGCGACAGCACGTGCCGCGCGGCAGTCGACCACCACGCACGCTTGGTGTCGCCGCCTACGATCCGCAGCGCGACCCCCTCCGCGTGGGCCTGGCGTACGGACTCCACGAGCCGCGCAAGGGTTGCCGAACCTGCCTCGCGCGCGTGCGCCGTCATGACCCTCGCTCAGCGCGGCCGCGCGTGCGACGGACTCTCGATGTCCGGTGTCGAGACCTGGACATCCGCGTTCTGCGCACGGTGCCGGAGCAGGTGATCCATCAGCACGAGCGCAAGCATTGCCTCCGCGATGGGCGTCGCGCGGATTCCCACGCAGGGATCGTGGCGTCCGAGCGTTTCGATGTCGGTGGCTTCGCCATCCAGGTCAATCGTGCTCCCGGACAGTCGGATACTGGATGTCGGCTTCAGCGCGATGCCGACGGTGATCGGCTGTCCGGTCGAGATCCCACCGAGGATGCCTCCGGCATGGTTCGAGCGAAAACCGGCCGGCGTCAGTTCATCCCGGTGCTCGGTGCCACGTTGCGCGATGACCTCGAAGCCATCGCCGATTTCCACCCCTTTCACCGCGTTGATCCCCATCATCGCCTGCGCGATGTCGGCATCGAGCCGGCCGAAGACCGGTTCCCCGAGTCCTGGCGGGACGTGCTCGGCGACGACATTGACGCGCGCGCCGATTGAATCTCCGGCGCGACGCAGTGAGTCCATGAAAGCCTCGAGTTCAGGCACCCGCGCCGGGTCCGCGCAGAAAAACGGATTGGCGTCCACTGCGGACCAGTCCTTCAGCGCGAGCTGCAGGGGACCGAGTTGCGCGAGGTAGCCGCGCACCCGAATGCCGTGCCGGGCGGCCAGGTACTTCTTCGCGATGCCCGCTGCGGCAACCCGCACGCAGGTCTCGCGCGCGGACGCGCGCCCACCCCCCCGGGGATCGCGCACACCGTACTTGTGCAGGTAGCTATAGTCCGCGTGCCCGGGCCTGAACTTCCGTGCGATTGCGTGGTAGTCCTTCGACTTCTGATCAGAGTTCTCGATGATGAAGCCAATCGGCGTGCCGGTGGTCCGGCCTTCGAAAACACCGGAGAGAATTCGTACCCTGTCGTCCTCTCGGCGCTGCGTGGTGTGTCGGGACGTGCCGGGCTTGCGGCGATCGAGATCCACCTGGAGGTCGGCCTCCGAGAGCATCAACCCCGGAGGGCAGCCATCGACGATTCCGACATAGGCAGGACCGTGGCTCTCACCCGCGCTGGTGACCGTGAAAAGCGTTCCAAACGTGTTGCCCGACATGCCGGCTATTGTAGTGCGAATCGTTCGAGATCGGGTTGCGTGATGACGCCGATGCCATCGCCGCCGTGCGCGAGTTCCACCCAGGTGATTGGCAGCCCCCGGAAGGCCTCGTCGACGGCAGGCCAGGTACCGCCCGCATCAAGCACCAGCAGGCCGTGGCGCGCCATACGGCCCGCCGTCCCGGCGATGATCCGTCGGATCAGGGCCAGCCCCTCGTCTTCCGCAAACAACGCCAGAGGAGGTTCGTGCGTGTACTCGTCGGGCAACTCGGCGCGCTCGCTGGCGGGTACATACGGCGGATTGGCGAGCACCAGGTCGTATGGCGCGTATGCGCGCGACTCGGGGAAGAGATCCGCTTCGTGCAGGTGAACCCGCGCGGCAACGGCATGCCGCGCGACGTTGCGCGCGGCCACGGCGAGCGCGCGGGGCGACACGTCTGTCGCGTCGACATGTGCATCAGGAAACGCCAAGGCAGCTGCGATGCCTATGCATCCACTGCCCGTACCGATATCGAGAATGCGCGTGATCGCGGGTCCGTGGTACCACGGCGCGAATCTATCGAGCACGAGCTCCGCGATGGGGGAACGAGGCACCAGCACGTGCTCGTTGACTTGGAACTCGTGCCCGGCGAACCACATGCGCCCGGTGAGGTACGCGGCCGGACAGCGGCGGGCAATGCGCGAGGCGACGATCGATTCCACCGCCGCCAGCTGTGCTTCGTTCAGCGGCGCCTCGAGCCTGGAAGCGGGACAATCAAACGGCAGGCCGAGCGCGTGAAACACCAGGAACACCGCCTCGTCGCGCGCGTTGTCCGTGCCGTGCCCGAAATACAGACGCGCGCGTTTGAAGCGACGTTCGGCATCGAGCACCGCTTCCCGCGCATTCGTGCATGGTCGCCGGCGGCGGTTCACGACCACCGGCCTGCCGCGCATGAGCCGAGGTCGATCCAACGGCGTGTCATGTCGGTTTCTGTCGCTGAAGCGGGCCCGCAGTCTACCCGCATTGACGACAGTTGCATGCGTCGCGGACAGACGCCCACATTTTCCCGCTTCAGGTGGTCGTCTCGAGCAATAGCTGGTTGACGCGTTGCACGAAGCCGGCCGCGTCGTCGAGTCTCCCGCCTTCCGCGAGTACGGCCTGTTCGAACACCAGCAATCCCAGTGTCCCGAAGCGCACATCGTCCGCTTCTGCGTCGAGACGCTTCAGCAGCGGATGCTCGAGGTTGATTTCAAGAATCCGCTGGGTCGGCGGAACGTCCTGGCCGGCCGCCTTCAGGATTCTCTGCAGGTTCATACCCATGTCGAACTCGTCCGCAACGAGGCATGCAGGCGACGTCGTGAGCCGCTGCGAGACCCGCACGTCCTTGACCTTGCCTTGCAGCAGCGACTTCAGCCTGGTGACCATGGGCCGCTGATCATCATCGGAACCTGCGTCCGACTGCTCCTCCTCGCCTGGCAGTTCGAGTTTTCCGTGCAGAACGGACTTCAACGGCTTGTCGTCGAACGTGGTGAGGTGCTGCACCACCCATTCGTCGACGGGGTCGGTCAGCAGGAGCACTTCGATGCCGCGCGCGCGGAACACTTCCAGGTGCGGACTGGATTTCGCGGTGGCGAAATTCTCGCCGGTCAGGAAGTAGATCGCTTTCTGCCCCTCCTTCATGCGACTCACGTAATCCTGCAGCGTGACCTTCGGTTCCGCGACGTCGTCGTGCGTGCTCGCGAACCTCAGGAGCTTCGCGATACGCTCCTGGTTGGCCGAATCCTCGATGATCCCTTCCTTGATCACGCGTCCATAAAGTGACCAGAACCTGCTGAAGTCCTCGGCACCCAGTCCTTCGACCAGCCCGAGAATCCGCTTCACCGACGCCGACCTGATCGAATCGATCGTGCGATTCCGCTGCAGGATCTCGCGCGACACGTTCAGTGGCAGATCCCTGGTATCGACGACCCCGCGCACGAAACGCAGATAGCGCGGCAGCAGCTGCTCGGCGTCATCCATGATGAACACCCGCTGCACGTAGAGCTTCACGCCGCGCCGGGCATCGCGGTCGAAGAGATCGAACGGCGCGCGCCCGGGAAGGTAGAACAGGGTCGTGTACTCCAGCTTGCCTTCGACCTTGTTGTGCGCCCAGGCGAGCGGGTCCTCGAAATCATGGGCTACGTGCTTGTAGAAGGCCTTGTAGTCATCATCGGAGATCTCCTGTTTCGCACGCAGCCACAGTGCGGTGGCGGTGTTCACGGTCTCCCGTTCCGTCTTCCCGTCGCCCTGTTCAGGCATCCGGATCGGTGTCGAGATGTGATCCGAGTACTTCTTGACCAGACCGCGCAGTCGCCATCCATCGGCGAACTCCGTGGCATCCTCCTTCAAATGCAGCGTGACCGTGGTGCCGCGCGCCGCACGCTCGATGGATTCGACGGTGAATTCGCCACGTCCCTCGGAAGACCACCGCACACCCTCGGCTGACGGAAGATCCGCGCGACGGCTCTCCACCACCACGCGGTCGGCCACGATGAAAGCGGCATAGAACCCGACGCCGAACTGACCGATGAGCTGGGAGTCCGTTTTCGCATCACCGGACAGGTTGCCGAAGAACTCCTTGGTTCCGGACCTGGCAATCGTGCCGAGATGACTGATCACATCGTCGCGTGACATCCCGACGCCATTGTCCCGTATCGAGATTGTCCGCGCCTGCTCGTCGAAATCGATGTCGATGACGAGTTCCGAATCCCCGCCGTAGAGATCATGGTTGGACAACGCGTTGAATCGCAATTTCTCGATCGCGTCCGAGGCATTCGACACGAGCTCGCGCAGAAAGATCTCGCGGTTGCTGTAGAGTGAATTGATCACGAGGTCGAGCAATTGCCGGACTTCGGACTGGAACCCCAGCGTTTCCGCCGGAGCAGCATGATTCGATGACGTCATTGGATGTTCTCGCACTGGACGGATTGTGTCGCCGCGGGGAGATGGGGCCAACGCCCGCGGATTTCAACCCTCGACGGCACGCAGACGTCTTGCGCCGATCCGGACCCCGGGATAGATTTCCGCGCGGCCGGCCCGCGGTGCGACTCCCCGCTGCCGAAGCCCGACCCCGGTTCCATCGCCTGCGCCAGAGACGCCATTTCGCCGTGATGCCTGCTCGTCACCCAGTCCCCGCCTGCCCGGGCCGCGGCGCGATCCGGGACAGGGGACCCCGCATGGAAGGCGCGCAATGGTTCTAGGGATACTGACCGACATCGGTGGTCAATGCCTGATCGCGCACTGTCGATGGGCCCAGGGCCCGGGCGCGCGGCTCCGGGGTTCGTCGGAAGGGTCCCCCATCGGGACGATGAAGGTATCCTGATGACGCCGTGCCGAGTGGTCCACACGTTCGGGCTCTTCGGCCCGATCGACATCGTGTACCTGGATCGCCACCTGCGGGTCCTGAAGTGCGAACGCGAGGTCCCACCATGGCGCATATCGACCTGCCGGCGGGCACGCACGGCCTTAGGCCTCGCACCCGGCGCGGCGAAGCGCCGCGGGCTGGTGCCGGGCTTGCAGGTGGCGTGGCGGACCGCGTGACGAACACCCGCATCGCCTGCGCAACCTTGCTGCTGCTCGGCGGCTGTGCGCACCAGGATTCTTCCCCGGTTGCGCCACCCGTCGAGGGCGGAGAGATCCAGGGCCAGGTTGATCACGCCACACTCGCGCACCGTGCGAGCGACGCCTACGCGCGGCAGGACTGGGCCGAGAGTGAACGCCAATACGTCGCGCTCACGCGCGCCGCCCCTACTGATCCGGAAGCCTGGTTCCGACTCGGCAACATCTACGCACGAACGCAGCGTGGGGAACTCGCGATACGCGCCTATACCGAAGCGCTCGCGCGTGACCCCGGTCATGTACGCGCGCGACACAATCTCGGAATCGTGCAGTTGCGTCTCGCGCGCGAAACGTTCGCGGAGCTGGTGCGCCGCGCCGCGTCGGACGACCCGCTGGCGGTTCGCGGCCGTGCGCTCGGTGAGGCCATCGACGCACTGCTCGCGCCGAGCGATCCCACGGCACCACCCTGAGGGCCGACCCTGACGCCTGCATGGCAGCCGCGACGGTGAACCGGAACCTCACGAAGTCGACCTGTTAGACTTTGCCCATGTCCGCGCCCTCCAAGAACGCCGCGCACACACCGGTGATGCAGCAGTATCTCCGCATCAAGGCCGAGCACCCCGACTTGCTGCTGTTCTACCGGATGGGGGATTTCTACGAACTGTTCTTCGACGACGCGCGACGGGTGGCCCAGCTTCTCGACATCGTGCTGACCAGCCGCGGCGAAGTGGCGGGCGAACGTATTCCGATGGCCGGGGTGCCCGCGCACGCGGTGGAAAACTACCTTGCGCGACTCCTCAGGCTCGGGGAATCGGTCGTGATCTGCGAACAGGTGGGCGATCCGGCCACGTCCCGTGGACCGGTCGAGCGCAAGATCACGCGGATCCTGACACCGGGAACGGTGGTCGAGGAGTCCCTGCTGAGCGAACGCGCCGACAGCCTGCTCGCCGGCATCTGCGCTGAACGGGGCAGGTTCGGCCTTGCGTGGCTGGACCTCGCCAGCGGGCGGTTCGCGACAATGGAGGTCGATTCGCGGTCCGCGCTCGAAACGGAGCTGGCGCGACTCCGGCCCGCCGAACTCCTCATCCCCGACGGATTCGAACCCGCCGTGCCCGAGCACCTTGCGTCCGTGCAGCGCGTGCGCCCCGCCTGGCGCTTCGATCCCGTTCAAGGTGAGCGCCTGCTGTGCGGCCGCTACGGCGTCGTGAACCTGCGGGGATTCGGAATAGGCCAACCGACGCCCGCGGTGGGCGCCGCCGGGGAAGTACTCGCCTACGCGGAAGAAATGCACTGCGGGGCGCTGCCGCACCTGCACCCGCTGCGATTCGAGCATCGCGGCGCGCATGTCCTGCTCGATCCGGCCACGCGTCGGCATCTCGAGATCGTTGACAGTCACGATGGCGAGCCTCGGCATTCGCTCGCCGCGCTGATGGATACGACGATCACCACGATGGGCGGCCGACTCCTGCGACGCTGGCTGCTCACCCCGCAACGCGAACACGCCGTGCTCAGGTTGCGTCTGCAGGCGGTGACCGCCCTTCTGACCAGTGCCCGTGCCCTCGAACTCCGCGATCAACTGCGTTCGATTGGCGACATCGAACGGATATCGACCCGCATCGCGCTGAAGACCGCACGTCCACGCGAGCTCGCGCAACTGCGCGATGCGCTCGTGATTCTGCCTCGCCTGCACGACACGCTCGACGCCATCCAGAGTCCCCGCGTCACCGCGCTCGCCCAGGAAATCGCCGTGTCGCCCGGGCTGGCGGAGCTGTTGCAGCGGTCACTGGTCGAATCACCTCCCGTCCTGCTGCGAGACGGGGGCGTATTCATGCGCGGTTACGACTGCACGCTCGACGAGCTGCGGGGAATGGCCTCGGATGCCGACCAATACCTGCTGGATCTCGAGCGCCGGGAACGCGAGCGCACGGGCATCCCCGCCCTCAAGGTCGGATTCAACCGGGTGCACGGGTATTACATCGAACTCAGTCGGGCCCGCGGCGACGCGGCCCCGGCCGACTACCATCGAAGACAGACGCTGAAAGGCGTGGAACGCTATATCACGCCGGAACTGAAGCAATTCGAAACGCGGATTCTGCACGCGCACGAGGAAGCATCGGCGCGCGAACGCGCGCTCTACGCTGAACTTCTCGACCGGTTGGGTGACTCGTTGCAGGCGCTGCAGCGCGCCGCCGCTGCGATCGCGGAGCTGGACGTGCTCGCATGCTTCGCCGAGCGCGCTGAATCGCTGGACCTCGCGTGCCCCGCATTCACCGCAGAACCGTGCATCCGGATCGGGCAGGGGCGCCATCCTCTCGTGGAGCACTTCGGAACGCAGCCTTTCGTGCCCAATGATCTCGTACTCGACGACGCGCGGCGCATGCTCGTGATCACCGGTCCCAACATGGGTGGTAAGTCCACCTACATGCGGCAGGTCGCGCTGATTGCAATCCTCGCGCACTGCGGAAGTTTCGTGCCGGCCGTCGCGGCGGAGTTCGGCCCGCTCGACGCGATTCATTCGCGCATCGGCGCAAGCGATCAACTCTCCCGCGGGCAGAGCACTTTCATGGTCGAGATGAGCGAAACGGCGAATATCCTGCACAATGCCGACGCGAGAAGTCTTGTCCTGATTGACGAGATCGGCCGGGGCACGAGCACGTTTGACGGAATGTCGCTGGCGTGGGCGGCGGCCGAACATCTCGCGACGCAGAACCGCGCATTCACGTTGTTCGCCACGCACTACTTCGAGCTGACTGCCATTGCCGCCAACACGCCGGGCGTGGCGAACGTGCGCATGGATGCAATCGAGCATGGCGAGCACGTGGTCTTCCTGCACGCCGTGCGCGAAGGGCCTGCCAACCAGAGTTTCGGACTCGCGGTTGCACTGCTCGCGGGTGTCCCGCGTGCGGTGGTCGAACGCGCGCGACAGCGCCTGGCCGAGCTGAATGCCCGTTATGTCGACGAAGTGCACGAGCGCGCGGCCCAATTGCAGCTGCCTGCGCCGACCGGCACCCGCCATCCCGCGCTCGAAGCGCTCGCGGCTCTCGATCCCGACAACCTGGCGCCGCGCGAGGCGCTCGACGCACTGTATCGCCTGCGGGCGCTGCTGGTGGATTCCGGCTGAATTGGCGCGCGGGCGCGGCCATCGGATCTCCATACGGTGGCGAATGTTGGGGTGTGCCGAAACCTGCGTTTATAATGCCGCCGTCTCCACCAACCCGGCGTCCACCATGACCTTTGTAGTGACCGAAAACTGTATCAAGTGCAAGTACACGGACTGCGTCGAGGTCTGTCCGGTCGATTGCTTCCACGAAGGCCCGAACATGCTCGTCATCGATCCCGATGAGTGCATCGATTGCACGCTGTGCGAACCGGAATGTCCCGCCGAGGCCATCAAGTCGGAGGATGACTTGACGGACGACGAACAGCAGTTCCTGGCACTCAACGCCGAGTTGGCGAAGGATTGGCCCGTCATCAATGAAATGAAGGACCCGCCCGCGGACGCCGACGAGTGGAAGGGCGTGGCCGACAAACTCCGGTACCTCGAACGCTGAAGTCACCCGCTCCCGATTCGGTCGGGAGGACCCCGGTGGCCAGCGTCCCGCCGACCACCGGGGATCGCCACCCGGATTCGTCCCTGAATCCTGGGTCAGGGTGGCGGATTGCGTCCCGGCACGGTTCCGTCCTTGAATCCGTTAGGGGGCGATGCCGGCATCCGTTCCGGCACGTTTCGAGCCTAGTGCACGAAATGCTCGACGCCAATTCGACCCGGCGCCGGATGCATGCGGGCCGAAATGCAAGAATAATCCATCAGAACAAGACGTTAAGTCGTTCCTTCCGGGATAACCTCGGAAAATCGGCGTCCGCAGGGGCGGCACGCGAGAGTTTTTCCCAGCACATGCTCCGACGGGCGCTCAGGGGCGTTCGGCAATCGCCTGACCGACGACCTCCACGCGGTGGCGGTCCAGAGATCCGACTCTTATACTCCCCGGGTCCCTGACGGTCAGATCGATGCTCTCCTCAGCTTCCAATCCACGCCGTTGCATGCCAAGCCACGCGTCAGCCGGTCTCGTGATGCTTTTCGGTCTTTTCGTACTTTCGGCATCGGCGCGCGAGATTTATCGCTGGACCGACGCGGAGGGGCGGGTCCACTTCGGGGATAAACCTTCGGGACCACACGCCGAAACCCTTCGGTTGAAGCACCATCCCGCTGCGCCGGCCGCCCAAGGCCCGGAACAGGAGGCCGTCCGTCGCGCGCGGACCCGGCGGCTCCTCGACGAGTACGCGGCGGAGCGTACCGAGCGGGACGCAGCGCGTGCGGCCGACGCGGAGGCCCGCGAGAAGCAACGCCGGCGCTGCACGCGGGCGCGCCAGGAACTTGCCGAGCTGGAGCAAAGTGCATACGTGTACACGCGGGATGAGACGGGCAGGAAGCAGATCCAGCCCGATACGGAACTTCGCAGGCAGCGCGAGCTGGCGCGTGCGGAAATGCGGAAACAGTGCGGCGGCGACTAGGACGCGGCAACCGGGGCAGCCGCCCAGACGCGTCGGCTTGTGCCTACTCGGTTGACGAATTTCAAGCTATTATCGATAAAATCTTGAAACAGCTTTAACTAACTGAGAAAAAAAGCGAGTCCACCGGGGATGAAAGAGGCTTTCTGGAAGTCCGACCGCTTCGTCGGCATCGCCATCACCTGCATGTTCCTTGCGGCATGGCTCATCGGTACGCGTCTTCTCGAAGGCCTCGAACGTGACGCCTACGACTTGGGTGTCCAGATCTCGTCCCGCGACCCGGGCAACCAGGTCGCGGTGGTCGCGATCGACGACGAAAGCATCAAGAACATTGGACGCTGGCCGTGGCCGCGCGACGTGCACGCCCAGATGGTGGACAAGCTGAAGGCGGCCGGCGCCAAGGTCATCGGCTCGACGATTTTCTACGCCGAAGCACAGATCGATCCGGGGCTGACGTGGATTCAGCGTCTGAAATCGCAGCTTGCGAATATCAGCCTGACGGGCGCCGCCGGTCAGGAAATCACGGACACGCTCGGCGCCGCCGAACGCGCACTCAACAACGACGCCATCCTTGCGGAGAGTTTCGCGAACGGCCCGAAGGTCGTGTTGCCGATGTATCTGGAGGACGGCGATCCCATCGGCAATCCCGATGCACCGCTCCCGGACTACGTCAAGCAGTTCGCGATCCCCAAAGAGAACCTGCTCGACCCGACCGGGCAGAACGCCGAGTACCTGCCACGCTCGACGATCAACATGGCGCCTCCCATCGAGGTGTTTGGCCGCGCCGCGTCCGCTATCGGGCACCTCATCGTCTGGCCGGACGTCGACGGTGACATCCGGTTCGAGCCGCTGGTGGTCCGATACTACGACGATTACTTCCCGTCCCTGTCGCTGATGATCGCGGCCCAGAGCCTCAATGTCGGCGTCGACGAGATCAAAGTGAACCTTGGCGACAGCGTTCAACTGAAGAACCTGAATATCAAGACCGACGTGGAACTGTTCATGAACACGTTCTTCTACGGTCAGCGCGAGGGCGATAGGCCACCGTTCGATGTGTACTCGTTCCTGGACGTGCTTCAGGACAAGGTGCCGGTAGAGAACTTCAAGGACAAGATCGTGCTGCTCGGCGCAACCGCCTTCGGTGTCGGTTCCACATTGCACACGCCCACAGGTGACGTGGGCGGACCCGTTCTCGTGCTGGCGCACAATGTCGCGAGCATCCTCAACCAGAACTTTTTCGTACAGCCTGGTTGGTCGCGAATCGTGGAATTCCTGGTACTGCTCGCGGTCGGTGGATACCTGATCGGGGGACTGCCGAGACTTGCCCCCGGATCGGCGTTCATCGTCAGCCTCGCCGTCCTCGCCGCGCTGGTGATCATCGAACTCGCGCTGATGAAATCGCAGGGCATGTGGCTCAAGTTCATGACCGCCGCAAGCCTGCTCGCGATCGGCCACATCCTGCTGACGACAAAGCGCTATCTGGTAGCCGAAGCGGATCGCCGCCGGCTGGATGTGGACTCGGCTACGAGCAACCGCCAGCTTGCACTGCAGTTCCAGCAGAAGGGCGAACTCGACATGGCTTTCGACTACTTTCGCAAGTGTCCGGTGGACAATTCACTGCTGGAAGCCGTCTACAATCTCGCGGCCGACTTCGAGGCTAAGCGCAAGTTCAACAAGGCGGCCGCGGTTTACCAGTACATCGAAAGCAAGAACCCCGAATTCCGCGACATCAAGACGAAGGTCACGCGCGCGAAGCAGCTGGAAGAGACCGTACTGATCGGCGGGGCCGCGTCGAAGACCGCCGGTACGATGCTGCTCGATGGCAGCATCTCCAAGCCTATGCTCGGCCGCTACGAAGTCGAAAAGGAACTCGGCAAGGGCGCGATGGGCGTCGTTTATCTGGGCAAGGACCCCAAGATCAACCGCGTGGTCGCCATCAAGACGATGGCGCTCTCGCAGGAGTTCGAAGCGGATGAACTCGACGAGGTGAAAGCGCGGTTCTTCCGCGAGGCCGAAACCGCCGGTCGCCTGCAGCATCCGAATATCGTGACCATCTACGACGCGGGAGAGGAACACGATCTCGCATACATCGCGATGGAGTTCCTGGAAGGACACGACCTGGTACGCTACACGAAGCCAGACGCATTGCTGCCACTGCCCATCACGATGGGCATCATCTTCAAGGCGGCACTCGCACTCGACTTCGCCCACAAGCAGAACGTCGTGCACCGGGATATCAAGCCGGCAAACGTGATGTACGAGCCGAACAAGAAGACTGTGAAACTCACGGACTTCGGCATCGCGCGCATCACGGATTCGAGCCGGACAAAAACCGGCATGGTGCTGGGGACCCCGTCGTACATGTCGCCGGAACAACTGTCCGGCAAAAAGGTCGATGGCCGCTCGGATCTCTTCTCCCTCGGCGTGATGCTCTACCAGATGGTCACCGGCAAACTCCCGTTCATGGGAGAGTCGATGGCGACACTCATGTACAAGATCGCAAACGAGCCCCATCAGGACATCGCCGAACTCAAGCCGGATCTCGCGAGGCAGCGTCCCTGTATCTCCGAGATCATCAACAAGGCGCTGCAAAAGGACGTGAACAAGCGGTACCAGACCGGTGCCGAGATGGCGCGGGATATCCAGGCCTGCGCGAAGCAGGTCGGCGGCTGAGTCAGCCGACATGCTGGGCGGCCTCGAAATCGAACTCGCAAACGTTTCGGACCCCGGCCGCAAACGGCCCCACAACGAAGACAGCGCCGTCACTGACCGTGACGTCGGACTCGCCCTGGTTGCCGACGGCATGGGAGGCTACAAGGCCGGCGAAGTCGCGAGCGCTATTGCCGCGAAAGTGGTATTCGACGATGTACGCGAAGGTCGCCGCCGGCACCACTTCGTGAAAGCCCATGAACGCGACGGCGAATCCCACGACGCTGCGCTGATTCGCGGTGCCATTGAGAAGGCCAATCGGCACATCTATGAAACCGCGCACCAGATTCCGCAGTGCCAGGGCATGGGGACGACAATCGTGGCGGCGCTCTTCGCGAGCGGCCGGGTCACGATCGCGCACGTCGGCGATTCCCGGATTTACCGGTTCCGGGGCGAAGAATTACAGCAGGTGACGAGCGACCACTCGCTCGTTCAGGAACTCATAGACCGGGGCTTCTTCACGCCCGAAGAGGCGCAGGCCAACACGCCGAAAAACCTCGTGACCCGGGCGCTTGGAATTGACGACATCGTGCAGGTCGACGTCCAGGAACTCGAGACCCAGCCGGGCGACATCTTCCTGCTCTGTTCGGATGGGCTCAATGATATGGTAAATGATGAAGATATTCGCTTAACCCTAAGTAAATATAGTGCTAATCTACTACAAGCAGCGCACGAGCTCGTGGGGCTGGCGAATGCCGGGGGAGGCAAGGACAACATCTCGGTCGTGCTGGCAAGACCGGGATCCGCCCAATCCGCGGGATCCGGGTTCAAGTCGAAACTGAAAAGCCTCTGGTCGAAGGGCAGCTGATAGGACGCAAACATGGGCAAACTTGTACTCAGCTTGAACGGCGCGGTTCAGGGCGAATTCCAACTGAACAAGGAGCGCATGACGATTGGACGGAAGCCCGACAATGACGTCCAGATCGACAACCTTGCAGTCAGCGGCAAGCACGCACTCGTCATCACCATCCTCGATGACTCGTTTCTCGAGGATCTCGGCAGCACGAACGGCACGTACGTAAACGGCAAGCTGATCAAGAAGCACGCACTGCGTGATGGCGACGTGGTTGGGATCGGCAAACACGAGCTCAAGTACGTCAACGAGCACGCGACGGCCGACGACGAGGAATTCGAGAAGACCATGATCATCCGCCCCGGCTCCGCGAGCGCCGCCGTGGCGGCCGCGAAGGCGGCCGAAGACGCAGGGGTCGGAGCGGCTCCTCCGCCCGCGCCCGCGCCGGCGGCCGCCCCGGCTCCTCGACCCGCGGCGGCCGCGGTACCACCGGCCGCCGCTGCCCCAGGTGGGATGCCGCTGGGAAAGCTGCAGGTGCTGAACGGCCCCATCGCCGGCAAGGAACTCGAACTGACCAAGGCGCTGATCACGCTAGGCAAACCGGGCGTGCAGGTCGCGGTCATATCGCGGCGACCCCAAGGCTACTTTCTCACGCATATCGAAGGCGACGGCAAGAACAACAACTTCCCGATCGTCAACGGCAACCCGATCGGGGCACAGGCGTACGCAATCAAGCACGGCGACGTGATCGAACTCGCCGGGATCAAGATGTCGTTTTCGCTGATGCGCTGAGCACCGCACCGGATCTCGCCCAGCCGCGAGATCATCGTTCGCTCCGCGCCGCCCGTCCCGATTCGCAGTACGCCGCCCTGCGTCCAGGACTGATCACGCGTTCGCTTGGCACCCGCTGTCCGTTGCGCGATACCGGCGGCGCAATGAGGACTGCCGGCGAATGGCCGGCGAGCCAAGGCTGCACGGCGCGGGATGAACGGGTCCGACGTATCCCCAAACCTGTGCCAGGGACCTACTTCTCGGAGTGGGTGTAGACGCCGTCCCAGTCCCGCGCAGGCGGCGCCTTGCGGAACTGAGCCACCCGGGAGATGTACAGGCTGTAGAGCGCGGGCGCCCGGGAGTTGCGTTGCAGGTTCAGGAAATTCACTTCCGCCGCATCCCACTCCTGGGCACGGTACAGCCGTAGCGTTTCCCGGTGCAGTTTCAGTTCTGCCTTGAGCTTCGCGTCCACATCTTCCTTGAGACACAGCGGCTCGTAGATCGTGATCGGCTGTTCCTTTCCCTTCACGCGTACGCGGTCCACTTCACGATACGCGTATTCCGGTACGGCCTCCTTGGTGGTCTCACTGACGAGCAGTGCGGCACCGTAGTTCTTCGTAAGCCCCTCGAGCCGCGATCCCAGGTTCACGGCATCGCCCAGCGCGGTGTAGGCCACGCGGAACTCGGAGCCCATGTTGCCAACGCTCATCGATCCTGTGTTGATGCCGATTCCGATGCGGATTTCCGGCCAGCCCTTGGTCCGAAACCCGCGATTGATCTCTTCCACCTTGGCCAGCATGTCGAGCCCGGCCTGTACCGCGTGCAATGCGTGCGCGTGATCCTCCAGCGGCGCTCCCCAGAACGCCATGATGGCATCTCCCATGTACTTGTCGATCGTGCCGCGGCGTTCATGAATCACGCGCGTCATCGGGGTCAGGAACTGGTTCATCAGCGCGGACAGTTCCTTTGGATTGAGGCCCTCGGAAATCGTCGTGAACCCGCGGACGTCCGAGAAAAGAACAGTCATCTCGCGGCTCTCCGCGTCGAGCGAATACGCGTCCGGGCTGCGCGCCATTTCGTCCACGAGTGCCGGCGGGACGTAATGACCGAACAGTCCGGTGAGCTGCCGTTTGCCGCGTGTCTCGACGAAGTACCCGTAGGACATGTTGACGATGAACATCGAGAGCAGCATGAGCAACCCTGACGCGAGCGGCAGAACGAAATCCGCGACCGACCATACGAGCAGGTTGAATCCCAGGTAGCCCAGCGCGAGCCCCAGTGCGAGCAACGTCGCCCACAGCGGACTCAGCAGCGGCGCCACGACGGCCATCACGAGCCCGAACAGCAGCAGCAGGACAACCTCGGCGCCGAGCGTGTACTCGGGGAGCTGCTTGAGGTCGCCGCTCAGGATCCCGGCAATGAGATTCGCGTGTACCTCGACCCCCGGATACACCTCCTCAACGGGTGTGGAGCGCAGGTCCAGCAGCCCCGGCGCAGTTGTGCCCACCAGCACGATGGCGCCTTTGAGCGTTGCGGCGTCCACGTGCCCGTTCAGCACATCCGTGGCAGAGACGTAGGGAAAGCTGCCGCGCTTGCCCCGGTAAGGCACGAGTGTCTGGACATGGCGGTCCACCGGAATCATGCGCGTTCCGATCGTGAGCCATTCGAGTCCCGGATAGCTGCGACCGCTCCCGAACAACGGCTGTTCGAAGCGCGGCGTGATCGACTTGGCGCCAAGGGCGCGGCGGGCAACCTCCAGCGACAGCGAACCGTAGTACGCGCCATCGAACTCGATCAGCATCGGCACACGGCGAACCACGCCGTCGGCGTCGAGCTCAGGATTGAAATGCCCCCCGCCTACGCCCCCCTGCTGCAGCTGCTCGAGGTTTGCACCGTACCCCCGCGCGGTTCGGAACGCGATGTTCTTGCCGGTGAACGTGCCGGGCACGAAGGTGGGCGGCGGCAATGCGCCACTCTTCGCCAATTCCAGCCCGACACCTCCTCCCATGTTGAAGTAGTAGCCGAGCACGACGGGATGCCTGGCAAGCGTCTCGGCAAAAATCCGGTCATAGTCGAGCCGGTCCCGCATGTCGGCGAGCGTGTTCAGGAACGCCGTATCACCGGCGAGACCGCCGCGTCCGAGGTCCTCCAGTATGCCCAGACCCGAGCTGTTGTCCGGCTCCGCGAACACGATGTCGAACCCGACGAGCTTGACGTCGTAGTCCACGAACAGGCGCTCCACCATCCGGGCGAGCCGGTCGCGTCCCCAGGGCCAGCGACCTTCCGCGGCCAGGCTTTTCTCGTCGATGTCGACGATCACGATTCCACGCTCCTGCGTCTTGGGCATCGTGAGTTTCAGTCGCTGGTCGTAAGCGAGGTTGTCGAGTCGGTCGACGATTCCGAGCCTCAGCCAGTTGGCCGCATGGAAGATGAACAACACGAGGACCGCGAGCCCGAGTCCGATACGCGCTCCGTGCACGCCGATCCTGCCGAGCAGATTCTTCATGGTGCTGGTTTCCCTGCAGTCTCCGGGCCGGGAAACGCCGACCCCGCGTCGCGTACGAATGCTGCGAAGACGTCACCGACGGCGCGGTTCATCGCCCGCGCCGCAGCGCCCGCAGTCGCGTCGTCCAGGGGGGCGCTCGCCGCGTACTCTCGCGTGAGGATGCCTCGCTTCCCGCGCGCGCTGGCGCTGAGTTCGAGATGCACGCGCATTTTCATCGCGCCCGGCTCGATTTCCTGTTCAAAGCGGAGGATTCGGCCCGAAACCGCGAGCGCGGTATCGACTGCGGGTCCGGTGCCGATGGAGCTCGCGACCGCGGCCGCACGCAGGTAACGGGCGAGTTCATGTTGCAGCATCCGTTCGGGCGGGTCGATCCACAACTGGTGATGCGCCTGCGCGAGCGACTGGCCCGCGTCGCGCGTGATCGCGAGTGCACGTTCCTTGTGGAGTCCGCTGGCAACGAGCGGCGCCACCCGTATCACGCCGCCGGTCCAGGGGCTACGTACCGGAGCCGCCGGGGGCGGCACGTCGAGGCGGATGAAAACATCCGGAGGAACGGGCGCGACCGATCCGCAGCCTGCCGCGAGTACACCTGCCAGCAGAAGTGCGCGGCGGGTCACGGCGTACCTTCGACAACCGGTTCCGGGCTGCGCAGAATGCGCGAAGGGTTCGCCCGCAGTTCACGCGCCAGTTCGTGCATCTGCCGCGCGCCGCCCGAGAGGTTGTACATCAGCGTATCGATATCTTCGGCGATGGTCGTGAGCGTCGTATCCATCTTCTCCAAGGAGCTGCGCGCGTGCGTAATGCTGCCCGCGAGATCGTTCTCGTTCGCGGCGACCAGCGCATCGAGGCGCACCAGCGCCGCATCCATCCGCCGACGGGTACCATCGAACGCCGCCAGCAGGTGCGTAAGTTGCACGGCTGCCTCATCCGCGTGATCGAGCAGACGACCGACCCGTGCGTCGGTGGTCGGCCCGAGCAGGTGCTCGAGGCGCGCCGCGCTGGTTTCCAGCCGGCCGAGCACGCGGGTCGCCTGCGGAGCGAGTTCGCCGTTCACCCGGGTGTCGAGATTGCGCACGAGCGGCGAGAGTTCGTCGCGGCGGAACGTCACGAACTCGTCGGCCACTTGCGAGATGCGCCGGTCAAGGTTGCGCAGCACCGGGCCGACTCCGCTCTCGGAGAGATCACTGAAACCCGTGGCTGCTTCGCTGAGCGCGGAGAACAGATCCGCGTGCTGCACGCCGCGGATCTCGGCGCCCGGCCGCAGATGTTCCGTGCTGCGCCCCTCCTGGATCTGGATCTGTACCTGCGCGATGAGACCCGCCGCGATCACTTCCGCGACGCTGTCCACGGGGATACGCCAATCCTTGGCCACCGAGAAACTGACCTTGTAACGCATCCCGGTTGGCGCGGGTGTCGGTTCGATTTCCTCCACCTGCCCTACCCGGTATCCCTCGTAGAAAACGCCGGTGCCGAACTTCACCCCGGCCACGTTATCGTAGAACGCGTGGTAGAGATCGCTCGGTCCGGCGCGCCCTGTGACAAAGTGCATCAGCACGAGAAACGCCATGGCAACGCCGCCGACGAACAGGCCGACCACGAGGTAGTTGACGGTATCCCGCTTCAATTTGGATGCGCGCCCGCGTGCTTGCGGCGGCGCGGCCGCTCAGGTCGCATCGCGACTCGCGCCGGTCAGCCGGCGCAGGTAGTCGTCTGCGGAAATCTCGAAAGGGCGTGACCGCCGCTGAAACAGGTCCTGCACGCGCTCAATGCTCGAATTCCGCACGGATTCCCGGTCCCCCTCGATCAGGATTCGGCCATGATCCAACACCGTGATGCGATCCGCAATCTTGAATGCACTCTCCAGTTCATGGGTCACGACGACGATCGTCATCCGCAGGGATTCCCGCAGTTTCAGGATGAGGTCGTCGAGTTCGGATGAGACGACGGGATCCAGGCCGGCGGACGGTTCGTCGAAGAACAGGAGCTTGGGGTCCATCGCGATCGCCCGTGCCAGCGCCGCGCGTTTGATCATCCCGCCGGACAACTGCGCAGGATAAAGGTGCTCGAAGCCGCCGAGATTCACCACTTCGAGTTTGAGCCTGACGATGATGCTGATCGTGCTCTCGTCGAGTTCGGTGTGCTCCCGCAGCGGGAGCGCCACGTTCTCGCCGACCGTCAGTGAACTCAGGAGCGCGCCCCCCTGGAAAGACACGCCGACGTTCCGGCGCATGCGGTAGCGCGCCTCCGCGTCGCATGCCGCGAGGTCCTGCCCGAGCAGGCGGATCGTCCCGCTCCGCGGCGTGCTGAGTCCCAGGAGGTGGCGAAGCAGCGTGCTCTTGCCGGAGCCGCTTCCGCCCATGATGACCATGATTTCACCGTGACGGACGTTCATCGACACGCCGTCGAGGATGCGTCGCGCGCCGTAGTTGGCGACGAGATCGCACACTTCGATCGCAAGTCCCCGGTCGTTGCCCGTCATCGGTTCAGGAAATAAGTGAAGAGCATGTCTGCCAGGATGATGTAGGAGATCGACCAGACCACCGATCGGGTCGTCGCACGCCCCACGCCTTCCGCCCCGCCGGTCACCCCGAACCCGCTGCTGAGGCCGACGAGCGCGACGATCAGCGCGAACACCATGCTCTTCGTCACGCCCTGCCAGACGTCGTCGGCCGTCAGGAAGGTCGTCACCTGGTCCCAGTACGCGACGTAACTCAATCCCAGTTCCAGGTTGCAGTACACCGCGCCACCCAGCAGTGCGGACAGGTCCGCGAAAACGACGAGCGCCGGCATCATCACCAGCATGGCGATGATGACCGGGGCCGCCAGGTACCGTACCGGATCGATTCCCATGACGCACAAGGCATCGATCTCCTGGTTCACCTGCATCGTGCCGAGACGCGCCGCCAGCGCCGAGCCGGAACGCCCGGCGACCAGGATCCCGGTGATGAGCGCGCCGAACTCACGCACCACCGACAACGCGATGCCGAGCACCACCTGCATCTCGGCGCCGAATTGCCGCAGCGTGTAGATGCCCTGGATGGCGAGCATCACCCCGATCGCGAACGACAGCATGAACACGATGGGCACGGCCGCGATGCCGATCGACATCATCTGCGCGGCCGTCGCCGCCAACCGGACCGGACGCCCGCGAAACGGTCCGACAAAGACCCAGAACAGGCTTTCGGCCACCAGCATCAGCCAGTAACCGTATTCTTCGAATGTGGCGGAGATCCTGCGGACGACGCGACCGAGCGCGAAGGGCAGCGGTGACGCCGCTGGCTCAGCCATCCCGGGCAAGCCGTTCCTGCAGCGACGCGTGGATCGGGAACACCTTGTCGAGACGCGCGAGTTCAAGCACGCTCATCGCGGCGTCGCTGACACCGAGCAGCCCGAACTCGAGCGATTTCTTCTTGGCGGTCTGGTAGCCCTCCACCAGGCTCGCGACACCGGAGCTGTCGATGTACGTCACGGCCGACATGTCCACCAGCGTGGATTGCCTGGCCGCGAGACTCTCGAGGATCACCTTGCGTGCTTCCGGCGAGCAGGAGAGATCGATGTCTCCTTGCAGTTCGACGATGGCGAATCCGCCTTCTTTCCTGACTTTGTATGACATAGACCATCCTGTTTTCCGCGCCACCGGGCGCGGGTTCAAAGGAAATTCCGCCGGCGCCCTCCCCGGCGCGTACGGAGGTCGCTGCGCGAACCGCCCGTTCGCCTGCCCCGCACGACCACCCCGATGGGCTGCGTCCGAACGGGGCGGCAGCACATCTCCCGTGCCGTGGAATTCCCGCGCGCGGCTCAGGGCGGTCCTAGTATCGTCTGCCGCCGGCCTCGCGCAAACACCGTGGAGTCCGACTACCGGATCCGTTTGCGCATCTTCACGAAGTTGCCGGCCCGGTCGGCGAGGTGACCATAGCTGCAGTCGTCGACGGTAGCCTGGATGAAATGCGTCCCCAGCCCCCCGGGCCGCAGCTCGTGCAACGCGCGCGGCGCGATCTCCCCGTGCGCGACCGGCTCGGCAAAATCCTTGATCGTGATTTCCAGGTCAGGGCCGTCGCGCCTGACTTCCAGCACGATGATTCCGGTCGGATCACCCTTGTACGCGTGCTGCATGATGTTCATGCACGCCTCGTTGACGGCGAGCACGAGCTCCGCGATGGGCTTGGTGCTGCAGCCGATATCCTCGCACAGCGCCTGGATCCGCTCGCGTACGTCACGCAATCGGCACGGCTCGGCCGGGAAACGGAGGTTCAGCAGCGCACCCGGCGCGGTGGCATCCGCGTCAGCCACAGGCGTCGGCGTCGATCAGCAGCAGGGTCAGATCGTCATCGAACTGACGATTCTGCGCCTCCAGCGCGGTGACGATTGCCGGGAGACGTTCGGCCGGCGGCAGCGAATGGACCGAATCGAGCACGGTGGTCAGGCCGTGCAACCCGAGCTGCTTGGCGGCACCGTCACGTGCCTCGGTGACGCCGTCCGTGAACAGGTACACGCTGCCGCCGGCCAGCGGCAGCACCTGCGTGCACACTTCCAGGTCCGGCAACACTCCGAGCGGGGGCGCGGTGGCCGGCAGGCTGTCGAAGCAGCCCGCACCGCGTCGGATCAGCGGCGCGTGGTGACCGGCGTTCGCGAGCGAGATGCGGCCGCGGGCCGGGTCGATGAAGCCGGCGATGATGGTTACGAAAAGCCCCAGCGACACCGTCTCGAAAACCTCGGCATTCACCCGCGCGAGGAGCTGTGCGGGATCATCGAGCGTTTTCGCGAGACAACGCAACAGGCTCGTCGTCTTGGCCATCAGCAGCGCTGCGTTCATGCCCTTCCCCGCCACGTCCGCGATGCTGAAATAGATGCGTCCGTCGGACAGCACCAGGAAATCATAGAAATCCCCGGACACCTGCCGCGCCGGGAGGTTCAGACCGAACACCGGCAGCGTGGGATCCGCGACCGGCAGCAGGCTGACCTGGATCGCGCGCGCGAGCTCCAGTTCCTTGCGCACGCGTTCCTGTTCCACCAGCGACTGCGCCATTCGTGCATTGTGAATGGCGAGCGCGGCCGCGGACGCTACCGCGGTGGCGAGCTGCAGGTCGGCGTCGGCGAACAAGCCATCGCCGCTGCGCTTGTTGATGAGTTCGAGCGCACCGATGCACTGATGCCGGACCGCCAGCGGGACGCACAGGATCGACCGGGTCACGAAACCGGTATCCTGGTCGACGGCCGCGGCGAATTGCGGGTTTTCCTGCACGTCGCGCACGAGCTGCAGCGTGTTCGTGCCGACGGCAGCGCCGACGATCCCCTGGTCGGGGGCGAGCCGCAGACCCGTGATGTCGACGGGCCCGGCACAGCGCCGGCACACGAGCGTGTGGCCGCCGTCGTCGAGCAGGAAGATCGACGCGGCTTCCGCATTGAGATAATGAATCACGCGATCGATCGCCCGCTGCAGCGTTTCCTCGATGTTCAGTGAACTGGCGAAATCCAGCGTGATGTTTGCCACCAGGCCGATCGCGGCATCATCGAGCGGCCGGTCCGGGGTATCGGGCATGCACGTTGCAGTCAGCGTGTTCATGCGAGTCGGCGCAGCGCGGCGAGGAATTCGGCTTCGTCCGGCATCGCGCCGCGGGACTGCGCGCGCCAGAGCGTTTCGGCCAGCACCGTGAGTATCCGGTGTTCCGCATCGTGGACGGTCGTATCGCCCGCCTTCAGCCGCGCGAACTCGGCGCGGATGCCGTGGGGCCGATCCGCCTGCAGCTGTTCAACGAGCGCAACGTGCAGCCCCATGTGCAGGAACGGGTTTGCGACGGGATCCGCGTCGTAGTCCACGTCCGGGAGGTCACCCGCAAGTGCCGCATGGAACTCGGGATGCGCGGCCACGACGTCCGCGACGATCGTCTCGATCGGTTCGAGCGGCAGTCCGGCGCACCGTTTGCGCCAGGTGTCCCGGAAAAACCGTCGGGTATCGGTACGGCTGCTGGCGAACATGGCGGGTCCGGTGGGTGGTGCGTCGGTCGATCATAGTGCCTTGCGCGCCGCGGCCCAATCGCACCAGCGCGCGAGCGTACAGCGCTCGCAGTGCGGTGCCCTGGCCATGCACGTGTAACGGCCGTGCAGGATGAGCCAGTGATGCGCATGCTGGAGGTAGCGCCGCGGGACCACCGCGAGAAGACCCTCTTCCACTGCGCGCGGCGTTTTCCCCGGTGCGAGCCCCGTCCGGTTCGCGACGCGGAATATGTGGGTGTCGACTGCGAGCGTCGGCTCGCCGAACGCGACGTTCAGGACCACGTTCGCGGTTTTCCGGCCCACGCCGGGCAGCGCCTCGAGTGCGGCGCGCGACGCCGGCACGTCGCCACCGTGGCGCTCGAGCAGCAGGTGCGATGCGGCGATGATGTGCCTCGCCTTCGCATTGAAGAGGCCGATCGTCCGGATGTGGCGCTTGAGCCCCTCCTCGCCGAGCGCCACCATCTGCCGCGGGGTGCGCGCCTCGGCAAAAAGCGTCCGGGTGGCCTTGTTGACACTGACGTCGGTCGCCTGGGCGGAAAGAATGACCGCGACGAGCAGTTCGTAGGGCGTCGCGAACACCAGTTCGGTGGCGGGGGCGGGATTGGCGCGCGCGAGCGTGCGGAAGATGGCGCCGGCGCGGCGACGATCCATGTCACGCTCCCCGGCGCGCTGCCGCGGCCCTTCGCGCACGGTCGACGGCCAGCGCGATATCGCTCTCGGCGGCGACACCCGCGATGTTCCGCAGGTCCGGCAGCGCCTCGGGAGGTGGCCGGCGCATCGGCCCACCCTGGCGCCGCGCGCGACGCGCGATACGCGCCGCACTCGCCCCGGCCCGTGCATCCGCTTCGGCAGCCACGGTGGCGAGCCACGCCGCCTGCACGAAAGTGGCCACGAGCGGGATCCGACTCGGGCAGACGGGATCGCATTTCCCGCACGCGGTGCACCGCGAGATTCCAAGCACTTCGGCGGACATCAGGTCCAGTGCTTCGACCGCGCGGAACAGGCGTTCGGGATCGAGCGCCTCCGGGCAGACCGGCGCGCACGCCCCGCAGGCGGTGCAGGGCTCCGGCGCTGCGCGCGCCAGCGCATCGGCCACGCCGGAAGGGGGTGGTGCCCTTCCATGCGCGGCGGGCGCCAGCGCAATGCAGTCCACCGGGCATGGGGGCAGGCACAGTCCGCAGCCGGTGCACATCGTGTCGAGCACTGCGTGCATCTGCTGCGGCGCGCCGAGGATCGCGTCCACCGGGCAGGCATCCACGCACTTGGTGCAGCCGATGCA
The DNA here is from genome assembly GCA_050247235.1 of Gammaproteobacteria bacterium. GTDB lineage: Bacteria > Pseudomonadota > Gammaproteobacteria > CAIKBL01. The sequence continues at coordinate 32,255 of JBFWUN010000010.1, forward strand.
GTCCTCCTCGTCGACGCGCGCGACAACCACGCGGGGAAGCGGATCGATCAGCACGGCGCGCGCCGGTTGCCGGGGCATTCCCAGCAGGCGCCGCAGGCGATCGGCCCCGTAGGCCCCGGCAGGCGCGCAGGCTTCGGGCGGCGCCTGGCCATCGGCGAGCGCGCGCGCGAAGGGTTCACACCCCGCGTGACCGCACTGTCCGCAGTCCGTGCGGGGAAGCACCGCGAGCAGCGCGTCGGCCTCGGCCATCGCAGCCGGTGACTACTTCACCCGCATGCCGGGCGCGGCCCCCGCGTCCGGCGCCAGCAGGAATACGCCCGGACCATCCCCGCTGGCGGCGAGCACCATGCCCTCGGACACCCCGAAGCGCATCTTGCGCGGCGCGAGGTTGGCAACCATCACGATGTGCCGCCCCACCAGGTCGGCGGGATCGTAGGCGGCCTTGATGCCGGCGAACACGTTGCGGGTCTCGCCGCCCAGGTCGAGCGTGAGTTGTACGAGCTTGTCGGCGCCGTCGACCCGCGCAGCGGCGGCGACGCGCGCCACCCGCAGGTCGATCTTTGAAAACTCCTCGATGGAGATCTGCGGCGCGATCGGTTCGCCGGGACGTGCCGGCGCGGCGGCCGGCGCCGTGGTCTGCTTCGAATCCTCGATCATGGCGTTTACTCGGACGGGGTCGATTCGGTTCATCAGGGGTTTGAACGGCGCGATCGGATTGGCGCCGAGCGCGGTGGCGTGGTCCGCCCACGTGAGCGGCGCGCACGCCAGGAATTCCTCCGCCGCGCGGGCCATGAACGGCAGCACCGGTTTGAGGTACAGCACCAGCAGGCGGAACAGTTCGATGCCGGCCGTACAGACGGCGTGCAGCTCGTCGCGACGCGCCGGATCCTTGGCGATGACCCAAGGTTTGCGCTGGTCGATGTACTGGTTCGCGCGATCCGCGAGCGACATGATTTCGCGCATGCCACGCGCGTACTCGCGCGCCTCGTAGGCGCCCGCGATCACATCCGCCGCGCCGCGCACCTCGGCGAGCAGATCGGGCGCGTCCGGCATCGCGGCGAGCCGCCCGCCGAACAACCGGTCGAGAAACCCGGCGCAGCGGCTTGCAATGTTGACGACCTTGCCCACCAGGTCCGCGTTCACGCGGTGCTGGAAGTCCTCCAGGCTCAGGTCGATGTCGTCGATCCCGGCGCCGAGCTTGGCCGCGAAGTAGTAGCGCAGGTATTCCGGATGCAGGTGATCGAGGTACGCCCGTGCGGTGATGAAGGTACCGCGGGACTTCGACATCTTCTGCCCGTCGACGGTGAGGAAGCCGTGCACGAACACGCCGGTCGGCAACCGGAACCCTGCCCCCGCGAGCATCGCCGGCCAGAACAGCGTATGGAAGTACGTGATGTCCTTGCCGATGAAGTGATAGAGCTCGGTCGCACCGCCCGGGCGGCAGAACGCGTCGAAGTCGATGCCGGTGCGATCGCAGAGATGCCGGAAACTCGCGAAGTATCCGATCGGCGCATCGAGCCAGACGTAGAAGTACTTGCCCGGCGCGTCCGGGATCTCGAACCCGAAATACGGCGCATCACGGGAAATGTCCCAGTCCTGCAGGCCGGCGGCAAACCACTCCTGGAGCTTGTTGACGACCCCGGCCTGCAGCGCGGATGTCGCCAGCCAGCCGCGCAGCAGCTCCTCGAAGTTCCCGAGCCGGAAGAACAGGTGTTCCGATTCGCGCTGTTCCGGCGTGACCCCGGTCAGCGCCGATCGCGGCTCGATGAGATCGGTCGGGGCGTACGTCGCGCCGCAGACCTCGCAGTTGTCGCCGTACTGATCCGGAGAACCGCAACGCGGGCACTTGCCGCGAATGAAACGGTCGGGCAGGAACATCTGCTTGACCGGGTCGTAGGCCTGCCGGATCGCGCGGCGCGCGATGTGCCCGCCGTCACGCAACCGCTCGTAGATGTGCGTCGCGATCGCCCGGTTCTCGGCGGAGTGGGTCGTGTGGTAGTTGTCGAAGTCCACGCCGAACGCCGCGAAGTCGGCGCGGTGCTCCGCCCCGATACGCGCGATGAGCTGCTCCGGGGTGAGCCCTTCCTGTTCGGCCCGCAGCATGATCGGGGTGCCGTGCGCGTCGTCGGCACAGACGTAATGGCATTCGTGCCCACGCATCTTCTGGAACCGGACCCAGATGTCGGTCTGGATGTACTCGACGAGATGACCGATGTGGATCGGTCCGTTCGCGTAGGGCAGTGCACTCGTGACGAGGATGCGACGGCGCGATGTGGACATGCAGGATACCCTGTGCGCTCTGGGGATGAAGGTTCGGTGAAAATGGTTTTCGGTCAGCGCGCCGCGTGGCAATCGCGCGGATGCAACCGCGCTAAGTTAGCACCAGGGCAAGGGTGTGTCATGAACCCTGCCGGGCCTTGTGTACAATGAGCGCCGCTCCCCGATTGCCCGAAAGAACCCCATGAGCGCCAACCAGAACCAGATTGAAACCGCGTTACGCGCGTACCGGAACCCGTACCTCGGCACCGACCTCCAGGCCGCCGGGATGGTGAAGCACATGGCGGTCACCGCGACGGACGTGAAACTGGAGATCGAGGCCGGGTTCCCGCTCGGCCGTTACGGTGCCACCCTGCGCGCCGACATCGAACGCGCGCTGGCCAACGCCCTGCACGGTGCAACGCTGGACCTCGAAATCCACAGCCGCATCGTTGCCCATGCGGTACAGAAAGGCGTCAAGACGCTTCCGGGGGTGAAGAACACCATCGCGGTGGCATCGGGCAAAGGGGGCGTGGGCAAGTCGACGACGGCGGTCAATCTCGCGCTGGCGCTCCGCGACGAAGGCGCCACAGTCGGGCTGCTGGATGCGGACATCTACGGACCGAGCCAGCCGCGGATGCTCGGGGCGCAAGGACGGCCCGACTCGCGGGACGGCAAGACGATGGAGCCGAAGGAGAGTTTTGGCATCCAGTCGATATCGATAGGACACCTGATCGAGGAAGACACGCCGATGATCTGGCGCGGGCCGATGGCCACCAGCGCGCTGGAACAGCTGCTGCGGGAAACCAACTGGCGCGAGGTCGACTATCTCGTGATCGACCTGCCGCCCGGCACCGGGGATATCCAGCTGACGCTCTGCCAGAAGGTACCGCTCAGCGGGGCGCTGATCGTGACCACGCCGCAGGACATCGCGCTGCTCGATGCGCGCAAGGGACTCAAGATGTTCGAAAAGGTCGACGTGCCCGTGCTCGGCGTGATCGAGAACATGAGCGTTCACGTGTGCAGCCAGTGCGGTCACGCGGAACACATCTTCGGCGCGGGGGGCGGTGCGGCGATGGCGGCGCAGTACGGGGTGGACCTGCTCGGATCGCTGCCGCTCGACATCCGCATCCGCGAGGGCGTGGACAACGGGCGACCCACCGTGGAAACCGACCCCGACTCGCCGGCCACCGCGGCGTACCGCGAGATTGCCCGGCGCGTGACGACCAAGCTCGCGCTGCGGGCCAAGGACTACAGCGGTCGCTTCCCGAACATCGTGATCCAGAAGAACAGCTAGCGTCCCGGGGAGCCCGCATGCCCGTCAAAGCCGATTCGTGGATCCGTCGCATGGCGCGCGACGCCCGCATGATCGAACCGTTCGAGTCCGCCCAGGTCCGCACGGTGGAAGGCCGCCGCGTGATCTCGTACGGCACGTCGAGCTACGGTTACGACATCCGCTGCGCGCCTGAATTCAAGGTCTTCACGAACATCAACTCGGCAATCGTCGACCCGAAGAACTTCGACCCCGACAGCTTTGTCGACGTGAACGCGGACGTCTGCATCATCCCGCCGAACTCGTTCGCGCTCGCCCGCACCGTCGAGTATTTCCGGATTCCGCGTAACGTGCTGACCATCTGCCTCGGCAAGTCGACGTACGCGCGATGCGGGATCATCGTGAACGTGACGCCGCTGGAACCGGAGTGGGAAGGTCACGTGACCTTGGAGTTCTCCAACACGACCACCCTGCCCGCCAAGATCTATGCGAACGAAGGGGTCGCGCAGGTCATCTTCCTGGAGTCGGACGAGCCCTGCGAGGTTTCGTACCGGGATCGCGGCGGGAAGTACCAGGCACAGACCGGGGTGACCCTGCCGCGCGCCTGAGGCGCGCCGCGCCGCGGCTCAGGCCGGGTGCGCGACGTCCGCGCCTCCCTTCGTCAGGATCACGTGATACACGTCGTCGATGCGTTCGGCGAACTCCACCCGGTGCCCCGCTTCGGCGGCGTAGGCCCGCAGATCGCGCAAGGTGTTCGGGTCAGTCGCGGCGAGATACACGCGCGCGCCCTGCGCGATTCGCGCGAGCGCTTTCTTGGTCTTCAGCAATGGCAGCGGGCACTTCAACCCGGTCGCGATGACTTCTTCGGCACACCCCGCACGCAGCGCGTCGAACTCCATCAGCCGTCGCGCTCCTTCAGCGACAGCGACACCGAGTTGATGCAGTAACGCAGCCCGGTGGGCGCCGGGCCGTCGGGGAATACATGACCGAGGTGCGCATCGCACTGGGCGCACAACACCTCCACCCGCACCATGCCGTGGCTGTGATCCTCGCGGGTCGCGACGTTCGATTCGTCGGCAGGTTCCCAGAAGCTCGGCCAGCCGCTGCCGGAGTTGTACTTCTGCGCGGAATCGAACAGTCGTGCGCCGCAGCACTTGCACCGGTACTCACCGTCCGTCTTGCATTCGTTGTACTCGCCGGTGAACGGTCGTTCGGTGGCCTGTTCACGGCAGACCGCGAATTCCATCGGGGTCAGTTGCGCGCGCCATTCGGTCTCTGACTTTCGAACCTTGCTCATCGCTCTCCTCCCGGCGCATGTGCCCATAAACTTCGTGGCCGCTGCTGCCGCTATGTATGAGGGATAAAATCTATCTCGTTGAAAGGACTGCAATGGACGCTATTATAGCCACCGAGCGGCCGGCCTCCGTCCGGCCTCATCGCCGCAGCGCCCCCGGGAGCGAGGATAGAGGGAGACTGACCTTGAGAGTAGCTCTGCTGGAAGACGATCAGGATCAGGCCAATCTCTTCCTGGAGTGGCTCCGCAATGCAGGCCACAGCTGCGAGCATTTCAAGTCCGGCAAGCAGTTCGTCCGCAGCATCAAGCATGACAGCTACGACGCGCTGATCCTGGACTGGATGATCCCCGACATGGACGGCTACGAAGTCCTGGGCTGGGTGCGCCAGAACTTCGAGTGGCCGATTCCGATCCTGTTCGTGACGGCCCGTGACAAGGAAGACGACATCGTCCGCGCGCTCGAGCAGGGTGCCGACGACTACATCGTCAAGCCGGCCAAGCAGCGTGAGCTTCTCGCGCGGATCGCGGCGGTGGCGCGCCGCGTCGCGACCGTCGACGAGGGCCAGACGCTGATCGACTTTCCGCCCTTCCAGATCGATCTCAACAACCACGAGATCCGCAAGGACGGCCAGCGCATCGAGGTGACACAGAAGGAATACGAACTTGTCGTGTTCCTGTTCCGGAACATCGGTCGCGTGCTGTCGCGCGCCCATATCCTCGAAAGCGTGTGGGGACGCAACCCGGACATCAATACCCGCACGGTGGATACCCACGTCAGCCGCATCCGCACCAAGCTTGCGCTGTCGGCCGAGATGGGATGGAAGCTATCCTCGATCTACCAGCACGGGTATCGTCTCGAGCGTCTGACCGCCTCCTGATCCGGGACCTGGGGGCCGAATTCCCCAACAGCCCGAAGGGTTGGCCCGCCGCAAGCGCATTCCCGCGCGATCGCGTTCGGTAGTGCCGCTGCGGCGCGTGGGCTAAGATCGCCCCGCGCCGGTCATGCCGCGGATCTCGTGGCCCCGGTCATCGCCCCGATTACGGATGCACCCACCATGAGCACATGTCCGTTTGTCACGCGCCGCCACAGCGTCGGCGTGAAGGTCGGCGCCATCACGATTGGCGGCGACCACCCGATCGTCGTGCAATCGATGACGAACACCGACACGGCGGACGTCTCCGCGACGACCAGGCAGGTCCAGCAGCTGGCGGCTGCCGGATCCGAACTGGTGCGCATCACGGTCAACACCGAGGAGGCCGCGGACGCGGTACCGCGGATCCGCGATCGGCTCGACGCACTCGGCTGCCGCGTGCCGCTGATCGGCGACTTCCACTACAACGGACATCTCCTGCTCACCAGGTACCCGGCGTGTGCCGAAGCGCTGGCGAAGTACCGCATCAACCCCGGCAACGTGGGCTTCGGACGCAAGCGCGACGTGCAGTTCTCCACGATGATCGAGGTGGCGATCGCGCGGGACAAGCCGGTACGCATCGGGGTCAACTGGGGCAGCCTGGACCCCGCGCTGATCGCGAAGAGGATGGACGAGAATGCGCAACGCCCCGCGCCACTGAGCGCCGCCGAGGTCACCCGCGAGGCACTGATCGAATCCGCGCTCGCGAGCGCCGGCAAAGCGGAGGAACTGGGGCTGCCGCGCGATCGCATCGTGCTGTCCTGCAAGGTCAGCGGCGTGCAGGACCTGATCGCGGTGTACGGTGAACTCGCCGGCCGCTGCGACTACGCGTTGCACCTCGGACTGACGGAGGCCGGGATGGGCTCGAAGGGCATCGTGGCTTCGACGGCCGGGATGGCGATCCTGCTGCAGCAGGGCATCGGCGACACCATCCGGGTATCGCTGACGCCGGAACCGGGCGGCGAGCGCACGAAGGAAGTCATCGTTGCGCAGGAAATCCTGCAGACCATGGGACTGCGATCGTTCACACCGCTGGTCACCGCGTGTCCCGGTTGCGGTCGCACCACGAGTACGGTGTTCCAGGAGCTCGCGGAAGACATCCAGGCCTACGTGCGCACGCAGATGCCGATCTGGCGGGCGCAGTACCCGGGTGTCGAGGACATGACACTCGCGGTCATGGGCTGCATCGTGAACGGACCGGGCGAGAGCAAGCATGCCAACATCGGGATCAGCCTGCCCGGCACCGGGGAGTCCCCGTCCGCGCCGGTGTTCATCGATGGCGAGAAGGTGACGACGCTCCGCGGCGACAACATCGCCGTGGAATTCAAGAACATCCTCGACGACTACGTGAAATCCCACTACGGCGCCGGTCGCCCGGTCTCCGCCGCGCACGCCTGATCCGCCGGTGACGCCCCCGGGCACGCCTCGCGCGGACCGCGCGGAAACCGCTTCCGCACGGAGACCCCACGTGCACGTGCTGGGGATCTGCGGCACGTTCATGGCAGGGCTCGCCTGCCTTGCGCACGAGCTGGGGCACCATGTCACCGGTTCCGACCAGAACGTCTACCCTCCCATGAGCGATTTCCTGGCCGCGGCTGGCATCGGCATCCGTCCCGGCTGGGATCCGGCGCACCTGGACCCGCGACCGGATCTCGTGGTGATCGGCAACGCGCTGAGCCGCGGGAACCCGCTGGTCGAAGCGGTGCTCGATCTCGGCCTGCCCTATACGTCGGGACCGGAATGGCTCGCGCGCCACGTGCTGCCGGGTCGTCACGTGATCGCGGTCGCCGGGACGCATGGCAAGACCACGACGTCGAGTCTCGTCGCCTGGATGCTCGAGCGCGCCGGTCATGCCCCCGGTTTCCTGATCGGCGGCATCCCCGAGAACTTCGGACGGCCCGCCCGCCTCGGCACCGGGGAGTGCTTCGTCATCGAGGCCGACGAGTACGACACCGCGTTCTTCGACAAGCGCTCCAAGTTCGTGCACTACCGACCGATGACGGCACTGCTGAACAACCTGGAGTTCGACCACGCTGACATCTTTCCCGACCTCGCCGCGATCGAGACCCAGTTTCACCACCTGGTCCGGACGGTACCGGGACGCGGTACCGTGGTCTGGAATCGCGACGAGCCCGCGCTCGCCGCGACGCTCGCGCGCGGCGCGTGGAGCCGGCTGGTGACCTTCGGAACCGGGGACGAGGCTGCGTGGCAGCTGCGCGAACACGCACCCGGACACTACGCGGTGCGCGACCCGGATGGGCGGACGTTCCCGCTGCGAAGCCCGCTCGCGGGCCGGCACAACGCCCTGAACACGCTTGCGGCACTCGCCACGGTGGACACCGTCGGGCTCGCCCCGGAGGCGGCGCTCCTCGGCCTGGATGGCTTTCTCAACGTGAAGCGCCGGTTGCAGGTCGTCGGCTCCGCCCGCGGGATCACCGTGTACGATGACTTCGCACATCACCCCACCGCCATCGCGGCAACCCTGCAGGCGCTGCGCGAACGGGTGGGATCGGGCCGTATCGTCGCGGTCCTGGAGCCGCGCTCGAACACGATGCGGATGGGCGTGATGAGCGCGCAACTCGCGCCGGCGCTCGCCGCCGCCGACACGAGCGTGATCTTCGCGCCGGCGGAACTTCGCTGGGACATCGGGGCGGCGACCGCCGCGCTCGGGGAACGCCGGCACGTATGCGAATCAGCCGCGGAACTGGTGGCGACGATCGCGCGGCTGGCGACGCCGGGCAGTCATGTCGTGATCATGAGCAACGGCGATTTCGGCGGTCTGCATCGCCAGCTGCTCGCGACGCTGGCAGCCTGATCATGATGGACACGGCGCCAGCCGGAACGCTCGCACTGTTTCCGCTGCACACGGTGCTGTTCCCGGGGGGCCTTCTCCCGCTCCAGATCTTCGAACCCCGTTACGTCGACCTCGTGCGCGCGTGTCTCGGGGGTCGCCGGAGTTTCGGCATCGTCGGCATCCGGGAGGGCCGTGAAGCCGGCACCGCCGCCATTCCGTTCGACACGGGGACGCACGCGGAGATCGTGGACTGGCGGCAGGGCGACAACGGGTTGCTGAACATCCTGGTGCGCGGCAGTCGGCGATTCCGGATCCTCGCGCAGCGCATCGCGCCCGACCAGCTGATCACCGCGGAGGTGGCATGGCTCGACCCGCCCGCGGCGCGCGCAACGGACGAGGAGTTCGACGAGTTGAAGGCGTTACTTCACAAACTCCTCGAACATCACGATGCAATTGACCGATTCGATCTGCTCACGGGCGCCACGCGGGCCGAGGTTGCATACCGCGTCGCCGAGCTGCTGCCACTGTCGACCATGGACAAGACCACGCTGCTCGCGATGCCCGATGACCGCGACCTGCTGCACGCAGTGCGCGCGGCGCTCGAACAATTGCTTGGCGCCCGCCCGTCCCTGCATTGACTGATGCACGCGTCGACGCCACGACGCGGGTTCGTCGGTTGAACGCACCATGGACATGTGCGATTTTACGCGCACGCTGGCGAAGCCGCCGCATCAGGCTCGATGCCAAGAAGAACATACCTCTTACTCACGCTGTTACTGTGCACACGGACCGCGAACGCCCTTCCCGAGGAACGGACAACGGAAGAGTACTGGTGGTTGTGTCCGGTCGATCGGAGTGTGCCGGTCCGCCCGCAGTTTTCCAGTGAAGGGCTCGCACCCGGCAGCACGGAGGTCCGGGCCGATTCCGCGCGCGTCGTGGACAACGAGAGCACGTTCTTCGCCGGCGACGTGGAACTCATCCGGGACCACGCGGCCGTCGCAGCCGAAGAAATCACTTACGACCAGGCAGTCGGCCGGGGCAACGCAGAGGGCAACGTCTTCATCTGGGATCGCGCGTTTCTCTGGCGCGGCGAACGCGCGCTGTTCAATTTCGACGACGAGCTGACCCGCCTCGAAGCCGGACGCTACTGGCTGGTCGACCGCCAGGGCCGCGGCCGTGCGCGGCTCATCAAGAACGACAGCTACGCCAACATCACGCGGTTGACCGGCGTCGAATACACAACCTGCCCGCGCAACGCCGAAACCTGGAAGTTCTCGGCCTCGAAGATCAAGCTGGACCACGATCTCGACCGCGGCTACGCGACGAATGCGCTGCTGAAGGTTCGCGGCGTCCCCGTGTTCTACCTGCCGTACATCAATTTTCCGCTCAGCGGCAAGCGCAAGTCAGGACTGCTGCCGCCGACGCTCGGCAACCGCAGCGAGTCCGGGTTCGATATCCAGGTTCCCATCTACTGGAACATTGCGCCGGAGCAGGACGCGACGTTCATCCCGCGCATCATCGCGGACCGCGGCGAGATGCTTGGCGGCGAGTACCGCTACATGGGACGCGAGTTCCGCAGCGAGATCGATTTCACCTACCTGCCCGGGGACAAACTCGCGGACGGCGAGGACCGCTCTTCCGTCGCGTTCACGCACCAGCATTACTACGCGAACCGCCACGGATTCGTGAACGCACTGATCCAGAACGTGTCCGACGCGCAGTACTTCGAGGACTTCGGCAACAGCCTCAGCGTGACCAGCCAGCGCTTCCTCGATCGCCGCATCGAAACGACTTACGCAGACAGCAACGTCTGGGCGTACGGCATTCTGCAGAGCTACCAGAATATCGACGACTCGATTCCCGGGCGGTTCAGTCCCTATCGGCGCGTCCCGCAGCTGCTTGCCCAGACGCTGTTTCCCCAGCGCCACCTCGTGCCGCATTTCGCTGCCCTGTCCGAGTTCACGTACTTCGATCGCGACGACAGTGTGACCGGATCCCGCATTCACCTGGAACCCACCGTCTCGCTGCCGTTCATCAAGCCGTGGGCGTATATCCGGCCCGCGCTCGGCGTGAAGATGACGAATTACATGCTGACGAACTCGGGACCGTTCGACGACCAGGAGACACGCGCGGTGCCCGTGGTCAGCCTCGACAGCCAGTTCTTCCTGGAACGCCGCTTCAGGTTCTGGGGAGAACGCATGCTGCAGACGCTCGAACCGCGCGCGTACTACCTGCTGGTTCCGAAGGTGGACCAGGATGATTACCCGGTGTTCGACTCCGGCCTGTTCGACCTGTCGTTCATCAACCTCTTCCGCGACAACCGATTCGCCGGCTACGACCGGGTCGGGGATGCGAACCAGTTGACGCTTGCGGTCACCACCCGTCACTTCAGCCTGAACTCGGGACGCCAGCTGTTTCGCACGAGCATTGGCCAGATTTACTACTTCCGCGATCGCGATATCAATGTACCCGGTGTCATCACCCAGGACAGCAGCACGTCTGAATTGCTCGGCGAATTCGCAACCAACCTCACCGAGGACTGGTCCGCGCGTGCCACCTTGCAGTGGGACCCGGATCTGAACCAGACGAACAAGTCGGCAATTTCAGTACGCTATGCGCCGCGCGACGGTACGGTCATCAACGTTGCGTATCGGCAGCGCCGTGCGCTCACGGACATCGAGCAGACCGACGTCGCATTTCGAATCCCGATGACCGAGAGCCTGAGCCTGGTGGGACGGTGGGCGTACTCACTACAGAGCCAGCAGGCGCTGGAAGTCGTGGGCGGGCTCGAGTACGAGAGCTGTTGCTGGGGCATCCGGATCCTGAGCCGCCGGTTCATCCGCAACGTCGAGGGAGAATTCGACAACGCCATCTTCATGCAGGCGGAGTTCAAGGGACTGGGCGGGTTCGGGCGCTCCGCCGCGTCGTTCCTGCGCAGAAGCATCCCCGGTTACGAACCGCTGTTCTGACCGCGCGAGTCAGCCACCGTTCATATTGAGCCACGCGATGCAACGACAGGACCCATTGCCCGGTTTTGGGTTTAGAATCCCCGGGCCTGGTGAAGTACATGGTTGAAGCGCCCCCTGCGCACGATCCGCTCAGTCAGGTTGCAGCGTCCAACGGCGCACCTCCGAATCCACACCGGCGCCGGCGCATGCGGCTGGCGCCGCGCACCCGACGGGTACGCCCAACGATAGTGACGACGATGTTCTGCAGACCGCTGTTGACCCTCCTCCTGCTGCTGACCTGCGCGACGACGTACGCCGCGGAGCTCGATCGCATCATCGCGGTCGTCGATGACGACGTGGTGATGCGCAGCGAGCTCGATGCGATGTTGAGCCGCGTACGCGGAGAACTGCGCGAGCGCGGCGCACAGGTCCCTCCTTCGTCGGTTCTCGAGCGGCAGGTGATGGAACGCCTGATCCTGCAGAAGATCCAGCTCCAGCTGGCGGAACAGGCCGGCGTGGAAGTCACGGAGGAAAACCTCGACCGCGCCATCCAGGACATCGCGGACAAGAACAACCTGACCATTCCGCAATTCCAGAATATCCTCGCCAACGAGGGCTACGAGTTCGAACGCTTCCGCGAGGACATCCGGCAGGAAATCCTGTTGTCCAAGCTCCGACGCGAGGAAGTCGACCGTCGCATCCAGGTGACGGATCGGGAAATCGAGAACGAGTTGAAGATCGCCGGTGACGGCAAGCAGGACGACAACGAGTATCACATCGCGCACATTCTCGTCTCGATCCCGTCCAGCGCCTCGGACGCGGAACGGCGCAGGGCCGAGGAGAAGGCCCAGGAAGTCGCGGATCGCCTCGCGGAAGGCACCGATTTCGGCGACGTCGCACTCGCGATGTCCGATGCACAGGACGCGCTGGACAAGGGCGATCTCGGCTGGCGGAAGATCGACGAGATCCCGAGCGTGTTCTCGGCCACCGTGCGCCAGCTGCAGGTCGATCAGCACAGCGACATGATCCGGAGCCCGAGCGGCTATCACTTCGTCAAGCTGCTCGGCACCCGCGGCGGGGAACAGGTGCTGGTGGAACAGACCAAGGTCCGCCACATCCTCATCACGCCGAACGAGCTCGTGGACGAGGCGGCCGCGATCGAGCGGTTGCGCCAGCTGCGCCTGCGGCTGGAGAGCGGCGACGATTTCGCGGCGATCGCGCGGACACATTCCGACGACCGCGGCTCCGCGCTGCAGGGGGGGGATCTCGGCTGGGTGAGCCCGGGCCAGATGGTCCCCGAATTCGAGGAAGTGATGCAGGCGACCGACAAGAATCAGATCAGCGCGCCGTTTCGCAGCGAGTACGGCTGGCACCTCCTGCAGGTGCTGGACCGACGCTCCTACGACGGCACGGACGAAGTGCGGCGCGCCAAGGCGCGGGAAGCGATCCTGTCCCGCAAGCGCGAAGAGGCGTACCAGGAGTGGCAGCGGCGACTGCGCGACGAAGCCTATGTCGAACTCCGCCTCGACGAGTAGACGTGCACGGCCACGCATCGCCATCACTGCGGGCGAACCCGCCGGCATAGGCCCGGAGCTCGTCGCCGCGCTGGATCCCGCGGCGTTCGAAGCGGACCTGGTGGTCATCGGCGACGCCCGGATGCTCCGCGCGCGCGGATCGGGTCACGGTCGCGGAGGCGCCCCGGTCGCGCGGGCAGCGCTCGAAGTACTGCATATCCCGGCGCCGGCGCCGGTGTTGCCGGGGCGGCTGGATACCCGGAATGCGGATTACGTGCTCGCCACGCTCGCGCGCGCGGCGGACGGGTGCCTCGATGGCGAATTCGATGCCGTGGTCACCGGCCCGGTGCAGAAGAGCGTGATCAACGACGCGGGTCGGCCATTTACCGGGCACACGGAGTTCTTCGCCGAACGCGCCGGCGGCGTGACCCCGATCATGATGCTGGTGGCAGGTGACCTCCGGGTGGCGCTCGTCACCACGCATCTCCCGCTGGCGGAAGTGCCGCGCGCGATCACGACGGATGCCGTGCGGTACGTGATCGAAACCGTCGCAGGCGCGCTGCAGGGCTGGTTCGGCGTTCGGCACCCGGCAATCGCAGTATGTGGCCTGAACCCGCATGCCGGAGAAGGTGGCCACCTCGGACGCGAGGACCTCGACATCATCGCCCCCGCGATGGCCGCCGCGCGCTGCCCGGGGTGCGACGTGCGGGGTCCGCTGCCGGCAGACACCGCGTTCACGCCGGCACAGCGGAGCCGCTTCGATGCCTTCGTCAGCATGTACCACGACCAGGGGCTGCCGGTGCTGAAGGCGCTCGGTTTCGGCCACGCGGTCAACGTGACGCTCGGGTTGCCGTTCATCCGCACTTCGGTCGACCACGGCACCGCGCTGGACCTCGCCGGGACGAGCCGCGCGGATCCGGGCAGCCTCGTGGCCGCCATCGAGCTTGCGATCAGGCTGTATGGCACTCCCTGACGGCGTGCTGCCGGGGCGGCTGCCCACCGGCGGCGCACGCAAGCGCTTCGGCCAGCATTTCCTGACGGATGCGTACGTCCTCGACGAGATCGTCGCGTGCATCGCGCCGCGCAACGGTGAAATGCTGGTGGAGATCGGGCCGGGTCACGGGGCGCTCACGTTCCGGTTGCTCGAGAAGGGTGCCGTCGTCCATGCCGTGGAACTCGATCGCGATCTCGTGGAGGAACTGGGGCAGCACGCCGCCCGGATACCCTCCCTGCACGTGCATGCCGCCGACGCGCTGGCGTTCGACTTCACCTCGCTTCCGTCTGCCGCACCGCTGCGGGTGGTGGGGAACCTGCCGTACAACATTTCCACGCCGCTGATGCTGCGGCTGGTCAGGCTCGGTGATCGCGTACAGGACATGTGCTTCATGCTGCAACGGGAAGTGGCGGAACGGATGTGCGCCCTCCCTGGAACGGCCGCGTACGGCAGGCTTTCGGTGCTGACCCAGGCGTTCTGCACGGCGACCATGCTGCTCGAAGTCCCCCCCCAGGCATTCACGCCTCCGCCGAAGGTGGACTCGCGCGTGATCCTGCTGCGCCCGCACCCTGCGCCGTGCGCGTTCGACGCCCTGGAGAAGGTGGTTGCGCAGGCGTTCGCCCATCGCCGGAAGATGCTGCGCCACACGCTCGGCCGGCAATTCGACGCGGCGACGCTCGCGGCACTCGGGATCGCGCTGACCGACCGGCCCGAAGATGTCACGGTGGCACAGTACGTCGCGCTCGCGCGCCATCACGCCTGAGGCAGGCGGTATCTCGTGCCTGCGGCGCGTGATTCCTCGTCAGGCGTCGAGACGCGCAGCCACTCGGATTGGGGGGCCTCGCTCCCGGTCAGTTCCAGGTGCGCGGCTGACCTGTTCGCACGGCAACTTTTCCACAGAAGTTGTGGATAACTATGTGGAACAAGTGACTCGAAGTGTCGAATCAGCTTGTTCTGCCGGATCCGCGTTCAAAACGGTGAATTCTTGAGCACTTTCATCGTTATTAATATAAAACAACGTGTTATAGCTAATTATGTAAGTAATACATCTGTCATATTTTGTAACTTTGGAAATCGACGGACGGCGCATCACCGCTGTGCATAAGGACACCGGAAAGCGCCGGCGCCGACCCGCGCAGCACTCAGGACGTTATCCCAGCGCGGTCCGCAGCGCGGCCAGGACGGGGCCGGAATCGGGTGCGCGGCCATGCCACAACGCGAACGCCGCAGCGGCCTGTTCGACGAGCATTCCCAGTCCGTCGGCGACACGCCGGGCGCCCTGGGTCACGCAATGGCGCAGGAACGGCGTCTGTTCCGCCCCGTAACCCATGTCGTAGCAGAACGTGTCCGGACGCACCGCGCCCCCGGGCAGCGCCGGCCCTGCGCCGGCCAGGCCGGCAGCCGTCGCATTGATGATGACCTCCCACGCACCCGTGGCATCGCCTGGACGAAGGATTCCGAGCCGTGGGTCGTCCGCGAACCTTGCGCGCAGCGATTCGGCGCGGGCGGGGTTGCGATTCAGGATCAGGAGTTCCGCAGGCTCCGCCTCCAGCAGCGGGCCGATGACACCCGCCGCTGCGCCGCCCGCCCCGAGCAGCAGGATACGGCGCCCGCGTAAGGTCACCCCGAGGTTGCGGACCAGGTCGGCCAGCAGCCCGACGCCGTCGGTGTTCGCCGCGGACACGGCCTCCCCCTCCCACCACAACGTGTTGGCGGCGCCCGCCGCGACCACCGCCGGGGCGCGGGCAGCCGCGAGCGCCGCGGCTTCCTCTTTCAGCGGGACCGTGACGTTGACGCCGCGGCAATCCAGCGCCCTGAGGGCGGCCAGCGCTTCGGCCAGGGTTCCGGGCGCGACTTCCAGCCGCTCGTACTGCAAGGCGAGGCCGCATTGTTCGGCGAACAGCCGGTGAATCGTCGGTGAGCGGCTGTGGGCAATCGGCTGGCCGACCACCGCGCACAGCACGGCACCGGGGATGCGATGGAGCGGCGGAGAGAGCCGCATCGGGTTCAGGCGTGCGCCGGCGCGACGCGCCTGCTCAGGGCTGCGCCTGGAGCGCCGCGGTGCCGCCCTTCAGCACGCAGGTCTGCAGACCGCGCTCGCTCAACAGGAAGGCGGCCGCTGAACTGCGCCGGCCGGTGTCGCAATACACGATGTAGGTTGCTTTCGGATCGAGCGAATCGACTTTGAGGCGAAGCATGAACAACGGAATGTTGAGGCTCCCCTTGATGCCGGTGTTCGCGTGCTCGCTTTCGAGCCGGACGTCGAGCCAGCGCGCTCCCGCCTTGACCCGTTCCAGCGCGTCCTCCGGCGTAATCCAGTTCAGCATCGGCTCCTTCAGGAGGGCGTTGAAGTCCTCCTTCGACAGCCGCATCAGGACGCCGTCGGTTTCCATCGTGATGGTCGCGTTGCGCTTGGCCTCCGACAGCAGCGCTTCTTCGCCGAACGCGTCTCCGTCCTTCAAGGTGGCCAAGGTCAGCTCCGAACCCGTCTTCGAGGTGCGCAGCACCTTCGCGCGACCGGACTTGATGATGTAGTAGTAATCGCCATCATCTCCCTGGCGGATCACGGTTTCACCAGCGCGCATCGGCAATTCCTGCATGCGCATGAACATCGCCTGGATATTGGCCGCCGGGATCTGCAGGAACGCCTGCGATTGCAGGATGCGGGTCATCCAGTCAGCGGATTCGTCCTCCTCGCCGTCCTCGGCGCGGATTTCGTTGACCTCGATGCCCGAGAGCTGGTCCCAGGTGAGCAGGATGTCGAGCAGGTCGCTGTCGAAACGGGTGATCTTGCAGTCCGTGCGCGACTTCGCCGTCTGCTGGCGCGGCTGCTGGTTTGCCAGCGGGTGGCGGGCGGCCTCGGTCCCGCCGGTCACGGTCAGCGATTTGCCGGCCGCGTCTGTCAGCGTGACCTGTCCCTCCAGGAGGTACAGGGTCTTGCGATCGGTCTCCCCCGCCTTGAACAACGTACGTCCGGCGGGGATTTCCTCGACGATTGCCTTGCCGGCAAGCTCCTGGAAATTCTCGACGTTCAGTGCGTTGGCAGGCACCAGGGTCTTGAGGACCGCCTTGTCTACGAGTTTACCGTCAGCCATGTCGCTCAGCGCAGTTTCGGTTGTTCGCCAGGTACCGGGACGTTAGCGGCCGCGCCTCGGCAGATTGTACGGGCCAGCGGTCCGCCGCGCGTCCGGCCGGAGAGCCCCTGCTCCGTTCTCGTTGTCAGCGTCGAGAATCGTCGCTTATTGTAGGTGGAGGCCGCCGCCTGCGAAAGGTTGGCGGCAACCCCCATCCTTCGTCCAGCCAGGAGACTCCGCATGAGCGAACCGGTGTGCGCGCAGAATTTCCCGATCAAGCTCGATCTCGAGCCCGGCCAGTACTGGTGGTGTTCCTGCGGCCGATCCCAGAAGCAGCCGTTCTGCGACGGCACGCACAAAGGCTCCGAGTTCTCGCCGCTGCAGTTCAAGCTGGAGGAAAAGAAGACGGTCTGGCTGTGCGCGTGCAAGCAGACGAAGAATGCGCCGTTCTGTGACGGCGCACACAAGCAGCTGGCCTGATCAGCAGTGCGCCGCGCCAAGCGGCGCGGCGCACACCGTTCAGAGCGTATACGCGCGCTCGCCGTGGTCGCTCAGGTCGAGCCCTTCGGTCTCGTCCTCGGCGTTGACGCGCAGCCCCACCGTCGCGTCGAGCAGCTTGAGGATCCCCCAGGTCACCAAGGCACACCACGCGAACGTGGCGCCTACACCGAGTGCCTGGACCCCTACCTGGTCGATCATCGTGACCCCTTCGCGGTAGCCGACACCCCCGAGTTCGGCCGCCGCGAACACGCCCGCGCACAGCGTGCCGAGCACACCGCCCACGCCGTGGACCGGGAACACGTCCAGCGAGTCATCGATCTTCAGGCCGCGCTTCACGTAATGCGTGGCGAAGTAGCAGATGACACCGGCGGCGAGCCCGATCACAAGCGCCGCCCCCGGTGACACGTAACCCGACGCGGGTGTGATCGTCCCGAGGCCCGCCACCATGCCGGTCACGATGCCGAGGACGCTCGGTTTCCCGTAACGGATCCACTCGACAACCATCCACGCGAGCGCGCCCGCGGCAGCCGACAGGTGTGTCACCAGCATGGTCATGCCGGCGCTGCCATTCGCGGCGAGCGCGCTGCCCGCGTTGAATCCGAACCAGCCCATCCAGAGCATGCCTGCGCCGGCCGCGACCAGGGTCATGTTGTGCGGCGCCATCGCCGTCTCCGGAAACCCGCGTCGACGACCGAGCACCATGGCCGCCACGATGGCGGCGACCCCCGCATTGACGTGCACGACCGTGCCCCCCGCGAAATCGAGCAGGCCCTTCTGCATCAGCCAGCCGCCGCCCCAGACCCAGTGGCAGACCGGTACGTACACGAGCATCAGCCACAGCACGCCGAAGCCGAGCACCGCGGAGAACCGCATGCGCTCGGCGAAGCCGCCGATCACGAGTGCCGGCGTGATGATCGCGAACGTCATCTGGAACATCACGAACACCGTCTCCGGCACGGTGCCGGAGAGGCCGTCGCGGGTCATGTCGCCAAGGAACCAGCGTCCGGCGCCCAGCCATGCCTGGTGCGCGCCGCCGTCGCCGAACGCAAGACCGTACCCGGCGATGCACCAGCACAGGGACGCGAGGCACGCGATTGCGAAGCATTGCATCAGGATGGACAGGACGTTCTTGCTGCGCACCAGCCCGCCGTAGAAGAACGCCAGGCCCGGCAGGGTCATGAACAGGACGAGGGCCGTCGCGGTCAGCAGCCACGCGGTGTCACCCGTATCCGCCGCCGTCGTCTCGGCCAGCGCCTGCACGCTCGCGAGCATGGCGCCGGCCGCCATGCCCCATTTCGAAGCTCGCTTCATGTTGCTCTCCCCGGTTTTCTTTTTGAATGTGACGGGGCTGCGCGCGGCCGCCCGCGCGAGCGGTCGCGACTGGTCACGATGCCCCGCAATGGGGCTGCAGGAAGCATGCCACGCGACGTTTTGGGCCTGAACGCCGTGCAGCGACGTGATCTGGCAGGACGGGCGATCAGCAGATCGCCCTGCTTTGGTGCTCGCTGGCGCGAATCCGCTTCAGTTTGGATCGGGCGGACGGAGGGCGGCGTCCTCCATCCGCGGGGAGCGCGTCATCAGAGTGCGTCGACGCCGGTCTCGCCGGTCCGGATGCGAATCACGTTCACGAGTTCGGTCACGAAGATCTTGCCGTCGCCGATCTTGCCGGTGTTCGTCGCCTTCGCGATCGCTTCGATGACTTCATCGACCTTGTCATCGGCCACGGCGACCTCGAGCTTGGATTTCGGCAGGAAATCCACCACGTACTCCGCCCCGCGATAGAGTTCCGTATGCCCTTTCTGGCGGCCGAAACCCTTGACCTCCGTGACGGTCAGTCCCTGGACTCCGATCTCCGACAGTGCCTCGCGCGCGTCGTCGAGCTTGAAGGGCTTAATAATCGCTGTCACAAGTTTCATCATTCGACTCCCGGTTCAGATTCGCTTCGCTGTTCATTGGCCGCGTGTGGTGCTTCCGCCCGGCACGATTGCCCGCCCTGCGCGCCGCAATGGATTCGTGTCCGGCCTCGTCCTGACGCTTGCAGCTTGTGTGCCAGTCTCTGCATTCGGACGCAAATGGCCCCGTGTCGTCATGCGCCACAGTTTAAACCCGCGTCGCGGACACGGCGCAAGCCACGACGTGCGCCATCACGACCCCATGCGGTGAGGTCAGGCACCGTTCTTGTGCATCGGAGACACGCGCCGGCGGGCTGGACGATCGTCGTCGAGTTTCATTTAATGAGGCATGCCGCTCAGCAAGCCGAACCTGGATCATCTGGCCGAACAACTCCGCGCACTGCTGCCGGGGTCCGTCGGCCCCGCCCAGGAGGAAATCCGCGCGAGCCTGAAAGTGTTCCTGGAATCGATGCTCGCGCGCATGAACCTGGTCACGCGCGAGGAGTTCGATGCCCAGGCGGCGTTGCTGGCCCGCACGCGCGAGAAGCTGGAGCAGCTCGAGGCGCTGGTCGCGGAGCTCGAGCGCCCGCGCGAGTAACGCGCCGGCCAACCGAGCGGGCTCCCGCGCGGCGGCAGTGCGGATCGGCAGGACGCCGATCCCCCGTTGAATCGACGAAACGACAAGGATGTCGACATGTCACTTGCGATCGCGCTCACGCGCGCCCGGATCGGGCTGACCGCGCCCCTCGTCACCATCGAGACCCACCTGACGCCCGGCCTGCCCGCGTTCGGCATGGTCGGCCTGCCGGAGACCGCCGTGCGCGAAAGCCGCGAGCGGGTGCGCTCCGCGATCCTCAACGCGGGTTACACGTTCCCGGGCCGGCGCATCACGGTGAATCTCGCGCCGGCGGACATTCCGAAGGAAGGCACCCGTTTCGACCTGGCCATCGCACTCAGCATTCTCGCGGCCTCGGGCCAGCTCAGGAGCGGCCCGCTCGCGCAGTGCGAATATGCCGCGGAACTCGCGCTGACCGGCGAACTGCGCCCCGTGCGGGGACTCCTGCCGGCGGCGCTCGCGGCACGCGCCGCCGGCCATGCCCTGGTGTGCGCCGGGGAGGATGCGGCCGAGGCGACCCAGTGCGAAGGTCTGCAGGTGTTCACTGCCCGGACCCTGCGGGACATCTGCGGACACATCGATGGTTCGCAGCTGCTGTCACCGCTCGCACGGGCGCCTCGCCCGTCGCAGGAGGATGCGCCCACGGGTCCGGATCTCGCCGACATCCGCGGCCAGCGCACCGCGCTGCGCGCGCTCGAAATCGCCGCGGCAGGTGGACACAACCTGCTGATGGTCGGTCCGCCAGGCACGGGCAAGACGATGCTGGCGTCGCGGCTGCCCGGGCTGCTGCCTGCGCTGCCGGCCGATCTCGCGCTCGTGATCGCGAGCATCCGCTCGGTCGCCAACCTGCCCTGGGCACCGGATGCATGGCAGCGCCCGCCCTTCCGCGCCCCTCACCACACGGCGTCCGCCATCGCGCTGATCGGCGGCGGTTCGATTCCGCGCCCCGGCGAAGTGACGCTCGCGCATGGCGGAGTCCTGTTTCTCGATGAGCTGCCGGAATTCGATCGGCGCGTCCTGGAGGTGCTGCGCGAGCCGCTGGAGAATCAGCGGGTCACGATCTCGCGCGCCGCCCGCCAGACCGATTTCCCGGCCGACTTCCAGCTCGTTGCCGCGATGAATCCCTGTCCGTGCGGTTACGCCGGCGATCCCTCCGGACGCTGCATGTGCGCCCCGGAGCGCATCGCGCGCTACCTGTCCTGCATCTCAGGTCCGTTGCTCGATCGGATCGATGTCCAGCTCGAAGTCGCGCGGGAGCCCGGCTGGCTGGGGCACGCGGAGACCGCGCCCACGATCACCAGCGCGGACGTGCGTACGCGAGTGCAGGCCACGCGTGCGCGTCAGAACTCGCGGCAGCAGTGTCTCAATGCGCGTCTGCCGGCGGCCGCGCTGCCCCATGTCGTCCCCCTCAACGGTGCAGGCCGCCGGCTGCTCGAACAGGCCTTCACGCGCTTCGATCTCTCTCCGCGGACCTACCACCGCCTGCTGAAGCTCGCGCGCACGATCGCCGATCTCGCAGACGCAGAGCGTGTCAGCGATGCGCACGTGGCGGAGGCGCTGCAGTTCAGGCGGCTGGACCTGCGGCGTTCCGAGAGCCATCCGTGAAACCGCTGCGGTCGAACGCCCCCTCCCGCTATCGGTCCAGGCCGGTCGCCCGGGGAGACCGTAGCCTGCGCACACTTCGCATGCGAGCTTGCAGTCGGCGACATCGCATGGTTTCACTGGCATGAACTACCCCGATAACCCCGGAGAACATTTCGGTTGAGTCGGGCCACGAGCGCGTTGCAAGACGAATCGACCAGGGAGAGCGCTGCCCACATGGATCACGCGGAATTGGACAACTGCCTGGCCGCTGCACCGGGACAAGTTCCGTTCTACTGGCCAAATGTCACTTGGCGCCGGCGAAGACATCGGATTGATCACCGCCGTTATTCCACAAAAATTCAAGGCGTGCCGTACATATCTTCCAGCCGGCCGAGGTTCGCCTGAATTTCCAGTTGTACCGGCCGCCGGCCTGATAGTACTCGTGCGGCCTGGCGGCATCGGGAATCGCCGTGAAGATCAGGTTACCGTGGCCCGTCGCGCTATCGGCGCCGCCAACCTCGAAATCAAGATTCACCATGACGTGCTGCATCGCCTCGTAGACATGATCCATATTGCCTTTGCAGATGTCGTGAATCTGTTGACGCCCCTTCATCATGCCGAACGTGCCCGGCAGATCGAACTCCGCATCTTCCGTGAAAGAATCCGCCCAGCCGACCCAATCAAAATGATCGGCGCGCCAATGGTAATTGTTGATGAGTCTGGCAAGTGCGTACACGTCGCTCGAATGGGACTCGGTGGACATCGCGACTCCTCCATCAACGCAACTTTTGGTGTAGCTATCGTTCAAGCCTGTCCCTTGGGACTATAGCAAGCGCGATTCGGCCGGCAATCCCAGCGCAAAGCGACCGTACGCTTCCGCCGCGATGTCAATGTCGAGAAAGGCGTGCACTGCAAGTATGCCGATGTCGCGAAACCGTGCG
>JBFWUN010000010.1:54946-56865 GCA_050247235.1 Gammaproteobacteria bacterium
GGAACAGACGCGCTCGGCCGGCCACGCGACACGAGGAGGGAGAACGCGATGCTCGCCAATACGCAATTCGGCACGGAACAGTTGAGGACCGTGGCTATTGTCGGCCACGGCGCGGCGGGCAAGACAACGCTGGTTGAACAGTTGCTCGTCAAGAGCAGGATGATTGGCGCGGCCGGCAGCGTGGAGAAAGGCAGCACGGTCTGCGACTACGACCCGCAGGAAAAAGCCGCGCTGCACTCGCTGCGCGCGAGCGTCGTGCACTGCGACCACGCGGTCGGATCGGTCAACGCGCGCATCCACCTGATCGACACGCCGGGTTACCCGGACTTCATCGGCCAGGCCATCGGCGCGTTGGACGCGGTGGAAACAGTAGCGGTGGTGGTGAGCGCCGCCAACGGCATCGAGCTCGTCACCTACCGCATGATGGACTGGGCCAAGCAGCGCAACCTGTGTCGCATCCTCATCGTCAACAAGATCGATCACGACAACGTCGACCTGGCGCGCCTGCTGGCCGAGTTGCAGGAGGCGTTCGGTCCCGAAGTGCTGCCGATCAACCTGCCGGCGGCAGGCGCGAGCCGCGTGATCGACTGCTTCGACCAGGACGAGGGCGAGGCCGACTTTCTGTCGGTGGCGGAAGTCCACCGCAAGGTGATGGAGCAGGTGATCGAGGTTGACGACGCGGCCATGGAGAAGTACCTGGAAGATGGCATCGCAGACCCCACCACCTTGCATGGCCCACTGGAGAAGGCGCTACGCGAGGGCCACATCATCCCGGTGTGCTTCACCTCGGCGCGCACGGGTGCCGGCGTGTCCGACCTGCTCGACGTGATGGTGCGCCACCTGCCCAACCCCAAGGAAGGCAATCCGCCGCGGTTCGTGCGCGCTGACGGCAAGTCGGAGGAGTTCCATAGTGAGCCTGACCCCGCCAGGCATGTGCTGGCGCACGTGTTCAAGGTGGTCAACGATCCCTATGTCGGCAAGATCGGTATCTTCCGCCTGCACCAGGGCCGCATCACCAAAGACACGCAGCTCTACGTCGGCGTCAGCAGCAGCGAGGGTAAAAAGTCATTCAGGTTCGCCCATCCGCTGGCGCTGCAGGGCAAGGACACGGTCGAGGTGCCGCAGCTTGTGCCGGGCGACATTGGCGCGGTGGCCAAGGTCGACGAGGTTTGCTTCGACTGCGTGCTGCACGACTCGCACGATGAGGATTTCATTCGTATGCAGCCGCTGGAGTTTCCGCAGCCGATGTTCGGGCTCGCGATCGAGCCCAAGCGGCGCGGTGACGAAGGTCGCATCTCGGAGGTGTTGAGCAAGCTTGCGTCCGAAGACCCCACGCTCGCGGTCGAGCACGATACGCAGCAGAACGAGACCGTGATCCGCGGCCTGAGCGACCTGCACCTGCGCTCGGTGCTGGAGCGTATGAGCACGAATTACAGGCTGGAGGTGACGACGCGCCCGCCGCGCGTACCGTACCGGGAGACGATTGCCGCGCCGGCCGAGGGCCATGCCCGGCACAAGAAGCAGACCGGCGGAGCTGGTCAGTTCGGCGAGGTGTACCTGCGGGTGGAGCCGCTGACGCGCGGCGCCGGTTTCGAGTTCGTCGACCAGGTCAAGGGCGGCGCGATTCCTTTCAACCTGGTCCCGGCGGTGGAAAAGGGAGTGCGCGAGGTGCTTATCTCCGGATATGTGGCGGGCTACCCGCTGCAGGATCTGCGGGTGGTGCTGTACGACGGCAAGCACCACCCTGTAGACAGCAAGGAGGTCGCATTCGTCGCCGCCGGCCGCAAGGCGTTGCTCGATGCGCTGCGGAAGGCGCGTCCGACCGTGCTGGAGCCGATCGTCAGCGTCGAGATCGTCACGCCCGATGGCGCGATGGGCGACATCACGAGCGACCTGTCATCGCGTCGCGGACAGGTGAC
>JBFWUN010000010.1:56965-58677 GCA_050247235.1 Gammaproteobacteria bacterium
GAAGGCGTGGTCGGCGAGCAGCCGCATCTCAAGCCCGGGGACTCGTTCCGCTACACCAGTGGGGCCGTGCTGGAGACGCCGGTCGGCACGATGCAGGGCACCTATCACATGGTCACGGACGACGGCGCGCGCTTCGAGGCGCCCATCGCCGTGTTCCGCCTCGCGGTGCCCCACGCGCTGCACTGAGCGCATGGCGACCTACGCGATCGGCGATCTGCAGGGCTGCCGCGCTTCGCTGGAGGCCCTGCTGGATACGATCCGCTTCGATCGCGCCCGCGATCGCCTGTGGTTCGTCGGTGACCTCGTCAACCGCGGTCCGGACAGCCTGGGTGCGCTGCGCCTCGTGCACAGCCTGGACGCCTGCAGTGTCACGGTGCTCGGCAATCACGATCTCCACCTGCTGGCGTTGCGTCACGATCCCGCGCGGAAGATGAAGAAGGGCGACACGCTGGAGGACATCCTCACCGCGCCCGATCGCGATCTCCTGCTCGACTGGCTGCGGCAGCGCCCGCTGCTGCACCACGATCCCGCGCTCGGCGCGGCGATGGTGCACGCGGGCCTGCCGCCGCACTGGGACATCGCCGAGGCCGCGGCCCACGCGCGTGAACTGGAGGCCGCGCTGCGGGCGCCGGACTTCGAACATTTCCTGCACGAGATGTACGGCAACGCACCGGATGCCTGGGCGGACGATCTCTCCGGCACCGCGCGCCTGCGCTATCTCACCAATGCGTTCACGCGCATGCGCTACCTGCGCCCCGACGGACGGCTGGAACTGAAGACGAAGGTGGGCCTGGAAACACCGACCCCCGGCCTGCTGCCGTGGTTCATGCTGCCCGACCGTCGCAGCGCGGACACGCGCATCGTGTTCGGCCACTGGTCCACGCTCCGGCTCGATGCCGCGCGCGAACGCCGGTTCAACGTGGTGCCGCTCGATACGGGCGCGGTGTGGGGCGGCGAACTGACCGCGCTCAGGCTCGACGATGGCGCCCGCTTCAGCGTGCCGGGCGTCGACGACACCGGACTCATCGAAGACTGAACCGTGGTGACGAACTCCTGAGATTGCACGGTGGTGGACGTCGGCGGAATGTTCCCGGTGCGAGACCGTTACGCCGCCCGGGGACTGATGATCCCAGGCGCGCTCACGCACTGATCCGCGGTAACGCAGACCGCCGGTTGCGCAGTGGCGGACGTCGGTCGGTGATTCCGCAGGCGAGACACGCCGTGAATACGTCCCTGTAGGCTCGCGCGCCGCATCCCTGCGGCGCGACGGTCTCGCCTGCGGAATCACCGACCGACGCCGAAACGCCTCGGCCGGTTTGAATCACCGCGGATCAGTGCGTGAGCTGGGCGAGCAGCGCCGGGATCCCGAATTGCACGAGGAACAGGAAGCGGAAATCGTCGCCGTCGTCACGGAAGCCGATCGGAAAGCTCCACGTCAGTGACGCGGACATGCCCGCAAGCGGCCGCACGTCGAACCCGAAGCCGGCCGCGGTCAGGTAGTCTTCCGCGCCGATGCCCTGGCCCGCACCCTTGAACGGGAACGCCCCGCCGTGATCGAGGAACACCTTGCCGTCGAAGCGGCCGGCAAAGCCCTGCGCGCCGGCGCCGAGCCAGCGTTCCACCGGCAGCGGCGCGCGCAGTTCGACGCTCGCGAGGTACCCGCTGTCACCGATCAGCAATCCTTCGCGGAAGCCGCGTACCGTGTACTGGCC
>JBFWUN010000010.1:58777-65598 GCA_050247235.1 Gammaproteobacteria bacterium
GCGAGCGATGCGCGCAGGTTCACGTCGTTGCGGAGATTGAAATCCACCAGTTCGCCGCGCAACGCGCCGAGCGCGAGCAGTTCACCGCGCGGCACATCCACGCGGTTCAGCACGTACGACGCCCGGGTGGAGGGGTTGGCGGTGACCTTCACGTCCGCGACCCGCGCCTCGATCAGGCGGATCTTCACGCTGCCGTCCTGGATGCGCTGCGGCGGCAGCACCGCGCGCGCGAGCACGCCCTTGGAGTCGTACAGCGCGTTGAGTGCATCCACCAGCTGCTGCAGTTCGGCGAATGCGATCTCGCGGCCCTCGAAACGCGCGGTGACTTCCAGGATCTCCGCGGACGAGAGCACGGCCGACGCTTCCAGCTCCACCTTCTTCAACGCGAAGCGATAGTCGCGCAGCGCTTCCGGGATGCGGATCCCGGCCGCGGCCGGCGCCTCCAGCGGCACGCGGCGTCCCGCTTCCTCCGCTTCGCGCAGGCGCTGTTCACGCTGCTGCTCCTCCACGGCTTCGAGCGCGCGCCGCTGCACGGCGCCGGCGTCGTTGCTGACCGCCTGCGCGAACGCGGTCCCCGCCGGCAGCACCACGAACAGCGCGATCAGCCACGGCCGTGAGCGCCCCCCCCGGGCTGGCCATCCCGGGGCCACGTCAGGGCGCCACCGAGAATTCGCCGGCGTCCGCCGGCGCCCACCAGCCTTCGAGCGCGACCTTGTCGAGTTCGAGCACCGGCTCGTCGCCGCCGGACTCGGGCATCGTGATCGGTCCTGTCCGCCACTGCCGCGCGCGCAGTTCGTCGATCGCCAGCACCTTGCGGGTCTGGCGGAACACGCTGTTCTCCGTATCGAAGGCGTTCACGATCACGTCGTCTGCGTAATTGACGAGCAGCGCGTCCGTCTCGAGCCGTCGCGACTCACCCATCACCAGCGAGAACACGCCGGGCGCGAAGATCTGCGCGAGCGCCGGGATGCGGTCACGGAGCACGTTTTCGATCACGATCCGATCACGCGCGTTCAGGAACTCCGCGTGATCGCGGATCCGCGAGTCCTCGAACCGCAGGTCGGTGCCGCGCGTGCGGATGTCCGCCCACGCGGCCTGGAGCGGCGCAAACCGCGCCGGGGTCGTCGAGAGCAGGGCCACCTGCACGCGCTCGGCCACCTCGCCGTCGTTGCCGCGGACATCGAACTCGAGCGTATCCGGCACCCCGAGGTGCGTGACGCGCGGCAGTTCGATGAAGTCCGCCCACGCACGCACGCGGTCGGTGACCCGCAGGTCGCCGATGTAGAGCCGGGCCCCTTCCTCGCGCAGGCGCAGGTCGACGCGCGGTGCGATCATCGTGGTCACGCCGAGCGACCCGCCGGCGAGGTCGAGCGTCAGCGAGTCCGGAGAGACCAGCTCGTCGAACAGCGCGTTGCCGTCGCGCACGCGGATCCGCAGCGGCCCGGTGCGCGTGTGAACCCGGCGGGCAAAGAGGTCGCCGGCCCATTCCTCGAGCCACAGGCCGGTGTCCGCGAGCGCGGTCACCCCGGTGCGGGAATCGACGGACAGGAAGGTGTCCTCGGCGCCGATCGCGCCGTGCAGCGCCTCCAGTCGAAGCTCACCGCCGGTGACATGCGGGCCAACGCCGCGCCCAACCAGCGAGGCACTGCCCAGCACGCCGACATCCCCCGCCGCCACCACGCGGCCAAGCGTGAGATCCCCGAGCGGCGCCACCAGCGAGAGCGCGTTGCCCTGGGCATCGAGCCCGCCGGCGCCAGTGACGTGCACGTGGAACGGCGCGACGTCCGTGCCGATATCCCCCGCGCGGCTCACGAGTCGCGCGGAGTCGGCACGCAGCGCCACCGCGGCAAGGCCGCGTGCATCCACCAGCGACCCGGCGGCCGCGAGTCCGGCATGCCAGTGCGCCGTCGCTTCCGCCACGCGCAGGTCGCCGGCGCGTTCGTCCACGTACAGGGATCCACCCGCACGCGCCCGCAAGGTGCCGCCGCCGAGCGCGACGGTAAGCGGCGCGTCCGCGCGACCGATGTCGCCCGCAGCGGCCTCCACGATGAGTCCGCTGCCGCGCACGGCCGGCGTCGCGCCGTCCGCCACGTCGAACACCCCCTGCGCGCCCTTGATGCGAATCGCGCCGTCGGCCTGTACCGACTGCACGTTCAGATCCTGTTCGCCGCCCAGGTAGACCCGCGACCGTGCGTCGATCGCGATGCTCTCACTCGCCTCGACGTCGATGTCCTCGCGCTGGAGCACGCGCGCGACGGCGTTCTCCAGATCGAGCACCACGTCGTCCACCTCCGCGGTGGCCAGCACGGCACGCTTGGCCGGGTCCAGGCCATCGGCCTTGGTGGCATCCAGCACTACTTCATCCGCATCGGTGCCGACGCTGCCCGTCTCCGCGCGCAGGGTGACCCGGCGGCCGCGCACGTTCGCTTCCTCGATGCTGGTCTCGGTGTCCGTGGTCACGCGGTTGAACACGGCCTCGTTCAGCGCGTAGCGCAGTTCGTCCGTCGTCCACGCGTAGCCTTGTGCGGTGTCACGCAGGTCGGCGTCTGTCAGGTTGTACGTGAACTTCGGGTCGTAGGACGTGGTGCCGAACGCCGCGTGCAGGCGCTGGTACTCGGCCGTGCGGCTGTCCACGTAGGCGGTGACCGCCGCGTCGTCGAACCCGAGCGTGTCGCGCAGGTAGGTCTCCTCGCGCGCCGACAGCGCGTAGCGGCCATCCACGTACGGATCCGCCGCGTAACCGGTGACCTTGCCGTCGGCGTCGGTGATCGGACGCACGCTCCGGAACTGCCAGTACTGCGCGAACTCGGCCTCCTTGCGGCGCTTCAGTGCGACGCGGGTCTCCTCCAGGCTGGCATCCGCCGCGTCCACTCCGCCGGCATTGACGAGCCCTAGATCGCGCCACAGGGCATCCTGCTCCGCGGTGCTGCGCGGATCGCGCTCGGCGTGCGTATTGCCGTCCACGAAATCCCCGTCCTTCACCACCAGGGTGACATCGCCGGTCAGCGACACGACCGTGTCCAGCACGAGATCGCCGGTGGGCTGTTCGATGAAGAGATCGCCGAACGCCTCGGCGGCGAGACCGCCACGCACGCCGTCGCCCGGCGCGCCGGCGTCCACGCGGAGCGGCTGGTCGGTGAACCCGGCGGCGCGTTCGGCGGCGCTGGCGAACGTCCCGATCGTGCCGAATGCGCTCGCGAGTTCGATCCGGCGCGCGGCCACGTGCACCGGCGCGTCACCCATGCCGCGCAGGTTGGCGTCGGCGGTGAGCGCCACGGTCCCGTCCGCGGTTGCCACGTACCCGATGTTCAGATCGCCGTTGCGGGCGGCGAGCCCGATGTCGCCGGCAGTCGATTCGGCGCGCACCGAGCCCGTTGCCTCGGTTACCACCGGGGCGACGATCGCGCCGATGCCGGAGTGCGCCGTGAGCGAGATGTCGGCCGCGCGGATCCCGGCGGACTGCGACACTGAGTCGATCGCGCCCGCCGTGCTCGTCAGGGTCACCGCGCCCGCGCGGTCATTGATGAGTCCGCGCAGGTGCAAGGTCGCATCGCTCGTCACGTTCACCGCGCCCGTGTCGTACCCGATGAACTCGATGCCGATGGGATGGTCCGCACGCACGGAATGCGTGTACACGTCGCGCGTGCCGATGATGAACGTATCTTCCAGGTGATATGTCCGTGCGATGCAGCCGAAGAACCAGAAGTCGCACGTGGTCCAGGTGCGGCGACCGGCGAACTGCTCGCCGCCGCCCGTATCGACCTCGACGTGGGCGTAGCGGTAATCGGACGTGTCCGTCGCGTCGACCGTCGTGTACTCGCCGCCGGGCAGTTCCGTGAACGGGACCGGCTCGCCGGGAGGCGGATCGATCCGTTCGGAGGTATACGACTCCCCTTCCGCGTACTTGATGCCGAACACGGAGCTCCGCGTCGACCCGTAGATTTTCCGGCGCGTCTCGTCCTTGCCCAGGTTCCACACGAAGCGCTTCCCGTCCGGCAGTTCGTGGGACGCGAAGCGGCCTTCCCGTCCGGGCTCCACCCCGGTGGCGAGCGGCAGCGGCGTATCGCTCAGCACCACCCGGTCACCGTTGACGATCGCGAGATCCTGGCGATGCACCTGCCCGCCGTCACGCAGGTAGCGCGTGGTCAGGAAGTATTCGCTGCCCGCGTAGGTGACCTTCTGCGAGGTGTCGGTGATCTGCAGCTGGCCTTCCACCGACGTCCCGGTGTCCAGGCTGTTGACGACCAGTTCGAGCCCGGTGTCGTTCGCAATGTCGATGCGCCCGTAACCATCCAGCACCTTCAGCTGTCCGCCCCCGGTGTTGATGATGTCGCCGAACAGCTGCATGTAGCCGCCCTGCACGCGCACGCCTTCCAGTTCGACCTGGCGCGTCTCCGGGTTGTAGAACGCGGCGATGGTGCCGCGCGGATCGCCGACGAACGCCGACAGCTGCAGCTTCTCGGCGCCGACGCGGGCGTCTTCTCCCAGCGCCGCGAGTTCCGACTCGTAGTCGTCGATCAGCGCCTTGGCATCCGCTCCGAGCGCGAGCGACCAGTCGGCGATGCCGCTCTGGATCGTGCCGTTGATGTTCAAGGTGCGCGCGCTGATGAACACGTTGTTGCCAGCGATGATCGAACCCGTGCCGTTCTTCGTGCCCATGAGCGTCGTCGCGTCCAGCCCCAGGGTGGCCATGTTGGCTACCGCTTCCGCCCCCCACATCGCGGTGCCGCGCGGATCGTTCGCGCTGCCGCCGATGTTGTAGAGCCGCTCGACGTACGACTGTACGAAATCCCCGCCCGCATCCACTTCCACCGTGTTCGCGGTGATGCGTGGGCCGCTCTCGCCGGTGTCGCCCTTGACGAGCACCCCGCCGCGCAGGTTGTGCACGCGGATGGTGCCACGGGTGTTGGTGAGATCGCCGGTGATCTCGATGTCCGGCGAACGGCCGGGCTCGCCGGCCGGGCCGGCCTCGGCGATGTACGACGTGATGACTTCGATCAGGGGCTCGGCGCCGCCGTCGGTCGGCAACGTGAACGCGGCGCTGCCCGTGCCCGGCTGGTTGCGCCGCGCGATGTCCGCGTTGCTGCGCACCGTTGCGCCGTTCAAGGTGAGCCGGCCGCCGCCGTCCTCGATCACGATGTCGCCGACCTTCATGTAGGCCGGGCTCTGGTTCAGGATCGTGATGGACGCATTGCCCGGCGCGTGCAAGG
The DNA here is from genome assembly GCA_050247235.1 of Gammaproteobacteria bacterium. GTDB lineage: Bacteria > Pseudomonadota > Gammaproteobacteria > CAIKBL01. The sequence goes on from JBFWUN010000010.1 coordinate 63,988, forward strand.
TGCCGGTACCGACCAGGCTGCCGGCCTCGACCGCCACGTCACCGCCGCGTGCGCGGACGCCGGCGATGGTCAGGAAGTCGGCCGTGATGCTGGCGGTGCCGGCGGCCGTGTCCTCGCGCACCGGCGTGAGCCCATCGTCGCCGGACGCATCCGGATCCGCGGTCAGGCCGAGCGTGCGCAGCTGCTGGCGGATGCGATCCGCCTCGTTCTCGTACGCGGCCGCCGCCGCCGGGGTGCCGCGGTAGGCCTCCGCGAGCGCCAGGTACTCGTCGAGCTCCGCGCGCATCAGCGCGACGATGTCCACGTCATCTTCGCGCACCGGAAGCGCAATCCCCTCGCTGCGCTCGGCGTAGGTGCCGTCGCGGGCGATCACCAGCCGCTGCCGGTACTGGATGCCGGCCGCGACTTCGCCGTCCACCCGCGCGAGCGACGTGTTGGCCACCGCGCTCGATCCACTGTGGATGTCGAGCGAGACGTCACCGCCGCCGAACAGGTTGCTGAAGAAGCTTAGCAGTGCCGCGATCGCCGCGCGGTAGAGGTCCTTGCCGATGCCGCGCCCATCGGCGATCACGGTGCCGCGGTCGGCAATGAGCGCGATGTCCTCCACCGAGTTCACGCGGGCGCCGTCGCGCACATCGATGCGGCTGGTGTGCGTGGCCCGGGCGTCGGCATCCGGACTCGTCTTCACCGGGAACACGGTCTTGTTGTACAGGTCCGTGCGCGCGATCGCGCGCAGATCGTCGGCGGCGCCGATCTCGTTGCGCCCGGCCGCGAGGACCACGTCGCCATCGGCACGGATGCGCGCGAGCGGCGCCACGTCGACCAGGCTGTCGGCGACAATCGTCGACCAGGACTGTCCCTGTGCCGCGCCGGCCAGGCCGTAGGTCTTGGCATTCGCGCTCGCGAGCGTCGTGCCACGGTTGCCGGCGGCGATGCTGACGTCGGTCACGGCATCCAGCAGGGCGCCTTCGGCGAGCGAGCTCCGCGCGAGGACATCCGCGAAGACGTCCGACTCCGCCTTTGCGAGCGCGATCGCGCCGCCTGCATCGAGCCGGACGCGATCGTTGACGATGAACTCGTTCGCGGCCGCGATGTCGACGCCACCGGCGAGTGCCACCGGCGCGACCACGCGGACCACCGCGTGCGGTCCGATGAGCGCTTCGGTGTTCAGCACGACATCGGTCTCGCTGCGCGCCGCCGCGCCGCCCAGGAGTCCACCCGCGCCCGCCTCGAGGTCGAACCCGCTGCCGTTCTTGACCGCGGTGCTGCGCGCGAGCATGCCGAGGCCGCCGACGCGCAGATCGGCGTGGCCGGCGATCTGCGCGGTGACGGTGGCTTGCACGTCGTTCCGAGCCCGCCCGCCGCTCGCGCCGGCGATCGCGGCGGACAGGGTGCTGACGTCGGCGTTGAACGTCGCATGGTGCTCGGCACGCACGTCGAGCCGGCCGGCCACCGTGGGGCTCGCGGCGACCGTCGCCGTCGTCGTCGAGCGGTTGTCGGTGGTCGCGCTGGCGGCGGCGCCGGCGATGACCCCGCCCGCGCCCGCCACCGCGCTCGTGAACGTGCCGTCGTGGCCGATCGCAGTGACCGACAGGTCGCCGCCGATCGCCG
>JBFWUN010000010.1:65698-66915 GCA_050247235.1 Gammaproteobacteria bacterium
TCGTATCGTCCTTCGCGTGCGCGTCGGCGCCGCTGCCGGCGGCGGCAAGACCTCCCGCGGCGGCGACGACGTACGCCGTCACCTCGCCCTGGCCCTGCGCCGTGATCGTCATCGCGTCCGCGGTCACGTCCGCGCGGTGGACGCTCCGTCCGGTCTCCGCGGTGAGATCCTCGCTGCCGTCGACGATCTCGGCCGTGGTGGCGCCGGTCTTCTCGCCGTTCGCGAGTGCCACGCCGATGGCGAGCGCGCCGGCCGACGCACCCACCGAGTTCAGCACCAGGTCGGTGTCGTCCACCGCCTCGATCTGCACGAGATCCGCGTCCAGCACGTCGCCGGCGAACCGCGCGCTGACCGTGTTGTGCACGCGGCCGTAGGCCACCGCGGCACCGAGCCCGACCAGCCCGACGCCGCCCGCGAACGCGTCGATCTTCGCGGCGTTGTCCCGCGCGGCGTCCGGCGCGGCCTTCGCCCGCACCGTGAGCGCGCCGTCGACGTCGATCGTCGACGCGGCGTCGATGCTCGCGAGCACGTTCGCGTGCATCAGCGTGATCCCGACACCACCGCCCGCGCCGAGCCCGACCCCGATGCCGATCGCGCCGCTCAGGGACGTCGCGAGCGATCGGTCCTGCGCTTCGACGGTCATCGCATCCGCGTAGACGACGGAGCCCTCGACGAGCGCCTGCGTCTCGTACGCGACGGCCCCGGCGACATCGGCCTCCAGGTCGTGCTTCGCCGCGGTATCGATCGTGTCACGCTCCTCCGCGGACAGCGCGTCGGAATCTTCGGAGCCCGTTTCGCCCAGGCGATCGGCACTCGCGATGTCACCGGCCTGCCCGAGCGTACCGCCCACCTCGGTGTTCGCGGTCGCATCCGGCGCAACCCCGAGCACGGTGACGACTGCCGCACCGCCGATGCCGGCACTGCCGCCCGCGCCGGCGGTCACCGCACGCCCCTTGATCTCGTTGGTGCTGAGCGCTTGCACGCGGACTTCGCCGCTGCGCGCGGCCTCGTCGGGATCGTTCGCCGCGTGCACGGTGCTGTCCGCGAGCTTCGCGGTCACCGCGCTCTTCAGCACGTTGACACTTGCGCCGGCCCCGATCCCGGTTCCCGTGAGGCCGACTCCGAGCGCGCCGGCGACGTTGTCGAACACCGCATCGCCGTGCGCATCGATCGTCAGGAATCCGCCCGCTGCGTCCAGCGCGCCGACGTCCGCGTGC
>JBFWUN010000010.1:67015-104459 GCA_050247235.1 Gammaproteobacteria bacterium
GCGACGTTGGCGTCGATGCTCTCCATGTGCTGCGTCGCGGACGCGTTGACCGCCAGCCCGCGCACGGTCTTGTCGGTCTTCAGCGCCTTCAGATCGGTGCGCGCATAGCCGGCGAGGTCGACCCCGTTGGCGAGATCGACCGCGTCGCCGAGCGCGCCGGTGCGGACGCTCGCCTGGTCGGCCGCGTCGAGCGCCTTCGCGACGACGTGCGCGCGGCTGCCGCCATCGGCCGCTGAGCGTCCGACCTCGGCGTGCGTCGTGGACGCGATGTTGTTGACCGTGACGGAGGCGCCGACACCGGCGCCCTTGACGCCGATCGCAACGCTGCCGGCGCCCACCGTGATCCGATCATCGGTCTCGGCGCGCACCGCGATGTTGTGTTCCGCCACCACGCGGACACCGCCGTCGATGCGCGCGGTGGTCTGGTTGCTGATGTGGTTGGTCACCACCGAGCCCGCCACGCCGACGGTGCCGCCCGCGCCGAGTCCCACCGCCAGCGCGGAGATGCGGCCGTCGCCGTTGGCGTCCACGGTGACATTGCGCGCACGGAGCGTGGTCTGCGCGCCCCTGATTGCCGCGGTAGTGGCGCTGCCGAGCCGGTTGACAGCCACGGAGACACCCGCGCCACCATCCTTGCCGACCCCGAGCGCACCCGCGAGCGCGCGGATGCCGCGCTCGCCCGGCGAATCGTCCGCGGGCGGATCTTCTCCCGGGGCAAGCTCCGCGGGCCGGTTCATGCTGCGCGCCGCGACGACGACGTCGGCGGCCGGGTTGTCGATGACCACGTCCACGACGTGCGCCTCGACAATGTTGGTGACCGTGTTGACCGCGACCGATGCCCCGACCCCCGCACCCTTCGTCGCGCCGGCCGCGCCGATCGCGAGCGCCTCGATCAGGGAGGCATCCTCGGCGGTCACGGACACCGCGCCGTCCGCGTAGAGCCCGTAGTCGGTCTCGTCGTCGGCATTCGTGAACAAGGTGCCCGAGTTCACCAGCGAGGCCCGCGCCGTGTTGTGGATGGTGTTGCCGAGACCGACCCCGCTGAACGTGAAGTTCGTACTCAGCCCGACCGACCCTCCGACCGTCCAGATCTCGTTGGCATTGCGCGCGAGCAGCGCGAGTGCTCCCGCGGTGGCCAGGTGGGACTTGAGGCCATAGGCTTCCGTGACGTTGCCGAGATCGTTGACCGTGACCGTGGCCCCGAACCCCGCCTTGCCACCGAACGTCGCGGCGCCGGCGATCGCGTAGATGTTCGAAGTGTCGCGGGCTGTCAGGGTGAGATCGCCCGCGTGTGCGCCCGCCGACTGCACCACGACGTGTGCGCCGTCCGTGTAGGCGCGGGTGGTGTTGGCGATCTCGTTGATGGACACCGAGCCGGCGATGTTGAGTCCCGTCTTCTGCGTCGAACCGCTGCCGCTCGCGGTCAGTGCCCGGATGCCGCCGCCGCGCGTGGCGGAGAGCGCGGTGTTCCCGGTGGCCGTCACGACCCCGGTCGCCGGATCCGCGTCGGCGTCCGCGATGAACGCCTCGGTCGCACCGCCCAGGCTGTTCAGCGCAAACGATCCGGCGAGTCGTGCTTCCGTCCCGCTGCCCCCCGGCTTCGTGGTGTCCACCGTCACCGCGCCCGCCAATGACCAGATGGCGCTGTCGTTCGTGGCCGTCACGGCGAGCGACGGATCGTCGCTCGCGCCGGGCGCGCGCGCAGTGCCCGCGTTCACGGCCGACGCGCCGTTCAGATACGCGCGGGTCAGGTCGTCGATCTCGCTGATCGCGACGTCCGCGGAGATGTGCAGCCCGCCGCCGCCCTTGCCGGTGTCGCGCGAGGTGTTCGTCTTCAGCGTGTCCGTCGGCGGCTTGTCGAGCGGGTCCGTGGGGTCCGCCGGCGCGGGGGTCGGCACGGACGGCGCATCGGGCGCCGGCACGTCCTTGTCTTCGGCCTTGACGGCGGCGGCAAGGGCTGCCGTCCAGATCGCGCCGCCGGTGTTCGCGTCCACCACCACCCGTCCGCCCGCGTCGAGCGTCCCGTCGTCATTCGCCACCTGCGTCGCATCCTCCGCGACATTGCCGATCAGCGCCTGCGTGGTGCGCTCGAAGTCATTGATGGCGACACCCGCGCCGAACCCGACGCTCTTGCCCTGTCCGATGCCGCCGGCCACGTTCACCGCCAGCGTGTCGTCGAGGGCCAGCACGGACAGGTCGCGTGCGACATCCAGCGTGGCGCCGTCGTCCACGCGTGCGGTGGTGCGACTCACCACGTCCACGCTGGACGCGCTGCCCGCAAACCCGTACTTGCCGGCCTTGTTGCCGGCCACGGCGATCGAGATGTCCAGGGTGTCGGTGCCCGCCGCGACGGTCAGGTCGCGCGCGTCAATCTTCGCGTCGTCGTCGACCCACGCGTTGGTGGTCTGGTCGTAGAACGTCGCGAGGATGCTGCCGCCGATCCCCGCCTTGTCGCCACCGGTGGTGAAGAGCTTGGCGCCTTTCTCGGTGAGGACGTCGAGCACGAAGTTCGCGAGTCCCGCGAGCTTCAACGTGGAGGCCTCCGAGGTGGCGCGGACCTCCACGTCGCGCACGCGCGCCGCCACCGGCAGGTCGTCGCGGAAATCGTCGTCCTGGTTGATTCGCGCGAATGCGCCGATGCCTGCCGTGGTCACGTTGTCGATGTCGAACAATGTCACGCTGCCGGCGATCGCGATGTCGGTGGCCTCGGCGGCACTCTGCGCCCAGGCGCTGAAGAACGTGTCGGGAATGTCCAGGTCAGAGCCAGGCAGCGCTTCCAGCCAGCTCGAGACCTGGAACGTGTCTTCGCGGATCGCCTCCAGGATCGGAGGCGTGATCTCGATGGGTTCGCTCGCGCTGGCGTGCACCGTGAGCTTGCCGCCGACGTCCACGTCGGCGTGCGTCACCACGCCACCCGCCGCGCTGCCGGCAATCGTCGCGGTGGCGAAATTGTCGAAGTTGGCGACGATGACCGCGGCGCTCGCCGCGTTCTTCTTCGCGCCGTCCTCCGCGGGCGGCGTTGCGCCGTCCTTCGGCTTCGGCGCGGGATCGTCGTCCGATTGCGAAGTTTCGCTGGTGGCGCTCAGCCGCTGCGCGCCGACGGTGGTCGCGAGCAGGTCCAGGTTGCCGATGGACGCCACGTCCGCGCCGGCGCCGATCGTCGCCGTGGCGCGATTGACGTGCTCGGCGACCACCACCGCGGCCGACAGCCCGTTGTCGCGGATGAACTTGCTGGTGGTGCCGGTTTCCTTCTTGGGCTCCACCCCGCTCGCGAGCGAGCTCGTGAACTTCTCGAGCAGCGCCTGGATGAAGCCCGCCTTGCTGAGGTGTGCGTACTTGCCGGCGTCCACGTCACCGGGACCGCCGCGCTCGGTCCATTCCTCGAAGAAGGAGTCACCGATCGTGGTGTCTGCGGTGGTCGCGTTGCCGTCGGTCTCCGCCTTGGCTTCGATCAGCAGGCTGCCCGCCGCCGTGACGTCCCCCTTGATATCGGTGGTCGCGCCCGTATCGGACTGCGACACCGCGACCGCAACGCCCAGCAGATCGCTGCCGGCGCCCGCTTCGACTTCGGTGGACAGATCCTTGTTGCTGTAGGACTTCAATGTCACGGTCCCGGCCGCGCCCCGGCCGGTGACCTGTGCCCCGTCGGCCACCAGGGTCCTTGCTTCGCCGCGCGCATCCGAGACCGCCACCACCACGTCGAGCGGGACCTTGGAGTTCTTGGAGGCCTCGAACACCTTGCCGGCGAGTTCGACTTCGTGGCGGACGGAAGACGCGACGGTGAGCACATCGTCCGCGGCGATCGCACTGCCGTCGAGCAGCTGCACGCTGGCGTTGGCCTCCGCCCGACCATACCCGATGGACGCGCCGATGCCGTACGTGGAGATACCCGCGCGCGCCGTGGCTGCCGCCGCGAGATCAAGCGCGCCCGCGGCGTCGATCGACGTGTCGCGCACGCCGCCCTTGAGAATGATGTCCGCCGTCGCCCGCGAGATCGACGCCCAGATGAACGGGCGGACCTCGGACAGGAAGCGCACGGCGTCCTCGGCGATACCGTCCACGTCCCAGTAACCTTCGTCGGCGAGTTCCTCGGTGGACGGACCGAGCGTATAGCCGGTCTCGGCGGTCGCGTGCAGGGTGATGTCGCCGCCGCGGAGCACCGCGCCGGTCAGCGTGATGCCGGTCTGCGTGGTGCCGCCGAACGGGTGATCGAGGAAGGTGTCGTCGAACGCGGTCAAGGTGATCGCGCCCGGCGTGCCGGTGGCGGCGCGCGCATCGAGATCCGATTCGGTCACGGCGAGGGTGGGGGCCTCCAACGCGAGGCTGCCGGCGTGGAATGCGCCGGAGGCGCTGGCATCGAGCTTCGCGCCGCCAGTGAGCGTGATCGTCGGCGCCCGCAGCGACAGGTTGCCGGAGTCCGCGAGCGACGTCGTCCCCGCGCCCGTCACGCGGGTCGACAGCGTGGTCCCGGTCAACGTGATGCCGGACGCGGCGAAGATCTCGAGATGCGCAGCGGTGGCCGCGGTGGGCTTCGCACCGCCCCAGGAATCGAACGTGCTGCCGACCGAGAAGTTCGTCGCGCCCAGGGCAAGCGTGCCGCGCGCGCCGGAAGTCGCGCCGGCATCCACGGTGCCGCCCGCGAGGCTCGGGGCCGCGGCGGCCTGCAGTTCGATGCGGCCCCCGTCCCCGGACACGGCGCCGCCGCGCGCGCGCAAGGCCGCGCCGGTGTTCAGCACCAGCGCATCGCCCGCGCGCACCGCGAGCGATCCGCCGTGCGCGGCGGTGCCGGTACCGGAAACATCGATCTCGGCGCCGCTGTTCAGCGCCACGTCGTCACCGGCCGTGACGAGCACCCGTCCGCCGGCCAGGCTGCCGGTGCCCTTGGCGAGCAAATCGCCCGTGATCGTCACGTCCTGCGCCGCGTTGAGCGCGATGCCACCGGCGTCGACGGTCACGCCGACGGGGCGTTCCAGTCCACCGAGGTTGATGGCATCCGCCACGTCCGCCGTGGTGGGACCGCCCGTCGCCAGCTTGCCGGCGATGGAGATCGACCCCGCGGCCAGCGCCACCGCGTCGGTCGCGTTGATCGTGCCCTGGATGTCGATGCTCGCGTCGGGATTCAGCGGCGCGGTGCCGTCCAGCACCGCCTGCACCGCGTCCGGGTCGGCCGTGCCGCTCGCGAAGAAGCCGTCCATGAACGCCTTGGTCGGCGCGATCGCATGCAGCGCACTCGCGTTGACCACGCCGGTGGGCCCGACGACCAGCCCATGCGGATTCGCGAAGTACAGGTTGCCGCCGAGCTCCGTGCCGCCGCCGGCCGCCGCGCGTCGCGCGTTGACGAGGCCGTCGATCTGCGAGCGTTCGCCGTGCACGAGGTTCAGCAGGTTCTGCGTCCCGGCGGGCAGGTGCAGGTTCACCGTATCGCTGCTGCCGACGTTGAAGCGGGTGAACGAGTTGAGCGCGTTCACGCCCTGGGTGGTCGTGGTGGTGACATCGATGACCCCGCCGACCGCCGGCGGGGCGGTGGTCAGGGTCCGTCCGTCGGGCACGATCGCGGTATCCACGGCGTGAACCGGCAGGATCGAACTCCACAGGAGGCTGAACGCGGTGAAGCCCGCGATGCCGCGCCGCGCGCGCGAGGGTTGCGTTCCTTCGACCATCGTGCACCTGCCTCCGCCGCGGACGGATCCGCGCGTGTCCCTGTGGGTGAGGAGTCGGGCTCCTCTTCGTGTTGTATATGGGGTCGTTCGGAAGGAGCCTACGCCGACGGAGTGATCCCGGTGTGATTGGGATCAATTCCCGGCATCCGGACACGCCCAAGGATTGATGCAGGGCGCCGTGCGTTGCCACGCCTGGTGCCGGGAAGCGAGGCCGGACAGGGGGCGGGCCGCGGCGCCCGCGGACAGAATCAGTCCGCGCGGGTCAGGAGGACGGCCGTCGATCGAGGATCACGAAACTGTACGAAAGCGGGTTGTGTGTGTCTGCAGGGTGATCCTCACGCGCGACTTCCCGCCACTGGGCCGGCGCGAGTGGCGGGAACGTCACGTCGCCTTCGACATCCGCGTGGACTTCGGTGAGGTAGATCCGATCGGCGCGCGGCAGGGTTGCCTCGTACAGCGCGACGCCCCCGATGATCATCACGTCGCTCACGCGGCCGGCGGCCACGAGCGCGGCCTCCAGGCTGGGCACCGCGGTTGCACCGGGGGCCACCGCGTCGGGATGCGACGTCACCACGAGGTTGCGCCGTCCCGGCAGCACGCGGCCGATGGACTGGTGAGTCAGTCGCCCCATGACGATGGGATGGCCGGTGGTGATTTCGCGGAAGCGCTTCAGATCCGCCGGCAGGTGCCACGGCAAGGTGCCCTGTCGGCCGATCACACCGTTATGTGCACGGGCCACGACGAGGTTGATCCGCATGCGCGGTCAGCCCGGGCTCGGCGCGCCGCGGCCGGTCATACCGCGATCGGCGCCGCGATCGACGGGTGCGCCTGGTAGTCGCGTAACGTGAAGTCCTCGTAGCGGAAACCAAGGATGGACCCGACGTCCGGATTGAGATGCATCACCGGTGCCGGGTAGGGGGTGCGCGTGAGCTGCAGATCGGCCTGCTCGAGATGGTTGAGGTAAAGGTGCGCATCCCCCAGGGTGTGCACGAAGTCGCCCGGCCGCAGCGCGCAGACCTGCGCCATCATCAAGGTCAGCAGCGCGTACGAGGCGATGTTGAACGGCACCCCGAGGAACACGTCCGCGCTGCGCTGGTACATCTGGCAGGAGAGTTCCCCGTTCGCGACATAGAACTGGAACATCACGTGACACGGCGCGAGCGCCATGCGCGGCAGGTCACCCACGTTCCACGCGCTGACCACGTGGCGCCGGGAATCGGGGTTGCGGCGGATTCCCTCCACCACTTCCGTGATCTGGTCCACCACGCGTCCGTCCACCGTGTGCCAGGAACGCCACTGCGCGCCGTACACCGGGCCGAGCTCGCCGCTCGCGTCGGCCCATTCGTCCCAGATGCTGACGCCGTGTGCCTTGAGGTACGCGACGTTGGTACTGCCCTGCAGAAACCACAGGAGTTCATGGATGATCGACTTGAGATGCAGCTTCTTGGTGGTCAGCAGCGGGAAGCTGTGGCGCAGATCGAAGCGCATCTGGTAACCGAACACGGATAACGTGCCAGTGCCGGTGCGATCGTCCTTGCGGACACCGTGCTGACGCACGTGGCGAAGCAGTTCGAGGTAGGTTTGCATGCGTTGACCTGTTGGTTGCAAGCCCGGGAGTTTCAGCCCAGCCGCCGTGCGCGCGCCAGGGTAAGGATGACCATCCCCGCGGCGACCATCGGCGCCGACAGCACGTGGCCCATCGTGACCCAGGGGGTGCCGAACAGGTACCCGATGTGGGCATCCGGTTCGCGCACGAACTCGATGAGAAACCGCAACACACCGTAGCCGACGAGGAAAACCCCGGCGACGGTGCCGTGCGCGGGCTTCGCGCGCGCGACGAGGTTCAGCACCGCGAAGAGCACCCCGCCTTCCAGCGCGGCCTCGTAGAGCTGCGAGGGATGCCGCGGGATCCCGCCCGCGGCCGGCGCGGTGAACAGCACCGCCCACGGCACGGCGCTCGGGGCTCCCCACAGTTCCTGGTTCACGAAATTGGCGAGGCGTCCGAAGAAGAGACCGATCGGCACCACCGGCACCACGAAGTCCGCCACCGCGAAGAATGGGCGCGCGCGCCGCCGCGCGTACACCGCGAGCGCGAGAATGAATCCGAGCACGCCGCCATGGAAGGACATCCCCCCCTGCCAGACGCGCAACAGCGCCGCGGGATCGCGCAGGTACTCCGCGAGGTTGTAGAAAAGCGCGTAGCCGAACCTGCCCCCGAGCACCGCGCCGAGCGCGGCAAAGAACACGACGTCACCGACATCGTCGCGAGTCCAGGCGCTGCCGGGTGCCTCGGCGCGGCGTGCGAGCACCCACCAGCCGAGCCCGATACCCACGACGTACGCAAGCCCGTACCAGTGGATCTTCACAGGTCCGAGGGCGACGGCGACGGGATCGATGGCGGGAAAGGGAATCATCGTGGGGGCGGATTGTAACCCGATGCGATCGGCCCGCCGGCGGTCGCGTCATCGCGCGCCCGCGGCGGGACGGTCCCGGCGTTCGTGCAGGACGGCGCCGGGGTCGGGCGCGCGGGTTGTCATCTGCGCACAAGCGGTTGTCAGTAAAGGATCAGGCGCCCGGCTGGCCGGGCTCCGTGCGGATGGCCATACTGGGCCGTCACCCGCCGGATCCCGCCCATGTCAGCACTGTTCTCTCCGTTCACGCTCAAGGGAGTCACCCTGCGCAATCGGATCGCCATGTCGCCGATGACCATGTACCGGTCGGTCGACGGCAAGGCAAATGATTTTCACGTGATGCTGCTTGGCGCACGTGCGGCGGGGGGGTTCGGCCTGGTGTTTCCGGAGCAGATCGCCATCCTGCCCGAGGGCCGCACCAGCGTGGGCTGTGGCGGACTCTACGCGGATGCGCAGATCGAAAGCTGGCGGCGCTGTACCGACCTCATCAAGGACATGGGTGCCGTGCCCGCGATCCAGCTCGGCCACACCGGGCGCAAGGGCAGCGAGGTCAAGCCGTGGGAAGGTGGTCGGCAGCTGCCGCCGGATCATCCGGACGGCTGGCAGGTGGTGGGGCCTTCCGCGGTGCCTTACGGCGGCAAGTATACGTACCCGGTGCACGCGCTCACGTGCGAGGAGATCAGGGGCATCCACCAGGCCTACGCGGACGCCGCGCGGCGCGCACTCGACGCGGGCTTCGAATGGCTGGAACTGCATTTCGCGCACGGCTACCTGGGTTCGAGCTTCTTCTCACCGCTCGCGAACCAGCGGCAGGACGCGTACGGCGGCAGCCTCGAGAACCGCGTGCGCTTCCACCTGGAGGCGATCGACGCCGTGCGTGCCGTGTGGCCGGAGCGTTATCCGCTCACCATGCGCCTGGGCTCGGACGACCTGCACGAGCACGGGGTACAGTTCGACGAATCCATCGTCGCCGTGCGCTGGATGAAGGCGCACGGGCTCGACCTCGCGGATCTCAGCGTGGGATTCAACACGGACGATCTGCGCGAAAGGCCGTTCGATGAACTCGGCTTCATGCTCGGACGCGCCGAGCGGTTGCGGCGTGAGGTGGGGCTGCCCGTGGCCACGAGCTGGAATCTCGGCATTCCCGCGCTCGCGGATCGCGTGGTGCGCGAGCAGCTGGTCGACGTGGTCATGCTCGGCCGCCCGGCCTTGTCCAATCCGCACTGGCCGGTGTGGGCCGCGCGCGAACTGGCGCAACCGGACCCGTTCGCGCTGGTTCCCGAGGACTGGGGATGGTGGTTGCGGAACTTCCGCGCCCATCCGTCCTGCATCGGCTGGCCGGAACCCGCCGATGCGGCCGACCTCGAACAGGCGCTCCGCCGCCGCGCGTGAACGCGCATGCCGCGAGCCCCGGATTGCCCGCGACCGGCTCGAGCGACTGACGTTCCCGCACTGGCAGAAACGTAAACCTGCTTCATCGCACCTCCGGTTCTTCCTAAACTGCCGCCCCAGCCCGGAGATCCCCATGAGAGTCACGCAATCGCTCGTCCGCAACCTGCAACAGATCCCGCAGGCCATCGCCACCGAGTGCGCCGGCCGGCGCCGCACGTGGCGCGAATTCGCCGAGCGCGTGGCGCGACTCGCCGGCGCGCTGCGGGCGCACGGGCTGCAGGACGGCGATCGGGTCGCGATCCTCGCGCTGAATTCCGACAGCTACCTGGAACTCCTGTACGCCACCCCGTGGGCCGGCGGCGTCGTGGTGCCGATCAACACCCGCTGGTCCGTGCCGGAGATCACGTACGCCTTGCAGGACGCGGGCATCCGCTTCCTCGCGGTGGACGAGGCGTTCTCATCGTACGTCCCGCCGCTCGCGTCCGCCGTGAAAGTGCCGTACCGCGCCGTCCTGCTGTCCGCGGCGCCGGGCCCGGCCGCGTTCCCGTCCACCGGGGACTGGATTGCCACCTATGCCCCGGTGGACGAAGCCGGCCGCGGCGGTGATGACGTCTCCGGCATCTTCTACACCGGCGGCACCACCGGGCGTTCCAAGGGCGTGATGCTGACGCACACCAACCACGTGACGAACAGCCTGCAGCTCAGCGCGGTGATGCAGCTGCCCACCGGGATCACCTACCTGCACGCCGCGCCGATGTTCCACATCGCGGACGCGCTGTGCATCTACATGGTGACGATGCTTGGAGGCCGCCACGTGGTGCTGCCGCGCTTCGAGGCCGTGGCGGTCGCGGATGCGATCCGCCAGTGCGACGTCACCGACATCCTGCTGGTGCCGACGATGATCCAGATGCTGCTCGACCACCTGCAGCCGAACGGCATCGCGCTGCCCACGTTGAAGCGGCTGTATTACGGCGCGTCCCCGATCCCGGAAGCCGTGTTGTTCCGCCTGTTCGACACCCTGCCCGACTGCCAGCCGACGCAGCTCTACGGCCAGACCGAGGCCGCGCCGATGCTGACGGTGCTGGAGAGCAGGTACCACGTAAGGAGCGGCCCGCTCGCCGGGCGGCTGCGTGCCGCCGGTCGTGCGATCCCCTGTATCGAGCTGCGGATCGTCGACGAACAGGACCACGACGTTCCGCGCGGCACCGTGGGCGAGGTGATCGCGCGCGGCCCCAACGTGATGACCGGCTACTGGCGCATGGAGGAACAGAGCGCGCAGACCCTGCGAGGCGGCTGGCTGCACACGGGTGACGCGGCGTATATGGACGACGACGGGTTCATCTATATCAGCGACCGGCTGAAGGACATGATCATCAGCGGCGGCGAGAACGTGTACTCCACCGAGGTGGAGAATGCGCTGTTCCAGCACCCGGACGTGGCCGCATGTGCGGTGATCGGCGTACCGGATGCGAAGTGGGGTGAGCGAGTGCACGCGATCGTGGTCCCGAAGCCCGGCGCCGCGCGGGATGCGCAGGCGCTCATGGCGCACTGCCGAACCCTGATCGCGGACTTCAAGTGTCCGCGATCGGTGGCGTTCCGGGACGAGCCGCTGCCGCTGTCCGGTGCCGGGAAGATCCTGAAGACGGAGCTGCGCAAGCCCTACTGGGAGGCGAAGGGCAGGAACGTGAACTGAAGTCGGCGGGTTTCGCGCGCGGCGTCACGTCCGCAGAACGTCGAGTGCGTCCTGCGCAAACTGCGCGTACTCGATCACCGTGCCGTCCGGATCCCTGATGCACAGGAAGCGCGCCTCCACGCCGGACGGTTTCACACCGGGCGCGGTCTCGTACGGCGCGACCGGGCCGACGAACTCGACGCCCCGTTCCGCTAGGAATCGCGCCACGGCATCGATGTCCGCCACCTCGAAGCACAGGCGCGCGATGCCCACGTTGTCCAGGGTGCGGTACGCCTCGCCGGTGGTGGGACGATCCAGGAACTGGATGATGTCCAGGAACGGCACCGGGTGATCGCCTGGGATCTTCATGAAAACCGCCCGGAACCGCCGGTTGGATTCCAGCCCCAGGCCGCGCCAGACCCCGGCGCCCGGTTCGAACACCTGGTCGGCGAATTTCTCGAAGCCGAGCATTTCATAGAACGGCAACGAGCGCTCCATGTCCCGCACGCAGATGTTTGCGTGCACCATCTGGCGGATCCGGATCTGATTCATACGAGTTCTCCTTCACGATGGCGGGGTCCCGGCGCGCCGCGCAGCGCGCTCCGGGCATTGAGCACCAGCACGGTGGCCAGGATCGGCACGACTGCGCCCGGCATCGGCACGGGCATGGTCGAGCGCACGTCTACGGTGGAATTCCGGAATTCGAAGGCAAAAACGCCGGAAGAGCCTCCGGCCAGCGCGTAGTCCATGTCGAACGCGGCAGCGTCGTAAGCCGGAAGTGCGGTCGGCAACTCGAGTGTGGGCAGCATGCCCGGGCTTCCCAGCAACGCCCACGCGTAGGTCTGGATGTGGACGTCCGGCAGAAAGGGTTGTTCCGCGATGTCGACCACGTTCAGCTGAAGGCTGTCGTTCGCGAGCGTCATCAGCACTCGCCCACTGGATGGTCCGATGACCAGCGTGCCGAGGCGCGCGGTGAAATCGTTCGCCTGATAGGTGCGGAGCGACGGAAAGTCGCTGATGACGATCAGGTTGTCCGTATCGAACCGCGCCGTGATCTCGACCGTCGCGCCGGCAACCAGCACTGGCGCGAATGACACGCAGGTATCGCAATCGACGACCGGCACGATTGCCGTGGCGCGCCACTCCACGATGTCGGCGCGGGCCGTTCGCACGGCGCCGCCTCCGAGCATGATCGCGACGCAGACGGCGAACACTTGCAAGGGTGCGCGGGGAAATACGCTCCCGATGCCGCGCGTTGGCACCGCCAGGACGTGCGCGCACAGTCTGCGCGCGTACCGCGGATCGATGACGAATCCGGTCGTCGATGACACCGTTGTGCGTCGGCGCGGTTCGCGGTGGCCAGGCCCGGCCGGGTGCATCGTCGCATTCTCCTGGAAACGTTCCGCCAGACACTAGCATGGCGCCCACCCCGGATTCAGCCCCGATCCCCCCGCGCGAACTCCCGCACGATCATGCTGGTCATGCACAGGCGGGCGACATCCCGCGCGGCGGCGGCGTCGGTCGCGCACCGCGGCGCGCTGAACGCGGGATCCCGGTCCCGAAGACCCCACTCGGGCGTCCGGCCACCCGGCGCCACGAATATTTTCAAGCGCGCGCCGGGCTGCCGTGCTAGAACTCGCCCAACAGGGAGGATCCAGATGCAGTGCCGGAATGTGCGCGGGATTGGAGCGGCACTGGCGGTCTGCGGCATGCTGGTGATGTCCCGCGTCCAGGCTTCCCCGCCGCAGGCCCTGCTCGTGCTCGCGAAGGACGAGCCCTGGTTCCATGCTGCCTACGCGGACATCGGCCCGGCGACCGGGAACGGCCCCGCGCCCGCCTACCAGGATGCGGTGGACTACCCTGGCTATTTCCACCCTCGGCAATGCTACCGCTACCAGGACGCGGCCCCGGAAGCCGCGGCGATCTTCGCACCCGTCGGCCTGGGCGCCGGTCCCCATGAACATTACTGCACAGGCGTGCTCGATGACGCGTGGAGCGGGAACTTCCTGAACTGGGCCACGATGACGCGCATGGACCTGTTGCGGCAGACCCTGTACGGCGGCACGCGCGCGGCAATTGCGAATGGCGACACCGCCACCAGCACCATTCTCGAACGCGCCCATCTGCCGGCGGACGGCCACGCGTTCGCGCAGTACTACAACGGCGCCGACATCGACGCACTCGTCCCGTTCGCCGGTCTCAAGGTTGATGCCGCGAACGGCGGCGACGGGGACGGGGTCGACGACGCTGACGAAGGCATCACGCTGTGCAATGTCTCGTACAAGTCTGCCGGCAGTTCTCAAGGCACTACGGGCCCCACGCCCGTGGAAGTGCCCCACCCCGCGCCGATGCTGCGCGTGGTCCGCGAGAATTTCCGGCTGTGGGACGCGAACGAACGTCGCCAGTGCACGTGGGACGACGAGCACGGCGACAACGGCAACGGCAACTTCTCCGGGCAGTCCGGCCTGTTCGCGGGCAGCAGCGATCCGCCCGCTGCCAAGATTCTCGCCACGCCCGCCGGCACGCGCGATCACGTGGTGCGCATTGCGGCATGCGTCCCCGCGTTCTTCGATCCGGACACCAACGTCCAGCGCTGTACGGCGTACGGTACGAATCTGAAGCCGGAAGGTGTGCTGCAGGCGCAGGGCCTGAACGGCGCACTCGCATTCGGCCTGGTGACGACGAGTTACGCGCGAAATCAGTCCGGGGGCGTGCTGCGCAAGCGCATGGGATCGCTGACCGACGAGGTTGATCCCGCGAACGGCACGTTCCTCCCGAAGACCGGTGGTCAGCCCGGCATCATTCGCACGCTGAACGCACTGCGCGTGTTCGGGTATGCCTACAACAACGGCACTTACGGTGCCGATTCCACCGATCGCACGGCGGGCGGCGAGAACTGCACGTTCCAGGTGATCGGTTTCCCGGAAGGCCAGTGCCGCAGCTGGGGCAATCCCGTGTCCGAACTGTACCTGGAGGCTCTGCGCTACTTCACACTCGGTACCGGTCGGGCGCCGACCCCGGCGTTCGACGCCAATGATTCAGCGTCGATGGCGGGCGTCGTGCCGGATGCGTGGAACGCGGATCCGTTAGTGGGGACCGACCCCCGGCCTTCGCTCAACATCGTGCTGCTGAACGCCGCACCGGGCACCCATGATCACGACCAGACGAATGGTCTCAGCGCACTGATCGGCGACGTGACAACGCTCACCGACGCCGTGGGCGCGGGAGAAGCGCTGCACGGAGCGTCCGTGCAGGTGGGTGCGATCGACGCGTTCGGCAACGAGTTCTGCACCCCCAAGAACCTCACGTCGCTCGGTGCCGCGCGCGGCCCCTGCCCGTGGCAGCCCACCGCGAGCGGCGGTTACCACGTGGCGGGGCTCGCCCATTTCGCCCGCACACACGATCTGCGCGCCGACCTGCCGGACACCCAGCGCGTGCGGACGTTCGCGGTGGAGATGCCGTACAGGCCAGGCACGATCGAGATCCCGCTGGCAAACGGCCGTGTACGGCTGACGCCGGCGTATCGCCTGCGCAGCGGCGGGAACAACGTCAACGAAGCCGCGAACACACCCGCCGCAGACGGCGGTGGCCGGCTGCTGCGATTGCGCGTGGTCGTGTCACACCGGGAGGTGGCGGATGCATCGAGCACGGTACCCGCCACCGGCACCGGTCACTTTTACGCGAAGTACTACCTCGCGTGGGACGACACTGAACAGGGCGCGGACTTCGACCAGGACGCATGGAGCACGCTGGAGACCCGGGTGGACACCACGGTCTCGCCCGCGACGGTGCGTGTGACGGTGGAGACAATCGCGCACTCGACGGTCACCGGCCAGCTGGTCGGTTTCGTGATCGAAGGCACCACGCAGGATGGCTTTCACGCGTACTCGGGTCTGCAGGGCGGCAACTACCATGCCGCCACGGGGCTCGATCCGAGTGGCGTACCAGGATGCAGCAACTGTCGGGCGCTGTCGGAAGCGGGCGGCCAGCGCGGACCTCAGGCGCATACCTTCACCGTGGCTTCCGCGCCTGCGGATCCGCCGCTGCACCCGCCGCTCCACTATGCTGCCAAGTGGGGAGGGTTCGTGGATCTCGACTGCGACGGCGCGCCGGGCACCGCCGACGAATGGGATACGCGGGACGCCAACGGCGTGGAACAACCGGGCGGTGACGGCGTGCCGGACACCTACTTCGCGCTGCGGGATGCCGGCCGGCTCCGGGAGGCGATCGATGCGATCGTCGAACGCATCGTGGGTGAGCCGACATCGTCCGCGCACTGCGACCTCGGCGATCGTGACCAGGACGGGATCGGCAATACCGAGGATCCCGATGACGACAACGACGGCATGCCCGATGACTGGGAGACTACGTACGGGCTGAATCCGTTCGAGCCTGCCGATGCGACGTTCGATCAGGACGATGACGGCGCGACCAACCTGCAGGAATTCTTCCAGGACACCGATCCCAACGTTCCCGATTCACCCGCCGAGTTGCAGATCCCGCTTCTGCCGCGCCCCGCTGCGCTGCTCCTCGGCCTGACGCTGGTGGTCGTGGCGTCGCGCGTGAGGCGCGCCCGGACGCGGTGATCGGCTCTCCCCGCGGGACTTGTCGCGGCGGTGACCTCGAGGCCTCCGTGTTTCATCTTCCCGCGAACCGCGCAGCACTCCGAGCTTGCCTCGATTCCTGTTCGCGATGGGCTTGTCCGGGTGTGCGCGCCGATTCAATCGCCGCCTCAGTCCTGCAGTATCCGCACTTCGCGCTGCGGAAAGGGAATCTCGATGTTCTCCTCACGCAGCGCGCGCCATAGTGCAAGGAGCAGATCGGCCCCCACGCGGTTACGGCCATCGTCGATCCCCTCCATCCAGAACTCCACCAGGATCTCGATCCCGGAATCGCCAAATGCACGGATCTCCGCGTCGGGCTGTTGCTCCAGTGGCACCTCGGGGCCGCTTATCACCTGCGGATGCGCGGCGACCACTTCACGGACCCGCGGTAACAGCCGGTCGAGATCGGTGCGGTAAGCGACGGAGAAAGTCAGGCTGTGGCGCTGCCTGGTGTCGGCATGGGTCCAGTTGATGAAACTGGTGGTGACGAACGTCTCGTTCGGCACCATGATGCCCTTGCCATCAAAGGTCTTCAGCACCGCGTACCGCATGTTGAGTTCCACCAAGGTGCCCGCGCGGCCGCCGTCCAGTTCGATATAGTCGCCGAGGGTGATCGAGCGATCGAGGAGAATGATGATGCCCGAGATGAAGTTCGACGCGATCTGCTGCAGCCCGAAGCCGAGTCCCACTCCCAGCGCGCCGCCGAATACCGCGAGTGCGGTCAAGTTGATACCCATCACCTGCAGTACCAGCAGGCCGATCACGATGAACAGCGCGATCTCGAACAGCTTCGCGAACACTTCGCGGGTGCCGGCGTCGAGCGGCAGCTGGGTGCGGATGACCTGCTTGCCGGCGACATTGGACATCCGCCCCAGCCAGAACAGCACGCTACCGAAAATCAGCGTGCGCAACAGGGCATAGAGCGATACATGGATATTGCCGACCTCGAGTGAAATGCCGTCGAGGTAGCCGGTGACGTCATCCAGCCAGCCGAACACGTGCAGCGCGGCGACCGGGATCCCGACCCAGCGCGCGAGTGCGACCAGCCAGGAATTGCGGATGAAGCGTTCCGCGATCGCCACAAGCAGCACGATCGCCGCGATGCTCTGCGCCAGGCGCACCAGCCAGCTCTGTGCGACGTAGTGCGATGCAAGAGTCACCGCGATGCCGAGCAGGAAGACCAGCAGCAGCGGAAACGTGAGCGATCGAAGGGCGCCGAGGCCACGTCGCAGCATCGGCAGCGGGTCGGTGACGGCCGCGTTCTGCAAGGCCGCCAGGCGGGGCTTGAACAGCGCGCTCAGCAAGCCGCTCAACACCAGCGCGACCAGGATCGCGATCCCCTGGCCGAGCAGGCCGGGATTATCGGTCCATCCCCCCAGCGTGTCCTGCAGCCAGGCCGGCAACTGGGGGAGGTCCGGGGTCATGGTGGCGTTGAACTTCCGCGGGGCGCCGCGAAATCGGCGGGGCAAGGAACGCTCAGTGATTCAGGCACGACAAGTTCCTGGCTGTTGGGCCGTGGGCCAGGCGAGCCAGACCCGCGGCCACCTGGTGGCTGCGATCATGTGGGTGTGGGCACCACCGAGCTTACACCAACGGGTCGGCCGCCGGATCCATCCATCCATATGCCGGCCTCAACATCGTCCCTCATGGCGATCCGGATACACGGGTTCCACCACGGGGTGCGTGGAAAGGTGACATCGAGGCTGCGGTGTTTCATCTTCCCGCGAATGGCGCGACACTCCATGCTCGCCCCGATTCCTGAACGATATCCTGGGATATCCCCCACCCGATGACCGAATACGAACTCACAAACGCCTTCCTCTCCCACGCCGGGCTGCTGCTGACGTACTTCATGGCCTTCGTCTCGGCGACCTCCGCGCTGCTCGTGGTGGCCTATTTCGCCGGCACCAACCTCCCCGTGCTGCTGAGCCGGGTGGTCGTCGGCATCTATGCGAGCACGTCGCTGTTCCTGATGACGTCCTTCCAGCGACAGTCCGCGCTGTTCCTCGCGGTGCGCGAGCAGATGCGGCCGCATGTCGACTGGCACACGGCAGTCACTGAACCGGCATGGATTCTCCCGACCATGCTGTGGCTGGGCCTCGCGACCATGCTGGCGGTGTTCGCGGGTGGCATCTGGTATTTCTACGCGGCCAGGAACCAGGCCGTTGCCCGCGGCTGAGGTCAGGAGGATTACACCCAGGCGAAGTCCCGGGGGATTGACCCGACCGTCTTGAACGCTCTCGGTCCGCGCCATCACCCTCTTCCCGAGGCACGAAAACGATGCCGTGGCAGTTCGGGTTCTCGCGATACCGCGCCACGCGCTAAGCGTCGAATGACATAGCCTGAGACGGAATCGCACCCTGCGCGCGCCGGAACCGCGCCGGCGGCGCGCCATATCGGGCGCGGAACACCCGCGTGAAGTGCGCCGCGCTGTTGAAACCCCACGCGAACGCGATGTCGCTGACCGAACGGTGGCGGCGGAGTGGGTCCAGCAGTTCCTCGCGGCAGCGCGCCAGCCGCTGATCGAGCAGCAGCGCGCGGAGCGTGGTGCCGGAGGCGCGCAGGAGTTCGCGCACGTAGCGTGGAGACATGCGCAGCGCGTGGGCAATTGTCCGCGCATCCAGATCCGGATCCGCGAGGTGTTCATGCACGTAGCCCAGTACGCGGGCCTGCTGTGCGGCGCGCGTGCCGATCGCAGGAACCGCAGGACTCGCCAGCGCGACGTCCGAGAGGGTCTCGAGCATGTCGAGCAGGAGCCGCGCCATACGGCCCCGTTCGCCCTCCGACAGTCGGTCGGCGTGCGTGAAGATGCCGTCGAGAAACGACCGTCCGATCGCGGTTGAACCGACGCCGGCGCGCGCGACGATGCCGCGGCAGTGCGTGTCGACCAGCGGCCCATGCGCCAGCAGCGGCGCGGGCAACGCCACGACCCGCAGACGCATCGCCTGCGGGAACTGCATCGCGAAGCACTGGCGGGGCGACAGGAACAGGAGATCACCGGGTGCCAGCGTCAGGCAGCTGGCCGTGTCGGTGTAGAGACACTCCCCCTCGATCGGCATCACCGCGAGAATCGTCGCCGCGGAGCCGCGGCGCGCGATCTCGGGGCCACGCCGGACGTCGTGCGCCGGCGCGCTGAAGTCATACAGTCGGAGCGGGCCGAGTGCGTGCTGCGCGAGTCGGCCGATGAACCTGCCCCGCAGCGGGGCTTCCATCTCGAATCGCATGAAGGCCGCGCCGACCCGCGCGCGCCACGCACTCAGTCCGACGGCGTCCGCCATTCCCGTCCCATCCCATTCCATTTGCATGCCCCGCGCTCCGCTCGAAGGTCCTGCGTGGACTGCCGGCCCGGTCAATCACCCGTGCCGCCGGGGGCAAGACGCCCGTCGTTGCGTTCTTATACTCCGGAGCGGTCAAACGGAGGAAGCGCCCTGATGATCGCTGAAACCCGACCCGCGTCACGCCTGGCGGCGAGCGCCCTGCTATGGCTGTGCAGCCTCGGCTGCATTGCTTCCCCGCTCACGGTGGACGTGTTCACTGCCCGCATGAGCGGCATCGCCGAGAACGCGTACCTGCTGCTGGGCACGCAGGATGCGGTGCTTATCGACGCCCCGTGGCTGCGCACGGACGGTGAAGCGCTTGCCAAACGGATTGTCGCGTCCGGTCGCAGGCTGCGGTCCGTGCTCATCACGCACGGCCATCCCGATCACTACATGGGACTGGCGCCCGTGATCGCGCGCTTCCCCGACGCCAAGGTACTCGCACGACCCGACGTCCGGCGCGAGATTGTCACGGAGTTCCGCGCCAAGTCGCGCCACTGGCAACCGGTCTACGGTGACCAGCTGCCGCGCGAACCGGTGGTGCCGGAGCCCTTCACCGGTGAACGGACGTTGCTGGAGGGTGAGGAGATCGTGTGGATCGACATGCCGCCGGCCGAGACCCTGCACGCGACCGCGTTCCACGTACCCTCGCTGCGCGCCGTGTTCGGCGGCGACGTGGTGTTCTCCGGCATGCACGCCTACTTCGCGGACCTGGACAACCCAGAAGGCTGGACCGGGGCGCTCGAACAGCTGCGCGACCTTGCGCCCAAGGAGGTCTACCCCGGCCACGGCCCGCCGGGTGACGCGTCGCTGCTCGACCGGGCAATCGAGTACATGCGCGAATATGCATCGGTCGCCGCCGTCGGCGTTCCGCTGCCCGAGATCGTGCGCCACATGACGGAACGGTTCCCGGCGCTGCAGGCACCCGAGATCCTCTGGTGGACGCGCGGGCCCGGCTTCGGCGCATTCGGGCCGCGCACCCACGGGGTCCCCGCCGAGGTGCTGGATCACCTGCCCGAGCGGCTGGCGTATCCCACGCAGGGCAGCGGCTGCAGCGCCACGCAGCGTCATCTCGTGTCGCGCCTGTTCCACGCGGGGTTCACCGGGGCTGACATGGCCGTGCTGGACGAAGTGCTCAGTCCTGCCTTCGAATTCCACGATCCGAATTTCCCGCCGGGAATCGCCGGGCTGAAGGCGCTCGTGACCAGGAACAACGCGAGCTTCGCGGGCTGGCACTTCGAACTCCATGACCAGTTCTGCGACGGTGACCGGGTCGCGGTGCGCTGGCGCGGCCGCGGCCGGCATGTCGGCTCGTTCATGGGTGAGACGCCGACGCAGAGGGAAATCGAACTGACGGGCATCTCGATTTACCGGGTGGAAGACGGCCGGATCGCGGCGGACTGGGTCATGCCGGACAACCTGGGGTTCCTCACCCAGCTCGGGGTCCTGCAGCCGCCGGACCTGTCGCGCTGACCCGGGGGACGGGGCTTGCGCAACCCGACCGGGATTGGCAACCATGCCAATGAGCACGCGCCCCACGGCGCCGGCATCCGCCCGCCCGCTGCGCGCGGAACTTCCCGAGGAGGTCGACGATGCGACTGGTAGGCATGCTCGATTCCCCCTACGTCCGCCGCGTGGCGATCACGTGCGACTGCCTCGGCGTCGCGTTCGTGCACGAACCCCTGTCCGTGTTCACGACGTTCGAAGCGTTCCAGCGCATCAATCCCGTCGTCAAGGCCCCCACGCTCGTCTGCGACGACGGCGAAGCCATGATGGATTCGTCGCTGATCCTGCAGTTCGTCGAAGCCACGTGCAGTCACGGGCGCACGTTGTGGCCTGCCGACGCGCGGGAACGGCAGCACGACTTCCGCGCCGTGAGCCTTGCGCTCGCGGCGTGCGAGAAGAGCGTGCAGATCGTCTACGAATGCAACCTGCGTCCCCCGGAGGCCCGGTACGCGCCGTGGCTCACGCGGGTGCAGGGGCAGATGCGCGCGGGCTTCGCGGCGCTCGAACACGAGGTCGCCGCGCGGCCGCATGCATTCGCCGGTGCGAGCCACGCGAGCATCACGGCGGCCGTGGTCTGGCAGTTCGTGCAGTCGCAGCCCGCGGCGAGCGTGCACGTGGCCGGACACCCCGCGCTGCGCGCGCTCTCGGCGCGCATGGAACAGCTGCCCGTGTTCCTGAAATATCCGCCTGCCGGCCCGGGTGTGCCGGCGGCAGACTGAGCCCGGGGAGGAATCCGGCATGCCGTTCCCGCCGAACGAACGCGCGGCACTGCTCGACGTCAAGGGTGTCGGCCCGACGGTGATTGCGCGCCTCGAGCAGATGGGCCTGCACTCGCTCGCGCAGCTCAGCGACGCCGGAGTCACGGACATCCTCGCACACGGTGGCGCCCTCACCGGGTCCACATGCTGGAAGAACAGTCCGCAGGCGCGTGCGGCCATCGAAGCGGCGATCGCGTTCGCGGCAGCACACACTCGCGGCGCACCCGGCGCGGCCCACCGGCGCGACCGCCGATGAACGCGCCACGCCCCCTCACGGAAACCCAGCTGCGCGTGATGAAACCGCTGGTCATGCTGTTCTCGCGCCTCCACGTCTGGCTGTTCAAGCGCAGCGGCGGCCGACGGTTCAATCGCATGGGCGGCGGCGAAGTGTGTGTTGTGCGGATGACCGGCGCGAAGTCCGGCGCGGTGCGCGAGTTCCCGCTGATGTGCATCCCGCACGGCGACGACATCCTGCTCGTCGCATCGTTCGCCGGCGCGCCGCGCCACCCGGTGTGGTACCACAACCTGGTCAGGCATCCGCGGGTGGAGATCCTCACCGGCGGTCAATCCCGCGCGATGACCGCGCGGCTGGCGGGCGCAGACGAGAAAGCCGCGTTATGGCCGGTCTGCTGTGCGTCGTACCCGGACTTCGCGCGATGGCCGGTCTGCTGTGCGTCGTACCCGGACTTCGCGCGCTACCAGCAGCGCACCGTGCGTGACATCCCGGTGTTCGTCTGCGAAGCCGCCCGGACCTGACAATGAAAGTCTTCGGCGACATCGCCTCGGGCAACTGCTACAAGGTCAAGCTCGCACTTGTCCAGCTCGGCATCCCGCACACGTGGCAGCACGTCGACATCCTGGCCGGAGAATCTCGCACCGAGACGTTCCTGCGCATGAATCCGAACGGCAAGATCCCCGTTCTGGTCCTGGACGATGGGCCAGTGCTGACGGAGTCCAATGCAATCCTCAATTACCTGGCAGAGGGATCGCCGCTGCTGCCGGCAGCGCGGTTTACGCGCGCGAGGGTGCTCGAATGGCAGTTCTTCGAGCAGTACAGCCACGAGCCGTATATCGCCGTTGCGCGGTTCATCCAGCGGTACCTCGGTCTGCCGGCGGAACGTCGCGCGGAGTTCGAGTCCAAGCGTTCCGGCGGGCTGAAGGCACTCGGCATCATGGAGACGCAGCTCCGCCGGACCCCGTTTCTCGCCGGCGACCAGTACACGATCGCGGATATCTCGCTGTACGCGTACACGCACGTGGCGCACGAGGGCGGCTTCGATCTTGCGGCGTTTCCCGCCGTCGGCGAGTGGCTGACGCGCGTACGACGACAGCCCGGACACGTGACCATGGACGAGTGCGCGTGAATCATCCGGGGCAACCGTTCGCCCTCTCGAAAGGAGCATGAAGCATGTCCAGAGAACACGCCGTCCGCGCCGTCATCGAAGGCATCGCGGAATCCTTCTCGCGGCTGGATGTCGACCGCTGGCTCGCGCACTTCCACCCGCAGCACACGTTCGTGCATCACGATTCGGTCTTCGTCGCGCGTTCGCGCGAAGAGACGAAACAGGCGTTCGCGCCGATGATCCAGGGCCTGCGGGACAGCGGGTTCCGGCGCTCGGCGCTCGATCTCTGCAACGTCCGGCTGCTCGGCGCGAAGATGGCGATCGCGAGCACGCGCTGGCGGCGCCTCGGCGAGCACGATGCGCTGCTCGAACGCTTCGGCGCCACGTACACGCTGATCGATACCGCGGACGGCTGGCAGGTGGCCGTGGCGGCCGTGCACGACGACATGGTGCTGATCGACTGAACGCGTGTGCGCGTGACGTCCCCGCGTGACGCGGCTGGTGTCGCACGCCCGCGGTCACCGCCACGGTGCGGAGCATTCCTACCCCTGCATTCGAACACCCGTCGGACGCGCACGCATCCCGCGCACCAAATGGTGCGGAGCACATGGCGAGTACCCCGGCGCCCGACTACAGTCGATCAGGTCACCGGCCACGCCATCCGCAGCCTGGCCCGCCATCCATCCCGGGGAGAGATCGCATGAAACAGTACGACATCGTGATCAGGCACGGCACGATCATCGACGGCACGGGGCTGCCCCGCTTCAAGGGCGACATCGCCATCCGCCAGGGTCGCATCGCGAAAATCGGTCGGGTCGACGCCAGCCAGGGCGCGCGGGTCATCGATGCCACCGGCCTGATCGTCGCGCCGGGGTTTGTCGACCTGCACACTCATTACGACGCGCAGGTGCACTGGGACCCGTACTGCACGATCTCCGGCTGGCATGGGGTGACCTCGGTCGCCATCGGCAACTGCGGGTTCGGTTTCGCGCCGGCACGCCCGGCGGTGCGCGAGCGACTGCTGCGCATGATGACCCGTACCGAGCAGATCCCGTACGAGTCCATGGTGGAGGGCATGGGCCTCGACTGGGACTGGGAATCCCTGCCGGAATGGATGGATCACCTGGACCGCGTGCCGAAGGGTGTGAACCTGCTGAGCTACGTGCCGCTCAACCCCGTGCTGGTGCACGTGATGGGCCTGGAAGGCGCGAAATCGGGACGCATGCCCACGGCGGCCGAGATGGCCGAGATCAGGCGCATCGTCCACGAGGCGATGGATGCCGGCATGATGGGCTGGAGCTGCCAGCGCTTCGGCAAGCAATCGATGCAGGCCGATTACGACGGCACCCCGATGCCGACAGACGTGATGCCGGACGAGACCATGCTCGCGCTCGCCGATGTGCTCGCTGAGCGCGGCGAAGGCTTCATCGAGATGATCAACGCGACGACCGGCGAGCCGCTCAAGACGAACGACCCGAAGGACAGCCGTTTCGTCGAGGAGATCGCCCGGCGCTCCGGACGCCCAGTGCTCTACAACGCGATCATCGCGATGGACATGCCCGGGTACGAGACACAGCACCGGCAGGCACTCAAGTGGCTGGACGACTGCTTTGCACAGGGCCTGCGGATCTACGGGCAGGCGGTCACCGTGCGCGCCGCGTACCAGTTCACCCTGGAGCACTGGAATCTCTACGACTCGAGCCCCGCGTGGAACCGGCTCACGCAGGGAACGATCGCCGAGCGCATCGCGAAGATGCGCGACCCGGAGATGCGCCGGGCGCTGATCGCAGACGAGGAAATCCTGGTCACCACCGGCGTGGGCGGGCCGATCTCGGGACTCATCGTGCAGGAGGCGCCGGATCATCCGGAGCTCGCAAAGTATCTCGGCCGCACGCTCGGTGACATCGCGGCCGAGGAAGGCAAGCACCACATCGACGCGATGCTCGACATCGGCATCGCCGGCGATCTGAAGGTGCTGTTCCGCACCAACGAGCTGTCCAGCACGGATCACCGCAAGGTGGGCGAGCTGGTGCGCAACCAGCACATCATGCCGGGGATCTCGGACGGCGGCGCACATACCAAGTTCTTCACCGGCGGCTCGTTCACCACCGATATGATCACCTGGCTGGTGCGCGAGACGGGTGAACTCACGCTCGAGCAGGCGCATTTCCGGCTGAGCTACCTGCCGGCGCAGGCCGCGGGCTTCCTCGATCGCGGGTTCCTGCGTGAAGGCGCGCCGGCGGACATCGTGGTCTATGACTTCGAAAAACTGCGCCGCGTGCCGGAGGTGGATTACGAAGTCGCGTATGACTTTCCCGCGCATGAATGGCGGCGCATCCAGCGTGCCGAAGGCTACCGCTTCATCCTGGTCAACGGCGTGGTGACGTTCCAGGACGGCGTGTGCACCGGCGCCACGCCGGGCCGGCTGCTGCGGCTGAACCACTGGGAGACGGCAGCGGCTACCCCACCGCGCGCGGCCGCCGCGGGGTGATGCCCGCCGGGGCGGGTGCGAAGCGATCCGCCGATCGCAGCCCCGCCCTTTCGTCACCTGGCGACACGGTGCTCATCTTCACCGCGGTGGCCGCGCTCCTCGCCGCGCCAGTGGCCGTTCCCCTCGCCGCCCGGTGACCGTACTGCTCGTCATTCCGGTGGCCTTTCGGTTCGTCTGTCCGGTGCCCTTTTCCTTCGTCACCCCGGCGAAAGCCGGGGTCCATGCAGTGTCCGAACGAACGCCGGCGCCGCGGCGCGGCGCGCCGTTCAGGTGACGACCGCGCGACCGGGACGCAACGCCGCACAGGCGTGCCGATTTCAGCTGGCGACACGCTGCCGCGCTGGCGGAGAATGGCGGGCCACCTTCGCACCGCACATGCGGTGCCTGGACCACTACGCCGCCCACCAGGGTCCCCGTCTGAACACCGCGCGGAGTCACACCATGCCCAAGCTCGATCTCCAGTCCGTCATCCGCCACTTCGAACAGCGCTTTCCGCAGTCGCTCGACCTGCGCCAGCGCCTGGGTGAATACATCCCGGGCGGCTACAGCCGCCACCCGCTGACGTTCGGCCCGCATGCGTTGTATGTCACCGGGGGCGATGGGGCGTATGTCGACACCGTCGACGGGCATCGCCTGCTCGACTTTCACAACAATTTCAGCGCCACCATCTGCGGCCACAACCATCCGGTGATCCGCCGCGCGATCGAAGAGGCGCTGGCGCATGGCTGCTCGTTCGGCAACCCGATGCCGCACGAAGGCGAGCTCGCGCGAATGCTCACGGAGCGGATCGCCGCGGTGGAACGGATCATATTCACCTGCTCGGCGAGCGAAGCGTGCCTCGCGGCGCTGCGCATCGCACGCGCGAACACGGGGCGCGACTGCATCGCGAAGTTCGAAGGGGGTTACCACGGCATGGGCGATGAGGTCCTGCTGTCGCTGCACCCGGTGCCGGAACTCTTTCCGGGTCCGCCGGAACAACCGCTCGCCGTGCCGAACTCCGCGGGCATCCCACGTCACGTGCGTGATCACGTGGTCATCCTGCCGCAGAACGATCTCGCCGCCTGTACCCGTATCCTGCGCGCGCGGGCACACGAGATCGCGTGCGTCGTGCTCGAACTGCAGTGCGGCGCCGGCGGCGTGGTGGTGGCGGAGCCCGCATTCGTGGAAGGTCTGCGGGTACTGACCCGGGAACTCGGTATCCTGCTGGTGATCGATGAAACCATCACGCTCCGCGCGGGATACCGCGGCCTGCAAGCCCGTTACGGCGTGCACCCGGATCTCGTGATCATGGGCAAGATCATCGGGGGTGGTCTGCCGATCGGCGCGGTAGGCGGCCGCGCGGATCTGTTCGCGCTCGGCGAAGCCGGTCAGCTCTTTCACTCGGGGACGCATCACGGCCATCCGCTCGCCACTGCGGCCGGGGCCGCCTGTCTCGGCCTGCTGGATGAAGCCGCCTACGCCCGGCTCGAAGCGATGGGCAACCGGATCAAGCACGCCCTGAATGAATGGTGCCTCGCCCAGGGCCATCCTTTCGTGATCTACGGGCTCGGCTCACACCTGGGATACGAATTCTGCGATCGGCCGGGACGCGAATATCGCAGCTGCCGCGACATCCTGCGCTACTCCAACGAGGAGCACATGCAGATCTTCGCATTCGAGATGACCTTGCGTGGCGTGTTTCCGATGTACCGCGGGCAGATCGCGCTGTCGCTCGCGATGACCGACGACGACATCACCCGCTTCATCGAGACGGCACAGGGCGTGATCGGCGACATGCGCTGAATCCGGCGGTCACTGCGCCGAGTCGACGCCTCGCGGGTGCATCGCACCTGTCCACGGCGAATCAGGCCGTCACGGCATGTGGGTGCGCGAGTCCGGACGGATCGACGCCGGCCGGCTCCGCCGTCGGCCGCCCCTCGAAGTCGAGCCACTGGTTGCGCTCGAAGTCGTACAGCTTGCAGCGCCGCTGCACGTCGAACAGCCACGCGAGCGAAAACCGGTCACTGATCGCGGCAGGGCCGAGCAGCGCGTTCAGCCGCGCCTGCGCCGCCTTGATTCGATAGCTCGGGATCGCCGGGTGCACGTGGTGTGCCGCGTGGTCATAGGCATGGTGGGCCAGCAGCGAGAACCAGTACGGGAAATGGAGATGGACGGAGATCAGTTCCTGCCGCCCTTCCCGCTGGCGATCCGGCTTTGCCGCGAACCACGGCACCCGCGGATGCGTGTGCTGCACGTAGACGCTGAACGCGAACAGCGACTGGAACACGTAGAACGGCACGCAGAACCCCAGCAGCACCGCTGTCAGAGACGACGTCGGCGAATACAGCGGGGCCGCCGCCAGCATCGCGAGAAACGTCACCAGGTAAGCGAGCAGGTACCGGAAATGCGGCCAGGCCTGGCGGCGCACATGCGCCGGCATGCGCGCCCGGGGAAAGAACTTCGCCTGCCACCAGCGCTCCACGATGTAGTAGAGCCCGAACACCAGCAGCGATCGCGAGCGGTACACGCGCTGCTTGAAGCGTCCCCACCGACCGAGCGCACGGTACTGCGCGAGGGTCAGCGGCGTATAGGAATCAGGGTGCAGCTCGTTGGTGTTGTGATGATGCAGATTGTGGTGGTCGTACAGCCACAGGCGATAGTTGAACAGCCCCGGCGTGAATGCCGCGATGGCGAGCCAGTGGTTCAGGCGCCGCGACGCCGTCAGCGACTGGTGCGAGGCCTCGTGCCCGAGCGTCACCAGGTTCACCACCTTGATGCCCGCGAACACGCTTGCGAGCCCCTGCAACCACCCCCACGGGCTGAACAGCACCCCGGCGAGCGCCGCGAGGTAGAGCACGAAGTCGCCGGCGAACAGCGCCAGCCCGTGCGGCGTACTCGCAACGGCGTACGGCACCAGGGCGCGGCGGATTTCGCGGGTATCGGGCAGTGTGTGCATGGTCGGGGAGGCGATGGGGTCCGTGACATCGAACGCTACCGGGAGGATCGCGCCGGGCAGATCACGCAAACGGGGTAGTCCGGATGACGGGTCCGTCCGGAGGGCGCGGGCCAGGCTCCCCCCCGCGAGGCGGGTGTCCGCGCGTGAACCCGCGCGCTACAGTGACTGCCGCACACGGAGATCCTCATGCAGCCATCCACCACCTTCGTCGCCACCGACGGCGCGGGATACGAACAGACCATGGGCCGCTGGAGCCGGCGGCTCGCCCCGTTGTTCCTCGACTTCATCGGCCCGGCAGAACCCGCGCGCGCGCTGGACGTCGGCTGCGGGACGGGCCATCTCGCGGGCGCTCTCGCGGCGAGGACCGGCACCACGCATATCGATGCGATTGATCTGGCACAGCCGTATCTCGAGCGCGCACGGGCGCAGTACGACGATCCGCGACTCACGTTCGCGCCGGGTGACGCCTGCGCGCTCCCGTTCCCGGATTCGACGTTCGACCGCGTGCTGTCGCTGCTGGTGCTGCACTTCGTGCCGCGCACGCAGGACGCGCTGGCCGAGATGTGCCGCGTGGCGACCGCCGGCGCCGTGATCGGTGCGGCGGTCTGGGACATCCGGGGCGGCTTCGTCGCGAACCGGATGTTCTTCGATACCGCGGCCGTGCTCGATCCGGCTGCCGCGGCGCGGCGCATGAAGAACTACACGCGGCCCCTGACCCGCCCGGGCGAACTCGCGGCAACGTGGCGCGCGGCGGGCCTGCGCGAGGTCACGTCGACCGCGCTGCACGTGCCGATGGAATTCGAATCCTTCGCCGATTACTGGGCCCCTTACCTCGGACAGGAGGGCCCGGTGGCCGAGTACGTGCGCGCACTCGCGCCGGCCGCCCGCGCGACGTTGGAGGACGCGGTCCGCGCCGCGTACCTCGATGGCGAGCCGGACGGACCGCGCGCGTACTGGGCGACGGCGTGGGCCGTCAAGGGCGTGCGGCCCTGAGACGATGCGCGCGCGACGCATGCTGCGCCGGCTGATCGCGCCCGGTCTGCTGGTCGGGCTGGTCGGACTGCTCGGCATCGCCTGGGTGGGCGATACGCTGACCCGTCCCGCGCCGCGCGTGCTCGGCGATCCTCCGCCGTCACTCGCGGCGACCTCCGTGCGCCTCGCGTTCGGACGCGCGGACGTGCTCGCCGGCTGGTTCGCACGCGGCACCCGCGGCGCGGGCGCGGTGCTGCTGCTCCACGGCATCCGGGCGAATCGCCTGCAGATGCTCGCGCGCGCCGAGGCGCTGCACGCCGACGGCTACTCGGTGCTGCTCGTTGACCTGCCTGCACACGGCGAAAGTTCAGGGGACCGCATCACGTTCGGTGCGCGTGAAGCCGCCGGCGTACGCGCGGCACTGCGCTACCTGCGCACCGCCCTGCCCGGCGAGCGTATCGGCGTGATCGGGGTATCGCTGGGCGCTGCGGCGCTCGTGCTTGCGCAGCCGACGCCAGCGCCCGCCGCGGTGGTGCTCGAGTCCATGTATTCGACCGTCGAGGTGGCGACCGCGAACCGTCTGCAGATCCGGTTCGGTCGGCTGGGCACCTTGCTCGAACCGCTGTTCACCGCGCAGATCCCCTGGCGGCTCGGCATCGCGGCGGAGACCCTGCGGCCGCTCGACGCACTGGGCGTGTTGAAGTCCCCGGTGCTGATTGCGTCCGGGACGGAGGACGCCCATACGCGCTGGTCGGAGACCCGGCGGCTTTACGCCGCGGCCAGGCCACCCAAGGCGCTGTGGCGCGTGGAGGGTGCGCGGCACCAGGATCTGCGCGCGTACGCGCCCGCAGAGTACGCGTCGGTCGTGTTCGGCTTCCTGGCAGAACACCTGCGCTGAACGCACTATCGACACGCCACCTGATCCCGCGCATTGACGCGCCGCGCGCCCCGCGGGCTAGGATGCAGGCACGGCAACAACCCGCGAGGCCTTCGATGAAACTCCTCCATGGCACATTGCTCTCCGTTGCATTGGGCCTGTCGCTGACCGCGGCGGGACAGGCGGCGGAGCTGACCGAACGTGACATCCGGAACTACTACCAGGCGTGGTCGGACGGCGACGTGGACGCGCTCATGGGGTATTTCGCCGAGACGATCGTCTACGAGGACGTGGCCACGGGCGATCTCTCGCGCGGGCGCGACGAAGTCCGCAAGTTCGCGGCGACATTCCTCGAGGAAACCCCTGGGGTGAAGGTCACGCCCACGCGTGTACTCGTCGGCAAGGACGGTGCGGCAGTGGAATGGACAATGGGCGCGGGCGAAGGCAATGACGCGTGGAGCGTCCGCGGCGCGTGCATGCTGGAACACGCGAATGGCAGGATCACGCGTGCGACGGATTACTGGAACACGCCCTGACGATTCGCCGGTTTGCGGAATCGCTGTGCCGGGTCATGCCGGATTCCGCGTTTGCCTTTGCGGGTGCGCGAACGGTGTGAGCCGCAGGCGCGACACGCCGTGAATCCATCCCTGGAGGCTCGCGCGCCGCATCCCTGCGGCGCGACGGTCGCGCCTGCGGCTCACACCGTCCGCGCCGACGATCCGTGGCGCGGAATCCGGCATGACCCGGCACACCGAATCCACGGCGATACGCGTTGCGGCGGTGATCAGCGCCCGGCGGCGGGCGCGCTCACCGTGAAGGTCACCACGCCCAGCGGGCCATAGTCCACCGTGTAGGCACCTGCCGCGCCGGCATGGATACCGGTGAGATTGCCGGGGATGATCACGAAGCCGGGTTCGACCGTGTAGCCCTGCTTCAGCGCGAACTCGTTCACCACCCACAGCACGTTCTGCCACAGGCCGGCGGACTTCGCGGGATCACGCGCCCCGAGCACCGTTTCGCCCTGCCGGGCGGTGACCGGAATCGCATCGACGTCCACCGTGTCCGCCGCGACCGGTTCGCCGAACAGCACCCGACGCGTCGCGACGTTGTTCGGGATCAGCGCGCGACGCAGGCGGGGCAGATCCGCCTTCAGCGCCGCGAGATCGTGCACCGCCGCGTCCGGCAGCTCAACGGCCGCGCGCACCCGGCAGACCACCGCGCGCAGCGCGGCGACGTCGGCGAGCGGCGCACTGACCGGTGCGCAGAATTCGAAACCGATCTCCGCTTCCACCAGCAGCTGCACGTACTCGCCCGGGTCGATCGTCGGCGTACCGTTCAGGAAGCCGTCACGGAAAAGCACGCCGCCGATCGGGGCGACCGGCAGGAACCCGCCCTTGAAGCCGCCCAGCGGGTGGCCGGCCTCCCGTCGCAGCGCGACGTAACGACGCTGGACTTCGAACAGGACGGCATCGTTGAGCGCAGGGTTGACGCGCGCAACGTCCGGAAACGGCTGGCGTGCCAGCTCGGCCTCGCGCATCAGGCGCGCGAGGTAATCGACATCCGGTGCGAGGTCGCCGCCCGCATGTGCCCCTGCCAGCCAGCATGCGCCGATGATCGCGATCAGCAATCGCATCCGCACCCCCGCTTGTGACCTCATGGCCGCGTCGGCACTATAGCAACACACAGCGCCGGCGAGTGGAGCCCGCGGCCCGCCCCGTCCACGGAGTGAATCACCATGTCCACCGTTCTCGACCCTTCGTCCCCGCGGGAACCGCCTGGCCCGGGCTTCTGGCGCGGCCTGCAGGCCTATGGGCGTGATCCGGCCACCTACATGCACGCGCTCTTCCTCGAGCACGGGGAAGTGTGCGTGTGGGGCGGCGTGCCGAGGATTTACCTGCTGAACAACCCCGATCACGTCAAGCAGGTACTCACGCAGGCGCACCCGGAGTTCACCAAGGATCTCTACGACTACAAGGTCCTCGCGCAGACGATGGGCAACGGGCTCGTCACCAACGACGGCGACAACTGGGTGCGGCAGCGCCGGCTGATGCAGCCGATGTTCCACAACAAGGTGGTCAACGCGTTCGACGAAGCCATCAACGGCTTCACCAGCCTGCTCGCCGCAAAATGGTCCGGCCTGAAGCCCGGCGAGCCCGTCGCACTCGAGCGCGAAATGAGCCGGGTCACGTTCCAGATCGTCGCCGCCACGCTGTTCGGCTCCGAGATCGACGATCACGCGGACGAGATGACGGACATCCTCGACGTCATCAACATCAACACCAAGACGGCGGACGCGTTCTTCACCTTGTACCCGTGGCTGCCGACGCCGCACAACCGGCGCTTCAAGCGCATCCTCCATCGACTCGACCACATCGTCTACAAGGTGATCGATGGCCGCCGCGCGCGCGGCGTGCAGACCAGGGACCTGCTCGACCGACTGCTCGGCGCGCGTGACGAGCAGTCGGGGCTCGGCATGGAGGAGAAGCAGATCCGTGACGAGGTGGTCACCTTGATGCTCGCGGGTCACGAAACCTCCGCGACCGCACTGCAGTGGACGTTCTGGGCGCTGGCACAGCATCCCGAGGTCGAAGCGCGGCTGCTCGCCGAACTCGACACCGTGCTCGGCGGGCGGGCGGCCACCGCGGCCGATCTCAACCAGCTGCCGTACCTCAAACAAGTGGTGCAGGAATCGATGCGCCTGTATCCGCCGGTGTGGGGCATCGCGCGACGCTCCACCCATGCGCAGGAGTTCGGCGGCTACCAGCTGCCGGCCGGGGCCTACATTTCGATCCTGCCGTACTCGCTGCACCGCCATCCCGCGCATTGGCCGGATCCGGAACGCTTCGACCCGGAGCGCTTCAGTCCCGAGCAGAGCAAGGGGCGCCATTCATACGCCTATATCCCGTTCGCGGCGGGGCCCCGCACGTGCATCGGCGTGGGCATGTCGATGCTCGAGATCCAGCTCGTGCTCGCGCAGCTGCTGCAGCGCTTCCGCGTGCGGCCGGTACCCGGGCACCCGGTCAAGCCGATGGCCACGATCACCTACCGTCCGCGCTTCGGTATGAAGGTATTCATCGAACCGCGTGCCTGAGGAGTGACGAGATGGGGAAGAAGCTGTCATTCGGCCTGTGGTACTCGCTGCGCAATCCCGCGCAGTGGCACCGCCCGTACCCCGAGATCTACGCCGATACCTTGCGGCAGATCGCGTGGGCCGAGACCATCGGGTATGACGACGTGTGGCTCACCGAGCACCACTTCTGCGAGGACGGCCACGCACCGTCCATCCTGGCGCTGGCGGCGGCGGTTGCGGTGCGCACACAGCGAATCCGCATCGGCACCAGCGTGCTGCTGCTGCCGCTGCACCACGCGGTGCGCGTCGCGGAGGATGCCGCGACGATCGACATCCTCTCCAACGGGCGCTTCGACCTCGGCGTCGGCATCGGCTATCGCCCGCAGGAGTTCTCAGGCTTCGGCCTGACGCCGAAGAGCCGCGCGGGTCGCATGGATGAAGGGCTCGAGATCATCCGCGCACTATGGCGCGGAGAGACGGTGAATTTCCGGGGCACGCACTACGACGTGCGCGACGCGAAGCTCGCGCCGCGGCCCGTGCAGGACCCGATGCCGCTGTGGGTGGGCGGATTCGCGCCGGCGTCCGCCAAACGCGCCGCGAAGTTCGGCGATGGCTACCTCGGCACCGGGGACATGGCACCGCTCGTGAAAATTTACCGGGAGGAGCTGGCGCGCCTCGGCAAGGGACCCGGTCGCGTCGCGGGCGGGCACTTCTGGCTGATCGTGTCGAAGGATCCGGCGCGCACATTCACGCAGGTCGCACCCGGCGTGCTGTACCA
This sequence comes from Gammaproteobacteria bacterium, assembly GCA_050247235.1. Classification (GTDB taxonomy): domain Bacteria; phylum Pseudomonadota; class Gammaproteobacteria; genus CAIKBL01. Next base: position 100,802 of record JBFWUN010000010.1, read on the forward strand.
GATCCGCATGTACAACCAGTGGCTCGGCGAGGCCGGACAGGCGCTGTTTCCCGAGGTCACGGAACCCGCCCAGCTGACCGAGCTCGGCATCCTGAAGGTGGTGACGCCGGCGCATGCGATCGATCTCATCGGCCAGTACGTGGAGGCGACCGGCATCGAGCGCTACTACACCTGGACCGTGCCGCCCGGCGTGCCGGAGTCCGCGATGGACGAGACCCTGCAGGTGTTCGCCGAAGAGGTGATGCCGGCGTTTCGATGAATATTCCGCGTGTCACCGACTTCGACGTGGCGTATCGGCGGCAGGCCACGCAGATCAACCCGCGGCTGCGTGGGACGTGCCGCGCGAGGAGGACTCCCAATGCCAAGGAAGTTTCATCTCGCCCAGTACACGATGCTGCCGGTGACCCACCACAGCACCGCGACATGGAAGCATCCCCGGAACCTGCAGGGCGGCTGGCGATTCAATCGTCCTGAGGTCTGGCAGCATGCCGCCCGCGTCTGCGAACGCGGCAAATTCGATTTCTTCTTCTCCGCGGACACCGAGGGCATCTACTCGGAATATCAGCAGAGTTACAAGCCCGCCGTCCGGTATGCGGCGCAGGTTCCCTGTTACGACGTGTCCACGCTGATGGCGTGGCAGGCAGCGGTGACAACACGTCTCGGGTTCGTGTTCACCGCCTCGGTCGCGGGCATGCCGCCTTATCTGCTGGCGCGCAAACTCGCCACCTGGGACCACATGAGCAACGGACGCGCAGGAGTCAATATCGTCACCGCGTTTCACCTCAACGCTGCACGCAATCTCGGTATCGCCGACACGGATTATTTCGCGCACGACCAGCGCTACGACCGCGCCGACGAATACATGGAGGTGCTCTACCGGCTGTGGGACAGCTGGGAGCCCGACGCGATCGTGATGGACCGCGCGCGCGATATGTTCGCGGATCCGGACAAGGTACACGCCATCGACTTCCATGGTCGGTGGTTCGACGTGGCAGGGCCGTTGAACATCGACCGGAGTCCCCAGGGAAAGCCGCTGATCGTGCAGGCCGGTCAATCGTCGCGCGGACGAAAATTCGCGGCGCGGCATGCGGAGGCGGTGTTCTCTGTTCAGTACGAGATCGATGGCATGAAGCGCTACCACGATGCGCTCAAGACGGAAATGCTTCAGCTGGGACGGGATCCCGACACATTGAAGGTTTTCTTCGGTTTTCAGCCGTTCGTTGGTGAGACCGAGGAAATCGCACAGGCGAAACTGACCCTCCACAACAGCCTGCTCAATCCGGAAGCAGGTCTGGCGATGCTGTCAGGCGCGCTCGGCTACGACCTGTCCAGTCTCGACCTGGACGCGCCAGTGGACGGGCTGGAAGTACCCGGGATCCAGGGGCTCGTGGACATGTATCGGCGCAGCTCCGCGCAGACCCGCATGACTTTGGCGGACATTGCCACGGCGCACGGGCGCAGCGTGCACGTCCCGCAGGTCGTCGGGACGCCGGCGCGAATCGCGGACTGGATGGCGACGACAATGGAGACCGTCGGCGGCGACGGCTTCCTGCTGTCGCCTGCCTACGTCCCAGGGTCCATCGAGGAGTTTGTCGAGCTGGTCGTCCCCGAACTGCAGCGTCGCCAGCTGGTGCGGGAGGAGTACATCGACGGCACGTTGCGGGACAATCTGCTCGCCTTCTGAGCGCAGTCGAGATCCGGGGTGGATGGTCGGATCGATATGGCGACTCTCGGATGGGTCGAGCAAAGTCGGCGTGGGTCGCGCGGAGCCGACGGCGCTGTGCGAATCCCGTGCGGAAACGTTCAACTCTTTCACCAGGAGAAATGGATGAAATTCTACGATTGCCGGATCGCGCCGAATCCGCGCCGCGCACGCATTTTCATGGCCGAGAAAGGCATCGAGATACCGAAAACGGAGGTGAACCTCCTCGAGGGCGAGAACCTGCGCGAGCCCTACCTGTCCGTGAACCCGCGTGGACTCGTGCCCACCCTCGAACTCGACGACGGGACCCGCTTCGACGAAGTCATGGCGATCTGCCGCTACTTCGAGGAACTGTACCCGACCCCGGTGCTGCTGGGCCGTACCCCGGTGGAACGCGCGCTCGTGGAGTCCTACCAGCGCAAGGCGGAGTTCGAAGGGATGATCGCGGGCTCCGAGGTGTTCCGGAACCAGCACGAGAAATTCACCAAGCGGAGCATCCCGGGCGGTCCGCGCGATGTCATCCCGGCGATCCCGGCGCTGATCGCTCGTGGTCGGCAGACCATCGACCGCTTCCACGCCTGGCTCGAGGCGCGCCTGGCCAATACTCCTTACCTCGCAGGCGACACCTACTCGATGGCGGACATCACCGCGCAGTGCGCGGTGGATTTTCACAAGTGGATCGACATTGCGATCCCGGTGGGGAACCTCCACACGCTGCGCTGGTACGTCGCGGTCTCGACGCGCCCTAGCGCCACGGCCTGAAGCCGACGCACGCGGCGGGCCGGCGCATCTCCGCACCGGTCCGCCACGCTGGAGCACGCCCCGTTACAGGTTGGCGACGAAGAAATCGCGCGCCGCGGCACTCGTCTCGTCGAACTTCTCGATGTACGCGGCGTAGTGATCGGACTTGATGATCCGCAGCTGCTTCGGCCCCGGCACCAGGTTGTAGCACTCGAGTGCAATGTCGCTCGGCGTGGTGGTGTCGTACTCGGAAAGAATCATCAGCAGCGGGGTCGGGCTGATGCGCGCCATGAACGATGTCACGTCGTATTCGAGCATGTACTCCAACGAACGGATCGTGACCTGGTTCTTCCAGGTGCAGTTCGGGAGCCGCTCCAGGTAATACTGGATGTAGTTCCAGGTCTTCTCACCCGGGAACACGTGCGGCTCGGTGGGATCGAGCGAGGTCATCTTCATGACCTTCGATTTTTCGCCCTTCAAGCGGCGCGCACGATCCTCGTCCAGCATCTGCATGAACGGCACCCAGCCGTCGATCGGCAGGAACTGCTGGAGATTCTTGTGTCCCACCATGAACGGCACCTGGCTGACCACCGCCTTCACGCGGCGGTCGATCGCCGCGACGGCGCAGACGGTACCGCCGGTGTAGCTCGTGCCCCAGATGCCGATGCGGTTCGGATCCACGTCGCGCAGGCTCTGCGCGTAGCTGATCGCGGTGCGGTAGTCCCGGCGCTGCCAGGTGGGATCAATCTCTCCGCGCGGCCGCCCTTCGCTGGCGCCGAGGCAGCGGTTGTCGTACACCAGCACCGCGAAGCCGGCGGCCTCGAACACCTCGGCGTACTTGTCGAGCGTCATCTCCTTGACACCCGAGAAGCCGTGGGCCATCACGATGGTCGGAAACCGGCCCTTGCCCTTGGGCTTGTAGAACCAGCCGCGCAGCTTGACCCCGTCGGCGTTGAATTCGATGTCACGTCGCATGCCCTCTCCTCCTCCCGGTTTTCCGCAGGGACCCGTTATACCCCGCGAGCCGCGTTGCACACCAGCCACGCCCGGCGATCCGGGTCACTTTCGCGGCAGGCCGTCGGCCACAGTGTCCCACGCGTCACCGACGAACCCGGACATCAGCAGGATGCCGGGGGCGCCGCGTGCCTGCACGTAACGGAGGATCCCGTCCGGGCTGCGACCGCCGAGCACGAACTCGAACAGCACGCCGCTGTC
>JBFWUN010000011.1:0-10907 GCA_050247235.1 Gammaproteobacteria bacterium
CGGAAGAACGTCGCCAGCCTGCCGGCGCTGATCGAGATGGCGCGCGACGGCGGCGTCGAGATCCTGCTGTGCGAAACGACGCTCTCGCTGATGGGGATCTCGCCCGAGGAAATCATCGACTACCCGGGGATCCGCTATTGCGGCGTGGCGCATTTCGTCGAACTCGCGTCGCGGTCCAACACCACGCTCTTCATCTGAGGACAGCATGCGCGAAATCGACATGGTGGGACAACGCTGCCCCACGCCAATCGTCAAACTGAACGGCGAATTCCGCACGCTCGCGCCCGGTGAGGACCTGCTGATGCTCGCCAACGACCCGGCGTTCGAAATGGACGTCCAGGCGTGGTGCCGGCGCACCGGCAACCTGCTCCTCGGCTTCGAGTCCCGCGATGGCGTATTCCGAGCGCACCTGCGCAAACAAGGCTGACCGCCAACCCGCGTCTGCAACGGCGTCGGAGTCCACGGGTACGACCGGAACTCCCGCCGCGTCGGCGCAGATTACGCAGCGTCTCGACGAGCTGGCACGTCTCTGCGCCGGGCTGCCAGGGAACTCGCCGGGCATTTCATCACTGCTGGACGAGCTTCGTCGGCTGACCCGGCGCGCGGATGACGAAGCCCGCGAGCGGGCCGAGGCCCAGGCCGATGCGATCGTCAACGCCGGTATCCTGATGTCGGAGCTGGAACACGCGCAGGCGAACCTCGAAGCGGCCCGTCTGGCTGCCGAAGCGGCCAACCGCGCGAAGTCCAATTTCCTTGCGAACATGAGCCACGAAATCCGCACGCCGATGAACGGCATCCTGGGGATGACCGAGCTCATGCTCGAGAGCACGCTCACGCCGGTCCAGCGCCAGCGCCTGGACATGATCGGCGCATCTGCGCGCGGCCTGCTCCGGATCCTCAACGACGTGCTCGACTTCTCGAAGATCGAAGCTGGCCGACTCGAACTGGAAAGCGCTCCGTTCGACCTGCGCGCGTTGCTCGCGCAGGTGGTGGAGATGGGCAGCACGCTGGCTGCAGGGCAGCCGCTGTCGGTACGGTGGGAGTGTCACGGGGCACTTCCATCCCGGGTCATCGGCGACGAACTGCGCCTGCGCCAGGTACTCACGAACCTGGTGGGTAACGCGGTGAAATTCACCCCGGCGGGAGAGGTGCTGTTGCTGGTCGAAGCGCGCGCGACCGCGGTGTCCGGAACCTGTCCGTTGCAGTTTTCGGTGATCGACAGCGGGATCGGTATCACCTCCGAACAGGTGACGCACCTGTTTCAGCCATTCAGCCAGGCGGACAGTTCCACGACGCGCATGTACGGTGGCACGGGGCTTGGACTTGCGATTGCGGCCGAACTGACTGCGCTGATGGGTGGCGTGCTCGGCGTCGCGAGCACTCCGGGAGCAGGCTCCCGCTTCCATTTCGAACTTCGGCTGCCCGTGGCCACGGCCCCGGCTGCGGATCCGCTCGAGGCCACCCTGTCGGCGCGCCCGTTGCGGGGTCGCGTGCTGATCGTCGAGGACAATCCCATCAACCAGCTCCTCGCCGCCGAGATGCTCCACGCGATCGGGTGTGACTCGGTGACCGTCGACAACGGCCGCGCCGCCATCGACGCGGTCCAGGCGGAACGCTTCGACGCGGTGCTGATGGACTGGCAGATGCCGGAGCTGGACGGGGTGGCGGCGACGCGCGAGATCCGTCGCCGCGAGGCTGCCCGCGCCGATACGCACCGACTGCCGATCATCGGGCTGACCGCCAATGCGATGCAGGGAGACCGCGAAAGCTGCCTTGCCGCAGGCATGGACGAGTACCTCGCCAAACCATTCCGCAAGCAGGATCTGCACCGCGCGTTGCGTCGCTGGCTCACGCTGAACGATGCGCGCGCCCCGTCGGCGGAACCCAGCGGCGCGGAAGAATGCCGGTCGCCCGTCGAACCGCCGGTGCTCGACCACACGCCGCTCGACGCATTGCGGGCCATGCAGCGTCCCGGGCGCCCGGACATCCTCGCCAATGTGATTACCACCTACCTGGACGCAACCCCGCGGCTCCTGGCGGACATGCGCGGTCACCTCGCGGCGAACGATCACGCGGCGCTGCGCGCCGTCGCGCATTCGCTGAAAAGCAGCAGTGCATCGCTCGGCCTGGTGCGCCTGTCACGGCTGTGCGCCGATATCGAGTCCAGGGGTCCGGACGCGGTGCCCGGTACGCGTGCGCCGGGCACCGCGCTCGAGGAGGCCTATGCCGAAAGCAGAATGGCGCTGGCCGACTACCAGGCCCGTCATCGCGAACGCGATCTCGGTTGAACCCTCGCGCACGGCGGCTCACCCGTGTGCCGCCGGGGGGCCATCACCGATGTCACGAGACGGATTCGGCGTATCAGGCCTGGTCACCCGGCCTGCTGCGGGCGACGTCCTCGTCGCAGAACGCCAGTTTCCATAGCAGTACCGTGGCGAGTTGCGTTGGCGACAGCAGTCGCAGCCGCTCACTCTCCTGCCCGAGTTCCCTGGACGTGACGGTCAGTACCATCCCGCGCACGACGTAGGACGCGGTCTGGCACCCGCTGGCAGTTTCGATCGTCACTCGGCACGGTCGCATGCGTCAGGCTCCCGACAGGACACTGTCCTGGTGAACAGTGTAGCCGGAGATGAAGTGGAGTCCGTCGAACAAGGGGTTCTCGTCCAACCTGCCGACGCCATTCCCCTCCGGCGCACGTACCAACAGGAAACGGCTGGAGATCTTTGGGGCGGGGATTGACTCGCAGATGCTGGCGCATCTGCTCGCCCCTGCGGGGCGCGCTGCGCGCGTCCGGATTCGCTGATCGCGAATCCGTCGAACAAGGGGTTCTCGTCCAACCTGCCGACGCCATTCCCCTCCGGCGCACGTGCCAACAGGAAGCGGCTGGAGATCTTTGGGGCGGGGATTGACTCGCAGATGCTGGCGCATCTGCTCGCCCCTGCGGGGCGCGCTGCGCGCGTCCGGATTCGCTGATCGCGAATCCGTCGAACAAGGGGTTCTCGTCCAACCTGCCGACGCCATTCCCCTCCGGCGCAAGCGCCGGAGGGGAATGGCGTCCCCACGGGGATTCGAACCCCGGTTACCGCCGTGAAAGGGCGATGTCCTAGGCCTCTAGACGATGGGGACGGCGAGATGACGATCGGGGCGCCAGGCGTGCCGTGGAATCTGGTGGAGCTAGTCGGGATCGAACCGACGACCTCTTGCATGCCATGCAAGCGCTCTCCCAGCTGAGCTATAGCCCCAGTTTCGGCAGCGGCGACTGGTCCGCGAGGGAGGCGCGAAGGTACGCGAGGGCACCGCGGGTGTCAAGCCGCGAACGGACACCTCCCGCGGGTTATTCCGCGGCCTGCGTGACCGTGGCCAGCGCGTCGTCGAGCCGCCTCAGGCAACGCTCACGCCCGAGCAATGCGAGCGTGACGTCGATCGCGGGCGACGCCGTCGATCCCGTGATGGCCACCCGCAGCGGCTGCGCCACCTGCCCGAGCTTGAGCGACATCTCCGCCGCGACGCGTTCAACGCAGGCATGCAACGCGGACTTGTCCCAGTCCTCGAGCGCGGCCAGGCGTGCGCGCAGGGTGTGCAGCACCGGCGCAGTGCCCGGCGGGAGATGCTTGGCGGCAGCCGCGGGGTCGATGGCTATCGCGTCGCCAAAGAAGGCACGACTCTTGTCGACGATTTCGAGCAGGGTACGCGCCCGCGTTCGCTGGGCGTCGATGAGATCGTCCAGCGCCGGCCCTCTCGTCGTCTCGAGGCCTGCCTGCAGGAAGAACGGCCCGGTCGCCTCGCGCAGCCGTGCGGTGGGGACCTGCTGGATGTATTGCTGGTTGACCCAGAGCAACTTGTCGAGATCGAAACTCGCAGCGGATTTGTTCAGGTGTTCGATGTCGAATTTCTGAATGAGCTCGTCACGCGTGAAGAGTTCCTCGTCCCCGTGTGACCAGCCAAGCCGGGCCAGGTAGTTCAACAGTGCCTCGGGCAGGAATCCTTCGTCGCGGTACTGCGTGACGCTTACCGCACCGTGTCGCTTGGAGAGTTTCCTGCCATCCGGGCCGTTGATCATCGGCACGTGCGCATACACCGGCCGGGTGGCCCCGAGTCCCTCCAGGATGTGGACCTGCCGCGGCGTGTTGTTCAGGTGGTCATCACCGCGAATCACGTGCGTGATCCCCATGTCGATGTCATCCACGACCACCGTCAGGTGATAGGTGGGTGTGCCGTCGGAACGCGCGATGATCAGATCGTCCAGCTCGTCATTGCGGAACACCACGTCGCCGTGCACGCGATCGCTCACCACCAGCTCCCCGCTCTGCGGTGTCCGCAGCCTGACCACGGGCTGCACGCCGGCGGGAGGCGGACCGCGGCGTTCGCGGCAATGACCGTCGTAGCGCGGCTTCTCCTTGCGCGCCATCTGCCCCTCGCGCAGCGCGTCAAGTCGCTCGCGACTGCAGTAGCAGTGGTAGGCCCGATCGCTCCGCAGCAGCGTCTCGATCGCTGCGCCATAGCGGTCGAACCGCCTGGTCTGGAAATACGGGCCATCGTCGTAGTCGAGACCCAGCCAGGCCATGCCTTCGAAGATCGCGTCCACCGCTTCCTGGGTGGAGCGCACGAGGTCCGTGTCCTCGATGCGGAAAACGAACCGTCCCCCGTGCCGGCGCGCGTAGAGCCAGTTGAAGAGCGCGGTACGGGCGCCCCCGATATGCAGGTACCCGGTGGGGCTGGGGGGGAAACGGGTGACGATGGTCATCGGACGATCCGGCGCGATGGGCGAGGGCCCGGATTATATCGACATTCCCTGCAGCGTCCCCGGCCGGCCGCGCGCCTCAAGGCCATCGCGCGCCCGTCGATAAATTGGGCGATACCCCGACGGATCCGCGCGCACCGACCATGCAACCGATGCCACTGTCACCCTCGGCCGAGCCGCAGACACCCTCCTCACCGGACACAGGTTCCGCGGAGGAACTGCTCGCCTGCGCGAGGCTGCTGGCACTGAGTGTCGCGGAGCACCGGGCCCGCTTCGGGGTCATCCCGCTGACCACGCACGTACCTCAGATTGATGCGCTGACCACGCAGCCTGACGCGCTGGCGCTGCCGGAAGATGCGAATGCCGCGTTCCACGAAGCCTTGCAGCTCGTCCGCCGACGCCTGTCGGCGCCCGCGGTGACCGCCAGCGCGGACGATCCGCTGGCCACCACGATGAGCGACAAGCGGCGGCAGCTGCGGATCAGCGTGACGGCGCCGGTCCAGCTGTCCGATCCGGAGCAACGATGGCTCCTGCCCGCGATGATCCAGAACATCTCGTGGGGCGGCGCGGCGGTTCGTTGCAAGGGACTGCAGGGCGAACTTGGCCAGCGGGTCTGCCTGCATCTGCCGGCCGGCAAGCAGCAGAAGATCACCATCGTCGCGACAATTCTGCGCATCGAATGCATCAACGACGAGCCGGTGTTCGGACTGCGCTTCGACAGCTTGTCCACCGAAGACGAGGATCGCCTGCAGCAGGTGCTGCGCATCCTGATGACGTCTTCCCCGTGCGAGGGCCGTCGCAGCGAAGCGCGCCTCGTACAACGGCTGGAAATCGAGTACGGCGATGCCGGTGAATTCCGTGCGACCCTGGAGGACATCTCCTCGAGCGGCCTGATGCTGACGGTGCCTGAACCACTCGAGATCAACCAGTCCCTGCTGATCCACCTGAGCAGCACCGATTCGCCGTTTCATCTGAACCTGCGCGCGCGCGTGATGCACCAGACGATGATCGGCTCCGATCGCTTCGCGATGTTCCGCGTCGGCGTGCAGTTCGAGCACCCCGATGAACAGCTCCGGCAACGCGTGTCCGCCGTGATCGGACAGCTCGCCACCTTGCGGCCCGCGACGATCGACGCGCCCGACGCTGCGGGCGCGGACCCCGCGAACATGACGGACACGGCGGTCGCAGGCGTCGCACCGTCGTCGTCCTGACGTTCCGGCTGCGCGCCGCGCTGATCGCCATACTGCACTGCGGGTCTTGCGGAGGTCACCGCGTCGCGTACGATGCGGGCCAGCCTACACTGCCGTGATCGCGCGCGCCCGGGTTGCGCGCCCGGCACGCCCCGGAGAATTTCGTGGCCAGAAAACGCACCGACTCCTTCCTGCCGGCCGGCTTCGCCGCGCTCGATCCCTGGGTTGCCGACTGGGTGCTGCCCGACTCGACCGCGCGCATGGAGAAGCGGCTGACCACCCCGCTGCGCGACATCCGCGCGTTCTACGCTGCGCTGCTGCCGCATGCGCCGGCGGCGCTCGCGTACCTCGCGGAGCGTCAGCTCGGGGCGCTCACCACCGCGGACGAGCGGCTGCTGAAGCTGATGCTGTCGCTCGCCGAGATGGGACCCGCCATCGAGTGGTACGGGTCGGGGTCCTACCCTGATCCATTCGATCCCCGGCGCTTCCCGCTGGTCGTCAGCCTGCCCGACAACGCTGCTCAGGGAGCGCACCCATGAACGAGCGCGTGACATCGCGACCTTCCGTGACGCCGGCCACGCTGACGTTGCGGCATCCTGAACTCGGCACCGGCCCGGTGCCGACCGATGCCTACTGGCGTCCGGACTTCTACGCGCGTGAGCTCGACGCAATCTTCCGCCGTGCGTGGCTGTGCGTCGGCCGCACGGAGCAGGCGCCCGAACCGGGCACCTTCTTCACGAAGAAACTGCCCACGTTCGAGCTGTCCATCCTGGTCGCCCGCGGCCGGGACGGCAAGCTCCGCGCGTTTCACAACGTATGCCGGCACCGCGGCAATCACGTCGAACTGCGCGCGCAGGGGCAGTGCGTCGGCTTCACGTGTCCCTTCCACGGCTGGACGTACGGACTCGACGGACGGCTCGCCAGCGTGCCGGACCAGGAAGGTTTCTACGCTTTCGACAAGGCTGCCCACGCGCTCACCGAGCTGCCGCTCGACGTGTGGGAAGGCTTCGTGTTCGTGAACCTGAACCCCGCACCGCACCTCACCTTGCGCGAGTTCCTCGGTGACCACGGACGCGACCTCGAAGGGTACGCATTCGATCGCGGCACCGCGATATTCGAGTACGAGGGCACCATCAACTGCAACTGGAAATGCATGGTGGACTCGTTCTGCGAGACCTATCACGTCCCGGTGCTGCATCGGCATTCGATCAAGGACACGCTGGCCGGCCCGGACAATCCGCACGGGCGGCTGATCGATATCCGCCTGAAGGGTCCGCATCGCACGCAGTCCGTGTGGGGCAACATGGCCTATCAGCCCAACCCGGTGCAGGGGCTCGCGTTCCGCTACGCACCGGGCCCCTCGGTCACGAGCGGAGTGGTGGACGAAACCTCGGTGCTGCCCAAGGGTCTGAACGAGACGCGCGCCCCGAACTGGTCGATCGATGTGACGGTGTTCTTCCCGAACTGGATCATCGTGATGGGCAGCGGCATGTACTTCACGCACCAGATGTGGCCGCTCGCCGCGAATCGCGTGGTCTGGCAGATGCGCGGCTACCTGCGGCCTGCGACCAACGCCGCGCAGCGCTTCGGGCAGGAGAATTCGATGGTCGAGCTGCGCGATGCGGTACTGGAGGACTGCAACACGCTCGAACGCATCCAGTCGGCCCTCGACCAGGGCCTCCTCAAGGAGTTCCAGTACCACGATCACGAACTCGCGCTGCGCCACCAGTACCACGTGGTGCGGCAGTGGGTTGAAGACTACGAGAAGAATTCCCGGGGAGATCGCACCTGATGAGAATCACGCTGCCGGCGGGCGCCCTCGCGCTCGCATTGACTGTCGCGCCCGTGTGTGCGGCCACCCTCGTCGACGACGCCGCGCTGGCCAACCCGGACCAGGGGGGCAACTGGCTCGGCTACGGCCGGACGCACTCCGAGCAGCGGTTCAGCCCGCTCGATCAGATCGACGCCGGCAACATCGCACGGCTCGGTATCGCCTGGTCGCTCGATCTGCCAAACGAACGCTCGCTGACCGCGACGCCGCTCGTCGTGGACGGCGTGATGTATTTCAACGGCAGCTTCAGCCGCACGTTCGCGGTCGACGCGCGCACCGGCAAGATGCTGTGGCAGTTCGATCCGAAGACTGTCGAGCATGCGGGAGATCGCGCCGCCATCATCTGGGACTGGAACCGCGGCATCGCGTACTGGAAGGGCAAGGTCTTCATTGCCACCGGTGACGGCCGGCTCATCGCGGTGGACGCGAAGAACGGCCGGCAGGTGTGGAGCCAGCAGACCTTCGACCCGAAACTGCCGCTGTTCGTGTCCGGCGCGCCGCGCGTGTTCCGTGACAAGGTCATCATCGGCAACGGCGGCACGGAATGGGGCGCGGCGCGCGGCTTCGTGACCGCCTACGACACGGAGACCGGCAAGCAGGCCTGGCGCTTCTACACCGTGCCCGGCAACCCGGCCGACGGGTTCGAAGATGCGGCGCAGGAAATGGCGGCGAAAACCTGGACCGGGGAATGGTGGAAGCACGGCGGTGGCGGCACGGTATGGCACGGCATCACCTACGACCCGGAATTCAACCGCGTATACATCGGCACCGGCAACGGTTCGCCGTGGAACCAGAAGATGCGCAGTCCCGGCGGCGGCGACAACCTGTTCCTGTGTTCGATCGTCGCGCTCGACGCCGATACCGGCGAATACGCCTGGCATTACCAGACCACGCCCGGGGAGACCTGGGACTACAACTCGAACATGGACATCGTGCTGGCGGACCTGACGATCGACGGCAAGCCGGTGAAGGCGCTGATGCACGCGCCGAAGAACGGGTTCTTCTACGTGATCGATCGCGCTACCGGCAAGTTCATTTCCGCCAGGCCATTCGGCAAGGTCGACTGGGCCACGGGCATCGACGCGAACGGCCGCCCGGTCGAACGGGTCGGCGCGCGCTACGAGGACGGCGAGGAACTGGTGTGGCCGGGTCCGTTCGGCACCCACAACTGGCCGGCAATGTCGTTCAACCCGGACACCGGCCTCGTCTACATTCCGGCGATCGAGATGGCCGGAATGTTCAACGACCGCTACACCAAGCCGAAGGCGTGGCAGTCGCCGAACTTCAAGTTCGATCCGGGCGTGGATTTCCTGCGCGAAGACGGCCCCGCCGACTGGGGCTCATCGGCACTGCGCGCGTGGGACCCGATCGGGCAGAAACTCGCGTGGGAGGTGCCGACACCAGGCGTGTGGAACGCCGGCACGCTGACGACCCGCGGCAACTGGGTGATGCAGGGTCGGGCCGACGGCAAGCTCGTTGCGTACCAGGCGGACAACGGCAAGGTCCTGTGGGAAACCTCGCTCGGCCTCGGCGTCTCCGCCCCTCCGATCACGTACGCACTGGACGGCCAGCAGTACGTCGCCCAGCTCGTTGGCTGGGGCGGCTCGATGACCGCGACCGGCGGCGCAATGGCCGCGCAACATGGCTGGGCGTATCGCGCGCAACCTCGCCGGCTCGTGGTATTCGCGCTCGATGGCCAGCAGAAGCTGCCCGCGATGCCGCCGCCGACCTTCGCGAAGCCACTGCCCGAACCGGAGTTCGCGGTGTACGACGAACTGGCCGAACGTGGCAGCTTCGTGTGGAAGGAATCCTGCGGCATGTGCCACGGCCCGGCTGGCACCGCGGGCGGCTATGCACCGGACCTCCGGGCGTCCAAGGTGTTCACCGATGACAAGCTGCTGCACCAGATCGTGTTCGACGGCACGCGCCGCGAACTTGGCATGCCGAACTTCAAGGACATCACCCCTGATGACCTGAAAGCCGTGCAACACTTCGTTCGCCGCGAGGCGCGCAAACAGGGCATCGCGCCCTGAGGGTCGGATGCCCGCACCTGTCAACCTGCGACGCGCACTGCAGTCGAAACTGCTGAAGCCCGGTGATCTCGCGCGGAACCGGTGGCTGGGCTGGCTCGGCCACCGGCTGCACGATCCCAACCTGTGGCATTTTGGTCGGCGCTCGGTCTCGCGCGCCGCGGGGGTCGGACTGTTCGTCGCGTTCTTCCCGATTCCCATCCACATGCTGCTGGTGGTGCCCATCGCACTCGTACTCGGCGTCAACCTGCCGGTGATGGTCGCCGCGGTGTGGATCACGAACCCGGTCACCTGGGTACCCATCTTCTACTTCGCCTACCGCCTTGGCTCGCTCGTGATCGGACACTCGGCGATGACCCTGCAGACCCTCAATCTCGGCGCCGACTGGCACAGCTTCAGTCGCGCGCTCGCGGAGATCTGGCTGCCGATGTGCGTCGGCGCGGCAATTTGCGGTGTCGTCTGCGGCTGCCTCGGTTACGCGATCGTGGAATCGGTGTGGCGGCTCAGCGTCATCCGCCGCTGGCGCGCGCGCGAGGTCCGGCTGCACAGCCCGCGCGGCGACACCGGTTGAACGGCCGCGCGACGCGCCTATACTCGAAAACACCCCGACGAGCGAGAGGAGAATCGATGGCCACCCGACGCGCCGCGAAACGCGCCACCACCGCGCGCAAACCCGCCAAGACGAACAGCCGCGCACAGACCGCCAAACGCACCGCGACCAATGGGAAAGCGCCGGCTGCGCGCGCGACGGCGGCGGCGAAGAATCCCGCGCAGCGGCCGGGGATCCGGCGCATCGACTGCTCCCCGGAGCGGATGGAGGGCGAACGCGTGGGTCGCTTCCAGGCACTGCGGTCGTCGGCGAAAGCCTTTATCGATACCCGGCTTCCGAACGGGGAACGTGACATTCTCACCGTGATCGGCCGCGGGGTGATCGAGGATGCCGAGCTCACGCCACCGATCAAGGACAACCGCGACTTCAACGTCGCCTACATCCGCGCGAGACACGGGTGCGGGGCGACCCTGCACATCCACGAAACGAACGAAGTGTTCATCCCGTTGAAGGGCAGCTGGGGCATCTACTGGCAGAACCGCGACGGCACGCGCCACGAAGTGGT
>JBFWUN010000011.1:11007-101311 GCA_050247235.1 Gammaproteobacteria bacterium
GCGCTGCCCCACAGCGCGCGCGTGACGGACGCGATCTACGACAGCGGATTCAACTCGAGCAGCCGGTTCTACAGCTCCGCACCGCGCGCGCTCGGCATGGCGCCCAGGACTTTCCGCAACCGGGGCGCGCAGGAGATCATCCACTACGCGTTCGGTCGGGCGTCGCTTGGCACGGTGCTGGTGGCGGCCACGGGGCGCGGCCTGTGCGCGATCCTGCTCGGGGACGCGCAGGACGCGCTGCTCGAGGATCTGAAGGCGCGCTTCTCGCGCGCCACGCTGGTGGCGGCCGAAACCGATTTCGCCGCGACCGTACACGCGGTGGTGGCGCTGATCGAAACCCCCAGCCGCGGCCTGGGGCTGCCGCTGGACATCCGTGGCACCGCGTTTCAGCAGCGCGTGTGGCAGGCGTTACGCGCGATTCCGCCCGGCGGCACGGTCAGTTACGGGGAACTGGCGGCGCGAATCGATGCGCCGCGCGCGTCGCGCGCTGTCGCACGGGCCTGCGGTGCCAATCCGCTCGCGGTCGCGGTCCCGTGCCACCGCGTGATCGGTGCACACGGGGAACTCGCAGGATACCGTTGGGGGGTAGCGCGCAAACGCCAGCTGCTCGCGCGCGAGGCCGGCGAAACGGTCGAGGGCTGAGCGCCGGCGCGCCGTGGCCTGCCGCCCGCCGTTACCGCTCAGGCGCCGTCGGCGCGGATCATGCGCGACGGCGTGAACACGAGCACCACCTCGCCGCGCTGGTTGCGGACCTCGTTGCGGGTCGTCACGACGCCCCGGTCACCGCGCGATGTGCGGCGGGCGGCGGTCACTTCCACCCAGACTTCGAGCGTATCGCCGACGTACACCGGCGCCTTGACCTGCAGGTCGCATCCGAGGAACGCCATGCCGGTGCCGGTCAGTGCGCCGCTCCCGATCACGAGCCCTTCGGCGAGCGCGAACGTCAGCGCACCCGGCACCAGGCGCCCGGTGAACCCGAGCTCCGCGGGCGCGTCTGCGTCGAGAAACAGCGCTTCGTTGAAACCGAAGGTCGTCACGAAGGTCATCAGGTCGTACTCGGTGACCGTACGGCGCGCGGTGCGCCAACGGGAGCCGATGACCTGCGCCTCGAACGTCAGCCCGTGATCGCGCGTCCCTGGCCGCGTCATGCGCCTACTTCAGCAACCACCACACGGCGGCTGCGATCGCGGCGAGCACCGCGCCGATCAGCCAGCCGCGCCCGCCCCCGGCGGCCGCGGGGGCCGCGGCCGGTGCCGGCTCCGCGGCGGGTGTCGCGGCGACCGGCGCCGGAGACGGCGCGGGCGTGGCCGCGTCGCGACCGGGTTCGATCTCGAGGCCCCTTCCGCCCATCACCTGCGCGGGTTTCGCCACGAGCGTCTCGGTGAATTCACTGGTCACGTCGGCCGCGGGTGCCGCAGGTGCTTCGGCCCCACCGAACACGTCGAAATCCACGCTGCGACCGCTCGCCGACGTGTCGGATTCGGGCTCGGGTTGGGGATCGGCAGCGCCGGTGATGTCGAAGAAATCGTCGGACTTGGTCATCAGTGAAGATCCGGTCTGGGGATGGTTCATTATCGCCGCACGCACTGCCGAGACAAGTGACGAATCACGGTTCCGCGCCGGCCGTCCGGCATGCCCGTGCCGTCACGGCGCAATCCGTGCCTGCAGCCACCACAGGGAAGGATAGGCCGACAGCCAGATCCAGAAAAAGCGGTTCAATCCGAACAGGCACGCGTTGGCAAGGTGAAAACTGCCCGCGATGCACAGCCCGAGCGCCAGCACGCGCGCGTCCACGAGCGCCAGCGGCATCAGCAGTTCGAAACCCATGACACCCCACCCCATCGTCCGGAGCAGGCGCGGATGGTGCTGCCACCCTCGCAGGCGTTCACTCGCCGGGTACGCCGAGTATGCGAACACGTCCACCAGCGCCTCGCCATTACGCCACGCGGGGTTGACCACTTTCACCCAGCCCGACATCGCGTAGGAGAGCAGGACCTGCACCGCGAGGTAGCCGAACGCGAGTTCACGCCCGCGCGGCACGGGGCAGGCCTCCGCGAGCGTGACGCAGATCAGCACGAGAAGCGCCATGCGATCGCTGCCGCCGTTGTACGGTCCGT
Source organism: Gammaproteobacteria bacterium (assembly GCA_050247235.1). Classification (GTDB taxonomy): domain Bacteria; phylum Pseudomonadota; class Gammaproteobacteria; genus CAIKBL01. Next base: position 13,125 of record JBFWUN010000011.1, read on the forward strand.
CGTACCGGCGCAGCATCAGCATGCCACACCCGAGCAGTCCAAGGCCTGCGCACGCCGGCATGAATCCCGCCGCGAGGCACGCCGCGAACACCGCCCGACACGCGAACAGGGCGCGCGCGTCGCGCGTGCCGAACACATGCTCGGCGCTCGCCTGCAGCAGTGCGAGCCCGGTGCAGATCTCCGTCATGCGCAGCGCCGTGTCCAGGGTCACGCACGTGACCCCGGACCGCCGGGCAGCAGCGGAGAGCGCCACGCGACAGCGTGCACGAGCCGTCCGTCCGCGCGCGTGTGCGCAACCACGCGGAATTCGAAGTACGCCACGGGCCCGGTGGCAATGTCGGCGAGCGCGTCGCGCAACCTGCGCGTCAGCTCATTCACCGGGAAATCCCGCTCGCCTTCCAGGATTCGTTCGGCGCAGCGCATCGCGTAGAGCGCTTCGTTCCACCTCGGATTCCAGGCGAGCCGCCGCAGGATCTGACCCGGACCCAGCGCGGCCGGCCGCGGCGCGAACGCGTGCCACGGACCCAGCGGCCGGCGCCGGGAATCGCGCCAGCGCCATTCGAGCCGCGGTGACGGCCCGATCGCATCGAAAAACCGCCACGCGGGGATCAGGGCGGGAAGCAGCAATCGCCACATCGCAACCGCATTCCATTGCGCGAGCCAATCCGACCCGCGCGGGGGTGGCGCGCACAGGTCAAGTTCACGCCCCGCGGGCCGCTACCGGCTGGGTAGCCCGAAGCGACGAGAGCTCCGCATGTACCAGGCGCGCAACCCCTTGAGAAACCCGGCTTCACAGCTCGAACAGATGCACAATTACTACGAACGGCTGGTGCTCGAGGCGCTGTCCGCCCGGCGGCTCGAAATCGACGACGACTCGCTGACCGACATCGCGTGCATCGCGCTGAACGAGCTGCCGGCGAAGTACATCCGGCACGAGGTCGACATGGCGTACTACACGGACCCGACGGAGATCGCCGCGATGCACGGGCGGGTCGCGCGTGCGGTCGACATGGCCGTCGGCCGCGTGCTCTGCACTCGCCTCGCGAAACCGGCCTGAACGTCCGGCGAACGCACCCGGCGCTCACCACACGTCCACGTAGGCCCGCGTCGCGCGACGCTTCGGCCCCGCCGCACGCAGCGCGCGCAGCAGCCATTGCCGTGTATCGGCCGGATCGATCACGGCATCCACCTCGAGATACGACGCGACCGTCACGGCCTTGCCTTGCGCATACATGCGCGCGAGGAGGCGATCGAACAGGGCCTGGCGCGCGACCGGATCCGTCTCCGCGTCCAGTTCCTTGCGGAACCCGAGGTTCACGGCGCCTTCCAGGCCCATCGGCCCGAATTCTCCCGTGGGCCACGCGACCGCGAGCAGCGGGCGATGGAAGCTGCCACCCGCCATGGCCTGCGCACCCAGCCCGTACCCCTTGCGGGTCACCACCGTGAACAACGGCACCGTCAGGTTGGCGCTCGCGATGATGAGCCGCGACCCGCGACGCACCGCGGCTGTCTTCTCGCTGTCCGGTCCGACCATGAAGCCCGGCGTGTCGCACAACGAGACGATCGGAATCCCGAAGGCGTCGCAGAGCTGCAGGAAACGCGCGCCCTTCTCCGCGCCGGGACCATCGATGGCCCCGCCGAGGTGCCGCGGTTCGTTCGCGATCAGCCCGAACGGTTCGCCTTCGATCCGGATGAACGCCGTGATGATGCCGATACCGTAGTCGCGGCGCAGTTCCATCACGCTGCCGGTGTCCGCGAGCGTATCGATCACCGCGCGCATGTCGTACACGCGCAGACGGTTCTCCGGCACGAGATGCCGCAGCAGGCGCTGGTCGGCGCTCTTCCAGCTCGGCCACCGGCCCTGGAAGTACGCGAGCAGGCGCCGCGCGGCGGACACGCCCTCCACTTCGTCCGCGACCGCGAGGTCGACCACGCCGTTCGCGGTCTGCACGTCAATCGGCCCGATATCCTCGGGTGCGAAACGACCGAGTCCGCCGCCCTCGATCATCGCGGGGCCGGCGAGGCCGATATTGGAATTCACGGTGGCGATGGTGATGTCCGCGCAGCCGAAGATCACCGCGTTGCCGGCGAAGCAGCGACCGTGATTGACGGCGATCCGCGGCGCGACACCGGACAGCTGCGGCCACGTGGAGAACGTCGGCAGGTCCAGCCACGAACCGACGATATCCTCCACGTCCACGTCGCCGGGACGTCCGCCGCCGCCTTCGGTGAAGAACACGACCGGCAGCGCCCATTCCTGGGCAAGTTCGAACAGGCGATCCTTCTTCTTGTGATTCATCGCACCCTGGGTGCCGGCGAGCACGGTGTAGTCGTATGCCAGCACGGCGCACCGCGCTGCATCGCTGCCGTACTGCGGCGCATTGACGGTGCCGATGCCGGCGACCAGTCCGTCGGCCGGCGTGTTCTGCATCAGGTCCTCCACGCTGCGGCGGCGCCGCTGCGCGGCGAGGATCAGCGCGCCGTATTCCATGAAGCTGTCGGGATCGCACAGGTCCGCGACATTCTCGCGCGCGGTGCGGCCACCCTGCCGGCGACGCTTCGCAACGGCGGCGGGGCGATGCGCGTCGAGCCCGACCGCGTGCCGAGCGATCACTTCGTCCAGGTCCGCACGCGGCGCCTCGAGATCGATTGCCTGCGTGATCTCGATCGCCGCGCTGTCGTCGGCGTCGGGACGCAGGAAGCACACCGGCTCGCCTTCACCGAGCGTGTCGCCGATACCGGCAGCGAGCGCGACGATCTCCCCCGCCACGGGCGCCGCGACCAGGTGGTGCATCTTCATCGCCTCGAGCACCGCGACGGTGGCGCCGCGCGCGACGCGCGCGCCGGGCGCCACTTCGAAGGACACGACGCTGCCGCGCAGCGGGGCCGGGACGGCGTCGGTGCCGGCGGGCGCGGCCACCCGCGCGCGGTCTTCCGCGTGTGACCGATCCTCCTCTGCGCGCGCGGCCGGTTGCAGCGCGCGGGCCGCGGCGACGAGGACGGGCGCGGCCTCTTCGACGAACCGCGTCGTGATCTCTCCCGCCGCCAGCGCCGGGTGGCGCAGCACCGCACGCAGCAGCGGCAGGTTCGACGGCACCCCGTCGAGCACGAACTCCGCCGCCGCGGCATCCGCGCGCCGCGCGGCCTGCGCGAGATCGAGTCCGGGAGAACGCACGATGAGCTTGGCGATCATCGAGTCGAACGCCGGGTTGACGCGGCTGCCTCCGCAGACGCCGCTGTCCACGCGCACGCCGGGGCCGCCGGGCGGCTCGAAGCACGCGATCCGCCCCGCTTCGGGGCGCGCCACCCCGTCCTCACCCAAGGTCTCCGCGTTCACGCGCAGCTGGATCGCCATTGCGCGCGGCGCCGGTGGCGGTGTCGCGAGATCGAGCTCGGCGAGCGTCGCACCGCGCGCGACCCGGATCTGCAGCGCGACGAGATCCAGGCCAAGGATCTCTTCCGTGATCGTATGCTCGACCTGCAGCCGGGCGTTCGCCTCGATGAACCACCAGCGTCCGGCGGCGAGATCGACCAGGAACTCGAACGTGCCGAGACCACGGTAGCCCACGTGCGCCGCCATCCGGCAGGCCGCGTCGAGCACCTGCGCCCGCAGCGCCGCCGGCAAGCCGGGCGCCGGCGCGATCTCGATGAGCTTCTGGTGGCGGCGCTGCACGCTGCAATCGCGTTCCCACAGGTGCGTGATCGCGCCGTGGCCGTCACCCAGAATCTGCACTTCGACGTGGCGCGCACGGTCGACGAAGCGTTCCGCGTATACCGTCCCGTCGCCGAACGCAGCGCGCGCCTCGTCCCGGCAGCGCGCCAGCGCGGCCGCGGCATCGATGCCCGGCGACAGGACCTGCATCCCGCGCCCGCCGCCACCCGCGGCAGCCTTGATCACGGCGCACGCGCCGACCCCCAGGCCCTCGACGAAACCCGCGAGTGCCGCCGCGTCGTCGAGCGGCCCCGATCCTTCGAGCACGGGAACGCCGAGGTCGCCGGCGAGCCTGCGGGCGGCGATCTTGTCACCGAACAGCGCGAGCTCGGCCGGCCGGGGACCGATGAACACGAGCCCCGCCTGCTCGCAGCGGGCGGCGAACGCCGAGGATTCCGCCAGGAAGCCGTAACCTGGATGCACGGCCATGCACCGCGCCTCGCACGCGAGCGCGACGATCGCCGTGTCGTCGAGGTACGCGCGCGCCCCGCGTCCCGGCAGTGGAATCCGCTCTGCAGCGCGCGCCCAGTGCGGTGCGTCGCGATCGTCCTCGCTTGCGAGCGCCACCGGGATCAGCCCGAGATCGCGTACGGTGCGTGCGATGCGCACCGCGATTTCGCCGCGGTTGGCAATCAGGATCCGTTCACCGAAGGTCGGTGCGCGCGTTTCGCTGGTCATGTCGTTCTCATGGTCGTGACGGGAAAGGCCGCGCGTCGCGAGCGCCGGCGCGCGCCACGGGGACGCCGCATGATAGCGTCCCGCGTGCCGCGGGGGCATCCGCGCGCGCCCCTGCGCCACCCCGGCCGGATTGCGTAGAATCGGGCCGACGTTTCGCAGGGGATGACACATGCCGCAAGAAGGTGAGCTGCTCTGGCAACCAGGTGCCGAACGGATCGCGACCGCCGAGATGACCCGTTTCATGCACTGGCTGTCGCAGCGGCGCGGGCTCACGTTCACGGACTACGAGGCGCTCTACGCCTGGTCGGTGCAGGATCTCGCAGGCTTCTGGGCAGCGTTGTGGGAATTCTTCGGGATCGAGTCCTCGACGCCCTACGAATGCGTGCTTGCGGACCCGACGATGCCGGGCGCCCGCTGGTTCCCCGGCGCCCGTCTCAATTTCGCGCAGCACGTGCTGCGGCGTGCTCAGCCGGGTACCCCGGCGCTGCATTTCGCCGCCGAGAAAATCCCGCTGCACGCCATCACCTGGGACACGCTCGCCGAACAGGTCGCGCGGCTCGCCGCGACGTTGCGCGCGTTCGGCGTGGCGCCGGGAGACCGGGTGGTGTCGTTCATGCCGAACATTCCGCAGACCCTGGTCGCATTCCTCGCCAGCGCCGCCGTCGGCGCGGTCTGGTCCAGCTGTTCCACCGACTTCGGTGTGAAGAGCGTGCTCGATCGTTTCCAGCAGATCGCGCCGAAAGTCCTGTTCTGCGTGGACGGCTACCACTACGGCGGCCGGGATTTCGACCGCCGCGAAGAAGTCCGCGGAATCGTCGCGGCGCTGCCGACACTCGAGCACGTGGTGACCGTGCGTCACCTGGATCGCGCGGCCGCGCCCGCCGTGCCGACCGCACACGACTGGGACGCGCTGCTCGCGGACGGACCCGTGCCGGCGCTCGAATTCGCGCAGGTACCGTTCGATCATCCGCTGTGGATCGTCTACTCGTCCGGGACCACCGGGCTGCCGAAGGCCATCGTGCACGGTCACGGCGGGATCACGCTCGAGATGCACAAGACGCTCGCGCTCCACTGCAACCTGCGGCCGGGCACGCGCATGTTCTTCTACACGACGTCCGGCTGGATCATGTGGAACATCCTGGTCAGCGCGCTGATCGTGGGCGCGGCCGCGGTCATCTACGATGGCCACCCCTCGCAACCCGACGCCGATATCCTGTGGCGGCTCGCCGCCGACACCCGCGCCACGATCTTCGGCGCCAGCCCGACCTACGTCGGCATGATGCAGAAGGCCGGCATCGTGCCGCGCGATCGGTTCGACTACGACGCCCTCGAAGGAATCCTGCTGAGCGGCTCCCCGGTCACCTGCGAGGCCATGGCCTGGCTGTATGACAGCGTGAAGTCCGACCTGTGGGTGACCTCGCAGAGCGGCGGCACGGACGTCGCGGCCGCGTTCGTGACGGGCACCTGCATCCGCCCGGTCTACGCGGGCGAAATCCAGTGCCGTGCACTCGGGGTGGACGTGCATGCCTGCGACGACGCGGGGCGCAGCATGGTCGACGAGGTTGGCGAACTGGTGGTTCGCCAGCCGATGCCATCGATGCCGATCCGCTTCTGGAACGATCCCGACGATCGCCGCTACCGGGAGTCGTATTTCAGCGAGTTTCCCGGGCAGTGGCGCCACGGCGATTTCTTCCGCGTGAACCGGCGCGGGGGCTGTTTCATCTCCGGACGCTCCGATTCCACGTTGAACCGCTACGGTGTCCGCATCGGGACCGCCGAGATCTACCGCGCGGTGGAGGCGTTGCCGGACATCGCGGACAGCCTGATCGTCAACCTCGACCTGCCGGGCGGGCGGTTCTTCATGCCGATGTTCGTGAAGCTCGCGCCAGGCGCCACGCTCGACGACGCGCTGGTACGCCGGATCGCGGACACGCTGCGCACGCATGCATCCCCGCGCCACGTGCCGGACCGCGTCTACGCGGTGGAGGCGATCCCCTACACCCTGACCGGCAAGAAACTGGAAGTCCCGGTGCGCCGGATCCTGATGGGCGTGGCGCCGGGGCAGGCCGTCAGTCGCGACGCGATGATGAATCCCGAGGCGCTCGAGTATTTCGTGCGCCTGGCGGCCGAGCAGCGCGACTACTCGCTGGAGGCCTGACCCGTGCGTGCGATGTGCCTCGCCCCCGGCGCGCAGCGGCTGACGGCCGTCGAGCGCGACATGCCGGTCCCGGGCGCGCGCGAGGTGCTGATCGCGGTGTCCACCTGCGGCGTGTGTCGCACGGACCTGCACATCGTGGACGGCGAACTGCCGCCGCTCGGGCATGCGATCGTCCCGGGTCACGAGATCGTCGGTCATATCGTCGCGGTTGGCGGAGACGTCACCGATCTCGCGCCCGGCCGGCGCGTCGGCGTGCCGTGGCTCGGCTTCAGCTGCGGCACCTGCGAGTATTGCGCGAGCGGCCGCGAGAACCTGTGCGAGCGCGCGGAGTTCACCGGCTACCATCGCGACGGGGGCTATGCCGAGTACGTGGTTGCCGACGCGCGTTACGTGTTCCCGCTGCCCGACGGTTACACCGATCTCGAGGCGGCGCCGCTGCTGTGCGCCGGCCTCATCGGCTACCGCTCGCTGGTGATGGCGGGTGACGCACCACGGCTCGGCCTGTACGGGTTCGGTGCCGCCGCCCACCTGCTCGCGCAGGTGGCGCGCGCCCGCGGCCAGGCGGTCTATGCCTTCACGCGCCCCGGGGATACGGCTGCACAGGCGTTCGCGCGGTGTTACGGCGCAGCCTGGGCGGGGGACAGCGACCGCGCGCCCCCCGTATCACTGGATGCCGCGATCATCCTCGCTCCCGTGGGGGCGCTGGTCCCCGTTGCGCTGCAGGCCGTAAAGAAAGGGGGCAGCGTGGTCTGCGGCGGGATCCACATGAGCGACATTCCCGCGTTCCCCTATGCGCTGCTGTGGGGCGAACGCCGCCTCGTCTCGGTCGCGAACCTGACGCGCCGCGACGGGCTCGAATTCCTCGCGCTGGCCGGGCACACGCGGCTCGAGACGCGGGTCGAGCGCTTCGCGCTCGCCGACGCCAATCTTGCGCTCGATCGCCTGCGCAGCGGCGCCTTGAGCGGCGTGGCGGTCCTGTCGACCGGACCGGCGTGAACTGTCCGTCGCGGCGTGGCCGCCGGCGCCGCGGGTGACGTGGATCAGCGCGGCGGCGGCGCCGTCGCGCCAGAATGATTCCATCGTTTTACAGGAGTCGTTCCCATGTCGCAGAACACCTGGATTCTCGTCGCTCACCGCGCGGGCGCACGCCTGTATTCGCGCGCGGCTCCCGATCACGGCCTCCGGCTCGAGGCACGCATCGATCATCCCGAAGGCCGCCTGCGCAATCGCGACCTGGACGCCGACACCGGGGGACGCACGTTCGACCGCCAGGGTGGCCACCGGCACGCGATGGAATCCGAGCACTCGCCGGTGGAGCACGTCACTGACCAGTTCGTGAAGGTCCTCGCGGACAAACTCCGCGACGGCCGCATCGCCAACCACTACGCGCACCTCGTGCTGGTGGCCGGGCCAAAACTGCTCGGCAAGCTGCGCGATGCGCTGGACGACCCGACGGCGGCGAAGGTGGTGCAGAGCCTCGACCGCGATCTCGGCGAAATGACGGATCCCGAGGTCGAACGCCACCTCGAGGAGGCGCTGTCTTCCTGATTGCCGGGTGCGCCCGGGCGGTTCCGGATTTCGCGCCACTGGCGTCGACAGCGCGGGAGACGGGAGTCGCGCGCGCGACCGTCGCGCCGCAGGGATGCGGCGCGCGAGCCTCCAGGGATGGATTCACGGCGTGTCGCGCGTGCGACTCCCGTCTCCCGCGGAAGCACGTACGCAAACGCGATATCCGGAACCGCCCTGGCGCAACCTCCGCTGGCAATCGGGCCGCGATCCCCACATAGTCGCCTTTCACCCACCACACACCCGGGAGGCTCCATGGATCTGCAGGCGATGAACAAGGCGGTAGTCGAAGAGTTCCGCGCGAACGGCGGCAAGGTGGGCGGCAATTTCGAAGGCGCACCGCTGCTGCTGCTCACCACGAAAGGGGCCCGCTCGGGGACACCTCGCCTGAATCCGCTCGCGTACGTGCGCGATGGCGAGCGTTACGTGATCATCGCGTCCTTCGCCGGCGCGCCGCACAACCCGCCGTGGTTTCACAACCTCGTGAAGCACCCGGACGTCGAGGTGGAAGTCGGCGCCGAGCGATTCCGGGCGCGCGCCGAGGTGCTCGGCGAGCCGGACCGTACGCGACTCTACGCGAAGATGGCCTCCGTGATGCCGGTATTCAACGACTATGCTGCCAAAACCACGCGCACGATCCCGGTCATCGCGCTCGCGCGCTGCTGAGCGCGCAGGTCACACCAGGTAGAAATCGAGCACCGCGGCGACGCAGTCGTTCTGCAGGCGGATGGTCTTGCGCGCGATGCGCCATTCCCCGCCGACCGCGCGGAGCGTGACGTCGTAACTGCCGTGGTGCACCTTCTGCACCGTCGTGCGCGGATCGTAGACGTGCACCGTCCAACTCGCGTGCGCCGAGATCACCTCGGGAGCGGCGTGTTCGACCCACACGCCGCTGACGAGGTGGGTGGTGCGCGGCAGCGGCATCGCCGTCACCGATTGCCGGGAGCGCAGCCGGGTCACGCGCTCCTCCAGGCCGACCCGTGCATCGTGATAGACCAGCGACACCTCGCGGTCCGGATCGTCCGTCTGGTCGGCCTCGTCGCGCCACGCCGGGATCCAGTACACGGCATCCGGCAGGTAGAGATCGAGCCAGGCGCGCCACTCGCGCCGATCCAGCAACCAGGCCTCGCGCACCAGCAGGTTCTCCGCGCATTGTCGCGCGACGTCGTTCAACGGGGCGCCTCGCGGGTCATCAGGCGCAGCCACTCGCGCCAGCCGGCGTGGAAGCAGGTCTCGTCGCCGAAGTCGCGTGACCCCGCCGCGGTGCGCGCGTCCCGCAGCCCGAGTTCGTGCGCGTAGTCGGCACGGTCGGCCGGCGGATCGCCGAGGCCGCGCGCGTAACCCTGCGAATCGCCGCGGCGCGCCGCAGCGGCGTACCCCGCCTGGCAGAACGCGTACATGACGTTGTCGTCGGACGTCGCGAGTCCGCTCGGGTTGAAGAATTCCTCGTACTGCCGGATGCGGAAGCGGCGCGCGGCCGGGTCCTCCCCGACGGGCGCGAGGCAATGGGAAATCATCCGTGTGCGATCGACTGCGAGCGGCTGCCAGACGCGCAGCTGCAGTGACTGGATGTCGATGATCTGCACGTTCGGGAAGATCGTGAGATTGCGCTGCCGCAGCATCCACTTGGTGCGCGTCGGGCCGTGCAGGCGGCGGAGTTCGTCGAACAGCCGCGGGTCACGCGGTAACGGCCGGCGCTCCGGGCCCTGCCCCGCCGCACCCACCGACCACGTCACGGCATGTCCGTGCGCGAAGCTGTACGACCCCTGCCCCTCGGGATCCGGATCCTGCAGATCCGTCGCCATGCCGGGTGGCGGCGCCACCGGCGGCCGCTGGCGCAGGATCTGCACGAACGATCCGTGCGTCGGTGCGAAGTGGTAATAATCGAGCCCGTTCTCGAACTGGTACTTCCAGTTCGCATCGAACGTGTAAGTCACGGTTCCGGGCACGAACTCGAGCCCACGGGGGCCCTGGTCGGCGACCAGGTCCAGGAACGCGCGCGCGTCGCCGAGATGCGTTTCGAGCGGCGGCACGTCGGGTGACAGGCTCGCGAACAGGAATCCGCGGTAATTCGCGAGCCGCGCGATTGGCACGAGACCATGATCTTCGGCGCGGAATGCCGCGGGATACTGCCCATCGGCATCCCCGGTGATGCCCACGTTGCGGCCGCCGCTGTCATAGGTCCACCCGTGATAGCGGCACACATGCACCCGCTGGTTGCCGCGCGCCCACGGACACAGCAGGGTGCCGCGATGCCGGCAGCTGTTCAGGAAGCCGCGCACGACACCGTGACCGTCACGGGTCAGCAGCACCGGCACCCGCCCGATCTGCGTGGTGAGGAAGTCATGGGCCTTCGGCAGCGCGTTCTCGAGCCCCACGAACACCCAGGTGGACTCGAAGATGCGCGCCATCTCGAGTTCGAACAGGTCCGCGTCCAGGAACGCCTCGTGACGGACGCGGAAGATGCCCTCGGCGGCACGATCCTCCACCACGCGCGCCGGATCGGGCCGCACGCGCAGACGCTCGTTCATCGGCCGACCGCCCGCGCGTCCGCGGCTTCGCACATGGCTGGCATCAGCTGCTCTTCGTGCCGTGCGCGTTCAGGACGTTCGGCGGCGCCACGAACGAGTCCGCGCGCGAGACACCCCAGAACACCTTGAACACCGGCAGGTCCGGCACGGATTCCAGCAGTTCACCCGGCCGCGCCCAGCGGTGCAGCGCGGCAAGCGAGCGCACCTCGGTGGACGACACCCGCCGGATCACGTGTTCGGGGCCGAGCTGCTGCGGGTGGGTGAGCCCGGCCGCGCCGAGGAGTTCCTTCAGTGCGTGGACCGTGTTGCGGTGGAACTGGTACACACGCTCTGTCTTGTCACCGACCACCAGCGCGCGCATGCGCCGGGGATCCTGGGACGTGACGCCGGTGGGGCACAGGCCCGTGTGGCAGGTCTGCGCCTGCAGGCAACCGAGCGCGAACATGAACCCGCGTGCCGAGTTGCACCAGTCGGCGCCCATCGCGATGGTCCGTGCGACGTCGAACGCAGTCACGATCTTGGCGGACGCTCCGATCTTCACGCGATCGCGCAGGTTCACACCAACGAGCGTGTTGTGAACCAGCATCAGCGCCTCGCGCAGCGGGGCGCCGACGTGATCGGTGAACTCGAGTGGTGCCGCACCGGTGCCGCCCTCGCCGCCGTCCACCACGATGAAGTCCGGCTGGATGCCCGTCTCGAGCATGGCCTTCACGATGCCGAACCATTCCCAGGGATGACCGATCGCGAGCTTGATGCCAACCGGTTTGCCTTCCGCGAGTTCCCGCAGCTGCGCGATGAAATGCATGAGTTCGAGCGGGGTCGAGAACGCCGAGTGGCGAGCCGGCGAAATGCAGTCTTCGCCGACCGGCACGCCGCGCGCCTCCGCGATCTCCGGCGTGACTTTCGCGCCCGGCAGCACGCCGCCATGACCGGGCTTGGCGCCCTGCGAGAGCTTGATCTCGATCATCCGCACCTGTTCGATGGCGGCGTTCTCACGGAAGCGCGCGGGATCGAACCGGCCGTCCGCGTCGCGACACCCGAAATAGCCCGAGCCGATTTCCCACACCAGGTCACCGCCATGCTCGCGGTGATGGCGGGAAATCGATCCCTCTCCCGTATCGTGATAGAACCCGCCGCGCTTCGCGCCGGCATTGAGCGACAGCACCGCGTTGGCTGACAGCGCGCCGAAACTCATCGCCGAGATGTTGAACACGCTGGCCGCGTAGGGCCGCGTGCACTGCGGGCCGCCGACCATCACCCGGAAATCGTCGCTCGGGATGTCCACCGGTGCCATCGAATGGTTGATCCATTCGTAGTGCGGCTGGTAGACGTCGAGCTGGGTGCCGAACGGCCGCTTGTCGGCGACCCCCTTGGCACGCTGGTAGATGATGGAACGCTGCGCGCGCGAATACGGCAGTTCCTCGGTGTCTGCCTCGATGAAGTACTGCCGGATCTCCGGGCGGATGTACTCGAAGAAGAACCGGAAATGCGCGAGGACCGGATAGTTGCGGCGGATCGCCTGGCGCTGCTGCAGGTAGTCGAGCAGCCCGACCAGGCTCAGGAAGCCGGCGACACCCGCCGGCCATACGAACCACGAGGACCACCTGCACAGCACCAGCGACACGACCGTCGCCAGGATGCACAGGCCCCAGGCCCAGTAGCGTTGCGGCAGCCACCCTTCGTGCGTCGCCATGCTCCCCCCTTGCACTTACGCCCTCGGCCGTCTCGCGCGACCGTGTCGCGCATCATAGCGTCTCGCCAACGGCGCGCCAGCCGTCGGCCCGCGCGATCAGCGCACGCAGTCGACGAAGTACTCCCCGTCCTGGATCACGAGACCGTGCACGTCCGTCTCGAAACCGGCCATCCGGCGGCTGAACGAGCGCGTGAACTGGAGGAACTCGACGATCGTGCGGTTGAAGCGTTCACCGGGAATGAGCAGCGGGATCCCCGGCGGATAGGGGGTCAGGAGCATCGCGGTCACGCGCCCTTCGAGTTCGTCGATCGGAACCCGGTCCACTTTGCGGTGCGCGAGATGTTCGAACGCCTCGGACGGCCGCATCACCGGCTGCATGTCGGACAGGTACATCTCGGTGGTCACCCGCGCGAGATCGTACTTGCGGTACGCCTCGTGGATGCGCTCCGCGAGATCACGCAGGCCGGTGCGTTCATACTGGGGGTACTGCTGTACGAATTCCGGCATCACGCGCCACAGCGGCTGGTTCTGGTCGTAGTCGGCCTTGAACTGCTGCAGCTCGGTCACCAGGGTGTTCCAGCGCCCCTTGGTGATGCCGATCGTGAACATCACGAAGAACGAGTAGAGCCCGGTCTTCTCGACCACCACGCCGTGCTCCGCGAGGTACTTGGTGACGAGCGCGGCCGGGATGCCCCACTTGCCGAACCGCCCGTTGATATCGAGACCGGGGGTGATGATCGTGGCCTTGATCGGGTCGAGCATGTTGAACCCGCCGGCCAGGCGGCCGAAGCCATGCCATTTCTCGCCGGAATTCAGCAGCCAGGCGTCGCGCGATCCGATACCGGATTCGGCGAGCCGGGGCGGTCCCCAGACCTGGAACCACCAGGAGTCGCCGAACTCCGCGTCCACCTTGCGCATCGCGCGCCGGAATTCGAGCGACTCGAAGATGGACTCCTCCACGAGCGCAGTGCCGCCCGGCGGCTCCATCATCGCCGCGGCGACATCGCAGGACGCGATGATCGCGTACTGCGGACTCGTCGAGGTGTGCATCAGGAACGCCTCGTTGAAACGGTGGCCGTCCAGCGAGCGCGTGCGCGAATCCTGCACCAGGATCTGCGAGGCCTGGGACAGCCCGGCCAGCAGCTTGTGCGTGGACTGCGTGGCGTAGATCATCGCCTCCTCGGAGCGGGGACGGTCCGTGCCAATCGCGTGGAACTCGTGGTAGTACCGGTGAAACGCCGCGTGCGGCAGCCAGGCTTCGTCGAAATGCAGCGTCTCGATCGCGTTGCCGAGCGTCTTCTTGATGGTCTCGACGTTGTAGATGATGCCGTCGTAGGTCGACTGCGTGAGCGTCAGGATGCGCGGCTTGGCGTTCTTGTCCGTGACGAGCGGGTTGGCGGCGATGCGCGCACGGATGCGTTCGGGCGCGAACTCCTCCAGCGGGATCGGGCCGATGATCCCGATGTGGTTGCGCGTCGGCTGCAGGAAGATGGGCACCGTGCCGGTCATCATCAGCGCGTGCAGCACCGACTTGTGGCAGTTGCGATCCACCACCACCACGTCACCCGACCCGACATTCGCATGCCACACGATCTTGTTCGACGTGGTGGTGCCGTTCGTCACGAAGAACAGGTGATCGGCGTTGAAGATGCGCGCAGCGTTGGCTTCCGACGCCGCCACCGGCCCGGTGTGATCGAGCAGCTGCCCGAGCTCGTCGACCGCGTTGCAGACGTCCGCGCGCAGCATGTTCTCGCCGAAGAACTGGTGGAACATCTGCCCCACCGGGCTCTTCAGGAACGCCACCCCGCCCGAGTGCCCCGGGCAGTGCCAGGAGTACGAACTGTCGTTCGCGTAATGGACGAGTGCCTTGAAGAACGGCGGCGCGAGCGAGGCCAGGTAGTTCTTCGCCTCGCGGATGATGTAACGCGCGACGAACTCCGGCGTGTCTTCGAACATGTGGATGAAGCCGTGCAGCTCCTTCAGGATCGCGTTCGGGATGTGTCGCGAGGTCCGCGTCTCGCCGAACAGGAAGATCGGAATGTCCGCGTTGCGCCGGCGTGTCTCCGTGATGAACTTCTGGAGTTCCTCGATCGCAGAACTTTCCGCGCCGTCCTCGTTGACCTCCTCGTCGTCGATGGAGACGATGAACGCGGAGGCGCGTGCGGCCTGGTTCGCGACCATGCTCACGTCGAAATACGTGAACCCGCCGATCACCTCCATCTGCTGCTCCTCCAGCGCCTTCGCGAGCGCCCGGATCCCGAGCCCGCTCGCGGAATCGGAGCGCCAGTCCTCGTCGATGATGATGACCGGGAATCGGAATTTCATGCTGCAGTCTCTCGGGCTGTGGGGATGTGGAGACGGCGGGGTGCGACGTGAGGGGGTCGGGTCCTTCGTCGCGCGCGCGTGCCGCGGAGGCGGACGGTATGTGATCGCGGGGCCCAACACAACGGGAGAGCCGGCCGTCCGGACCGCGCAGCGCGCCGATGGCCGGCGCTGCCGCAGCGGTGCTAAGCTTCGCCGCGACGTGAACGACCGTGTTACAAGGAGTGCGATGCGTCTCGCAGCAGTTCCCCGACCGTTCCGCGCGCTGGCGCTCGGCCTGGCGCTCGCGATCACTGCCGCCGAGGCGCGCGCCGATCCGCTGCAGGAGGCCGAACAACTGATCGCCGGCGGCCAGCTGCAGGAGGCCTACACGCTGCTCGCGCCGCTCGAATTCGAGTACGCCGGCACGCCGAAGTACGACCTGATGTTCGGCTTCGCGGCGCTGGAGACCGGCAACCCGAGCCTCGCCTCGCTCGCGTTCGAGCGCGTGCTCGCGCTCGAACCCGGCAATCCCGAGGCGCGGCTGCACCTGGCGCGCGCCTACGTCGCCCTCAACGATCCGGACAGTGCGCGTCGCGAGTTCGACACCCTCCTCGCCGCCAACCCGACGCAGAGCATCCGGGACACGATCGGGCAGTACCTCGCTGCCCTGCAGGCGGCGCAACCGGCGGAGCGCCTCCAGCTCAGCGCCTACATCGACACCAGCGGCGGCTTCGACTCCAACGTAACCGGGTCGACCGCGCGGCAGATCATCGCGATCCCGATCGATCCGCAGCAGCTGCAGCTGCCGGACTCGGCAATCCAGCGTGAAACTCCCTTCGCGACCCTCGACGCGGGCGCCAACGCGTTCTACCGCCTGCGCGACGACCTCGCGGCGTATGCGGGCGCCGACATCCTCAACCGGCACAATTCGCGCGCCAACGACCTCAGCTACCTGTATATGAATGGGCGTGGCGGTCTCTGGAAGCAGTTCGGCAACCAGTCGCTGCGCGCCGGGGTCACGGCGAGCACCTTCGTGCTCGACGGCAGCACGTTCCGCCAGTCGGCCGGCGTGGACGCGGAGTACCGGCGCACGTTCGCGGAACGCTACCAGGGCAGCCTGACCGGTGGATTCACCGCGTTCAGACACCGGCCGACGACCGCCCGCGGCGAGGATTACGACCTGACCTCGGTCAACGCCAGCCTGAGCCGGCTGTTCGGCGCGGCGGGCGAGCACCTGCTGTCCGTGTCCTTCGACTACGGGCACGAAAGCGATCTGCACGCGCGGGCCGACGGCAATCGCGACTATTACGGCGGCCGCGTCGCCGGCCAGTACCGCCTGCTCTCCCGGCTGAACCTCTACGCGTCCGTCGGCTACCAGGCGGGGAGCTACGACCGGCGCAGCGATATCTTCCTGGTCGAGCGGGACGAGGGTCAGTGGAACAGTGCAGCCGGTCTCATTTTGAACATTACCCCCACTTTCACCATCCGCCCCGGGTTCACGTGGCTTGACCAGAACTCGAACATCCCGCTTTATGACTACTCGCGCTGGACGGCGGCGGTGAACTTCCACGTCGACTTCCTGTAACGCTCCCGCCCGGGGCCGGGCGGTGCCCCGCTGCCGTCGCGCCCAGCCCAGCCCAGGAGGATCCGCCATGGTGTCGTCCCGCGTGTCGCCCGCCCTTTTTGCCGTGCTGCTGGCCAGCGGCACCGCGGCTGCCGAACCGCCGCGCATCCAGTTCGTGAACGGGGACGTCAGCGTGCTGCGCGCGGACGGGACCCGCGCGCCGGTCCGCAAGGGAGACGCGCTGAATCCGGGTGATCGCCTGCTGACGGGCGCGGGCGGGATGGCCCAGGTGAGGGCGGAGGGTGAAGGCGTCGTCGCCGTGCGGCCACGCAGCGAGATCGAATTCAAGCCCGAGGGCCCGGGCCTGGGTGTCGTACTGAACCAGGGCCAGGTGCGCACGGTCACCGACATCGGCGGCCCCACGCTCGGCACGCTGCGCGTCGTCACGCCCGATACGGTCCTCGCGGTCGAAGGGGGCGATCTCGAAACCGGCGTGCTGGCGCCCGGCGACGGCGGCAACACCTTCAACATGGCGCGCAGCGGGGCCGTGACCGTGAACCCCGAACAGCCCGCCGCGGTGGCACTCGAACCCGGCCGCGCGTTCAGGACCGAGGGATCGCGCCCGGTGGCGGTGGCCGCGCTGCCGGACGTGATGACCCGCCCGCCGCTTCCGCTCGGGCCGCCGCAGACCGATACCGCGGGCGTGCCGAACCCGGCGCTCACCCCCACGCTGCCGGTGCCGTCGCTCAAGGCCGATTTGCCGCTGCCTGTCTTCGCGGCGGCGTCACCCGTTCTCAAACCGGGCGACTTCACGTCGCTGAATGGCGCCAAGGTTGCCGTGCCGCAGGTTCGCGTGGAAGCGGCGGGCGTGCAGATCGCGGGAGCCTCCACCGCGGTCAATGATCTGCTCTCCGGTCAGCGCATTCTGCAGGCCGGCATGGTCGGGCAGGACAAGACGCTCACGCCGAGTGCGGATGCGAACCTCCCCGCGAGCCTGCCGCCCGCGGTGTTTTCACCGACCACGGTGCAGCTGAACAACCAGACGCTGGTCGGCCTGGCACCTCCGGGCAACACCACGTTCATCGCAGGCAACACGCCGGTCACGCAGATCGTGCTGGTGCCGACCATCACCTCCGCGGCGACCACCCCTGCCGTGGTGACGCCGACACCGGGCCTGATCCCGACGCCCACCGTGACATCGGCTTCGTTCGTGGCGCCGACCGTCACCCCGACGATCACCTCCACGCTCGTCAACACCAGCACCCTGAGCACGGGCAACGTGCTCGTGCCGACGAGTCCCGTGCTGACCGGGGGTTTCACGTTCGGCGGATTGCTCCGGCGGTAACCCCGCATGGACCGGCTGACGTCATACGTGCTTGCCGGTGTCCTGCTGGCGGCGACGCTCGGCCTCGGCGTGCCGCGCGCGCATGCCGAAGCGACCGCGATCGGCCAGGTCACGTTCGTCGTTGGCGAGGTGCAGGCACGTGATCCCGGCGGCGCGCCGCGCACGCTCGCGAGCGGCGCTGAAATCTTCGGCGGCGACGTGATCTCCACCGGCGCGACGGCAGTCGCGCAGCTCCGCTTCACGGATGACAGCCGCATGGTGATCCGGCGGTCGTCGGAAATCGCGATCGACGACTACCAGTTCGGGCAAGGTCGCGACAGCATGGTGGTGCGTCTCGCGTTCGGCGCGCTGCGCTCGATCACGGGACTGATCGGCCGTAACAACAAGCGCAACGTAACGTTCCGCACCGAGATCGCGACGATCGGGATCCGCGGCACCGACTTCGAAGCGGTACACGTGCCGGTGGGCCGGCCCGACCTGTTCGGCGCCGGGGAGAAAGTCGATCCCGGCACCTACAACAAGGTCTATGCCGGCGGCACCCAGCTGGCGTCGGAGCGAGGCACGCTGAATCTCGGCGTCAACGAGGCGGGGTTCATCGGTGCCGCGGCGCAGATCGGCGCGACGCCGGTCCGGATCACGCAGCTGCCGCCGGTGATCCTGAAGGTGATCGAGAGCACACCCGCGCTCGGTCAGCGCCCGTTGCCGGCCGCGCCCGCCACGCCCGCCGAGGCGGCACCGCCCGGCGAGTCGTCAGGCACCGAGGCGCCAACGGCGGACGGGTCCGCTGCGCCGGGCACGGAGAAGCGGCTGCCGGGGGCGGCGGCGGAAGCGCGCGTGAAGTCACTGCCGACCGACGAGCAGCCGGTCATCGACAGGATGGGCGCCACGCTCGACGGCGGAGCGGTCAGGCTGGGCAGCCCCGCGTTGCCAGGTGCCGATGCCCCGGTCCTGAAGGAACCCGGCCTGAAGACCGCGGCGCCGACGACGTTGCTGTCACCGGCGACGACCACGCTGACGCCGACCCAGATCATCTCGCCGACGACCCTCTCGCCCACCACGACGCTGTCGCCGGGCACGACGACCATCCTCGCGCCGACGACTGCGACATTGTCCCCGACGACCACGCTGTCGCCGACCACGACAACGATTCTCGCGCCGACGACCACCACGCTGTCACCGGCGACGACCCTCTCGCCCACCACGACGCTGTCCCCCACCACCACGCTGTCGCCGACCACCACGACCATCCTGTCGCCGACGACCACCACGATAGCGCCCACCACGACCACGACGACGATCTCGCCGACCACGACATTGTCGCCGTCCACCACGACCATCCTGTCGCCGACGACATTGACGAGCCCGCTGATCCGCAAGTGACGGCGCCGCGCCGGGCCGGCGCGTCCTCAGGCATCGCGCGGGCGCGGGCCGAATTCCCCGAAGCGATGCAGCAGCGCGGGCATCAGCAGCAGGTTCAGCACCGTCGACGACAGCAGTCCACCGACGATGATCGCGGCCATCGGCCCCATGATTTCGCGTCCCGGGTTGTCGCTGTCGATCGTCAGCGGCAGCATCGCGAGCGCCGTCACCAGCGCCGTCATCAGGATTGCCGGCAGCCGCTCCCGCGCGCCGCGCAGCACGGTCGGGAGTGACCAGGGGCAGCCTTCCACGCGGACGAGATGGTCGTAATGCGAAACGAGCATGATGCTGTTGCGGACCGTGATCCCGAACAGGGTCACGAACCCGACGATCGACCCGACCGAGACGATGCCGCCGCCCAGCATCACGGCGATCACCCCGCCGACCATCGAAAAGGGGAGGTTGAGCAGGATCAGCAGGAGATAGCGCAGCCGGTTCACCGCGACGTGGATGAGCAGCAGCACACCGAACCCGGCCACGAGCGCGTGCGACACCAGCGTGTCACGCGCCGCGGCCTGCTCCACCGCGGCGCCGGTGAACTCGGGGTGCACGCCATCCGGGAACTGCATGCCGTGCAGCACGCGCGCGCGCAGTTCGCGCAGGAACGCCGCGAGATCGTCGCCGGCGAATTCCGCGGTGACGACCTGCAGGCGCTGCGCGTTCCGATGCAGGATGTTGTAGCGACCCGCGGTCTGCCGGACGGTCGCAACATCCGCCAGCCGCACGGGCGCGCCCGCGCGCCGGGCCACGATCAGTTCGCCGAGGCGGTCCGCGTCGCGCCGCTGCGCGTCCGGCAGCAGCACGATCACGGGCACGCGCCGGTTGTCGCGCGCAATCTCGTTGACGACATGCCCGCCGTAGGCGCTCCGGACCGCTTCCAGCACCTGTCGCGCGTCCAGGCCGAATCGCGCCAGCGACGCAGCGTCCAGTGCGATCGCCAGGGTCGGGGTCGGGTGCGCGGCCCGCACGCGGACATTGCGTGCCCCGGGAACTTCGCGCAGCACCGCCGCGAGCTCGTGCGCCTTCGCGTCCAGCACGTCGAGATCGCTGCCGAACAGGTTCACGACCACGGGCGCGGTGTAGCCTGAGATCGTCTCGTCGATGCGCTCGGTCAGGAACGTGTTCGCTTCGAACGTAATCCCGGGCTGGGTGGCGAGCGTCGCGCGGAGCGCTTCGAGCACCCGCTGCTGAGCGGTGCCGGACAACGGCTCGAGTGCGACTTCGTACTCGCTGTAATGGCTGCCGTAGGTGTCCGCGCCCCGCTCCGCCCGCCCCGCCCATTGAGATACCGAGCGCACGCCGTCGATCCGGAGGAACTGCGTCGTGAGCGCGCTGCCAAGCCGCAGCGATTCGTCGAGGCTGGTGCCCGGCAGGGCGGTGGTGTGCACCATGAAGTGTCCCTCGCGCAGGTCCGGCAGGAAGCGCGCCCCGAATCCGGGCAGCGCCAGCAGCACCGAGGCGAGACTCGCGGCGCTGAGCGCCACCGCGATCCACGGCCGTTCCGCCAGCGCGCGGACCAGTGCGAGGTAGGGTGGGTTCAGGAGGCGGAATACCGGCGCCACGGCGGGGCGCGCGCGGGCGTGGCCAAGGAGCACCACGCACAGCGCCGGCGTGACGGTGACGGCAACGACGAGCGACGCGATCACCGCCAGGATGTACGCGAGTCCGAGCGGGGCGAAGAGCCGGCCGCTGACACCGCCGAGCGTCAGCAGCGGCACGAACACGAGCGCGACGATGAATGTTGCGTAGACCACCGACCCGCGAACTTCCAGCGAGGCCGCGAGCGCGACATCCGCCGGTGCAGCGTCGGGCGGCGCCGTGCGCAGACGGCGGAAGATGTTCTCGGTGTCGATGATCGCATCGTCCACCACCTCGCCGAGCGCGATCGCGAGTCCGCCAATCACGAGCACGTTGAGATTGACCCCGCTCTCGATCAGCACGATCACCGCGGTGAGCAGCGACAGCGGGATCGCGAGCGCGGAGATCAGCGCGGTGCGCAGATCGTAGAGCCCGACGAGGAGCACCAGCAGCACGAACACACCGCCGATGAGCAGGTGCAGTGAAATCTCGCCGATTGCCGTCGTGATGTAGGCCGCGGGGACGAACAGCCGGCCGTGCAGGCGGACGCCCTGCTGGGCGAGCACCGGTGCGAGATCGTCGAACACCTCGTCGAGCCTGGTGGAAACCGTCAGCGTGTTGGCGCCCAGCTGGCCGATGACCATCATCACCACGCCGGGCGTCCCGCCGATCTGCGCGGCGCTGACGCGCGGCAGCCCGCCCCAGCCCACGTCGGCAACATCCGCCAGGGTGACGCTGCGCAGCCCGTCGAACTGCACGCGGGTCGCCGCGAGCACCGCGGGTGTCAACGTGCCGAGCCCGCCCGTGATCGCGATCTGCTGGTTGGCGCTCTCCACGATCCCGAGCGCGAGGTTGGCCGTGGCCTGCCGCGCAGCCGCTGCCACCGCCGCGAAGTCCAGCCCGTGGCGGGCCAGCGCGTCCTGGTCCGGGGCAATCACCAGCGCGCGCGACTCGCCGCCGAACACGTTGACGTCGGCGACACCCGGCACGCTCAGCAGGCGCGGCACGATCATCCGTTCGGTGAGATCGCGCAACCGGCGCAGGTCCCCGTCGTCGGCGACCACCCCGATCGTGCGTACCGTCGCCGACGACGACGCCAGCGGCGCGATCACCGGCGGACCGGCGGTGGCCGGCAGCGCGGACACCACGGTCGCCAGGCGCTCCGCGACTTGCGCACGATTGCGGAAGACATCCGTGTGCTCGTGAAACACGAGCGTGAGAATGGACAACCCCGCGATCGACTCCGAGCGCAGGTGATCGAGCCCGATCATGCCGCCCAGCACGTTCTCCAGGGGCTGCGTGACCAGTACTTCCACCTGCTCCGTGCTGAGCCCCGGCGCCTCCGTCTGCACCACCACGAGTTTCGGCGCGAACTCCGGGAAGATGTCGAGCCCCGCGCGGCGCAGTTCGAACACCCCGTACACGACGATCGCGAGCGCGCCGGCGAGCACCACGCCGCGCCGCGCGATCGCGAGCCGGACCAGTGCGCTCAGCATGCGTGACGGCGCCCACCGCGCACGCCGGCCTCAATCATCGTCTTCCTCGGGAATGTGCGCCCGGAACTCCTCCGCGAGCAGCGCTTGCGCACCGCGCACGACCACCGCGCTGTCGGCGGTAAGCCCCGCCACCAGCACCCGGCCGCCGGCATGGGGCAGCCCGCCATCCGCACGGTGCCGGCGGAACTCGCCCGGGGCGCTGCGCACGTAGAACCATTGTGCGCCGTCGTGCCAGACGAGCGCGGCGCCGGGGACCAGCCAGCCGGCAGTGGCGGGGGCTTCGTGCGGCAGCAGGCAGGTCAGCTGCATGCCCACGCGCAGCCGCGGGTCGCGGGCGATGCCGTGGTAAGTCGGGATCTGCGCCGCGCCGAACGCGGTGGGCGCTGCGCCGATGACTTCCACCGGCCGCGGATCCTCGGCCTGCGCCTGCGGGCTCGCCGTGATCGTGGCCGGCGGCGGCACCCGCGCGCCGAACTCGACGAGCTGCGCTTCCCCGGCCGCGAGCGCCTGGAACCATGGGGCGCGCTGCGCGGCGCCCGCGGCGAGCGCGGTGCCCCAGCGCGCCACCAGCGTGCCGTCG
Organism: Gammaproteobacteria bacterium; assembly: GCA_050247235.1. Lineage (GTDB taxonomy): Bacteria > Pseudomonadota > Gammaproteobacteria > CAIKBL01. The sequence continues at coordinate 35,749 of JBFWUN010000011.1, forward strand.
GCCGCCGCCAGTGCCGCGTCGCGCGCGGTGGCCGTAGCCTGTTCGCGCCGGAGCTGCACTTCCAGGTCAGCGAGTTCGCGGGCCACCGTGATCTCGCCGGCGGCGGCCAGCTGTCGCAGGCGGGACAAGCGCTGCGCGAGCGCGGCGATTACCGTGCGCTGGGCCGCGGCGGCCGCCCGCGCCGCACCGGCGGTCCGCGCCGCCTCCAGGACCGGTGCCGGGTCGGCAACCCGTCCGAAGCTCTTCTCCATCGCGGCCACCTCGACGCGCGCCGGCGGCGCAGTGTCGAGATCCGCGAGCCGGATCTCCTCCGGGCGCAGCACGACCACCACGTCGCCATCGATCTGCCGGACGCGCACCGGGACCGCATCGTCGTCATCGTCATCCTCGTCGCTGCCAGCGTCCGCGGCAGGCGCGTCCGGCGTGCGCGTCCCGACATCGCGCAGCGGCCCACGCGTGGCATCGGTCAACCACAGGGTGACGGCCGCCCCAAGCGCAATCCCCACCAGCAGCAGCCAAATTCGCATGGGTTCAGGGTTCCGGTTGCGTGGCATCCGCGGCCTGCAGTTCGTCCAGGTAGCGCGCGAACGGCGGATCATCGCGCGGCAGGCGTGCGGTCGATTCGAGCGCATGGCGCGCGGCGCGCACCGCGGCCGCGCTCATCGCGAGCTGGACGTCCAGCTCCGCCACCTGTTGCGCGGCGCGGCGCTCCGCCAGCCGATCGACGACACCCGTCGCTGCCCGGGCCGCGAGTTCCTCGTGGTGCCGGCGCACGTCAGCGGCAATCGCCTGCGCCTCGCGGCGCACGTCCAGGCTCGTCTGCCAGCGTGCATACGCTTCGCTCAGCGCCGCGATCCTGGCCGCCTGCACCGCGTGCACATGCGCACGCGCCGCTTCACGCGCCGCTTCCGCGCGTGCAATCGCAGCATCGTGATTTGCCAGCACCGGGACCACCACCCCTCCGAGCAGCGACCATACGTGATCGCCCTGGTCGAAGAAATAGCCGGGGTTGAGCTGCACGCTCGGATACTGCGCGTGGACCGCGAGCCCGAGATCGCGCTCGGCCGCGTCGAAATCGGCGAGTGCGGCCAGCACCGCCGGATCGTGCGTGAGCATGTGCAGCTGGAGATCGTCGTATGCCGGCGCCGGTCCGCCCGCCGGCGGCGGCGCGAACGCGAGGTCCTGCAGCGCGGTCACCGGCAGCGCAAGCGCCGCGGCGAGCGTTGCTTGCGCCTGCGCAGTCTCCGTGATGCGCGCGAGCCGCGCGAGCCGCGCATCGTTCGCCGCGAGCACCATGGTCTGCCATTCGAACGGATCCGCCACCCCCGCCGCGACGCTCGCGCGTGCCGCGGCGAGCGCCGCGTCCCGCGCGGCGAGTGCGCCCGCCTCACGCGCGGCGAGTTCGCGTTGCGCGAGCAACGCCAGCGCGGCGCCCACCGCGGCGTCGCGCGCCGTCCAGGCGGCAGCGACGATCGCAAGTCGCGCGCGCGTGATCTCCACGTCGGCCCGCGCGGCGATGAGTGCGCGCCGGCCGCGCGGCGCCAAGGTCAGTTCCACCGACGGACCGATGCTCCAATGGCCGCTCTGGTTGTCATCGATCAGTGAGTGCCGCTCGAGCCCGAGGCTGACGAGGGGATTCTGCCGCTGCACGGCGACCGCGCGCGCGGCACGCGCGACGGTGAGGGCCGCCTGCGCCTCGCGGACTGCACGGCTGCGCAGCGCCGCCAGCAGACCGATCCGCGCGGGGGTCCAGCGGGCCGGCGATCCGGCCGCGTCGGGATCCAGGCGTTGCCAGTCGTCGCGCCACGCGGGATCGTCGAGCCGTGCTGCCGCGAACTCGCGCGGTGTCAGCGCCTGGTCGACTGGCGCTTCGACATGGGGATGGCGCGCGCAGGCACCGGGCAGCGCGGCCACGATCACGAGCGCTGCGACGCGCGGCAGCGCCGACCGTCGACAGGCGGGAAGCAGGCGTGTCCATGCAACGGTCATAGCGGGGTCACGGGCACGCGCAATCGGGACATTCTCAGGTTGACGTAGTGTAATGACCCCAGCGGGTTTGCGCTGCTCCGCGCGCCCCGGCGGATCGCGCGGCCCCCGCGCGGGATCGCAACGCCATCCGCTGAGGGCGTCGGCCGACGGGGTGCGTGGCCCGCGCATTGCGCCTAGGATCGGCAGCGGGGCCCGCCACCGGGCCTGGCAATCCACCGCCCCCAGCCACGCGAGGCCTCGATGGACCTGAGATTCGGACCGCAGTACACCGCCTTTCGCGACGCGGTGCGCGCCTTCCTGGACGCGCACGGGACGGACGCCCCCGCCACCGTCGACCTGCGCGCGCCGCGGACGCTCGCCTGGCAGGCGCGCCTGCTCGAGCACGGCTATGCCGGCCGCACGATCCCGCGCGAGTACGGCGGCTTCGGCGCACGCCCGGACCTCCTCGAAGCACGGATCATCGCGGAGGAATTCGCGCGCGCGCAGGTGTTCCCGGGGATCGCCGGCCAGGGCATCATGATGCTCGTGCCCACGCTGCTCGAGTTCGGCACCGAGGAACAGAAGCGGACGTTCATCGCCCCCACCCTCCGCGGCGAGCTGATCTGGTGCCAGGGCTACTCCGAACCGAATGCCGGCAGCGATCTCGCCAGCCTGACCACCCGGGCCGAGCTGGATGGCGATGACTGGGTGATCAACGGCCAGAAGATCTGGACCAGCACGGCGCACCTGGCCGACTGGATGTTCTGCCTGGTGCGCACCGAGCCCGGGGCCCCCAAGCACCACGGGATCAGCTTCCTGCTGCTGCGCATGGACACCCCCGGCATCGAGGTGCGTCCGCTCGTCACGATGACCGGCGACGCGAGCTTCAACGAGGTGTTCTTCACCGACGTGCGGGTGCCCCGCCAACAGATCGTCGGCGCGCGCGGCGACGGCTGGAAGATCGCCAATGCGCTGCTCGGGCACGAGCGCGGAATGCTCGGCAATCCGAACATCACCCTGCAGCGCTTCAATGCGCTCGTCGAACTGCTGAAACAGGAGACACTGGACGGTCGCCGCCTGATCGAGGAGCCGGTGTGGCGCGAGCGGCTGATGCGGATTGAAGGACGCATGCTCGCGCTTCGCTGCAATGATCTCCGGTTGCTGTCGGCACGCCTGAACCGACAGCCCGCGGCACTGGCGGGGCTGGTGGTCAAGCTGCAGGGAACGGAGCTGCGGCACGACCTGGAGGGGCTCGCGATCGATGCGCTCGGTGAACTCGGCGTGCTCTATCGCGGCAGCCCGCTGCTGCGCGACGACGGATTCTGGCAGCAGCATCACATGTACTTCCTGGGACTCATCATCGGCGGCGGCACGTCCCAGATCCAGAAGAACATCATCGCCGAGCGCGGGCTCGGCATGCCGCGCGAACCGGCCGCCGCCGCGGGTTGAGACAGCTATGGATTTCGGACTCTCGAGTGATCAGACCCTGCTGCAGGAAAGCCTTGCGAAAGCGCTCGCCGCGCACGCGCCGCTCGCGCGCGTCCGCCGCTACGCGGAAGACCCGGACGATCGTGCCGAAGACGTGTGCGCCGCGCTCGCTGATCTCGGGCTGCCCGGGCTCGTCACCGCGGAAGCCGCCGGCGGCGTCGGCCTCGGGTTCCTCGAGGCGGCGCTGGCGGCGGAAACGCTCGGTGCGCACGTCGCGCCGGTGCCTTTCGCGGCGACGAACGTGCTGGTCCCGCTGGCGCTCGCGGAGGCCGGATCCGAGGCGCAGCGTGCGCGCTGGCTGCCGGCACTGGCCGCCGGCACGGTCACTGCCGGGCTCGCCGTCAGCGAACACACCGGCGCGCGCGAGGACGCCGCGGTGCACGTCCGTGACGGCCGGCTGCACGGGCGCGCGCTGTTCGTGCTGGACTTCGCGGCCGAGATCCACCTCGTGGCCGACGCGACCGGCGGCCTGCATCTCGTGGACGCTGCCGCGCCCGGGCTCGACCGTACATCGCTGGTGACGATCGATCGCACACGTCGCGTCGGTGAACTGCGTTTCACCGGCGTGCCGGCGGATCCGCTTCCCGGCAGCCTGGACGGGGCGGCGCTCGGCCGGCTCATCGATCGCGGTAGAGTGCTGCTCGCCGCCGACACGCTCGGTGCCGCTCAGCACATGCTGGATGCCGCGGTCGCGTACGCCGGCGAGCGGAAGCAGTTCGGCCGCGCGATCGGATCCTTCCAGGCCGTGAAGCACCTGTGCGCCGAGATGGCCGCTGCGCTGGAGCCGTGCCGGGCCCTGGTGTGGTACGCCGCGCATGCGCTCGATACTGCCGCCGATGACGCGCATCTCACCGCCTGTCACGCGAAGGCGCACGTGGCGGAGGTTGGCAAGTTCATCGCGAAGACCGCCACCGAAGTCCACGGCGGCGTCGGGTTCACGGATCTGCTCGGCCTGCATTACTGGTTCAAACGGATCGGGTTGAACCGTCAGCTGCTCGGCGGACCGGAGCGCTGTCGCGCGGAGGCGGCGCAGGCGCACGGATTCGGCTGAGCGCGCAGCGACGACGCCTGTCGCCGCCCCTTTGCCCGCGGCCTCTGCGTCAATCTCCCGGTTGTTGTCGTTGAATCCGTCAATCGCCGCAATGAACGGGACGCCCGGGCGCGCGAGCCCCGCCACCCTGACCGGCACGTCACAGGCACCGGCGAAAGGGGGATCCGATGAACGCGCTCGAAGGCAAGGTGTGCATCGTCGCAGGCGCGAGCTCCGGGATTGGTCATGCGACGGCCAGGCTCTTCGCGGCGGAAGGCGCGCGCGTGGTCGTGGGGGCGCGCCGGCAGGATCGCCTCGAGGCGCTGGTCGCCGAAATCACGCGGGCCGGCGGCTCCGCGTGCGCACTGGCCGGGGACGTCACCGACGGCGCGTACGCGCACGCGCTGGTCAATCTCGCGATCGCGAACTACGGGGGACTCGACGTCGCGTTCAACAACGCGGGCATCATCGCCCCGCTCGGTGAGACCACCGGCATCGCGCTCGCCGACTGGCGACGCACCTTGGACGTCAATCTCACCAGTGCGTTCCTGGCCGCCCAGGCGCAGGTCCCTGCGATGGTCGCCCGGGGCGGCGGTTCGCTGATCTTCACGTCGACATTCGTCGGCTACACGGTCGGTTTTCCAGGTGTGGCGGCCTACGCGGCAAGCAAGTCAGGGCTGATCGGACTTACGCAGGCACTGGCGGTGGAGTACGCGCAGCAGGGAATACGCGTGAACGCGCTGCTGCCCGGCGGCACGGATACCGCGATGTACCGGGAAATGAATGCCACGCCGGAAGCCCAGGCGTTCATCGTCAGCCTGTACCCGATGCGACGGCTGGCGACCGCGGAGGAGATCGCGCGCTCGGCGCTCTACCTCGCGAGCGACGCCGCGAGCTTCACCACCGGCACGGCGCTGCTCGTGGACGGCGGCGTGTCCATCAACCGGACCTGAGGCGCCTGGCACGGTGCGCCGGCAGGCCGCCCCGCGGCCGCCGGACGCGCGCGGATCAGCGTCCTTCCAGCATGTAGTAAGGCAGGCACGCAGCATCCGGCAGCGCGTCGCGCGCCGGCACGTCCAGCGCTTCCAGCTGCCGCACCACGCGCCGCAACGCGGCCGCCAGTGCCGCGGCGTCCTCGCGCGTGAACGGCGCCGACTGCGCCCCCGGCCAGACACGCTCAACGTGCCGCGACACCGCCGCGGTGCCAGGGGCGAGGATCAGCACCGGTGCGTCGCCGCCCGCGGCGGGCACCAGCGCGAATGTCGACGTCGGCCCTTCATGCACGCGCACGATCGCCGGCGCCGACAGTGCCGGCGAACCGACCGCGCGATCGTGACAGCACGCCAGCGCAACACAGGCCAACGCGAGGGAGGAATCTTCCGTCATCGTGAAGTCTCCGCATCAGGGAGGTTCACCGTAGGCATTTCGACATGTGTCCGCGCGCCGCTTCTTGCGCCCGAATGCGCGCGGCAGATGATCTCCGCGCGCTCAGTCCCGTGCGCGCCAGTCCGCGGGCGCGGTGCCGAACCAGCGGCGGAACGCCTTGCGGAAACTCGCCGCGTCCGCGTAGCCGAGCCGCGCGGCGACGTCCTGCACGCGGTTCGCGCGATCGGTGAGCAGCGCCGTGGCGCGGGTCTTCAGCACGTGCTCGGCTTCCGCCTGGAACGTGGTGCCGGTGGCGCGCAGGCGCCGGATCACGGTGCGCGGCGAACATCGCAACTGCCCCGCCACCTCGTCGAGCGTCGGCACGCCGCGCGAGCCCGGTTTTGCGACCGCCGCGGCGAGCGCCTGCCGCACGCGCCCCACGGCATCGCGCGCATCGACCGGCTGTTCGGCCGCCGCACAACGTTCAATCGCCGCGTGCCATGCGGTCTCGTCGAAGTTCAGGTTCGGGATCGCGCGCCACGCGGCCGGAATGACCAGCGCATCACGCGGACAACCGATCAGCACCGGGAAGTCGAAGTAAGCCGGGTAATATTCGCGCCCGGGCGGCGCGGGATCCGCGAGTTCGATGCGCGCGCCCGTCATCGCACCGAGGTGCATCGCGCGCACGTACTCGTGCATCACGATGAGTGGCACTTCGGTCAGTGCCTGTCGCACCGCGCCCAGGTCCATCCTGGGCGTGACCTCGCAGCGGAACGTCGCGCCGATCCGTCGTCCGCGCCAGTCGAGGTACGGCACGCGGGCCGGCATGTAGCGCAGGAAAGCGTCCAGTCCCGCGCCGAGCGTCGGTGCGGTCAGGCAGGCCATCGTCACCGCGCCGTGGAAGTTTTCCGCCATCCGTTTGCCCCACTGCAGGTGCCAGTCCGGGGACGGCCGCAGCGGCAGGATGTTCGCGATGCACCGCAGGTGCTGGCGGATCGTCAGGGGGTGCGGGTAGGTGGCGAGTTCGGCCGGCGGGATGCCGGTGCCGGCAACGATCGCCGCGTGGTCCGCGAACTCCTGCGTCAGCAGCCGGACGTAGGTGTTGGGCATCAGGACATGGTCGAGATCGGCACGGCGCATGGCTGGGATTGTCACCAATTAACCCCTGCCTTGTCACCTTGGCCCGCTGTCGCGGGATGTGCGGGATGCGGATACTGCGCGGCAATTCGCGACTTCCGAATCACCACGAGGACCGTTCAATGCAAAGCACACGAGAATTCGACGCCATCGTCATCGGCGCGGGGATCGCCGGCCTGTACGCCGTCTACCGCCTGCGCGAGCTGGGCCTGAGCTTCCAGGGGTTCGACGCCGCGCCCGACGTCGGCGGCACGTGGTACTGGAACAGCTATCCCGGCGCCCGCGTGGACTCACAGTCCTACGTCTACCAGTACTGGTTCTCGGAAGAACTGCTCAAGGAATGGGACTGGAGCGAGCGTTTCCCGTCGCAGCCCGAGACGGAGCGCTACCTGAACTTCGTGGCGGACAAGTTCGATCTCCGCCGGCACATCCGGTTCAACACGCGCGTCGCGCACGCCGCCTGGGATGCAGCCAGCAACCGCTGGACCGTGGAGACCGAGGATGGCGAACGCTACACCGCGAAGTACTTCGTGAGCTGCGCGGGCATGCTCTCGGCCCCGAAGGTGCCGCCGTTCGAGGGACACGAGAAATACCAGGGTGTCATCGCCCACACCGCGCGCTGGCCGCGCGGGCTGGATCTCAAGGGCAAGCGGGTGGGCGTGGTCGGCACTGGCGCCACCGGGATCCAGGTCATCCAGACCATCGCGAGCGAGGTCGCAGAACTCAAGGTCTTCCAGCGCACCGCGCAGTACGCCGTGCGGATGAACAACGAGCGCTACGATGCGAAGCGCTTCGCCGAGTGGCGGGCGCAGTACCCGCGGTTGCGCGAGCACGTGCACCACACGTTCGCCGGCTTCGATTTCGACTTCCACCTGCCGTCGTGGCATTCGCTCACGCCGGCGCAGCGGCAGGCCGAACTGGAGAAGCTGTGGACCGACGGCTCGCTCGCGATCTGGGTGGGTGGTTTCCAGGAATCGCTGATCGATCCCGCGATCAACGAAGAGGTCTCCGAGTTCGTGCGCGGCAAGATCCGAGCGCAGATCAAGGACCCGAAGAAGGCGGAATTGCTGGTGCCGCGCCTGTACGGCTTCGGCACCTACCGCGTGCCGCTGGAGAACGGCTACTACGAGGCGTTCAACCGCGACAACGTGGAAGTCGTCGATGTCCGCGCCACGCCCATCGAGCGTTTCACGGAGAAGGGACTCGTGGTTGCCGGTCGCGAATTCGAACTGGACGTGGTGATCCTCGCCACCGGCTTCGATGCCGGCACCGGCGCACTCGCCCGCATGGACGTGCACGGCCGCGATGGCCGTTCGCTGACGGCGCAGTGGAGCAAGGACATCCGTTCGACGCTCGGCCTGCAGGTGCACGGTTTTCCCAATCTCTTCACGGTTGCCGGACCGCTCGCCCCGTCCACCGCGTTCTGCAACATGACCACGTGCCTGCAGCAGCAGGTGGACTGGGTGATGAACTGCATCACGTGGATGCGCGCCAACGGCAAGCAGGCCATCGAGCCGTCGCGCGAGAAGGAAGACGAATGGGTGCGCCATCATGACGAAGTGGCGAACTCGACCCTGCTGATGCGCACCAGGTCCTGGTACACCGGCGACAACATCGAGGGCAAGCCGCGGCGGCTGCTCTCCTACATCGGCGGCGTGGGCAACTACCGCAAGATCTGCGACGAGGTGCAGGCGAGCGGCTACCAGGGGTTCCTGGCGGCCTGATTCCCGCGCGGCGCAAGTCGCGCGCAACGGCCGCGCCACGCGGTGTCGCTCCGGATTGCGCACCACGACAGTCACTGCGTCCGTTGCGCCGGCCATTGTGCGGACCGATGCCGAAAATCCTTCGCGCGCGGGGTGCCCGCGGACGAGGATGCCCGGTATCCTGGGGTCCGTGAGCCGCCATGCGCAGCAGTGAGATCAGGCGATTCGTCCGCTCGGGAGCCCGGTGGAATTCCCCCCGCCGCTGGCTGCTGCGCGTCCTGTTCTGGGGCGGCGCCGTGGCGGTGGGCGGGCTCGCCGTGCTGTTTGCGCTCGCGAGCGAACAGGCGCATGCGCTGTTCGCCGAGGCGCGTCTGCATGCTGGATGGATTCCGCTGGTGGGCATGCCGCTCGGGTTTGCCGCGATTGTCTTCATCACGCGCCGCTTCTTCCCCGGAGCCCAGGGCAGCGGCATCCCCCAGACCATCGCAGCGCTCGCGCAGGACACACGCGAAGCGCGCGAACAGCTGCTGTCGCTGCGCATCGCGATAGGCAAGATGGTGCTGACCGTGGGCGGCCTCCTGTGCGGGGCGTCGATCGGACGTGAAGGTCCGACGGTGCAGGTGGGCGCCGCGGTCCTTCATTCGCTCGGGCGGCTGGGCCGGTTCCCGCAGCAGGGCATGGACCGGGCACTCATCCTGGCCGGTGGCGCCGCGGGGGTTGCCGCGGCGTTCAACACGCCGCTCGCCGGTATCGTGTTCGCCATCGAAGAGCTCTCGCGCTCCTACGAACAGCGCACCAACGGCACCATCCTGACCGCCGTGATCCTGGCGGGAATGACCTCGCTCGCGCTCCTCGGCAATTACACGTATTTCGGACGCACCGGCGCGACCCTGGTGACCGATCCCGACAACCTGCTCGCGGTGCTCGCGATCGGAGTCGTCGGTGGCCTCGCGGGCGGCCTGTTCGCGCGCTCGCTGATCGCCACCAGCCAGGGTCTGCCGGGCAGGATCGGCCAGCTGGCGCGCACGCGCCCGGTGGTGTTCGCGGCGCTGTGCGGTGGTGTCCTTGCGATCATCGGCGTCGCGGGCGGCGGCTGCACGTTCGGCACGGGCTATGCCGAGACCCGCTACCTGCTGCAGGGAGATCCCTCGGTGCCGGCATCCTTCGGCGTGCTGAAGTTCGTGGCGACGCTGGTGTCCTACCTGGCCGGGATCCCCGGCGGGATCTTCGCGCCGTCACTCGCGGTCGGCGCCGGCCTCGGCGCGAACCTGGCGACGGTGCTGACGGACGTGCCGCTGAATGCGGTGATCCTGCTCGCGATGGCGGCCTACTTCGCCGGCGTGGTGCAGGCGCCGCTGACCGCGTTCATCATCGTCGTCGAGATGACGGACAAGCACGACATGGTGCTGCTGCTGATGGCCGCGGCGCTGATCGCGAACGGCGCTTCGCGGCTCGTATGTCCCGAGCCGTTGTACAAGGCGCTCGCGCGACGCTTCACCGGTCAGCCTTAGCGTGCGCGACGCGCAGCAGGATGCCGGGCGCCCCACAGGAGCCATTCGATGACCATCCCCACCCGCCTGACACCCTCGGACATCGCCGCGCTGCCGCTGCCCGCCGGTCGCCTCTCGGTCCAGGCTTTCGACACCGGCGAGATCGAACTGCGCCACTACGCGCCACGCGACGCGGATCCGCAGACGCCGCATACGCGCGACGAGTTGTACTTCGTGATCTCCGGCCGCGGGACGTTCGTCCGGGGTGACGAATCCGTCGCGTTCGGACCGGGTGACGTGCTGTTTGCCGCGGCCGGCGAGGTACATCGCTTCGAAGACTTCACACCGGACTTTGCGACGTGGGTGCTGTTCTACGGGCCGGTCAGGGAGTTCCGCGCTCCGTGACGCGCTCGTCGGATGCCTCGAGCAGCATCTTCGCCTCACGCACATCCGGCAGGTGCTCGCCGCCCGTGATAGCGGCCAGCGCTTCTGCGAGGTGCTGGCGCGCTTCAGCGCCGCGCCCATCCTCCAGCCACAGCCGCGCCACTCCGATGGTCGCGCGGAGCTCCCACCAGTGCGCGCCCTGCCGCTTCGCCAGCGCGAGAGATCTGCCGTATTCAGCCTCCGCGAGCGCCCGGGCGGGTGGACCGCCCTCGGCGAGCAGCAGATCGGCATGAGCGCGGTGCAGATCCGCGAGGAACAGCGTCTCGTCGGTGCGAGCTGCGAGGGCGAGGCCGCTGTCGACCGCGGCGCGGGCATCCGCCAGCCTGCCGTTCCACCGACAAGCGTCGGCCAGCGCCGCATACACCGATGGCAACCCGAACTCGGCGCGCGCTTCCAGTGCACTCTGCAAAGCCCACTCCATCATCGCGATGCCGCGCTCCGGTTCATCGCGGGCCAGCGCGAACCCTAGCCAGCTCGACCCCCACACGATCCACTCCGGGTAACCGTATTCGTGGGCGACCGCCAGCGCGGCCTCGCCAGTCTCCTGACAGACTTCCAGATTCCCGAGGAAGCCCGACATCCAGGCGCAGGTCGACAGGATGAACCCCTGCAGGTACGGCATGCCGAGTCGCGCTGCTTCCAGTCGCGCGCTCGCGTATCGCTCGCACGCCTGGCTGACGTGGCCTTGCAGTGCAGCCGCGCTCGCGGCATAGGCGGCCACCAGGAGTCGCGGATCGTAGCCGAAGTGCTGCTGATGCCAACCGACGTCCTCCGGGCCACAATAGCGCTCCACCTCTCCAGCGTGATGGCGGGTGTCGTCCAGGTTGGCGAGCGCAAACGCGCATACGCACATTGCGCCGTACGCCTGCGCGCGAAATTCTCTTGGAACGTCTGCACTCGCGAGCTCAAGAAGAGCACGGCCGTGCACCAGTGCTGCCCGCGCTTCCCCGCGAACACAGCGGAGCACCCGCAGTTCTGCCTGCACGCGCATACGGTTTTCGCGCGTACCGACGTCATCGCACAGGACACGCGCGCGCTCACACAATCGTTCGAATTCCGTCGACGTCATCCCCGTGGTGATCCGCAGCGGGCTTGCCAGCGCCAGCAGGAGGCGCAGTTCGCGGGCACGATTCTCCGTGGAGGCCGGTTGCGCACAGCCAAGCACGATCGCCTGTTCCAGGTGATTGCGTGCTTCGACGTGCGCAGAGCGCCGCGCGGCCTGCAGGCCCGCCTTCTCGAGGAACTCGATCGCCTTTTCCGAGTTGTCGCTGCGACCGTAATGATGCGCGAGCGCACTGTAGTGGTCTTCGAGCTCCGCGCTGTAGCGGGTTTCGATCGCGCGCGCCGTCTTCTCGTGCAGTGCCTTGCGCGTGTCACCCAGCAGCGAGTGATACGCCACGTCCTGCGTCAGCGCGTGCTTGAACAGGTACTCCACGTCCGGATACGCCGGCTGCTCGTACAGGAACTCCTTCCGCTGCAACGCCCCCAGGTGCACCAGCAAGGTGACCTCCGGCCACCCCACCACCTCCCGCGCCAGCGCCAGCGGAAACTCCCGCCCAATCACCGACAGCTGCTGCAGCAGCGACTTCTCCTCCACCGCCAGCCGGTCGATGCGCGCCGCCAGCACCCCCTGCACCGTCGCCGGCACCTGCGGCGTCCCCGTCGCATCCGCCGCCAGCACCAGCCGACCGACCGCATCCCGCTGCAGCACCCGCTGCTCGAACAGCTCCTGCACCACCTCCTCCATGAAGAACGGTGTCCCCTCCGTCCGCTCCAGCACCCACTGCTTCAGGCCCGGCAGTCGCGTCGCACTCGGCGTATCCGCCGCCTCACCCAGCAGTGCACCCAGGAACTCCTCCGCCTCCATCCGTCCGAATGGCGCCAGCCGCAGCTGCGTGCAGTACGTCTTCCCGCCCCACTCGTGCCGGTACTCCGGGCGGTAGTTCGTCAGCAGCAATATCCGCGCACTCCCCAGGCTCTCCACCAGACCATCCAGGAATCCCTGCGTCTCACTGTCAATCCAGTGCAGATCTTCGAAGATGATCAATACCGGCTGCTCCAGGCTCGCCCGCAACGTCACCTTCTTCAGCGCCTCGAACGTCCGCCGCCGACGCAGCTGCGGATCCATCTGCGGCAGCGGCGAGTCCGCATCCTCCACGTTCAGCAGCGCGAAGTAGTACGGCAGCACCTCCTCCAACCCCCGGTCCAGCCCCAGCAGCCGGCCGATTACCTTCTCCCGCCGCGTCCGCTCGTCATCCTGCAACTGGATCTGGAAGTACCCCTTCAACAGCTCCGTGATCGGCAGGTACGGCGACGCCTTCCCGTGCGACGCCGAGTACGCCTCGAACACCGCAAATCCCGCCGCCAGCGACTTGAACTCGTGCACCAGCCGCGACTTCCCCATCCCCGGCTCGCCCATGATGCCGATCACCTGACCCCGTCCCGCCCGTGCCTCCTCCAACGCCCGCTGCATCGCCTCCAGCTCCTGACGCCGTCCCACGAACCGCGTCAGCCCCCGCCGTGCCGATACCTGCAGCCGCGTCCGCAACGGCCCCAGCCCTGTCACCTCGAACACCGCCAGCGGCTGCTCCAGCCCCTTCACCTCCGCCGACCCCAACGACTTCAGCGCGAAGAACCCCTCGATGAACTTCGCCGTATGTTCCGTCACCAGCACCGTCCCCGGCGTCGCCATCTGCTCCATCCGGGCTGCGAGATTGATGGAATGCCCCACCGGCACGTAATCGGTATGCAGATCGTCCTTGCGAATTGAACGCACGACGACTTCTCCAGTATTGAGCCCCACCCGCATCGCGAGTGGCGCCCCGTGCTTCAGCCGCACCGCGTCCGAATGCCGCTTCAGGTCCTCCTGCATCCGCAACGCCGCCAGCACCGCCCGCTGCGCATGGTCCTCGTGCGCCAGCGGCGCGCCGAACAGTGCCAGGATCCCGTCCCCCAGTGCCTGCGCCACGTACCCCTCGTAGCGATGCACCGCGTCCATCATCGTCTGCAGGGAAGGATCAATGACGGCGCGTGCGACTTCCGGGTCCAGCCCCTCCAGCAGTGCCGTCGAGCCCTTCAGATCCGCGAACAGGATCGTGATCGTCTTGCGCTCGCCCTCCGCCCCGCGTGACGCCAGCGCCTCCTGCTCGTGGCGGATCCGGTCCGCCAAATGACTCGGCGTGTACGACGCCGGACTCGGCGCTGCCGCCACGGCATTCGATGCGCGCGCCGACGGATCGTCGCGGTGCCACACGAGCACCTTGCCATCCTCGTCGCGCGCCACGCGCTTGGCGTCGATGAGTTCAGCCTTCAGATCTTCGAGATCCTCGTCGCTCAACGTGAAGCGACGCCGGAGCATGCGATAGGAGATGCGCGCCTCGGTGCGCAGCGCATCGCAGATGCGCTCGAGCGTCCGTTCGAAATCGTCCATGGGCCTCGCCACGATTCCGCTCAGCAGCCTGCCTGCGCGAGGAGTGCGCGGGCCTCCGCCAGTTCCACCACGTCCGGTGAATCGTTCATCTGCGACAGACACGCCCCGAGCCGATCCACGGCGTCGGGACTTGTGCCATGCGAGAGCTGCAAACGCGCGAGCGACAGCAGGGCCTGCAGGCCGAGCCATCTGGCGCCGCGGGCCGCGGCATCGGCGAACGCGGCTTCGAAGTGTCGTCCGGCGGTCACGGCATCGGGCGACGGCCCGGAGAGCGCGAGTTCTCCCTGCAGCCGGTAAAGCACCGCGAGGTGGGTGTGTTCCCCGGTCGCCTCCGCGAATCCAAGGCCTTCGCGCACCGAGTCACGCGCCGCGTCGAAGCGTCCGGCCGCGATCTCGATCTCCGCAATCTGGCCGAGACAGTACGGCCGCAGCAGCCGCGACCCGAGTCCTTCGAAATGGGCGACCGCCCGCCGCATTCCGGCAAGCCCACCGTCGACATCGCCCGTGGCAGCGTCCGCGCGCGCACCGAAGAAGACGCCCCAGGCGTGGAACAGGGTGACGCCATGCGCTTCGCACAGCGCACTCGCGCGTGCGGCGAGATCGGCCAGGGTCGCGAAGTCGCGCCGGTAACATTGCAGCACCATGTTCGCGTAGAGCGCGAACGCCTGACCATGCGGATGCGCCAGACGATCCGCCGTTTCGAGCGCGTGCTGCGCATCGGACAGGCTCTCGTCGAACGCGCCCATCAGCCACGCTGTCTTGGACAGGATGCCGTAGGCGTTGATGCCGTAGTCGGTCCAGCCGACGTCGATCAGCACATCCCGATCCTGCGCATTCCGGGTGTCGCGATAGCGGACGATCGCCTCATTGAGATCGCGTGAAGATTCGACGAGATCCCCCTTGAAGTGCGCAACAGTCCCGCGATAGGCGAGGAGAGCAAGCCGCCCGTGACCCGTCGGACGCAGTTCTTCCCGCCGGGCAGCATCGTCGAGCAGTGCAAGCGCCTCCCGGATGCGTCCGGACTGCATCAGGGGCATGGAGATCCCGAGGGCGGCGACGCGCGCGAGGTCATCCAGGCCGGCCGCGGTTGCGGCGTCGTAAACGTCTGCGTAGAGCTTTTCCGCGACCGGCGAGGCAAGTCCCTCCAGCACCAGCAAGGGTCCGCCGCGCGCCAGCCGCAATTCCAGCTCCTGCTCATCCCGGGCGCGCGATGCCGGCATGCGCGCCACCCGCGCCAGCGCGAGATCGAGCGAATGCAGCGCCTCGCGAGCTGCACCGCGCCGGCTCGCCTGTTGCGCGGCCCGCCGGTAGTACGCGATCGCCTTCGCGTCGTTGGTGCCATGCCCGAAATGGTGTGCGAGGGTTGGCACCCAGCGCTCGAGATCGTGCGGATGCAGCGCTTCGATGGCCTCGCCCACGCGGTCGTGGAGTTCACGCCGGTGGCTGAGCAGCAGCGACTGGTAGGCGACCTCCTGGGTCAGCGCGTGCTTGAACATCAACGTCGGATCACTGTCATCGAACTTCGGATAGACGAACTCGCGCTTCTGCAGTGCGCCGAGCGCCAGCTCCAGTTCATGCTCGGCGCGTCGGCCCACCCGCCGCACGATCGCGAGCGGACATTCACGCCCGATCACGGACAGTTCCAGCAGGACCGCCTTTTCGGTCGTCGGCAGCCGGTCGATGCGCGCCGCCAGCACGCCCTGCACGGTGGGCGGGATCCGGGATAACGTCGCGGCCGTCAGCGCGCGATAGCTCCCGCGGTGTCCTTCCAGGCTGCCGTGTTCCACCAGTGCCTGGACCACCTCCTCGATGAAGAACGGGGTACCGCCGGTGAGATCGAGCACCTGCCGTTTCAGCGTATCAAGCCGCGGATCCGGTCCGAGCAGGTGTTCGAGCAGGCGCTGACCGTCCTCGGTCCGGAGCGGCGCCAGCCGCACCTGGTCGTAGGTGGACTTGCCGCTCCACTCGTGGCGGTACTCGGGTCGATAGGTGGTGACGAGCAGCAGGCGCGAACCGCCCAGTTGTTCCACCACCGCGTCGAGCACTGCCTGTGTCTCCGGATCGATCCAGTGCAGGTCCTCGCAGACCATCACTACAGGCTCGCGCTGGGCTTCGGCGAGCACCAGCCGCCGCAGTGCCTCATGCGTGCGCCGCCGGCACACCTGTGCATCCATCTGCAGCAGGTCGCGCGTCGCCAGTTCCTCGTCGAGCAGCGAAAGCAGGTACGGCACGGCATCCTCGAGCCCCCTGCCCTGCGCCAGGATTTCGGCGGCCAGGCGCGGACCGCGCACGGCGGGGTCCTCCCGCACCGCCGGAAAACGCGCGCGCAGCATCTCGATCAGCGGGAAGTAGGGCAGCCCCTGCGCATAGGCCACCGCCTGCAGTTCGCGCACGCGGACCGACGCCGGCAGCGCCGCCCGGAACTCGTACAGCAGCCGCGATTTGCCGAGCCCCGGCTCGCCGACCACCGCGATCACCTGGCCCTGGCCTTCCTCGGCACGCTGGTACGCCGCGAGGAGCTGCGCGAGCTGGGCTTCGCGGCCGACGAAGGCGCTCAAGCCGCGTTGGGCAGCCACCTGCAGGCGCGTCGCCTGCGCCCGCGTGCCCTGCACCTGGAAGAGCGCCACCGGCGCCTCCACGCCCTTCATCGGGACGGGGCCGAGCGCGCGGAGGTCGAAGAACCCCGCGACCAGCGCCTCGGTGAACTCGGTCAGCACGATGGCCCCCGGTGACGCGAGCTGTTCCGCGCGTGACGCCACGTTCACCGCGTGCCCCACCGGCACGTAATCCGTATGCCGGTCGTCCTTGCGGATGGCGCGCACCACCACGTCGCCGGTATTGATCCCGATGCGTGGATCGAGCGGGAAGCCGTGCGAGCGGCGCAGCCGGTCGGAGTACGCACGCAGCGACGCCTGCATCGTCAGCGCCGCGTGGACCGCGCGCTGGGCGTGATCCTCGTGTGCGATTGGCGCGCCGAACAGCGCGAAGATGCCGTCACCGAGCGCCTGCGCGACGTGCCCGCCGTAGGCGTGCACGGCATCGATCATGAGCTGCAGCGCAGGATCGATGACACTGCGGGCGTCCTCGGGATCCAGCCCGTCGATCATCGCGGTGGATCCCTTGATGTCGACGAACAGCACGGTGATGGTCTTGCGCTCTTCGTGGACCTCGGCCGCGGCGACATCCGCCGGAACGAGGGTCTCGCGCGGGGTCTTGTCCGAAGCCGCAGTCGTCGCGGATGCGAGTTCCTGCGGTGTACCCGCCGGCGTCGACGCGGCCTCCCCCAGCCACACCAGCACCTTCCCGTCCTCGTCCCGCGCGACGCGTCGCGCATCGATCAGCTCGGAGACCAGGTCCGCGAGCGTCTCCGCATCCAGATCGAATTCCCGCTGCAGCGCGCGATAGGTCAGTCGGCCGCTCTCCTGCAGGTACTGCATGGCGGCCCTGACGAGTTCCGAGAAGCGCATGGGCATCAGTCAGTTGGTGAGGTCGAAGCCCGAGAAGGTGGAGAGATCGCAGAAATCGGGGACAGACCACGATTTTCTCGAAAGTCGCGAAAATCGTGGTCTGTCCCCGATTTCTCGACATACGAGCGCGCCGCGGAGAGTTCCGGGCTGTCGGCGGTGGCGCTGAAGCGGGAAGCCACCGCGCGCACCTGGTCGCGTGCCTCGACGTGCCGACCTTGCGCGTCCAGCATGTGCGCCATGCCCCGGGCGGCACGTAACGCGAAGCTGAGGGCACCCTGGGACTGCGCCATCGACAATGCGCGTTCAAAATGAGTTGCGGCCTGGGCGAGCTTCTCGGGATCGCCGCCGGCGGTGGCAGCCAGCAGTTCACCGTGCAATCGCTCACGTTCGGCATCCCAATAATGAACTCCCCCCCGGGTCGTGACGCGCTCCGCCTCCGCCAGGGCGTCGCCGGCGATGCCAGTCTCCCCGTGCACGAGCGCACATTCCACGAGCAGCGACAGCAATAGCGGATGATTGATGTAGAAACGTCGCACACCCAGGTGGGCGACGGCATCTCGGCATTGCCTCACGCCGGCGGGGTCGCCCTGCATCGCGCTCGCCCAGCCGAGATAAGCCTCGGCGCAGCCCAGCCAATCGGGAAACTGCTGCTCGGCGGAGAGGTCCTTCAGTTTCGCCGCTTCCGCCGCACAGGTCACGGTGTCGCCATGAAATCCGGCCAGGACAGCGCGTCCCAGCAGGACCATACCGGTGACGTGCGGGTGCCCGATAGACGCTGCGACTTCTTCCGCGCGCCGCGCGCCGCTCGATTCGGCGACGAAATCTCCCTGGGTCCACCCGATTATCCCGCCATAGAACCAGCTCATGACCAGCGGATCGAAGCCAACCTGCGCCGCGGTCTGGCGGTCGACCTGGAGTTCGTAGCGCCGAGCAACCTCCTCGATGTGCCGCAAGGCCTCCGGGTACTCTCCTGAGTAGAAGCGGTTCACCGCCATCGCCGTGTGGCCGTGCAGGAGATAGAGCCGATCCTGTAAAGCCTCACCCCGCGCGAGCAGCGCCTGGGAATACTCGAGCGCGGCGTCACAGTCACCGCGCACCAGCGCGTTGGTGCGGAGCTCGATCAGCACGGTCAGCAATTCTTCCTCTCGGCCCGCGCGTTCGCATAACTTCCGCGTCTCCAGCAACAGCTCCTCCAGCTCGCGGGTCCCCATGCCGCGGTTCATGTGCACCGCCGGGATCAGCGCGAGCGCGAGGCGCAGGTCCTGTTCGACCCTGGCCGTTGCGTCCGGCCGGTCGCGCAGCAGCGCGCGCCTGCGAGAGGTGGGTGACGGCTTCACCCATCGCCGCCTGTCGCGCCGCCTGAAGACCGGCGCGTTCGAGATACTCCAGCGCCTTCTCGACATCGCCGCTGCGGCCGAAGTGGTGCGCGAGGCTCGCGTAGTGATCCTCCAGTTCGCGCACGTAGAGCGCTTCGATCACCTCGGCGATGCGCTGGTGGAGTTCACGTCGCCGCTCCACCAGCAGCGACTGGTACGCGACCTCCTGCGTCAGCGCGTGCTTGAAGAGGTACTGCACTTCCGGGAACGCCGGCTGCTCGTACAGGAACTCCTTGCGCTGCAGTTCGGCGAGCAGCGCATGCAGCCGGTCCTCCTGCCCCCCCACCACGCGATGCGCCAGCCCGAGCGTGAACTCGCGTCCGATCACGGCCAGGGTCTGCAACAGCGCCTTCTCGTCGACGGACAGCCGGTCGATGCGGGCCGCGAGCACACCCTGCACGGTGGTCGGCAGCTGGCCCTGCACGTCCGCGCCGGCGCGGTACGCAACCCGACCGTCCGCGTCGCAAACCAGTACGCCGCGCTCAAAGAACTCCTGCACCAGTTCCTCGATGAAGAACGGGGTCCCCTCCGCGCGGTCGAGGATGCGGCCGCGGATCGTGGCGAGGGCCGCGGCATCCGCACCCTCTCCCAGCAGCATCGACACGAACGCTTCCGCGTCCGCTCGTCCGAACGGCTGCAGGCGCAACTGCGTGCAGTAGGACTTGCCGCCCCAGTCGTGGCGGTACTCCGGACGATAGTTCGTCAGCAGCAGGATGCGTGCACTGCCGAGGCTCTCCACCAGCAGGTCCAGGAAGCCCTGGGTCTCGCTGTCCACCCAGTGGAGATCCTCGTAGACCAGCACCAGCGGCTGCTCCAGGCTCGCGCGCAGCACCACCTTGCGCAGCGCTTCGAACGTGCGCCGCCGGCGTGTCGGCGGATCCATGCGCGCGAGTGGCGAATCCGGCTCGTCGATGTTGAGCAGCGCGAAGTAGTACGGCAGAACGTCCGCGAGGCCGCGGTCGAGCGCGAGGATGCGGCCGATCACCTTCTCGCGGCGCGCGCGCTCGTCGTCCTGCAGCTGGATGCCGAAGAAGCCCTTCAGCAGCTCCGCGATCGGCAGGTACGGCGACGCCTTGCCGTGCGACGCGGAGTACGCCTCGTAGACGGCGAACCCGTCGGTGTAGGTCTTGAACTCGAGCAGCAGCCGCGACTTGCCAAGCCCCGCCTCGCCCATCACGCACACCACCTGCCCGTGGCCGCCGCGCGCGCGTTCCAGCGCTGCGCGCAGTTGCGTCAGCTCGTGCTGGCGGCCGACGAACGGGGACAGGCCGCGCCGCGCCGCCACCTGCAGGCGCGTGCGCAGCTGGCTGACCCCCGTCACTTCGAAAATCTCCAGGGCTCCGGTGACGCCCCTGATCTCCGCCTGCCCCAGCGGCTTCAGCGCGAAGTAGCCCTCGACAAGCCGCTGCGTGTGTTCGGTGACCAGCACGGCGCCGGGCGGTGCCATCTGTTCCATGCGCGCCGCGAGGTTGATGGAGTGGCCGACGGGGACATAGTCCGTGTGCAGATCGTCGCGGCGGATGGAACGCACCACGACTTCACCGGTGTTGAGGCCGACCCGCATCGCGAGCGAGGCGCCGTGCGACAGCCGCACCGCATCGGCATGGCGCCGCAGGTCTTCCTGCATCCTCAGCGCCGCGTACACCGCGCGGTGCGCGTGGTCCTCGTGCGCGAGCGGAGCGCCGAACAGCGCGAGGATGCCATCGCCCAGCGCCTGTGCGACATAGCCTTCGAAGCGATGCACCGCGTCCATCATGATTTTCAGCGCCGGATCGATCACCGCGCGCGCCGCCTCGGGGTCGAGTCCCTCCAGCAGCGCCGTCGAACCTTTCAAATCCGCAAACAGGACCGTGATGGTCTTGCGCTCGCCGTCGCTGCCACGGGCCTCCAGCGCCTGCTGCTGCGCGCGTATCCGCGCCGCGAGATGATCCGGGGTGTAAGTGGACGGCGCCAGCGGCACGCGGGGCGGCGGCGCGGGCGTGTCGTCGTCACCGTTCCACACCAGTACCTTGCCATCTTCGTCGCGCGCCACGCGCTTGGCATCGATCAGGTCGGCCTTGAGATCCTCGAGATCGTCGTCGGTGAGCGAATAGCGGCGCTTCAACACACGGTACGCGATGCGACGATCACGCTGGAGTTCGAGGTGCACTTCCGAAAGCAGGCGATCGAATTCCATCAGACCACCCCACGCGCGCGGCGGGTGCCCTCGACTGCGCTTCCCACCGACCCTCCCTTGGATGACGTTGCGCGGGTGGGCGGCATTGTCCGCGATTCAGGCGCAAAAGGAACCACCCCGTGCACTCCTCGACTTTGATCACGAAGCTCGGATTCCCCCTACCCGTGAACGTGCACCGCGCGCATCGGGGGTCGCCGAAGCCGGACGGAACTCAGGTCGGAGGGAGCGATTCAGGCGTGACGACCAGACCAGGTACGAGCCGATGCGAAGGCAAGCGATGCCGGGAACTGCCTGCCACCTCACACCGGCGCGCGCAAGGGGCAGGCCGTGCGGGTCACTTCCTCTACAATCGGACTTCCAGACCACTGAGCCCGACGGGGAGCCCCCGATGACCTGCCAGGTGATCCTCGAACGGTGCGACGCTGGCGGGCGAGCCGCGAATCCGCTTCTTCAAACTATTTCGGCGTGTCGTCTCGAACGCCCAGCGGCGGCGCGGCACGGACGCCACCGGGCGTAACCGCCACTTGGGCTTGCACGGCCTTGCCACAACCACAGGAGTGATCTCATGTCCACGCAGAAAGATGAAAGCTGGCGCGGCAAGGTTGGCCGCCTGAATGCACAGGAAATGGCGAGCTTCCTCGCCGAAGGGCAGTTGGGCCGTCTCGGCGTGCTCGACGAGGATGGCTGGCCGTACGTGATTCCCGTCTGGTTCGAGTACAGCGATGGCGGGTATTACATCATTCCCCGCGCGCGCTCCCGGTGGGCGAAACTCATCCAGCGCGACAAGCGGGTGTCGTTGTGCATCGACGATCCGGCGATGCGCAAGGTGATGGTCCAGGGAGAGGCGGAAGTGGTCGAAGAACCGAACGTCGGCGGCCGCTGGGTCGAGATCGCGAACCGCATGGCGGTCCGTTATCTCGGTGAGCACGGCCCGGACTACCTCGTCCCCACGCTGAACGAGCCGCGCTGGCTGCTGTTCATCCGGCCGGTTTCCACCACCACCTGGCAAGGCGTCGACTGGGCAACGAAGTACAAGCACTCACGGTGGTGAGCACGGCACGGCGCCCCGCGCGGGCCACACGGTGGTCAGCAGGCACATTCGAAGGCCCGAAGCCGAGTCGGGCACGCAACTGCTCGAAGTGTCGTCCGGCACGCGGGGAAGTCGCCCTGCCCGGGACGCATGGCCACGCAGCCGTCATGCCACCTGCCCTGATGTTCGCGCCGCTGCGTGAAGGCGGCTTCGTGACGATCATGACGCGGCGGCAGACCCGCCGATTCGCACCGGCCTTTACGTGGGCGCGCGCAATTCCCCGCCGTCGAACCGCGCCCGGGCGCGCGCCAACGCCACCGTCGGCACCGCGAAAACCGCGGCCGCAACGAGCCCCGCGAGCCAGCCAGCGCCGAGCGGATTGACCACGTTCCACACGAACATCCCGATCACCACCTGCGCGCAGTAGACGGCCGCCCACGGCCACATCCAGGGCTTCATTTTCCAGAAGCCGTAAGCGCCGGCGCCGTAGATCAGCCAGTGCAGCGGCTCGGTGGCCTTGGCCCACTTGCCGTGCAGCGCGAAACCGAACCATACCTCGTGGTCACGGGCGATCGGTTTGAAGAACAGGTCGAACGGCATGTAGACAAAGGTCATGTACACGCAGAAATAGAAGACCAGGTTCATCCACGCCGGGCGTCGCCGCCAGTCGTTCCTGATCGCATCCATGGCGGTTTGCATCATGTCCGGATCCTCGCTCTCGCTCCGCATTGTGCGCCGGGACTCGGCATCGCACCATCGCCTTCACGGCGCGCGTGATCTAATCTGCCCGCTCGTTTCACGCGGAGGTTTCCCATGACGCTCAATCGTCGCCAGCTGCTGGTGCACGGTGCGGCCCTGCTGCTCGGCGCCCCGGCGCTCACTCGCGCCGCAGGTGCCGCGGACACGGCGGTCCGCACCGCGCTCGACACTTCACCGCTGATCTACCTGACACCTCTGCAGAAGGACGGGCGCGAAAGCAGCTGCCAGGCCGAGGTCTGGTTCGTCCCGCACGAAGGAGACGTCTATGTCTCCACCGCCACGGGTGCGTGGCGCGCGGTGGCGGTCACGCGCGGCCTCACGCGGGCGCGTATCTGGGTGGGCGATTTCGGCGTGTGGAAGCGCGCGAAGGAGGCCTATCGGGCGGCCCCGACGACCCTTGTGGAAGGGCGCCTGGAAACCGACGCCGCGCGCCAGGCCCAGGTGCTCGAACGCTTCGGCGGCAAGTACGTCGCCGAGTGGGACAAGTGGGGCCCGCGGTTCCGCGATGGCCTCGCCGATGGTTCGCGGGTGCTGCTGCGTTACAGCCTGGTGTCCTGAACCGTCGGCGGCGCCAGGCAGCGCGCGAGCATCGTGTCGAGCGGCGTGAGCGTGAGATCGAGCGCGGCTGCCGCGGGGCTCGGGTCGATCGCATCGTCGTGATCGAGCACGCGCAGCATGTCCGGCGTCACTGGCGGATTCGCGCGCAGCGCTGCGAGCACGTGGGCCGCGCACAGACCGAGCGCGAGCGGCAGCGAATGAATCGTCGGACGCCGCCCCAGCACCGCCGCCGCGCGCAGCACGAGCGTGCGCCGCGATACCACCTCGGGGCCCGCGAGATCGAACACGCGATGTGCGGGTGTCGGCCCGCCGAGCGCATTCTGCATCGCCTGGATCACATCGCCGGCATACACGGGTTGCTCGAGGCTGCCGGCGCGGTAGAGGAACACGTGGCGCGCCGCCGCGCGGCGCGCGAGGGCCCGGCTCGCGCGATCGCGCTCACCCAGCACCATCGGCACGCGAATGACGGTGGCCGGGACCGACGATGCCTGCAGCAACGTCTCCACGTCGGCACGGGCCCGCAGGCAGCGGCACGGGCTGGCCGCATCCGCGCCCAGGATGCTGAGGTAGACGACATGCCCGACACCGCACCGTGCCGCCGCGCGCGCGAGCGCGCGTGCGGGGCGCTGGTGACTGTCGGCGTAGCGGTTGTCGCGGGTTTCCCTGATCGTTCCGATCAGATGAACCGCCGCGTCGCAACCCGTGGCGACCCCCGCGAGAGAGTCGGCATCGCAGGGGTCGATGACGGTGATGCGCAGACGCGGCCGGTCGCCAACGTGGCGCACGAGCACCTGCCGCGCGCGCGCGCTGCGCACCACCGCTTCGATCCTGAGCCCGGGCGGCAGTGCGGCGATCAGGCGGCGCCCCAGGTGCCCGTTGGCACCGGTGACGAGCACGCTATGCATGACACCCCCGCGCGCAACGTTCCGTCACGTCGGCGCGACAGTCGGCACGCGTGATGCGCACCCCCAGCGTGCCCGATTGCCTGAGCCTGTCCCGAGTCGCGCTGGCGCCGCTGACCGCCTGGACGCTCGTGGAGGGATCGGCGGTGGTGTGCGTGATCCTGTTCGGTGCGGCCGTCGTGTCCGATCTCGTCGACGGCCCGCTCGCGCGCCGCCAGCACGCGACAACCCGCTTCGGCACCCTGCTCGACCACGGCGCGGATGCGCTGTACGTCACCACGTTGAGCGCCACCGGCGCGTGGCTGGGCCTGCTGCCACCGGTGCTGCCGCTGCTGATCACGTGCGCGTTCGCGCAGTACGCGCTCGATTCGCGCGCCTTCACGGGATCCGGTCTCGGCCGCTGGAATGGCATCGGGTATTTCATGCTGGCAGGTGCACTGATCGTCGTGGTTCGGTTTCCGGGTGCCGCCGCCTTCGCGCCGCTCCTGCGAGGCCTCGGCTGGGTGCTGCTCCTGTCGACGCTCGCGTCGATGCTCGAACGCGCGGTGCTGGCCCGGCGCGACCCGCGCGTGCCGTGACCGTTCGCGCGCTCAACCCTGCCCGGCCGCCGGGGCGGCGAACAACTCCCGGTTCGCGCGCGGCAGGAACAGTACGCCGATCGCCGCGTTGAACAGCACGAAGAACGTGTGCATCACGAAGCTGAACGCCCCCACCTCCGGGTAATCCGGGAACAGCACCGTCCACAACAGCAGCGCGCCGGCGTGGAACGGCAGCGGCAGGGCCGCGGCGAGGAAGATCACCGGCAGGAACGCGAGCATGGTGCCGAACTGCACGTCGACGTTGAACAGCCGCAGCGCGAGCGTGTAGACGACCACCGCGCCCAGCAGGTTCGGCGCCTTGAACAGCACGATGAGCGCGTAGTGCGACAGCCGCGCCAGCCGGAATGCACGGAGCATCTGCGCCTCGCGCAGCCGCGAGCGCGGCAGCAGCACGCCTCGAAAGTATGCGACGTGCAGCGGGAAATAAATCGCGGCCAAGGCGAACACGCCGACGAGGATCGTCGCGAGCGGCAGTGCGCTCGACGCCGCGCGGACCAGGTCGAAATACAGCGCCGTGCCGAGCGCGGAGAACAGCAGCAGCTGGTAGGTCTCCATCATGCCGAGCAGCACCATCGAAGACAGCGCCTGCCACGCCGGCACCGCGTGCCGCCGCCACAGGTAGGCCATGATGGCGCCCTTGCCGATCTGTTCGTTCACCAGCGACAGGATGTATGCACTCGCACGGATCGGCAGCATGCGGCGGAATTCGAAATCCGGCGCATTGAACCAGCGCACCACGCGCCACGTGACATGGGCATCCACCAGGAAGAAGAAGCAGGAATACGGCACCATCAACGCGAGCCACGCCAGCCAGTCGGCCTTGCCGAAGAACCGCGCAAGGTATGCGGTCGTACCCAGGCCTTCGCGTGCCGCGGCGCCCCCAATCCGGTCGAAGACCAGGTAGAAGCAGCCGGCGGCGAGCAGCCAGGTCGCCGCGCGCAGTGTCCTCCCCTGGCCGCGGCGGGGCGGGGGCGATGACCCGGCGGTGGAGACGTCGATCGACATGGAGGTCACGATAGCACGCACGGACCGAAGTCGTTCGCGGCACAGGATCCCGCGGCGGAAGCGGACACCTGTGGGCGCGGCGCCCGCACGCCGGCGGCGGCAGCGCCCCGCAGGCGTGTCCGCGGCGTCAGTGGTTCAGGCGAGCATGCGATGCGTCGGCGCGCACAGGTCGGCGATCGCGATCCCGTGGGTGCAGGCATCGCGGCAGGGCTTGCCGGTGCACGCCAGGCAGGCCGCGGCGTCGGTGGTGATCTGTGCGTATTCCTCGCGCGCGAACGGCAGGTCCTCGTAGTCGGTGGCATACATGCGCGTGCGCAGCACATCAGATATCTGCACCCCGTAAGGGCAGGCGCCCGCGCAGTCATTGCAGGCGTGTCGACAGTACGTCATGCCGTTCAACGCGGCGTACTGCTGCAGCAGGTCGAGATCTCCCGCGGCGAGCGCGTGCGCGCCCGAGGCGCCAAGAAACTCGTCGATCTTCTCGCGACTCGTCATGGAGATGATCAGCGCATCCACGTCCGGGTTGGACAGCACCCAGCGGAACGCCGCCTGGGCGAACGTGCCGCCCGCGGACTCGAAGGGCCGCATGTCGTTCAGGCGCGCACCCATCAGGGTCTTCATCGCGACCACGCCCACGTTCTTCGCCTTGGCCTTGGCCAGCACCCGCGGCAGGTCCGGCTGGTTCGCGACGTAGTTGAACGAGCGGGTGAACTGCTCGTAGAACTTCGGATCCTGGCCGAAGTTGTACGCACACAGGATCACGTCCGCCATGTCGCGATCGAGCGCGTAGTCCAGGCACTCGATCAGCTTCCCGGCATGACCGGACATTCCGCTGAAGCGGATCTTGCCCTGTTGCTTCGCGCGCGCGACGAACTCCTGCCATTCCTGGCTCTTCAGCCTTTCCACGTCGTTGACCGCGTGGCACAGGTAGATGTCGATGTAATCCGTGCGCAGGCGTTCGAGCGAAGCCTCGAGCTGCACCATCATCTGTTCGCGCGGCCAGTCCGCGGTGCTCTCCACCTTCGATACCAGCACCACCCGGTCGCGAACCGGGCCGAGCACCTGGCCCAGCACTTCCTCGGAGTCGCCGCCCGTGTAGCCGTACGCCGAATCGAAGTAATTGATCCCACGATCGAGCGCATGGCGCACGAGATCTTCCTCACCCGCACGCAGGCGGCTGGCACCGAAGGAGATATCGGAGATGCGCAGCCCCGTCCTGCCGAGCGTCCGGTAGCCGCGGACCGCCGGTTCGGCCGCCGGGCCCGCCACCGGCAGCAGGCCCGGCGCGAGCGCCGCGACGGCGCCGGAGGCGGCGCTCCGGCGGAGAAATCGTCGACGTGCGGGGGATTCCGGATCAGTCATCGCGCAGCCCTCCTCGTCGGAACCGGGAACGGATCCCGATGGTCCGGTTTCAGCTTAGACCAGTTTTGCGACGCTCGGCAGCCTGCTCGGGTTCTCGCCCACCGGTCCCGCCGCGGACGCTCGCGCCGATGCGTTTCCTCCACCGGCCAGTTCGATCGCGCGCGCCGCGATGTCGGAGAATGCAGCGTCACGTCCGCGCATCCGCGGATTCACACTCACCTGCCCCATGGAGAGGATCTGCCCCATGAACGATCATCCTGCCATCGAAGCCGAGGCCAGGCGCCTCATCGGCGCGCTCGGTGCGCGCCTGCCGGACACCCTGGCCGCCTTCGGACAACTCGCGAACGCAACGTTCCGCGAAGGACCGCTCGACCTCAGGACGAAAGAGCTGATCGCGCTCGGCATCGCCATCGCGGCCGGCTGCGACGGCTGCATGGCCTGGCACAACGCAGCACTTGCGCGACTCGGCGTGACGCTCGACGAGGTGGCCGACGCGGCGGGCGTGGCGGTCGAAATGGGGGGTGGGATTGCGCTCTACCGGGCCGCCAAGGCGGTGGAGGGGTACGCCCAGTTCCTGCAGGCGGGCGCACGCCCGGGCTGACGGGGCATGGCCGCGCGTCAGAAATAGCCGTTGATCGGCAGTTCCACCCCGTTCACCAGCCAGTCCCCGATCGCGCGCGCCTTGAACGCGGTCGGGTTGTGCGCGGCGAGCGTGACCATGTTCCGCCACGGCTCGTCGAGACCCGCGGCGCGCACCGTCTGCGACGCCCCGCCGAGTTCGAACAGCAGGGTGGCCGCGCGCGGGGCGATGTCGTCCACGAAGACCTTGGCTTCGGCGGCCAGCACCGAGGCGCGATGTGCGCGATCGAAGTCCGCGCGGCCGTCGTGCGCAGACTGCTGGGCATCGGCCGCAGCGAGCACCAGGGCCTCGGCGGCGGCGGCCTGGCTCGCCAGGCGCCCGACGATCTCCTGGAACTGCGGATCGGCCGCGGTGGACGGGGCGCTCGCATGCGTGAAGGTGCGCTTGCGGGTACGCACGAGGCGCACTGCCTCACGGACGACTTTGCGCAGGTTGCCGACGATCGTCGCGGTCAGGATCAGCTGCACGAACTGTCCGGTCAGGTAAGGCTCGGCGAGCTTGCGTCCGCTGTGCTCCTCGCTCTCCGCGTCCAGCGGCGAATGCAGCACTTCCTCCGCGTTCAGGCGGACGTTGTCGAAGCGCGCCGAGCCGCTGCCGGTGAAACGCTGGCCCACACCATCCCAATCATCCTCGAGCGTGACCCCCGCGCGATCGACCGGCACGAATGCCGAGGCCAGTGCGCCATCAGGGGTCGACGCGAGCACCCAGACCCAGTCCGAGAACAGGCTTCCCGTGCAGAAATTCTTGGCGCCATGCAGCCGGTAGCCATCCCCCTCCGGGGTCAGCACGGTCTGGAAGACGAACTGGCCGACCGGCGTGCTGCTGCCGGTTTCGAGCATCGCGTTGCCGAAGATCTCGCCGGCGAGCACGCGCGCGAGCCAGCGCTTGCGCACCACCGGGTCATGGCCGCGCAGGCGTTCCTCGACGAACCAGAAATGCGCACGCAGGATCTGCGCGACATCCGAATCCGCTTCCGCCAGCTGCATCAGCGTGCTGAAAAATTCGCGAATACTCGCGCCGCCTCCGCCGTCGTGCGCCGGAATGCGCAGCGCCCCGAGCCGCGAGGCCCGCACAAGATCGATGGCGGGAAACGGGTTCAGGCCAGCTGCCTTGCTGGCCCGTGCGCTCGCGCCGATCTCGGCAATGAGTGCGTCGAGTTCCGCCGTTCCCGCGCGTACCGGCGCGATGGCCGCCGCGTCGAAACGACGTTCCTGGGTGATCGCGTTCATCCGTCCTTCCCCTGGCAACATCTGCCACACGATACCCAGTCCGCGAGGGATGCACCAATCCTGCCGGGCGGCGCGGGCGTACCTGGCCTGACCCGGGGAGATCCGGATGACCCGGGCAATCGCGCGCTAGACGCGTTTGACCGTCGACAGGAACTCGTCGACCTCCGCTTCCGCGGCGAGCCAGTCTTCCATGTCGTAGCCGTCGCAGTAGCCGCGCGTCATGTATTTCTCATAGGCGGCGGCACAGATCAGTCGATGACGGTAGTCTTCGTCGAGCTCGGCGCGCGAATCCTCAGCGCCTTCAAAATGGTGAGCCGCGGCCGGTTGCGGCGGCGGCGCGGATTCAGCGTGCCTGGTGGCGTCTCTTGGCATGACATCCTCCTCTTCGCGTATGGAGGGGCCTTGGGCGGGGTTCGTGTAAGAACTTCGATTGAAAAGATAGTCCACGTGCCGCGCCGACGCCTTGACAGCGATCAATCCGGCACGAGGCACGGGGCGCACGGTGACCCGATGGGCGCCCTGCTCGGCCACCCGGCGCAAAGACGCCCGGTGTCAGGACTGGCATCCCGCCGGTGCCCGGGCCACCATGACGCGATGCAGTTCAAGTTGAGCCAGCGCGTGGCCGCCGGTGCCGACGCGGTGTTCGCGCATGTCGGGGACTTCCGACAGGCGATTCCGTGGGCACGCGTGGCCTCTTGCAGGGTCCACGGAGAGGGGGCGGGCACATGGCGGGAAGTGACGTTCGCGGATCCGGCGCGCGGCCGGATCGTGGAGTGCCTGCTCTCGCGCGATCCGGACACTCGCGCGATCAGCTGGCGGCTGGCGCAGGCCGAACCGGCGTGGCCGGTCCGGGACTGCGTGACCACGCTGCGGGTGGTCACGGTGCTCGCAGACGTGAGCCGCCTGGAATCGGAGAGCCGCTTCACGCCGGACGGGTTGCCTGAACTTGCGCTCCGCGCGTGGCTCGAGGACCTGCACCAGCAGGCACTCGACGCCATCCGGTGCGCGCTGCGCGGCTGAGGCGCGCGTCCCTTTCGTCAGGCGCTCTTGTCGAGAGAGACCGCGGCCAGCGGCTCCTTGGTCACGCCGCCAACGGCGAAATGCTCCGGTTCCAGTTCCCGGATGAGGATACGCACCTGCTCAGGCTTGACTGCCAGTGCCGCAACCACGGCATCCGTGACTCCCGTGATCAGCGCACGTTTCTGCGACGCGCTACGGCCCTTCAGCATGTTGACTTCGATGATGGGCATGACGGCCTCCTGTGACGACACGCCGCCATCGTGCCTCAATGGCAGCGTGGCGTCGACACCAGCGCGGCGATGCCTACTGCGCCGTCCACCCGCCGTCCACGGCCCACGCAGCGCCGCGCACGTTGTCCGCGGCCGGTGAACACAGGAACACGGCGAGTTCGCCGATCTGCCCGGGGGTCGTGAAGGCAAGCGAGGGCTGCTTCTCGGCGAGCAGTTCGCGACTCGCCTGTTCGACGGAGATCCCGGCGTGGCGCGCGCGTGCATCGATCTGCTGCTGCACCAGCGGCGTCAGCACCCAGCCGGGACAGATTGCGTTCACCGTGATGCCGGTGGTCGCGTTCTCGAGCGCGAGCGCCTTGGTGAGGCCGACGATGCCATGCTTCGCGGCCACGTACGCCGACTTGCCGGCAGAGGCCACCAGGCCGTGCGTGGAGGCGATGTTGACGATGCGGCCCCAGCCGCGCGCCTGCATCCCCGGCAGCGCGAGTCGTGCCGTGTGAAACGCGGCGCTGAGGTTGATGGCGATGATGGCATCCCAGCGCTCCACCGGGAAATTCTCGACGTTCGCCACGTGCTGGATGCCGGCATTGTTGACGAGAACGTCGATTGCACCGAAGCGTTCCTCGGCGTGGCGGATCAGCGCTTCGATCTCCGCCGGGCTGCGCATGTCGGCGCCGTGATGCTCGACGCGCACGCCGAGCGCGGCGAGTTCACCGCGCACGGCCTCCACGTCCCCGAAACCGTTGATGACGAGGTTCATGCCCTGTCCGCCGAGCGCACGCGCGATGCCGAGCCCGATGCCGCTGGTGGAGCCGGTAATGACGGCGGTTCTTCCGACGAGTTTCATCTGCGTTCCCCGGTCTGACGATGAGAGGCGCTTGCGGGACGTTCCGGATACATCGGGCGCGCGCTCAAAATTCGACTTCGAGTTCGACCACCACGTCCGGCTCCTGCAGCGCCGCCGCGGTCCATTCCGCGAGCAGCGGCCACGCGAATACCTGCGCGCAGTACGCCTGCGACGTGGGGCTCAGGGCAACGTCATAGGTGCGGAAGCGCGTGCACACCGGGGCGTACATCGCATCCGCAAGCGTCGGTTCGGCCCCGAACAGCCACGGACCTCCGTAACGCGCCAGGCAGTCCGTCCAGATCTCCTCGACGCGCGCGATGTCCGGACGCGCCCCGGCGAAAATCTTGAACCGCGCGTGACGCGCCTTCAGGTTCATCGGCAGCGCGGAACGCAGGTTGTAGAACCCGCTGTGCATTTCCCCAGACACCGCGCGGCAGTGCGCGCGCGCCACGCGGTCCGCCGGCAGCAGGTGCGCGTCCGGCATCGCTTCCACCAGGTACTCGGCGATCGCGAGCGTGTCCCACACCGCGACGCCGGCATGTTCCAGGCGGGGAGATCGCTCGCTGGACGACAGAAGCAGCAGATCCTGCCGATGATCCGGATCGTCGATGTCGACGCGGACCTCGTCGAAGTCGAGGCCGGCCATCCGGCACAGCAGCCAGGCGCGCAGCGACCACGACGAGTAGTTCTTGGACGAGAGGGTGAGTTGTGCTCGGGCCATCGGGGATGCGCTCGATTGCGGGCTTGCCGACAGTTTCTCGCAGCGCAACAATGGCCGCCAGCTTTATTTCGCTGCGCTGCGCGGCCCATCACCCCCGGCGGGACCTGATGCTCTATCACGGATACCAGTTTCACGATGACCTGATCGATCCCTTCCGCTGGTTCGCGCGCGAAATGCGGGCGTGGACCACGTGGTCGGACTGGGGATTCGCCGGGGCCGCCCAACGCTGGTGCGCGGCGGGGCTCGAGATGCTCGCGCGCTTCGAGTTGTCGCATGTCCGGCCGGCATTCGGAATCCGGCACGTGTCCACCCCGGACGGCGACCTGCCCGTCACCGAGGAGACGGCGCTCGCGCTGCCGTTCGGCCGCCTGCTGCACTTCCGCAAACCCCAGCTCACGCCGCAGCCCCGGGTCCTGGTGGTGGCCCCGTTATCCGGACATTTTTCCACCCTGCTCCGCGGCACCGTGGAGACCCTGCTGCCCGACCACGAGGTCTATCTCACGGACTGGGCCAACGCGCGCGACGTGCCGCACGCCGCCGGCCGCTTCGGCGTGGAGGACTACATCGAGTACCTGGTCCGGTTCATGGAAGCCATCGGCCCCGGCGGCCACGTGCTCGCGGTGTGCCAGCCGTGCGTGCAGACGCTCGCCGCGGTCGCCGTGATGTCCGCCACGCGCAACCCCGCCACGCCGCGTTCGATGACCCTGATGGCCGGCCCCGTCGATCCGCGCGAGAGCCCGACGGAGGTGAACCGGCTGGCGACCGAGCGGCCGCTGTCGTGGTTCGAGAGCACGCTGATCTCCCCGGTCCCCGCCCGGCATCCCGGCGCGGGCCGCCGCGTCTACCCGGGCTTCCTGCAGCTGGTGGCATTCATGTCGATGAACATGGATCGGCATCGCGACGCCCACCGCCGGATGTTCATGCACCTCGCGCAGGGCGAGCACACCGAGGCCGAGCGCATCAAGACGTTCTACGACGAGTACTTCGCGGTGCTGGACCTGACCGCCGAGTTCTACCTCGAGACCGTCGAGTGGGTGTTCCAGCAGGCGCGTCTCGCCAGGGGCGAGCTCACGTTCCGCGGCGAGCGGGTGGACCCCGCGGCGATTCGCCACACCGCGCTGCTCACGGTGGAAGGCGGCCGCGACGACATCTGCGGACTCGGCCAGACCGCCGCCGCGCACGATCTCTGCCGCGCGCTGCGCCCGCACCTGCGGCGGCATCACCTGCAGGCGAACGTCGGCCACTACGGGGTGTTCAACGGCAAGCGCTGGGAGCGCGAGATCTACCCGGTGGTGCGCAACGTGATCCTGTCGATGGAATGAGGCTTATGTCGCGAGGCCGCCGAACGGGTATTCGCGCAGCACGGTATAGCGTGCCCCGGCGGGATCGAGATCGCTGCGATAGAGACGCATGCTGGCCAGCGTGAACGGCGGCGAGTCCTCCACTTGAACGTGATCGAACACCGTCCGGACGTGCGCGAGATCACGCCGTGACGGATTGCGCAGCCGCATCACGCTGAGGTGCGCGAGAAACGGCCGGTCGGGCGCACCGAAGTCCGGCGTGAGCGCGGCCGTCACCGCGGCGGCAACTTCCCCCAGCGCGGCGCCGCCATCGAGGCCGAGCGCGATGACCCCGGCGCGCGGCCAGGAAGGCAGCGCGAGCGGCGCGCGCCAGTGGCACGTGGGCGCGACGAGCGCCGCCGCGACGGGACGCAGCAGCGCGTCCAGAGTCTCCGGTGCCGCTCCCTGCAGCGCGCCGAAGAAGCGCAACGTCACGTGCCAGTGCGCGGGCGGGATCCAGCGCAGGCTCCGCGACCGCACGTGCCGCCGCGCGTCCGCCAGCCGCTCGAACAACGCGTGCGCGTCATGCGCGGACAGCGGACAGGCCAGGAACGCGCGGGGGATGTCAGACATCGCGAGTCGTCATCCAGGCGTACGGCGGGTTAGGCTGCCTCATCGTCGAGGGTCGCACCGCGCGGCGACCTGCGCTTTCGTCCATCGTCGGGAGCTTCTGCTTGATCATCCGCCGTATTGAACACGATCTCGGTAATGACCGCCTGCTCACCGTGCTGCTGCCCGAAGGATACGACGGGGGCGATCGCGAATATCCGCTGCTGCTGTGCCTGGACGCGCAGTGGACACTCGGCACCGTCAGCGACACCGCGCTGATCCTCGGTCTGGCGCGGCTCGTGCCGCGGGTGATCGTGGCCGGTCTCGGCTGGCGCTGCACCGAGGTGCGCGACATCGTGGTCGCACGCTCGTACGCGTACACGCCAACCGCCGATACGTTCCCGCCCGAGGTGGTTCCGCCCGCGGATCGCGTGCTGGTGGCGGGTGGCGGGCCAGCCTTCCTGGAGGACCTGGCGGACGCGGTGCTCCCGCTGCTCGCGCGCACCTACCGGCTGGCGCCCCGCGGACGGACCCTGATCGGCCATTCGCTGTCCGGTCTCTTCGGACTCTATACGGCGTCCGTACGACCGGCGCTTTTCGACGGTTACGTGCTCGCGAGCCCGTCCGTGTGGTGGCACGACCGGGTCATCCTGTCCTGGCTGCGGGAATCACGCGACGTGGCCGGGCGCCTCTACGTGACGATGGGTGAAGGCGAGCGCGTGATCGCGGGCTGCGCGATGATCGATACCGCGCATGCCGCGGCGGCGCTGCTGGGTGCGCGCAATCCCGGTCTCGTGACGCGGTTCGACGTGCTGCCGGGCGAAATCCACCAGTCCACGATTGCGCCATCCGTGACGCGCGGACTCCGCTGGGTATTCGGCGAGGGGTAAGCCCACGCGTTGACGCGGGAGCCCCACGTTCACGGGTCTTTCGCGAGCATCGAGCCCATCCGGGACTCACGCACCGCGCAGCGCCGTGCGCCCCAGCACCTCGAGCGCCTGGTCGGTTGTCAGCGGATGGAACGGGCCGCTGCGGACGTCGCGGTAGAATCGTTCCAGCAGGTGGCCACGCCGGAAGCTGCCGCCCCCAACGAGCCGCATCGCGATGTCCACCACCCTGATCGCGTTCTCCGTCGCGAGCACTTTCGGGATCTCGAGCACGGCGAGCCGTTCCTCCAGGTCGGACGGCAGGCCCTCGCCGGCATTCAACGCCTGTGCGGTGCGTTCGATCACGCTGGCCGCGGCTTCGATCAGGAGTCGCATTTCGCCCAGTCCCATCTGCACGCGTTGTGAATCGCGCAGCACCACGTCCTCGGCGCCTGCCACCGCGCCCAGCGATTTCCGGCGCAGGATCTCCACGGCCTCACGGTAGGCGCGCCGCGCGAGGCCCAGGTACACGGATGCGAAGCTCAAGGTCTGCCACTCGAGGTTCGCGAAGAGCCCGGGACGAAACGCGTCTGACACCACCGCATCCGCCGGTACGAACACGTTGTCCAGCACCAGCGTGTCCGTACCGGTGGCGCGCATGCCGAGCGCATCCCAGGTGAGTTCGATGCGCACTCCGGACGCGTCCGCCGGGCACGCGAGCATCACTTCGTTCGCAGTGCGCTGCGCGAAGTCTGCCGGCAAGGTCCCGTCCGGCAGCGTGATGGTCGCGTTCAACGTGTGTACGTCTGCCGCGTGGCACAGCGTTGCCCAGGTTTTGCGCCCCGTGACCCGGTAACCGCCATCGACCGGCACCGCGAGCGTGTCCGCGAGGCCGATCACCCCTGCGCGGGTTTCACTGTACGCGCCGTCCAGCAGGTGTCCGTGGCGCACCACGCCGTCGAAGTACCGCGCCTGGTGCGCCTCGCGCCACATCCCGCGAAAGAACCCCACCACTGCGAGGTGCATGTTGAACGCGAGCGTACAGGCCGGATCCCCTTCGGCCAGGATCTGCACGCAGCGCACGAACGTCCAGATGTCCGCGCCACGTCCGCCGAACCGCTTGGGCACCGTCAGCGCGGCGAGCCCGCTCGCGCGGAACTCCGCGGCAAGCGCCTGCGAGAACGCGTTCGCCTGATCGAGCTCAGCGCCGACCGCGGCGAAGCGCTCGGCCATGCGGTGCGCGTCCGCGATTGCCGCGGCCTGCTCGGCGGGAGACATTTCGATGACATGTACGGACACTTCCGGGCTCCTGCTGCTGGATGAAGACGCGTTGAATCAGGTTGTCCGTCGTGCTCAGCGGGCCGCGGCGCGCCCGTCGAACAGGGACCGATCGCGTTCAAACTGTTCCGCCAGCCACGTGTGCGCCGTGCGCACCGGCGCCAGGCGGCGTTCCCGGCGCTCGGCGACGAGCCAGACTTCACGGAGCGTCACCGGATCCGTCAAGCGCTGCAAGCCCGCGTCAACGCTGTCTGCCGCGTAACAGGGCAGCACCGCGACGCCAAGGCCGGCGCGCGCCGCATCGAACGTGGCAGCCCCGACGGTGGTGCGCAGCGCGATGCGCGCCGGGCCGGCGAGCCGCCGCCGCCACTGCGCCTCCGGCAGGTGTTCAAAGCGATGCTCGTACGCGATCCACGGCCACGTGGCCGGGTCCGCACTCAGTGTGTGCGCGAGGCGTGCTTGCGCGTACGCGGCGTAACCCACCCGCGCCAGTCGTCGGGCCACCAGGCTGCCGGCCTCCGGCCTGACCATGCGCAGCGCGAGATCCGCTTCGCGCTGCATGAGATCCGCATGCGCGGTGTCGGCGATGAGTTCAAGCGTCAGCCCGGGCCAGCGCGCGGTGAACGCGTGCAGGCGCGGCAACAGGTAGTGGCTCAGGAGCGACCCGACCGCCGACACGCGCACCGTGCCGCCGGGTTCCCCTTCCACGCCGGCACTGACGGCTTCGATCTCGCGCAGCGCCCGCTCGGCATCCGCCGCGTGACGCAACGCCGCCTGCCCCGCCGCGGTCGGTACCAGCCGGCCGTCGAGCCGCTCGAACAGGCAGCTGCCGAGCGCGCGTTCGATCGCGGCGAGCCGCCGCGCCACCGTGGTGGCATCCACCCGCGTGGCCTTCGCTGCACCGGCCAGGGTACCCGCACGCGCCGCGGCAAGCAGGTAACGAACGTCGTTCCAGTTCCAGTTCATGCGGGTGCGGGGCTGCAGGTCTGCAGGTTGGGCCTGCAATGCTATCCGTTCAGCGCGAAGGGGGACAACGCTAGACTCCCCGTGACCCGGACGCGCGGACTTTCCGCACGAGACCGCGACATGGCGCGCGCGATGCCGAGATGTCAGACCACCGCGCTGCCGCGCCATGTGACGCGCCGTGTGTACTTGTCCCAAGGAGTGCCACCGTGATCAAGCTGTTCTCCCACCGTGACCGCGCTGTTCATCTGGGCGCCTTTCCACTCGAGCGACTCGCGCGCGCGACCACAACGGCCGCCGCACCACGACTTCCCGCGACCGGCCCCCTGCCCGGCGACAATCCGTCGCGCCCGCATTCGCTCCGCCACGCGCTGCGCGATTACCTCGAACTGATGGACCGCCTGCGCAGCGGCGCGCCGGCACCCACGCGTGCCCCGATCCCGGACGAACCCGCGGTCCGCGCGGACCATCTCCAGGCGGCGTGCTATTACCTGGATGCCTCGATGGCCGCGACCTGCCGGATACCCGCCCATGCGTGGAGTGCAACACCTCGCGTCAACACGGCACTGCGCGACGTGCAGGAACGGCAGTACGGGGCCGGCGCGGCCGACAACGTGATGGCGGAAATCGCCGTGCGCGAGGGCCGGGAAGCCTGGCGACAGCCCGAAGCCACGTTCGTTCCCGGGACCCATGACTACGCGCTCGTGATACTGCACGAGTATCCACGCGATCCCGACACCGCGGAGCCTGGAGGGGCGTGGATCCAGGGGATGCAGATCGAACGAGCCGCGCTGCGCGGTGCCGAGGTGGGCGCGGTGATGGCGAATTACCTCCGCATGCTCGGCTACGAGGCGCGCCTGCACACCATCACCACCGGCGAACTGGAACTCGATGCGATGGGCATCGCCGCCGGGCTGACCGCGCCGTCCGCGGAGGCTGGGCGACGACCCGGCAACCCGTTCGTCGGTGAGCGGTACGGGATCGTCGTCGTCAGCACCACGCTCGAACTGGCGGATGCCGCGCCGCTCTCCTCTCCCCGCGCCGGCCGCGACTTCCGGTGGTGGCTCGGTGTCGGCGGTACGCGCCCGGGTTATGCAGGGGCGCCGTTTGCACGCCGTCCGTACCACCTGGGGCCGTACCCGATGGAGAAAGTGCGCGGCGTGGATAACCCGACGACCCGCATCGATGTTGCCGACGTTCCGCGCGTCCCCAAGCGTCACGACATGTTCATCCGCGCCGCGATGGGCGATCTCGGCGACAAGGCGCAGAAGGAACTGCAGAACTTCCGGATGATCACCAAGTCACCGTTCGGTCACGCGATGATCCCGGTGTTGGGCGGGATGGTGCCGTTGCAATACGGCACCACTGCTGAAACCGTGACGCCCGGATACGAGGATCCGAAGCGCAACGCGGAATTCGTCAAGGCCGCGCTCTACTACCTCGGCGCGGACATGGTCGGAATCTGCGAGATCCCGCGCTACGCATGGTATTCGCACAATACGGACGGCTCGCCGATCGAGCCCTACCACCGTTATGCGATCGTCATCCTGATCGACCAGGGCTACGAAACCATGGAGGGCGCGAGCGGCGATGACTGGATTTCAGGCGCGCAGTCGATGCGTGCCTACCTCCGCGCCCAGCTGGTAGGCGGCGTCCTCGGCGCGCAGTTGCGGCGGCTCGGTTACTCGGCGCGCGGCCACTCCGTGATGGACCAGGACGTGCTGCACATCCCGTTGATACTGCAGGCGGGTCTCGGCGAACTCTCCCGTATCGGCGAGCTCGTGCTCAATCCGTTCGTCGGTCCACGCTTCAAGTCCGGCATCGTGACCACCGACCTGCCGCTGATGCCGGATCGACCGATCGACTTCGGTCTGCAGGATTTCTGCGCGAAGTGCACCAAGTGCGCCCGGGAGTGTCCGTGCGCGGCGATTCCATTCGGCGACAAGATCCTGTTCAACAGTTACGAGATGTGGAAACCCGACGTCGAGAAGTGTGCGCGTTACCGCATCACCAACGCTGCCGGATCGATGTGCGGGCGCTGCATGAAGACATGCCCGTGGAACGTCGAGGGCGTACTAAGCGAAGCGCCGTTCCGCTGGGCCGCGATGCACCTTCCGTTCGCGCGTCGATCGATTGCGCGACTCGACGACAAGGTGGGCAACGGCCGAATCAATCCGCGCAAGAAATGGTGGTGGGATCTCGATACGGACCAGGACGGGCGCATCATCCCGGCCCGCAAGACCAACGAGCGCCAGCTCGTGTTCCGGCCGCCGCTCGGCGCCGAGGAACAGAAGCTCGCGTGCTACCCCCCGGATCTCGCGCCGGGCGCCGACGCGGCCTCACCGACACCTCCCGATCGTCGCGCGGGCATGGAGCGCTACGCGACAGCACGCGCGTCGACCCGCCCCAGGAGCTGACCGCCGACCGCGAGGTAGAACTGCCAGTCTGCCTGCCTTCTCCGGAACGTCGTTGCAAGGGACTGCACCGTCCGCTCGATCCCACCCGCCTGCCGTGCTCGCGGACACGGCAAGGGCGATGGCGCTGCTCAGCGAAGCGGCGCGACAGCACAGGAAAAAGGAAGCGCTGGAGATCCTGGCCGCGCAGGCGAGCCAGGGATCGGTGGTGGACTGGCCAGCAGTGTGTGCCGCGTTCGATCGGCTGCTGCGATCCGGATCGCACGACCGGTCGCGCACATCGCAGGAACCACCGCCGCGCTGAAACGCCGGGTGCTCCCGCGACTCAGCGCGGTGCGCGACGCGCCCGGAGGCCCGCCGCGACGAGCAGTGCGGCCGCCAGTGCAGCGCCGGGCCAGGTCCAGGCCGGGATCTGCGCGGAGATCGTCGCGGGTGGCGATGCCGGCGGCGGTTCGCGCACGCAGTCGTACGTGAGCGGGTAGCGCGTGCCGGCGTCGATCATCTGGAAGTCCGTGATCTGCAACGCGCGCAGGTCGTGCGGGCCGAGCTGTCCGGCCCACTTGGCCTGCGTGAAGCGATCACTGCGTGCGGTCAGTGCGACATTGCCGCCATCCGCAAGCACCATCCCGTAACGTTGCAGGGCGCGCGCGACCGTGCGCGCGGCGTCGTTGGGCAGCGAGGCCAGCGGAAAGTCCGCGCGCAGGCGCAGCCGCGCGCCGTAAGGCGGCGCTTCGGCGGGTCCGCTCGGTGCGCCAGCGTGCGTCGCGGGGAGTACGAAGGTGCCGGCGCGCATGCGCGGATTCGGCAGGATGAAGCGAATCGCGTGATCGATCGCACCGGCCGCGACTTCGTCGGCATCGAACAGCAGTGGCGCGATCGGCAGCCCCGCTGCGTCCGCAGACGTGCACTGCAACCCGCGGCGGAACGGTCCGTATGTCGCGTCCAGCTGCCAGCGCACCAGGCACCTGGCACGCAACACATCGTCCGTGACGTCCGCCTGGTAGAGCTCGTGCAGCACCTGCGTCGCGGGTTCCCACACGATCAGGTGGCAATCCGCACTCGCGGCGTCGCACTGGTAACCGGATTCGCCCTCGATGGCGCCGCCGGGCGGCAGTGGCACGGTCACCCCGGTATCGCAGTCCGGCACGTAGTAACCGGGCCGTGGCGTCAGTGGCAGCGCGGGTGCGCCGGGATCCGCGTCAACGACCTCGATCGAAAAATCGATCTGCATGCGGCCGAAACCGAACCCGCCGACGCTGTCGAGCCACGCGATGACGGTGGCCGACTCCGCGTCCAGCGGTGCCGCCGAGATGTCCGCCCCGAGCGGGTCGCCAGGCGGCAGCGGGGGCAGCCACGCGGCCGCGGGTCCCGTTACGCAGATCAGCGTCCAGGCGCCGTAGGCGGCGCATCGGCGCGAGCCTGGGTGCCTGGCCGGCATGCGTGGTCCTCCCTGTTGAAGTGCCCGGCGCCGCCGGGTCCGCGGGAGCATCCTGCCACGATCCCGCGGCGTGGAACGTGCGCGCGTCCACAGCCGCGCGATGCCCCCCTGTCCAGGGTCTGCAGAGCTCCGCGCGACGCAGGCGCGGCGCCTCAGGGCATGCGGCTCAACGCCCGCAGCGCGGCACACGCCGCGCCGTAGCCATTGTCGATGTTGACCGTGACGATGCCGGACGCGCAGGACGCGAGGATCGCGTTCAGCGCGGTCTGCCCGCCGGCCGCGACGCCGTACCCGACGGACGTCGGTACCGCCACGATGAGCCCGCCATACAGGCCGCCGATGACGCTCGGCAGCGCGGCATCCATGCCCGCGGCGACAATCAGCGCCGGCACGCGCCGCAGCTCCTCGATGCGTTCCATCAGCCGCCACAGCCCCGCGACACCGACGTCGAACACCGGCAGCACCGGCACGTTGCAGTACGTGAGTGTGCGCCAGGCCTCGCGCGCGACGGGGACGTCCGAACTGCCGGCGGTCACGATGCCGACGCGCGGCGCGCCGTCGGCCACCGGCGAGCACGCGAAATACGCGGTACGCGACACCGGGTCGTAATCGAGCCGCGCGCGGTGCGCCGGGTTCAGCGCGGCCTCGCGCTCCGGGTCGAGCCGGGTCAGGAACCCGCCCTGCTCCGCGTGCAGGAGCTTGTCCAGCACGATGTCGATCTGCGCGACACTCTTGTGCGCACAGTAGATGGCCTCCTCGAAACCCAGCCGCTCGCGGCGCAGGAGATCGAGCCTGATGTCGTCGGCGCTCACGACGGCTGCCGCAGGAACGCACTGCCGCGCGCGTACGGCGCGAACGCGATGGGACCCCTGATCCCGTGGCGCTGTGCGAGTCCCGCGAGATCCGCTTCGAGCGCCGTGCGGACGCCCACCGCCAGCGCGGCGTGACTGTCGCGGTCAAGTTCGATCACGACGCCGACGCGCCGCAGCCGGCAGCGCACGGTCTGCGGTGCGATGCGCTCCCGCACCAGGCTCTCCACCGCGTCGATGAATCCGAGTGCGCTGCCGACAATCGGCAAGCCTGTCTCGACGCGGCTCGCGAGACATGGGGCGGCTGGCAGCTCGGCGATGTCGCCGAGGCCGAGCGCGCGCGCGATCGTGCGCAGGCCCGCCTTGGTCACGCCGGCCTCGACGAACGGATGGCGCACGCTGTGCTCGCGCGCGGCGTCCAGCCCGGGGCGGTAATCATCCAGGTCATCCAGGTTGGTGCCGGAGACGAGCTGTCCGGGCACCGCGGCGGCGAGCGCCCCGTACAG
The DNA here is from genome assembly GCA_050247235.1 of Gammaproteobacteria bacterium. GTDB lineage: Bacteria > Pseudomonadota > Gammaproteobacteria > CAIKBL01. The sequence goes on from JBFWUN010000011.1 coordinate 77,888, forward strand.
GTGGGTCTTGCAGAAGTAGCAGCGGTTGGCCGGGTTCTGCAGGTAACGCGGATCCTCGAACTCGCCCGCCCCGAGCACGCTGAGCTGCCAGCCTTCCTGCCCGGCGAGTGCGCGCACACGTGCGGTGGCCGCAGGTGGCACCGCGGGTGACACCGCGTGCACCATGTGCGCCGTGTTGCCGAGCGTGCGGTGCGCGAGCGTCGCGAGCGTCAGGCTGTCCACGCCGCCGGAGACCGCGACGACGCAGGGTGCGCAGTCGCGCAGGATGTCCGTGAGCCGCGCGATGGCGGTGTTGACGTCTGACATGGTGCCGGTCCCTGCGTGCGCGAGGCTCATCCGCGTCGCTCCGTGCCGGAGTCGTCACTCTCCAGCGCAGCCTGCTCGGCGTGCCGCCGCTGTCGCTCGCGGGCGGCATGGCCGTCGGCGCGCGCGAGATCCGCGAGCTCTGCCTTGGCGGTCACGCCGCCGGGCCGCCGCGCGCGCTTGACCCGGGTGCCGTCGGCCGCGGTGTATGCGTCACGCGAGAGGATGCGCCGTTCGACCTGCGCCATCCGCACGCCGAGCGTGGTGGTTTCCCGGAAACATGCCGCGGCGACCGCCTCGTCTGCCGCCGGTGCGGCGATCACGTGCACCGCGGCCGCCTGCCGGCCCTGCTTGCCCGTGACGCTGCCCTGCACGACATCCAGCACACCGGGCTCCGCGCGCAGGCGCGCGAGTCCGAGCGCGAGGTCTTCGGGGGTCTGATCGTCCACTTCGAACGCGAGCGTGGTCACCTGGTCGACCTCGATACCTGTCGCGGGAACGGCCTCGTCGAACGCAAGCACGCGGAGCACGTTGGACAACCCGGACAGCCGGCGCGCGCCAAACCCGTGACCCGCGCGCGCCAGCACGCGCGGCGCGTGGCCCAGGCCCGCCCGGGGTGCGAGATGCCGCAGGATCGCCGCGCCGGTGGGCGTGATGCGCTCGCCGGGCTGGCCGTCATCAAAGCAGGGCAGGCCCTGGAGCAGCAGCACGGTGGCCGGCGCCGGGACCGGCAGCAGGCCATGCGCCGTGCGCACGCGTCCGCTGCCGAGCGGCAACGGGCCCACGGACCAGCTGGTGGCTCCCACGGCGTCGATCAGCCACGCAGCGGCGACGATGTCCGCGATCGAATCCCACGCCCCGACTTCGTGGAAGCTGACGTCTTCCACTGACCGCCCGTGCACGCGTGCCTCGGCGTCCGCAAGCCCGGCGAAGATGTCGATGACGCGCTCACGGACCGGCACCGCGAGTGGTGACGCGGCAAGCTGCGCGCGCAGCTCGGCCCAGCGAACATGCGCATGTGCCCCTGCGCTGGGCGTCGCGTGGTCGTGGTCGCGCTCGCCGGCGTGATCGTGTTCATGTTCATGGGCATGTTCATGGGCGTAGGCATGGTCATGCGCATGCGCGACTCGGGAAGCGTGACTGCGCGCATGCCGAGGGTTGTCCGTGGGTGCGTGCGCGTGCCCGCCCTCGCCCCGATGCTGCGCACGGCGACGTTGCGTATCCGCGCCAGGTCCCTGCACGACGAAGCGCCTGCCGGTGAGCACGCCATCGTCATGCGGCACCAGCGCGACGCTCACCGCGGGATCGAGCCCCGCCGCGCGTGTCGCGGCGCACGCGCCCTCGGCGAGTTCCGGCGCCAGGTCGAGCAGCGCGGCCACGAACATGTCGCCGGCGATCCCGCCCACCGCGTCGAGGTGCAGGTGCATGCGCGCGCAGTCCCCGCTCAAGCCTCGTCGCGCGTGCGCCCGATCCGCAGGCGGCGGACTTCGCGCCGGACAATCCATCCAACCGCACACGCGAGCACCGTACCGCCCAGCACCACCAGGCGTTCGGTGCCGATAACGTGCAGTGCCCGGTGCAACGGGCCATCGAGCGCGAGGTTCTCGTGGGCGTGTGCCGCAGTGGCGGCGGCGACGGGCGCGGCAAGCGCGATCCAGCGGGTCAGGCGTCGGGTCATGGCGAGGTCCTCCAGGTTGAGTATGGATGATGCCGTCAACAGGGTCACAGGTGTAGATCGAGCGCGTCCGGCAGCGGCGACGCCGTGGCCAGGTGGCTTTCCACCGCGGCCTTCAGCACCGCGAGCGGCAGTTCCACACCCGCGGCGCGCAATGCGCCGCACATCGCGGCCAGGTCGTCATGTTCCGCCTTCACGCGCAGCCGCGCCGCGCCGTCCGCGATCGTCTTCACCCGCAGGGTCGCGCGCTGCGCGACGTCCCCGCGCTGCACGGTCAGCGCCAGGGTCTGGCGCGTGATGTCGAAATGGCGATGCTCGGCCGCGAGCACGCGGTACCCCCAGCAGCCGAGTTCTGCGCCGAGCAGGCGCCCGGCCGCGGCTTCGAGCGCCGCCGGCACGTCCAGGTACACGAGGTACGCGGGCCGGTTCTTCTTGGTCAGGCTGGGCACGACCTGCACGTTGCGCGCACCGAGCGCCTCCGCGCGGGTGATGAACTCCCCCATCAGTTCGCCCGGGACATCGTCCACCTGCGCCATCAGCAGCCGGAGTGCTTCGCTCACGGGGTGCTCATCATGTCCAGCGCCAACCGCGCGGCGGCTTCCGCGTTGACGTTGGAGCCGGGGATGCCGGAGGACACGAAGCCCGCGCGCTGCGCGATGACGCCCGCTTCTTCCGGCGTATGCTTCCCCATCGCCGCGGCCACCGCCGCCGGCACCGTGACGTTGATGATCACGTTGGAGGCCAGCAGGATTTCGCTCGCCAGCGGCACCACCATCGGCACCAGTGGCGCGATGTCGGGCCGCTTGCCAAGCGCGACGTCCGGGATGATCTGATCGGAGTAGCGCTCCAGGCGCGTGGTCACGCCGTCGATCGTGATCTCGGCATCGAGATGGGCGTCGAACGCGAACCACTCGCGCGCGAGCTTGCTGCCGCGCCGTGCGCCCGGACCGATGTGCGTCAGCCGCACCGCGACCTGCTTGCCGGTCATGCGGGACAGGAACGCGCTGACCCGCGCCTCCACGTTCTCCTTGCGTTCCGCGTCCAGTGCACGCACCACGTCCTCCAGCGACTTGCCGGCCGACAGGTCGTCGTAGGCCTGCGCGGCGCGCCGGTAGAGCGCCTTCGCGCGCACCGGCTCGGACGCCAGCACCATCGCGTTGGTCACGGCACCCGCCTTCAGCTGCTGGGCTTTCTTGGCGACGATATTCATCGCGATCATCGAAGTCTCGGGATCGAACGCGAACGCGAAGCGCCGCGCGCGGAGCTGCGCGGCCACCGACTGCGGCGTGGCCTCGGGCTCGAGCAGGCACTTCATCGCGATCACCGCATCCGTGCAGACGTGGCCGAGCGGCGGGTTGACCGGTCCGGCGGACGACCCGGCGATGCCTTCCTGGAACACGCCCATGATCTCGTCCACGGCCATGATGCCGATCACCGACGGCCCGCCGATGTCCTTCAGGATGAGGCCGAGATCCCCGATGACCTGGCCGGTGTCGTATTCCTGACCGGTGATGCGTACCGTCAGCTTGGGCGGCAGGCCGGCGGTTTCCGCCGCCGTCTTGCCGGCGAGCCACGCGGTGGTGACCTTGCCGTGCGGGCCGTATTCCTCCGCGATGTCCGCATCCGGGTGAATGATCTCGAGGATCGCAGCGGCGCCGAACACGGCGGCGTTCAACGCCTGCGGCTTCATGCCCGCGCCCGCCATGCAGTCCATCATCGCCTTGGTGCCGACCCTCGCACCGTTGACGGCCATCGCCGGGAAGATGATGTCCTCGCCCAGGCGGCCATGCCCGATCAGCGGCCCGCCGGAGACCGCCATGTCGTAGCCGCTCACCGGGGACAGCTTGCCTTCCATCATCGCCTGGTGGATGGCCATCACGGCGGCGAAGCCGGAGACCTTGTTGTTCTTCTTGGAGGTGGGAATGGCCGCCACCCCGGACCGATCGACTCCGGCAAGCATGCGCGCGCTGGCGCCGAGCTTGCGGTTGCCCGCCGGGATCCCGACCTGCGCCTTGGTGCCGGTGAGATACATCAGCACCGCCGCGATCAGCGCGGCGTTGGCGGGCGCGGCACCCGCCTGCACGGCCGCGCGGATGGCCTTGGCGAGGATCTCGTCCACCGGTTGGCTGGCCGCGTTCGCGAAGCGCAGCTTGTTGTCCATCCCGCGCTTCAGTTCGTGGACGATCACCTCGGCAGCGTTGATCACGGCGATGTTCAGCATACCGTGGCCGCCGAGCAGCGCGTCCACCATGTCGCTGGTCAGCCAGTTGGGACTGGCGCCGGCACCGGTGGTGGCGGCGAGCAATACCTGTTCGCGGGGAGTCATGGTCGTTGTCATCGCGAGCTCCATGGAGACATTGGCGTGGGTGATCAGGCCTGGCGGGCGCGCGGCACCTGGCCGGCATGCCCACCATAGTCCTGCTCGAGGCGGGTGAACCAGCGGCCGCTCGGCGTGGTGCGATCGAGCGGCGCGTAGGCACTGACGATGTCGAGCCACTTCAGGATCCCGAACAGCAGAAAGTCCGCGTACGTGGCGTGCGGGCCGCCGAGGTATTCCTCCACGTTCAGCACCTCGTCGAACGGCTTCAGCGCGGCGGCGAGCTGCGGGGGGCCGCGCGATGCATCTGCGTGCAGATCCTCCAGGCGCGTGTTGAACATCGCTTCGCGACTCTCGCGGAAGTATGGCTGGCAGCGGGGATCGAGCAGCCGGTACGCCTGGTACACGCCGATCTGCACCGCGGCCGGAAAAATCAGGGTCCCGCACAGCGCCGCCACCAGCCGCGCGTGTGCCGTACCGGACGGGGGCGGCATCAGCCGCGGGCGCTCGGGGTAACGGCGATCGAGATAGCACGCGATCTCCCAGCTGTCGCCGACCCACGTATCGCCGTCGCGGATTACCGGCACGGACGGATGCCCGGACGCCGCGATTGCCTCGCGCGCCGAGAATCGCCACGGCACCACCTCGAACTCGAGGCCCTTGTGCAGCAGCGCCATGCGCACGCGCCAGCTGAACGGGCTGAACAGCAAGCGCGGATCGGCACCGGCGAGGTCGTACAGCTGGATGGACATCGAGTGGCCTCCTCGGCGATGCGGCGTGGCGCGGAGGCGAATGACCTGCGCGTGGTGACCATGCTCCGTCTCCAGCCCGCGTCGACACAAGCTGGCGAAAGTGACATATTTCGATGGTGGATTCGCCACGCATCGATCCTCGGCGCAGCCGTCGATCCCGGGAGATCACCTGCATGCATCGTCCATCCCCGCGCCCGCAGCATCTCGCGCTCGTATCGTTCGCTGGCGGCAACGCCTCCACGATCACGGGTCCGCTGGAAGTCCTCGACTTCGCCGCGCGCCAGTTCCCGGATTCGCCGCCGTTCGAGGTGTCCGTGATCACGCGCGACGGGGCCGCCGTCACGTGCGACGGCTGCGTGACCATCACCCCGGTGAGTTCGATCGCGGACGCGCGGCCCGCGGACTGCGTGTTCCTGGCAGGAATGCCGTGTGACGTGAACGAAGTGATCTCCGCCAACGCCGGGATCCTGGACTGGCTCGCCGGTCAGCTTGCGCGCGGCGTGCCGATCGCGACGGTCTGCCCCAGCCAGGCGCTGCTCGCGCACGGCGGCCTGCTCGACGGGCGCTCAGTGGCGATGCACTGGAGTCTGATCGACGAAGTGCGCCGCCGCTTCCCCGCCGTGCGGTGGACCGCCGAGCGCATGGTGGTGGAGGACCAGGGCCTCTATTCCTGCTGCGGGGCAAGCGCGACGATCGACCTCACGCTGCACCTCGTTGAACGACTGTGCGGGCGCGACACGATGCTGGCGTGCGCGCAATGGTTCCTGGCCGATCTGCCGCGCGTACGCCAGCGCGTGCCGCCGCCGCTGCTGCGCACTCGCCCGGCCGAGCCAGGGGCTATGGCGGCGGTGGAGCGTTCCATCCTGGGCCGCTTCCAGGAGCCCATCCATTTCGAGTCGCTCGCACGCGAGTTCGGCATGTCCTGGCGCACGTTCTACCGCCGCTTCCAGGAGACGTTCGGTGATCCGCCGAAGGTCTACCTGCAGAAGCTCCGCCTGAACGCCGCGCGCCGCCTGCTGGAAGCCGACCAGCTGTCCGTGGACCAGGTGGCCACCCAGGTGGGGTACGGCGACCCGGCGTTCTTCCGCACGCTGTTCAAACGTTACGTGGGGATGACGCCATCACGATATCGCGAGAACTTCCGGTTCCGGCCGCTGGGGCGGGAGTCGTCTCCCGTGCTGGCCGAAGAAGCGCCCGCCGCGCTGTCCGCCGGCTGAGCCAGGCGGCCCGTTCCTCAACAACACCCCGGGCTTCAGCTGGCAGACTGCGGGCGCTTCGCCGCAGCCTGCGCGCGTCGCCGCGCTTCGCCTTCGCGTGCCAGTGCTTCGCGGTTGGTCTCGTCCACGCGCATGAAGCGGGCGCGCCAGGTGAGATCGTCCGCCGGGTTCCAGATCTCCGGACGCTGCACCGTGGTGCGCGGTGCGTACGCCTTCTCCAGCAGGTCGAGCGCCGCCGCGGCGATCGCGTCCTGCATGCCGCGATCCCACGGTCTGCCGCAGGGGTTGCCGAGCGGAAAGTCCACGAACAGGAAACGCGGCACACCGCACTCCTCCACGATGTCGCGCGCGGAGCCGACCACGACCGTGGGGATCCCCTGGCGCTCGAGATGCCGTGCGACCAGACTCACGGTCTGGTGGCAGACGGGTCAGAGCGCCACGAGGACGGCGGCGTCGACCCCGTCCTCGCGCATCCACGCTTCGATCTGCGGCGCATCGTGCTCAATGGTCTGCCGCTGGCTGTAGTCGGTGGACATGCCGTAGAAGCGCGGGCTCAGGCTCGCGATGCGCCCGCGGTCGCGCTGTCTCGCCATGCTTGCACGCGGCAGGAAAGACTCGGGGTCGTCGGTGTGCGTGGCGTCGCGATCCCAGAACATCTCCGTGTGCAGCGGCGCCGTGCGCGTGATGGGCTCGGCGTAGAGCTTGGCGCTGCGACCCTGTTCGCGCGGCGCGCGATCCGCCGTGGTGCCAAGCCCGACGCGGCACTCGGCGAGCGGCCTGGGCAGCGCGCAGAACGGGACATCAGCGTGGTGCGCCCAGGCGTAAGGCTTGTCGTAACCCTGTGCGCGGTAGTACTCGCGGCTCTTGTCGATATAGCGCACGAACGAGGGGTGGGTCCGTCGCTGCATGATGTCTTGCCTCCCCGGGGATCATGGAACCTGTGGCGGGCATCGTAAGCGAGAGGGGCGACGGCCGGATACCCGCATACCACGCTCGTCCTGTCCGGACGTCACTGCACCCGGCGCCCACCGGCAGCAAGGTTCGACCCATGACTGCCTGCGAAGGCGCGCGTTGGCGCAAAGCCACGCCACGCCGCCGCCGGCGCCGCTACAATGCCGCGCACCATGACCCTGATCCCGACGCGCATCGTCCCGAGCGTCGCACCCTCGGACCTCTCGACCGCCCGCGTGCGCCGCGAGCTGCATGGGCTCGTCGACGCGGGCGCCGAGCTTCGTATCGCGGGCACCGCCCGGTCGAACCCGGCAGCCTTCCTCGCCGCGCAGCCACCCTCGTTCAGGCTCGAACTCTTCGACACGCGCTTCTATCTCACGCCGGTGCGTCAGAACCCCGACCTGCAGTTTTGCGTCGCGTACGTCGCGCAGCCCCGCGGTCGCTCGGGGCGCATGCAGATCCACCCGCGCATCTTCTACAAGGACGGATCACTGGTATGGCGCTGCGCCTCGCATATCGCAGTGGACGACAACGGGATCTGGATCGGCAAAGGCGACATCACCGAAACGCGCGTCGACGGCGAGTGGATGATCTTCTCGGTCGAGGCGACCACTGACCTGCCGCTCGAGATGCAGACTGCGCTCGAAGCACTGGGCCGTCGCATAGGTAACCGACGTGCCGACGACAAGGTCCTCCTGCAGGTGCTGCGACACGCGCCGGCCAGCCGCATCCAGCCGTATCGCGACTTTGTCGAGCCACGTCGCCGCGCGCAAACCGATCGCCGCAACCTGGTACACGGCGGCAGACGTATCGCGCGCTTCCGCAGGGCCAAGGATCCCGGCTCGCTCGTGTTCACACCCGGCTACGAGCCCGACTTCCGTCGGGGCGTTGTCGAACACGCGCACTCGACCAGCGGCCTGTACGGCGGCGAAGTGCAGCGCTTCCGCGTGTTGTCGCGCAACCGTCGCATCCAGTACCTGTTCTTCGCCGGCCCGACCAATGCGTGGATCGTCCCGCCGCAGGCGCTCACCACCGAGCTGTCGAGTTACGGCGTGCGCACCGTGGACGTCGCGATCGACGAGAACCTGTGCGTGCCGGCCTACGAGTATCACTTCATCGACGACACCGTGGATCCGCCGACGCTTTACAGCCAGATCCCCGAGGGCTTCGTCGGCGCAGTCAACCCCAACGACCCGAGCCGCTCGGACGCGTCGCCGTGGATCGAGCAGCTGCCGGTGATCCGTGAATTCCGCCGGCGGTTGCTGGGTGCGCGTTCACAGCGTTGAGCGGGGCACGACTGCAGGCGCGCGAGCCTCGGCGGGTCATTCGCCGAGTTGACGGTGCCTCACCGACTTCCGCACACCGACCAGACGTGACGTGGGGATGAAACCGTCGCGTCACGGCGGGAATCTTCGATCAAAGCCGCTCGGGTGGGCGGCAGCAGGTACGCGCGACATCGACTGGCGGTTCACGCGGAACGGAATGATTGGTGGGCGATGTAGGGATCGAACCTACGACCCCTGCCGTGTGAACGCGCTTTCACACCCTTTTTGGTTCAAGTACTTACATAAGAATATAAATAAAAACAGCTACATAACATCACGGCCAATCACTCTTGATATCGCTGAATCGCGTTCGCAGTGTGACAAATTTGTGCCAAGAAACTGGACGGAATCAGGCTGCGACATGCGAGGGGATCTCAACCAGGGAATCTCCCATCGCGCGTTCTGCGTGCCACAGATCATAGGCAATCTGCATCCGCAGCCATAGCCCAGGACCGTTCCCGCACCAGCGACCCAAGCGCAATGCCATTGCCGGGCTTATCGCCATTTCACCCGTCATCACACGATGCAACGTCTGGCGTGCGATCCCCAGTTCCTTTGCCGCGTCAGTTACCGTGATATTCAACGACGGCAGCACATCTTCCCGGAGGATTTTACCCGGGTGAGTTGGACAGCGAGGCGCTACCGCGTTTGGTTTCTTCGTCACTTCATGCTCTCAATGATATCGCTCAAGCGTAATGCGAGGAACCGCCGCGGACTGCGCCCGTCAATTGATGCTTTGAAATCAACGCGGCGCCTCAACCGGCTAATAAAAGATAGGTTCCCGAACTCACCACGATCGCCCTCGACTATTCCTTTGGCCAGTCATCCAGTAGCTACTGGGAGATTGGCGTTTTTCCATTCCGGAAATCCATCCTCAAGGCGTCGCACCTTGAAGCCTTTAGCGCGAAGCTGGGCAACGGCCTCGAATGCGAGGATGCAGTAAGGGCCGCGGCAGTAGGCTACGATCTCTCGACTTCTCTTGAATTCCCGCAATCGCTTCGGGAGATCCTTCAGCGGAACGTTGATCGCTCCCGGTACGTGGCCCGCCGCATACTCTTCGAGGGGGCGGACATCCAATACCATCACGAGGCCCTCGCGGACCCGCTCGAGAAGGCCGATGCGCGACACCGGCTCTAACTCGTCCTTGCTCGTGAGGTATGCGCGAATCAACTCGTCCACCTCGCCAAGTTGGCGTTCAGCGACCTTCTGTACGGCAGACAGCAATTCGCCCACCAAAGGCGTCGCGAGACTGTAATGCACATAAAGGCCAGATTTTCGCGCACTGACCAATGAAGCCTTACGCAGATACTGCAAATGCTGAGAAACGTTGGCGATTGGTAGACTCGTAAGCTGCGCCAACGCGTCCACAGTGCGTTCGCTCTGTGCAAGTAACTCTAGGATTTCGAGCCGGTGCGCGCTACTCACCGCCTTACCCACGCGTGCGAACTGTTCAAATAGCCGCTTCTTAAATCCGCTGCTTGACATCGGTAATAATCTAATCAATAAATATGTTGAATAATACTGCAGCCAATTCGAATTTTGCATAGGAGCGTATCGCATTGAATGTTCTTGCGCACGAACCCGCTATCCGCATGAGTGCCTTTATTGGCGTATTCGCGCTCATGGCCATCTGGGAGCTCGTCGCGCCCCGCCGCACCCTCACGGTGACAAAGTCAGTTCGCTGGACCAACAACCTAGCCTTGGTGGCACTAAACACCATCGCCCTTCGCTTTATCTTTCCGGTCGCCGCGACCGGACTGGCGTTGCATGCGACAGACCAAGGCTGGGGGGTGCTGCAGCAAGTCATACTGCCGGAAATTCTCCGCGTTCTCATCGGTATTGTCGTCCTCGATCTCGCGATCTATTTTCAACATGTGTTGTTTCATGCGGTTCCGGCACTCTGGCGCTTACATCGCGTCCACCACGCCGACCTCGATTTCGACGTAACGACCGGCGCCCGATTCCATCCGATCGAGATATTCCTGTCGATGGCGATCAAGTTCTCTGTAATCCTGGCGGTCGGTCCGCCGGCGCTTGCCGTGCTGATATTCGAGGTGGTGCTCAACGCGACTGCGATGTTCAATCATGCAAACGTTCATATCCCTTCCACGCTGGAGCGTGTGGTGCGCTGGTTCATTGTGACGCCCGACATGCACCGGGTACATCATTCAGTGCTGCCGAACGAAACCAATAGAAATTTCGGTTTCAGCCTGTCCGTGTGGGATCGGATATTCGGCACCTACCGCGCGCAGCCAGCGAAGGGCCATACCGAGATGACGATCGGGTTGACGAATTTTCGCGATCCGCACGAAGTCGACCGACTCGCCGGCATGTTGTGGCTTCCTTTCGTTGGTTCGGTCGATGAGTACGCGATCAATCGGCGATCGCCAACTTCCATGCCGAAAGCACCTTCGTGACCAGGTCTGTCGTGGCGCGCGTAGGGATAATGTCCCTGCTGGTCGTGGGTATAGCTGCAGCCTTCACCCTTACGCGCCAGGATGGCATCGATTCGGACGCCACCGTCGCGTGGCTGCGCGGATTCGGTCAAGCGTCCCCGTTGCTGTTCGTCGGCTTGTACGTCGTGGCGACCGTCCTGTTCCTACCAGGAGGATTGCTGACGCTCGCCGGCGGGGCAATATTCGGAACCATTCCGGGTGCGCTACTCAGCCTGACCGGCGCGACCATCGGCGCCACATTTGCGTTTCTACTCGCGCGGTACGTCGCCTCGGGTTGGGCTGCGGCTCGGCTTCAGGCCAAGCTACCGACCCTGATGGACGGGATCGAATCCGAGGGATGGAAATTCGTCGGCCTGGTTCGGCTCGTCCCGATACTTCCGTTCAACGCGCTCAACTATGCGCTGGGCCTGACTCCAATAAGGCTTGTCCACTATGTCTGGGCAAGCTTTGCCTTCATGCTGCCCGGCGCGCTCGCCTACAGCTATCTCGGACATCTGGGAAAAGAAGCCGCAGCCGGCCGGGTCGGCCCTATCCGCACCGCATTAATCATCATAGGGGTAATCAGTCTCATGAGCCTGCTTTCCATGTTCATCAAGAGGTTCCGGAAGGTCCCCCCGTCGGTCTCTGAAATCAACGCAATCGATGCGATGGAACTCAATCGAAGGTTGGGCAGTAAAGATCTGGTGGTCATCGACGTGCGGAACCCGGACGAATTCAGCAGTCCGCTCGGTCATATCGAAAACGCCATCAATTTTCCACTTCCGTCGCTCGTGGATCGCCTGCAGGAACTGAACGCATACCGGAAACGAAAGGTGGTCGTGGTGTGTCTTTCCGACAAGCGGTCCACACAAGCGATCCAGTATCTGCGTGACGCGGGATTCGAAGATCTCATCCTTCTCCGTGGCGGGATGAAGGAATGGACAGCCAATCACCTGCCGGTGGCTGTCTGTTAAGGAGGCAAGAGGTCCCACGCACCCAATGGTTGCCGCAAACACAAAGGAAGAACAGATGACATCCATTCCCGACATCGATACGCTCAAATCCCGCCTCAAGTCCATGTGGATGGCGGGCGATTACGGTCATTTTGCCCAGTATTTGGAGCCCGGGGCGCTGCAGTTCCTGAACGGAATGGGGCTACGATCGGGCGACCAGGTGCTCGACGTCGCCTGTGGGGCGGGACAGCTTTCACTGCCGGCAACGCGACTTGGCGCTTCCGTCGTCGGCATCGACATCGCCACTAACTTGATCGAACAGGCGAGAGCGCGTGCAGAATCCGAAGGGCTCAAAGTTCGATTCGAAGAGGGGGATGTCGAAGCGCTTGGTTTCGCCGACGACTCCTTCGACGTAGTCTTCAGCCTTATCGGCGCGATGTTCGCGCCACGTCCTGCGCAAGTCGCCTCCGAACTGGTGCGTGTCTGTCGGCCGGGCGGTCGGATCATCATGGGCAATTGGACGCCGGGCGGATTCCTGGGCCGGATGTTCAAGATCAACAGCACCTACGTGCCTCCGCCGGTCGGTATGCCCTCGCCGGTTCTGTGGGGCGACGACGAGACAGTGCGAGAACGCTTCCGCGATGGCGTGACGGAACTTCGCCTCACGAAACGAATGTACCCGGTCCGGTATCCCTTTGCGCCGGCGGAGGTAGTCGAGTTCTTTCGGACATACTATGGACCGACGAATCGCGCCTTCGCGACGTTGGAATCCGAGCCAGAGAAACAGTCCGCGCTGCGGCGTGACCTCGAGAACCACTGGCGCGAGCACAACACCGCGCAGGACGGCGGAACCGCTATTGAGGCGGAATACCTCGAGATCATTGCCGTCAAAGCGTAATCGCCGTAACGCTAGTCCGGGCAGCAGAAGGGTTCGAAAATGAATACCGCGATCCTCATTGGTAGCGCGTTTGGGGCGGCCATAGGGCTTGTGCATGCGGCCGGGCTTGCTCGGCGGCTTGCAGTACGTTCCGACTTCGCGTCTCCAGGCTTCTCACTGTCAGGAATAGGGGCAGCCCTCTACTATGGACTCTGGACACTGCTCCTGTGGACGATGTTCGGGTCGTATGTTCTTTATCTGTGGCTGATAGCGTGTGGAGCGTTTGGCGCACATCACCTATGGCGCAGCTGGTCTCCGACGAGCTGGCGCTGAGCGGTCGATATGCGAACCGTAAAGACGATCGCCATCATCGGCGCGGGAGCCGCTGGTCTCACGACCGCCAAGACGCTGCTTGCCCGAGGTTATTCGTGCACCGTGTTCGAGCGAGGCCAGACCTTAGGCGGCGTGTGGGCTGCTGGGTATTCGAATTTCGGTCTCCAGGTCCAGCGCGAACTCTACGAGTATCCCGACTTTCCGCATCTGCCGGATACCCCCGATTTCACGCCCGGCGAACAGGTTCAGCAGTATCTAGAGCGATACGCGCGGCAGTTCGAGGTGTGGCCCAACATTCGTTTTGGCACTTCTATCGTGAACGTGCGGAAAGCGCCGAACGATGCCGATTGGGTGCTGACTGTCGAACACGACGGAACGCGAGAGGAACACTTTGATTTCGTCGTTGTATGCACCGGACTGTTTTCCAACAAGCCCCACATGCCATCGTTCCCCGGGCAGGAAGACTTCGAAGGTCAGATCATTCACGTTTCGGCGCTGACAGATCGCGAGCAGCTCGCGAATAAGCGGGTTGCCGTAGTCGGATTTGGCAAGAGTGCGACCGACGCGGCGCTCGAATCGGCCGCGGTTGCGTCCAAAACCTGTCTGATCTTTCGAGAGGTTCACTGGCCGGTGCCGCCGAAGCTCCTGGAAATCCTGCCATTCAAATGGGCAATGCTGAATCGCCTGACGAGCGCGCTAATCCCCCCCTACTACCGACCCTCAACGCTGGAGCGTTCTCTTCATACGCTGGGCAAGCCCTTGGTGTGGTTCTGGTGGAGGCTGGTCGAACTGCTCCTCATCGCGCAGTTTGGTCTTGGCTCACGTGGGAATACGCGCCTGAGCCTCATCCCACGCCTTCCTATTGAATTCGATGCGTTCGGCGAGGCAGTCATGCTTCCCCGCCCGGCATTCTATGGTGGCATCCGTAACGGCGCGATCGAGCCGTTAATGACCGAAATCGCCGGATTCAATGGCCGCCAAGTCGTGTTGAAAAGCGGTGAGGTCCGCGAGATCGACGTGGTTATTCTAGCGACGGGCTGGGAGACGGACTACGGTTATCTTGAGGAATATCTGCGCGATGCGCTCGAATTCGCGGACGACGGTCTTTACCTCTATCGCCAGATGCTCCATCCACGAATCGAAGGCTTGGCCTTCGTTGGTTACGCCTCGACCATCGCGAGCGTATTGACCTACAGCCTTCAGGCCAGGTGGTTGGCCGATGTACTGGACGGTAAGCACGTGTTACCGGCGAAGGAGTCGATGCAGGAGGACATTGCTTTACAGCGAGCCTGGAAACGGCAGAGCATGCCATTCAGCCGAGGGCGAGCGGCGCGCCTGTTGCTTCACATGCTCCACTATCATGACGACCTGCTCGTGGATTTGCGCGTCTCCCCGCTGCGCAAGAAGGGTTGGCTGGCGCCGTTCAAGGAAGTCTTCGCGCCCTACGAGCCGAGAGATTACCGAGAGGTGGTCGACTGAGTCACGCTGCGATACGTCGTCATCGTCGCGCGGAGTGGGAAGCGCACGCAGAACACAGTGGATTCCCTGGCATCGGGTGTAGGTCCTCCTGCGAGCGTTCTATGCCATATCACGTCAAGAAAGCAAGTTGGCGTACCTGCAAAAGCCAGGCCGGCCGGCTGAATTCATGGGCTGTATTCGTCCCCAGTGCTTGCTGGTTGAAGAAATGAACTGGCTTGCCGATAATCGGGCTATGCATATTCGCCGCTTGGTTTTGGTGCTCGTCATCGCCATCGTTGCCCAGTCATGCTGGGCCATCGGCGAGTGGCTGCATTCGCACGAGCCGCACCAGGCGACCCTCCCGGACGCCTCGCTGAATACTGACTTGCATTGCGACGGTCTGCACGATGAGGATCACTCCCCACCTGTAGAGTCGGAGCGCGATCACCATCACAGCTGCTTTGCTCACAGCCCCTTTGCTTTGCCCCCGTACCAGGTAGCGGTGACGGTTGCGACCGACGCCTTCTCCTGGCCGATCCCTATCAATCGAATCTCTGACGTCCCGTCCCAGGGTATCGACCGCCCCAGCTGGCGCTCACCGGCCTGAGCCGGGAGCGTCGTACGCGCGCGCATCGCTGTGCGCGCACTCAGGTGCGCGTGATTGCCTCCGTACGTCGCCGACTTCCACCCGAAATCAATCTCGGGGTGAACGATGCGATCGTCTATTTTCTGGGCCAGAGGCTGCAATGCGGTCGCTCTGGCACTGTTCGCCGCAGCGCATGCGGTGATCGCGGCTGAGCCGCAACCGCAAATTCCAACGCCGCTGACCTTCGCCGCCCTGTGGCAGGAAGTGCAGGAAGCGAATCCGGAGCTTGCCGCGGTCGCGGCGGAGGACATGATGGCCGCGGGCGATGAAGCCCAGGCTGCCTTGTGGCCAAACCCGCAGTTGCAGATGACGAGCGACTATCTGGGCGCTACGGCGCGGGAGGAAACCGTGGCCGTCGCGCAGACCATCGAGCTGGGTGGCAAACGCGCCGCGCGGATGGCCCTCGCCGGGCGCCAGCGTGATCTAGCAGGTGGCCTCATCGCCCAGAAGCGCGCGGAACTGCGCGCGGAACTGCGCCGGGCGTTCTTCGAACTACTCGCGGCACAGGCGCGCGTCGAACTCGCTGCCGAAACGCTGGTCCTGGCACGCCAGGATACCGGCAGTGTTCGGCGCCAGATTGAAGCTGGCCGGTTGCCGGAGGTGGCCGCCACGCGGGCGACCATCGAATTGACCAACGCCTCGCTCGAGGAGGCGCGCACGCGCGCCGCGCTGGCCCGCCACCGGCGTCGCCTTGCCGCACTTCTGGGCGACGCCGCGAGACCGGTCACGGTTGCAGGTTCCCTCGCCAGTCTGCCCGTACTTCCGCCGCAGTCGGTGCTCGAAGACGCATTGCGCCACGCGCCTGCGTTGGCGACCGCGGGCCTCGAAACCGCCCGGCGCGCGGCGCAGACGGACGTCGAGTCCAGCCATCAGTATGGCGACCTCACGTTGAGTGCCGGCGTGCGCTACCTATCTGAGGTGCACGAGCCGGCCGGCATGCTGTCGGTCTCGATCCCCTTGCCATTCAGCAATCGCAACCAAGGTAACCTGGCGCGTGCCCAGGGGGCAGTAGAACAAGCCGCGGCCCTCGAGCGGGCGGTGGAGATCGGGCTCGCGCGCGATCTCGACGACGCCTATCAGCGTTACGAGACCGCGGCGCAGGCCGCGACGCGCATCGCGGACACCATCGTACCGGCAGCCGAGACCACGTTGGCAGCCACCAGTCGTGGCTTCAAGCTGGGCAAGTTCGGTCTCATCGATCTCATCGATGCACGCCGCGTCCTGCTGGCCGCCCGCACCCAACTCATCGACGCCCGCCTCGAGGCGCAGTCGGCCATTTCAGACATAAGCCGCGTGCTTGGCAACGAACGCCTCGCGGATGCTCCGGAGACCATGCAACCATG
Organism: Gammaproteobacteria bacterium; assembly: GCA_050247235.1. Classification (GTDB taxonomy): domain Bacteria; phylum Pseudomonadota; class Gammaproteobacteria; genus CAIKBL01. The sequence goes on from JBFWUN010000011.1 coordinate 94,473, forward strand.
AAATACAAGCAATCCCTTTGGGTGCTCGCCATCGTCGTGCTCGGCGCCGTCGCCGGCGTCAGCGTCCTGCACACACCGCAGCGCGCAGCTCCGGCCGAAGAAGGCGGCCACGACGAACATGGCGACGCGTCTGCGTCCGGCGCGCACGACGATCATGATGTGGCATCGACGCGCGGCCCCCGTGGCGGCCGGCTTTTTGTCCAGGATGATTTCGCGCTCGAAGCGACCATCTACGAAACGGGCATACCACCGGAATTCCGCTTCTATGCGAGCGCCGGTGGCCAGCCTCTGTCGCCCTCGGAATTCACAGTCGAGGTGACGCTACGCCGCCTTGGCCAGTCCCCGCAGGTCATCGCCTTCGAGGCAGTTGACGAGTACCAGCGCGGTCTTGCTGAAATCGTCGAACCGCACTCCTTTGAAGTCGCGATCCGCGCGGCCAGCCGCAGCCGAACGTATAACTTCGCCTACACCCAGGAAGAAGCACGCGTACGCATGCCCCAGGCGGCAGTCGAACGTGCCGGCATCGAGGTACTGACCGCGGGCCCGCGGCGCATCGCGGACACCCTCCGTCTACCGGGTGAAATTCATCTCAATCGTGACCGTCTGGTACACGTGGTCTCACCGCTGGATGGGATCGCCGTGAGCGTGCACGCCAACGCTGGCGATCACGTGCAGCGCGACCAGGTGCTGGCCGTCGTGTCGAGCCAGACCCTGGCCCAATTGCGCAACACCTACGTTGCGGCAGGGGCGCGGCTCGCCCTCGCGCGCCAGGCGGCCGAGCGCGAGGAGAAGTTATGGCGCGAGGGCATCACGCCCAAACAGGACTACTTGAAGGCTGCCCATGACCAGCGCGCTGCTGAGATCGACGTCACAAGTGCGCGTCAGCAGCTGGAGGCCCTGGGGCTGCCGCTGCGCGGCGCAGATAACCCGGCGCAATTCGCACTGCGTGCGCTGACTGATGGTACGGTGATCGACAAGCACCTGGCGGTGGGCGAGACCGTGACACCGGCGTCTCCGCTGTTCTCGCTGGCCGATCTCAGCACAGTATGGGCGGAAGCCAAAGTCGGCGCACGAGACATCGGGCGCGTCGCCCCGGAGCAACTGACACGCGTGCGCTCGCCCAGTCAGAACATGGCTGTGGAGAGCAGGCTGTCCTATGTGAGCGCGCTGCTCGGAGAGAGCGATCGCTCTGTCACGGTACGCGCGGTCTTGGTAAATCCCGGTCAACGCTGGCGTCCGGGTCTGCCAGTCACTCTGGAAGTCGAGACAAGTGCACGTGAGGTCGCGGTGGCGGTGGCACGCAGCGGCCTGCAGACGTTACGCGACTGGCAGGTGGTGTTCGGGCGTTATGGAGACTTGTTCGAAGCCCGTCCGCTGGCACTGGGTGCCGACGATGGTGCCTGGGTCGAGGTGTTGTCGGGGTTACAGGCCGGCGAGCAGTACGCCGGAGTCAACAGCTATATCATCAAGGCGGACATCGGCAAGGCCGGTGCGAGCCACGATCACTGAACAGAGGATGGGTCGCCATGTTTGATACGCTGCTCAGATTCTGTCTATCCCATCGCTGGTTGGTGCTCGTCACAACGCTCGGTGTCGCAGTACTCGGCGTGTACAGCTACCAGCACCTCCCCATCGACGCGGTGCCGGACATCACCAATGTGCAGGTGCAGATCAATACTGAGGCACCCGGCTATTCACCGTTGGAAGTGGAGCAGCGCGTTACCTTTCCACTGGAGTCGGTGCTGGCCGGTCTGCCGCGCCTGGACTCGACCCGTTCCTTATCCCGCTACGGGCTGTCGCAGGTCACCGTTGTATTCGAGGACGGTACCGACATCTACTTTGCCCGCCAGGTCGTGAACGAAAGGCTGTCAGAAGCCAAGAACCGCTTGCCTGCCGCCCTCACACCGGTCATGGGTCCCATCGCCACCGGCCTCGGCGAGATCTACATGTGGACCGTCGAAGCCGCACATGGCGCACGCAGGTCAGACGGTTCGCCATATTCGCCCACCGATCTGCGCGAGATCCAGGATTGGATAATCAAGCCGCAGATGCGCACCGTACCGGGAGTAACGGAGATCAACACCATCGGCGGGTTCGCCAAGGAGTACCAGGTTGCGCCCTGGCCTGACAAGTTGCTCGCCTACGGTCTCACACTCGACGACTTGATCCGCGCCCTCGAGCGCAATAACGCCAATGTCGGCGCGGGCTACATTGAGCGCAGTGGCGAACAGTATCTGGTGCGCGTACCCGCTCAGGTCAAGACTCCCGCAGAGATCGCCGACTTGCTGGTCAAGCACGAGCATGGCCTTGCGATCCGCGTGAAGGACATCGCCGACGTCAGGCTGGGCCAGGAACTGCGCACGGGCGCGGCGACCGAGAACGGCCAGGAAGTGGTGCTGGGCACGGTGTTCATGCTCATCGGCGAGAACAGCCGGCAGGTATCGCGTGCGGTCGACAAGCGCCTCGCCGAGGTCAACCGCAGCCTGCCGCCTGGCGTGGTCGCCAAGACCGTCTACGACCGCACGATTCTGGTCGACAGAGCCATCAGTACGGTACGCAAGAACCTCACCGAGGGCGCGGTGCTGGTTGTGGTAGTGCTGTTCCTGTTCCTCGGGAACCTCCGCGCCGCCGCCATTACCGCGGCCGTCATCCCGTTGTCCATGCTCATCACCTTCACCGGCATGGTAAGCAACCAGGTCAGTGCGAACCTGATGAGTCTCGGCGCACTCGACTTCGGCATCATCGTCGACGGTGCGGTGGTGATCGTGGAGAGCTGCATACGTCGTCTGGCTCATATGCAGCAGGCAGCCGGCCGCCCACTGCAACTCGACGAACGACTGCGCGCCGTCGGCGCGGCGACACGCGAATCTCGGCGGGCGCTGGTATTCGGCCAAATCATTATCATGGTGGTCTACTTGCCCATCTTCGCCCTCGGCGGCGTCGAGGGCAAAATGTTCCATCCCATGGCGTTCACCGTGGTCATCGCGCTGGCGGGCGCAATGCTCCTGTCGTTGACCTTCGTGCCTGCCGCCGTGGCGGTATTCGTCACCGGGCCGGTGGCGGAAAAGGACGGCCGCGTGATGCGTCTCGCCACCGCGGTCTATCTGCCCCTGCTGCGGCGCTCGCTCGACAACAAGACCGTGGTCTTTGTCGCCGCCGCGACGCTCATTGCAGTGTCGGGGGCAATGGCGAGTCGTCTCGGCGCCGAGTTCGTGCCCAATCTAGATGAAGGTGACATCGCGCTCCACGCGTTACGCATCCCTGGCACCAGCCTGTCAGAGGCAGTCGCCATGCAGCGCATATTGGAGGATCGGATAGAGCGCTTCTCGGAAGTGGATCGGGTGTTCTCCAAGATCGGCACCGCGGAGATCGCGACTGATCCCATGCCACCTAACGTCGCTGACAACTTCGTGATGTTGAAGCCACGCGCGGAGTGGCCCGACCCCAAACGCCCACGTGAAGACCTGGTCCGTGCGCTCGAAGCGGCCGTAAAGGAGATTCCGGGTAATAACTACGAATTTACCCAGCCCATTCAGATGCGCTTCAACGAACTGATCTCCGGTGTACGCAGCGACGTTGCGGTCAAGGTATTCGGCGATGACATGGCGACGCTCGAACGCGTCGCTGGCGAAGTGAGCGAAGTACTGGAACGTATCCCCGGTGCTGCCGACGTCAAGGTCGAGCAGACTACCGGTCTGCCGACCCTGACCGTGTCGCTCGATCGGGAACAGCTTGCACGCTTCGGACTCGGTACCGGGGACGCGCAGGACGTCCTGACGACGGCATTGGGGGGAGCGCGGGCCGGGCAGCTGTTCGAAGGCGATCGTCGTTTTGACATCGTGGTCCGGTTGGACGACAGCTTGCGCACCGATCTCGACGCACTGCGGCGCCTGCCGCTGGCACTGCCTGGCGGCCAAGGCTTCATTCGCCTCGGCGATGTCGCGCGGATCGACAACGCCATCGGACCGAACCAGGTGAGCCGCGAAAACGGCAAGCGGCGCGTGGTCGTCACCGCGAACGTCCGTGGTCGTGACATCGGCAGCTTCGTGGCGGAAGCCGATCGCGACGTTGCTGCACTGTCACTGCCAGCGGGCTATTGGCTAGATTGGGGTGGCACCTTCGAGCAGCTGCAGTCGGCGGTGGCGCGCCTCCAGATCGTCATTCCGATGTCGCTAATGCTGGTCTTCATCCTGCTCTTCACCACGTTCAATAATGTGCGCGACGGCCTGCTGGTGTTCACCGGCATTCCGTTCGCACTCACCGGCGGTATCGCCGCACTGTGGCTGCGCGGCATCCCTCTCTCGTTGTCGGCGGCGGTCGGGTTCATTGCACTGTCCGGTGTGGCGGTACTGAACGGACTGGTCATGGTTTCGTGCATCAACGATTTACGCGCTGACGGCCGCGACTTGCTGGACGCCGTGCGGGAAGGCGCGATGCGCCGGCTGCGGCCGGTGCTGATGACCGCACTTGTCGCCTCGCTCGGCTTCGTACCCATGGCCATTGCCGTCGGCACCGGTGCGGAGGTACAGCGTCCGCTTGCGACCGTAGTCATCGGTGGCATCTTGTCTTCGACCCTGCTGACTTTGCTGGTGCTTCCGGCGCTCTATCACGCTGTTGCGCGGCGCTGGATGCTAGTCGGCGAAGAAAGGAAGCCCGTCGAACGCAAATCTCACATTGCCAATCAAGGAGTTCTACGATGAAAGCATCACGCCCGTTGGTACTGGTTGCCGCCTCGTTGTTGACTGGTGGAGTAAATGCCACGTCACTCAAGCTCAGAGACAGTCCGTTTGTGTGGATGCGCGCCACCCTGAGTGAGCAGGCTGCGGGAATGTTGCTGGAAGGCAGTATCCGCCGTACCGCACCCCGCACCGTGCGTTCGCTGCGGGGGCACGTACATCTCTATCTCGATGACATAGACGGCCGTGAGTTCGCAAATTTCGCCGTACCCTATCGCCCTGCCGTGCTCAGTCTCGGTGGGCGCGCGTCTCACTTTTCTGTGCTCGTTCCCGCACAGGACCGGCCCGTCGCCGGCGGCCGACTGGAGCATCACCTGACCGCCGGCGATTGACGGGGCGAACACACCGATGAAGCCACAATGAGCGTACCGGTATTCATCGGAATGTCCATCGAAGCCGACAAGCCAATGCGCGTCTTGAGGTGTTTGCATTTCAGCATCTGCGGGCCTCCTCCTTGATATCGACCTTTCGTTTAGAGCGCATTTAACCTAAAGTGAGGTCATGCGACTTTTACTCGCACTGATGTTATGCCTCACGATTCCACTCCAGGGATTCGCTGCCCGCTATGCGTTTGAGTCCCCGTGTCCGATGCGGGATGGGCATTTCACGTCACAGGCCGGATCCGAGGTTCATAACGACGACTGCTGCAAGAAGCAGCAGCAAGATGCAGGCGCGCCGCGAAGCGACTTCTGCAAGGCTGGCACGCAGTGCCAGTCCGGCTGCCCTGCAATGGTGTCGTTGACGGTCAACCTTGGCACACCCGTGTGTCACCCTCCGCTCTCCGTCGGGATAAACCTCGAACCGCCTCCATCCCCTGTAAACGGCGTCTGGCGCCCTCCGACTTTTTCCTGACCCGTCGTTCTCTCGTCTCGCCCGGGTGGTCCGCCCACCCCGGGCGGGGTTGTGCACACACGCGTCCGCCCTGCGGTGCTGTGTCTCAAACGGAGTCAGCCCATGAATACAATCTCGCATGTCCTGTTTGCAGGAAGACCGTCACCCATTTGGTCTGTAGCGACGTTGCTTGTCTGCCTGCATCCTCTGCTCTCCCACGGCGAGTCACTGACGTTCAACGACGCGCTGGCACTTGCCGTCACACAGGCGCCGGTGCTGAGTGCGCGCGCGTCGGAAATCGATGCCGCCAGACAGGCGGCAATTCCAGCCGGCGAGCTGCCCGACCCCCGGCTCGCGGTCGGCGTCGAAAATCTTCCGATTGAAGGCCCGGATCAGTTCAGCCTGACGCGGGATTTCATGACGATGGAGCGGGTCGGACTCATGCAGGAGTTCCCGAATCACAGCAAGCGCAAAGCCCGTATCGACCGCGCGCTCGCGAAAGTCACGGTCATGGAGGCCAGGTCGCAGATCGCGCGTCAGTTGGTGCTGCGCGAAGCGGCAGTCGGGTGGATAGCACGTCACAGCATCGAACAGCAACTTGCACTCCTCGACCAGTTGTCGGCCGAGAATGAGCTCTTCGCGAAATCAGTGCGTGCCGCTTATGCGGGTGGCAAGGGGTCAGCTACCGATCTGGTGATGCCAGCGCAGGAAGCAGCAATGATCGAGGAACGCCGGGATCGCTTGGGGGCGCGTCGGGCGCGTGAAGTTGCCGCCCTGCGGCAGTGGATAGGTTCTGCCGCCGAACTCCCGCTGTCAGGAGATATCCCTGAACTGGCGTTGGATCAGGATTCCCTGGCTCACCGCCTGCATCAACACCCGGAACTGGTTGCGTTCGATTCAGAGTCGCGGGTGCTCGACGCGCAGGTTGCCGAAGCCGCCGCCGACAAGCATCCCGACTGGGCGCTCGAGTTTTCGTATCAGCATCGCGGGTCGCAATTCAGCGACATGGTGATGTTGCAGATCAGCATCGATCTGCCACTCTTCGCGGAGTCGCGTCAGAACCCGCGGATTGCAGCCGAAGTTGCACGGCGCAAAGCCCTCGATGCCGAACGGGAAACGAGTTTGCGCGAACATCAGGCCATGCTCGAAGGCGACTTTGCCGAATACGAGCGTCTCCGGCGCTCGGCGACTCGTCTGAACGACGTCCTGATCCCCCTCGCGGAAGAAAAGGTCGCATTGGCGCTCGCCGCCTGGCGAGGTGGTCAAGGCCAA
>JBFWUN010000012.1:0-1695 GCA_050247235.1 Gammaproteobacteria bacterium
AGTCGGTGCACGAAGTCGACCACGCGACGCGCTATCCGCACGTCGCCTCGTGGTACACGGGGACGAACATCCCGGGCAAGCGGTGCCAGTTCTCGCCCTATGCCGACGGGGTCGGCACCTATCGTCGCGCCTGCGAGGATCTCGTCGCCCGGGACTACGCGGGCGTCGGGTTCCAGCGCCACACCTGATCGGTACTCTTACCGGATTTCGCTGCCCGCACGCCGTGCGTCGCGCGGGCAGCGGCCTTAGCATGGGCCACCACCACATCGGGCCAGGGAGGGCGCATGCGAAGGATGGACTGCCGGAGAGCTGCGCTGTGCGCGGTGCTCGTCGCGACGACTGGGGCCGCCACCGCCGCCGGCCTGCTCGACACGCTGAAGAAGATGGCCGGCCCCACCGAGTACGTGGTGCGCGGCCGGCTGCAGACGCAGGACGGGCAGTGGCTCACCTGCTTCAATGGCATCAGGACCGGCTACCTCGGCGCGCCGGACATGGCGCGGCCGGGGGATGCGCAGATCGACCCCGCAACCGGCCAGATGCGGATCTCCACCGCCGCGATCCCGGCCGTCGTGATGACACGGGACGGCACGGTGACCTCCAACGACTGTGACTCGCTCGATGCCCAGCACCTGCTGGTGCTGGTAATGCCTGCGGCACCGAATGCGCCCGCCGGCGATGGCCTCATCCGCGACAAGTACGGCTGCGGGGTGTGGACCGAGGAAGAGTTCCGCGTCGCCGACAAGGACGAGATCATGGCCTGCCAGGCGCGGGTGATCACGGAGCGGGAAGCGGCGCGGCTGCGGGGCGAAACGGTCCCGGGCATGATCGCGCCGGTCAGCCCGCCCGACACCGGCTATCGCGACGCGTACGGTACGCCCTGCGTGACAGCGGACATGACCGGAGACGAAATCGTCCGCAACACGGGTGCCCTGCATGAGTGCCAGATGGAAGCCGTCTCTGAGCGAGCGTGGAATCGCTCCCAGGCGCGCTCGCGGGCCGCGGCAGGCAGCGGCGTCGCGTCGGCCCAGCCATCCGAGGCTCAGCAGCAGCTTGCAGTCGCCAGACTGCAGGAGGAAACCGCCGCGAAGTTCGCCGCGATACAGGCGCAAGCCGGCGTCGCAGCGGCCGCGCCCGCTGCTGCGAGCGCCGAGGATCTCGCCTGGGATGGCGCCAAGCTCTGCAACCTGAAGCCCGCCTACATGATGAAGCTGCGCGACGAGGCGACGCAGTTCGTACGCATGGACACGGCAACCGATCGCATCGTGATGTCGGAGATGGCCGGCGGCACGCGCCAGGAAGTCGCGCTCGACGGCACTGCCTTCGCGCAGCGCGCGTCGTTCAACGCGCAGGCGATCGGGCAGGGCGGCGACACTTGCGGACGGGCATTCTGGAATGCAGAAGCGCTCAAGGCCGCCACCGCTGCAATGAGCGGCCAATAGCGCCGTTGACGTCGCAATACCCGCTGCCGTAAACGACGGCCCGGACACGCCCAACCCGGATGGTCGAGACACGCACGTCCCGTAGCCCGGATGAGCGCAGTGAGAGTCGAGATCGCGGCGCTTGCCGTTCACTGACTCGATGTCGGCGTTGCTCGCGGGCAGCACCGCGTTGTACTCGGCGGCGAGACGCGCATGTTCGTCGATCCCTGCGTTGAAGGCATTGATGGCGGCGACGTCGGACGCATCGAGCGTCGCC
>JBFWUN010000012.1:1795-81172 GCA_050247235.1 Gammaproteobacteria bacterium
GCGTCGCCTCCAGCGCCTGGATCTCGGTCAACTGTGCGGTAAGCGCCTGCTTGCGCGCATCGAGCGCAGCGTTCTGCGTGTGCAGGCTCTCTTCGTCCGCGAGGCAGGCCGCGAGTTCTGCTCGACTCAGTAACGGTGGAGGCTCCGCCGCGCCCGCTGCGGCCATGACGGCGAGCAGTCCCGCGTTGACGGAGGCCCTGCTCACTCGCGCCATTGGCCCCACTTGCCCCAGTAGGTCACTTCCTCGACCGGCAGCCGCTTCGCCGGCTTCAGATCGCCGCCCGTCAGACGGGCGACCGGCAGCAGCGCCGCCGCCGTGCAGGTCGAAGGGATCCCGAGCAGTTGTGCGACTTCCTGCTCGTCCTGCAGATGCAGGGTCGTCCACGCCGAGGCGAGGCGCAGCGTACCCGCGTCACCGTCCGGAGCGCGGTCCCAGCGAATCGCCGCCACCCCCGGGCCGAGTGTGGCATCTGCCGGCCTGAAGCACATCGCCCAGCCACCAACTCGCGCGCGGCGCCACCCGGCCGGGATGGCTCGGGCCGGGCGCCGGCGGGGCTGCCGAATCGATCGATGACCTCGACCGCACTGCTCACACCCCACTACGTCGCAATCGCGACCTTCGCCATCGTCATGCGGAATTGATCTGAATCACGCGCACGGCGTTGGCGCCTGCGTGGCCGATGGAATCACCATGCTAGCCTCGCAATCGATTATCGGCAGCACGATGGAATATCGATAAAAGCGAGGGTGCAGTCATGAGCATGACGGGAGTCCTGAGACCCGGCCACGCGCAGGTGCGGGTGCTCGACCTGGAGGAAGGCGTGAAGTTCTACCGCGACGTGCTCGGGCTCGTGGAGACCGGCCGCGATGCGCAGGGCCGGGTGTACTTCAAGGCCTGGGACGAACGGGATCACAACAGCTTCGTCCTGCGGGCGGCCGACCGCGCCGGCATCGATTTCTTCGGCTTCAAGGTGCTCGACTGCGCGACGATGGATCGTCTCGAGTCGGCACTCCGCGCCTACGGCGTGCGCACCGAGCGGATCCCGGCCGGCGAGATGCTCGAGACCGGCGAGCGCGTGCGGTTCGAGATCCCGACCGGTCACCTGATCGAGCTGTACGCGGAGAAGACGGCGGTCGGCAACGGGATCCCGGAAGTGAACCCGACGCCGTGGAACGCGAACGCGGAGCACGGCATCGCGCCGATCAGGATGGACCACGCGCTGCTGTACGGGCCGGACCTGGACGGTGTGCTCAAGCTGTTCACCGAGGTGCTGGGGTTCTACCTGGTGGAACACGTGCTCGGTGAGGACGGCAAGACCGAGATGGCCATCTGGCTGTCCTGCTCGCAGAAGGCGCACGACATCGCGTTCGTGCGCCACGCGGAACCCGGCAAGCTGCATCACGTGGCGTTCCTGCTGGAGAGCTGGGAGAAGATCCTCCGGGCCGGCGACATCATGTCGATGAACGACGTGCCCGTGGATTTCGGCCCCACGCGCCACGGCATCACGCGCGGTGCGACGATCTACGCGTTCGATCGCTCGGGCAACCGCTTCGAGACCTTCATGGGCGGCTACCACACGTATCCCGATCACAAGCCGCTGACCTGGACGTGGGACAACCTCGGCCAGGGACTCGATTTCCCGCAGCGCAAGCTGCACGAGTCATTCCTGTCGGTGGTGACCTGAGTCGACGAGCGGGCAGCCCCCGTCCAGTGCCGTCGCCCGCGCGGACGCGGGGGCCCATACAGAGTGGTCCGAAGCCCTGCGGGCAGGGGTCCATGCGGCTACGGGAAAAGCCGCATGGATCCCCGCTTCCGCGGGAGTGACGAAGGAGAGGGCTGAATGTCCGTCGGTGCGGCGGGCATCCCGGGGGGAACACCCGGTACTCAACCGCATCACGCGCCGCGCCGTCAGCCGGCCTTCTGCCGTGCGTTGAAGAACTCCAGGAAGTCCGGCGAAAGCTGCTCCTCGCCCTTGGCTTTCGCGTATTCAGCGATCTTGGCGCCGACGGCCGCGTTCAGCTCGCCCTTGAACATCGCGTTGTTCTCACGCAGCCAGTCTTCCGATGACTGGCGGCCCGCGTTCAGGCGGTTGATCTTCGGGATCGCGTAGCGTGCGATGAGTTCGTAAGAGCGTCGGGTCTCGGCCCAGTCGGCCCAGTGCGTGTCCAGGTGCAGGAAGCAGCCGAAGCCGCCGGACTGCTGCTGCAGGCGATCGATCTGCGCCACGTAATCGTCCGGCGTGCCGATGACGCCGAACCCGGTGTCGATGATGTAGTCCACCGGGTCGACCCCCGGCGGGGTGCCGAGCGGCAGCGCCGCCACCTTGGACATGTAATCGATCCAGCGCGTCAGCCCGTAGCGCACGTTCTCGCGCGCCTTCTCACGCGTCTCTGCCACGTGCACCGGACCGACCAGCCGCCAGTTCGAACGATCGACGCGCTGGCCGTGTTCACGCGCCGTGTCCTCGCAGATCTTCCAGTTCGACGCCAGCATGTTGAACGCACCGGCCGAAGTGGCGCCGATCGACAGCAGCCCGAGCCCGAACTTGCCGGCCGCGCGCGCGCCGGTGGGCGACACCTGGCTCGCTACCGCCATCTCGATGCCCTTGTCGCTGTACGACGGGAACATCAGGCTCGCACGGTTCAGCTCGAACCAGTCCGTTTTCATCGTCACCGTCTCGCCGTTCAGCAGGCGCACCAGCGGTTCGATCGCCTCTTCCATCCGGTCGCGCGCGAGCGCAGTGGGAATGCCCTGCATGTACGCGTCCGACGGCAGCGAGCCCGGACCCACGCCGAACATCGCGCGGCCGCGCGTGTGGTAGTCCATCTGGCGGATTCGATCGGCGAGGATGTACGGATGGTGATACGGCAGCGAGCACACGCCGGTCCCGAAGCGGATTGAACGCGTGCGCTGCGCGGCAGCGACAATGAACATCTCCGGGCTCGCCGTGATCTCCCAGCCGCCGGAGTGGTGTTCGCCGATCCAGACTTCGTCGTAGTTGAGCTTGTCCGCCCACTCCACGAGATCCATGTCGTGTTCGAGCGCCAGCAGCGGATGCTCGTCGGGTGGAATGTGCGGGGGAATGAAAAGGCCGAAACGAAGCCGGGACTGCGCCATGACGTGGACTCCTTGATCGCGGAAAGGTCGTTGAATCGCCCGCGGGCGAAGTGGCCCGACATTACACTGATCGGCCCTGCCGGCAAACGCGTCGGTGGCGCCACGGCCGCGGGCGCCGTGACGTGCATCACGCCGAATCGAAGGTGCGATGCAGCATCGATATTCGCGCGGGACGATGCTTCGGTTGGCCCGGTGAAGTTGTCCTACAGCGGATACCGCGGAGGATCACGCACGGCGCGGGCCAACCGCCGATCGTGATCTGGCGCAACCGCGGGCCGCACACCCCCTTCATGATTTCCACAAGCTGCATCGCAACGATGTGATCAAATCGTGAACCCGCCATCGGGGTGAGCCCTCGGGCACGCCTGAAAACCCGCGCGGCGCCTGTTCCCGCATCCGTTGGCATCACGTTTGCTCGGCAGCCTCATCGACCCATCCCCACGAGGAGCGCACCATGACGACCACACTCCCCGCTGCGGCGGACACCACGCACGACGCCATCGTGATCGGCGCCGGCTTCGCCGGCCTCTACATGCTCCACCTGCTCCGCGATCGGCTGGGCATGCGCGCGGAAGCGATCGAAGCGGCGGACGGCGTGGGCGGCACGTGGTACTGGAACCGCTATCCCGGCGCGCGCTGCGACATCCCGAGCCACCACTATTCCTATTCGTTTTCCGCGGAGCTGCAGCAGGCGTGGACGTGGTCGGAGAAATACGGGTCGCAGGCCGAGATCCTGGAGTACCTGGAGTTCGTCGCGCGCCGGTTCGACCTGCCGCGCAGCATCCGCTTCAACACCCGCGTGAGCGCCGCGCACTTTGATGATGCCGCCCGTTGCTGGCGCGTGACGTTGAGCGACGGGACGACGCTCACCGCGCCGTTCTTCATCCCTGCGGTCGGCACGTTGTCCGATGCGGCCATTCCCGACTTCAAGGGTCGCGATTCATTCCGCGGCAAGGTGTACGTGACCGGCCGCTGGCCGCGGGAACCCGTCGATTTCACCGGCCGGCGCGTCGGCATCATCGGCACCGGTGCGACCGCGATGCAGGCGATCCCGGTAATCGCGGCGCAGGCCGGGCACCTGACCGTATTCCAGCGTACGCCGAACTACGGCTCTCCGCTGCGCAACGCGCCGATGAGCGCGGAAGAAGACCGCGCGATCAAGGCGAACTACGCCGAACTCCGCCGCCAGTCCTGGGACGCCTTCGCCGGCGTGCCGTTCCCGCGGCTCAAGCCTTCCGCGCTCGCTGATTCCCCTGCGGAACGTCGTGCACACTACGAAGCCTGCTGGCAGGACGGTGGTTTCAGCCTGTGGGTCGGCAGCTACGCGGACGTGCTGACGGACAAGACGGCGAACGAGACAGTGGCGGAGTTCGTGCGCGAGAAGATCCGGGCGCGCGTGAAGAACCCACGGATGGCCGCGCTGCTGTGTCCGCCGCCGGGCCAGACCTATGGCACCAAGCGCCAGCCCTGCGAAACCGGCTACTACGAGACGTTCGATCGCGCCAATGTCAGCCTGGTCGATCTGAAGGCGACCCCCATCGAAGAGATCACGCCGGACGGGATCCGGACCTCCGCGGAATCGATCGATCTCGACATGCTGATCTACGCCACGGGCTTCGACGCATTCACCGGCGCGCTGCACCGGATGGATATCCGTGGCCGCGGCGGCATCACGCTGAAGGAAGCATGGTCCGCCGGTCCGCGCACGCTGTACGGGCTCGGCACGCACGGTTTTCCCAATCTCTTCTTCATCACGGGGCCACAGAGTCCCTCGGTGCTGTTCAACATGCCGCTCGGCATCGAGATGCACGCGGAATGGATCGCCGACTGCATCGCCCATCTCCGCGCGCACGGCCTGGCGACGATCGAGGCGAACCGTGCGGACGAGGACACCTGGATCGCGCACACCCGGGAAGTGGCCGATGCGACCCTGCTGCCCGAGGCAACATCGTGGTATCTCGGCGCCAACATCCCGGGCAAGCCGCGTGTGTTCATGGTGTACCTGGGTGGCGGCAAGCACTACCGGGAAGTTATCGGCAACGCCGCGGCCGCGGGGTATCGCGGATTCACGCTGGCCTGACGGAGGATTCCAGCAGACCCCGCAGCCGCTGGAGAGTCGCCCATGGCATGGGTTTGCCTCGCACGCAGGTCTTGCAGGCCTTGGCAAAGCGCGATGAAGCGAACAGCATGGTGCTTCCTGCATCCAGGGGAGGGTGAACCATGAGCCTGTTCGGTTTCGTGAAGGACATCGGGCGTCAGCTTTTCAAGAAGGACGAAGATGCGGCGGCCGCGATCCGCCAGCACATTGAGATTAACAATCCGGGAGTCACCGATCTGAAGGTCACATTCGACAATGGAATCGTCGGCCTCGGTGGCGAATGCAGCAGCGGTGAAGCGTTTCAGAAGTGCGTGCTCATGGCAGGCAACGTCAAGGGCGTTGTCGACGTCTACACGAATGGACTTCGCGTCAAGGCGACCGCGACCGACGTCGTGACCCCCGAGCCCGTCGCCGAACCCGCCGCAGCGGCACCCGTGCAGCAAGTCGCACCGCAGACCCGGGTCGCGGTGGAGTACTACGTCATCAGGTCCGGCGACACGCTCAGCAGGATCGCAAAGCAGGCCTACGGAAACGCCAACCTGTATCCCAAACTGTTCGAAGCGAACAAGGAAGTCATCGAGCACCCTGACCGGATTTTCCCGGGGCAGAAGATCCGCATTCCACGCGAGTAGGGTGCGATGTGAGACCGGAGTCAGTCCCGGTTGACGCACGGGGTCCCCGCGGATCGGCACGCTCCGCAGGCCGGCCCGCGGGATGACGGTGCTGCTGTGGCGATCGCTCGCCCTCGCGACGCTGCTGCTCGGGTTCGTCGGCGTTTTCGTGCCCGGCCTGCCCACCGTGCCGTTCCTGCTGGTCGCCGCGTGGGCCGGCGGTCGCGGCTGGCCGACACTCGAGCGCTGGCTGCTCGATCACCCTCGCCACGGCCCGCCGATCCGGCGCTGGCGCGAACGCGGCGCCGTCCCGCGCGGCGCGAAATGGGCGGCAACGGTCACCATGACCGCCAGCGCCGCCCTGCTCGCGATGATGCCGCTGCCCCTGCACGCGAAGATCGGCATTCCCGCGCTGATGCTCGTCGTCGCGCTCTGGCTGTGGCGCCGTCCCGAGGACTGAGAGTCGCCATGCGTGCGCGGCACGCCATCGCGACGGCCGCGGTCGTGTCAGCGCCCCGGCATGCGCGTCTCGTGTTCCTCCACGACATAGAAACGGATCGAAGACTTGTCGAACAGCTTCTCCTCGTCCTCGCCGATGATGCGGGCGGTCTCCGGCTCGGTCAGGTAGGCCATGCCGCGCTGGAAGTCGGCTTCATCGTCGAACCAGAGTTCGGTGACCACGTCGTACTGCGAGGCCGGGTCGGTGCCGTACACCGCGTTGCCGTAGGGTCGCAGGAAATGACGTACGTAACGCTTCATGTTCGGCACCTTGCTTGCGCCGAGCGGGGCGTGCGAGGTCTCGTAGTACCGGATGAACTCTTCCATGCTCATGCCGGGCTTGCGACGGATCAGGATCATGACTTTGAACATCGCGGCTCTCCTCTCGTGGATACGTGGATGGAATTCATGCGTGCGACCCGTCGCCCGGAAGCAATCCCGGTTCAGTCAGGCCTGGCGGCCGCGGCAGGTTCCGGCGACACGCCCTGCGTGATCGCGTCATCGCGCTCGCGCCGCTGCGCACGCGCGAAGGCCGGCCGCGCCTGCAGCCGCGCCCAGTAGGCGGTAACCGCCGGCGTGAACTGGGGCGCCATGTCCAGGTACGACGCGAGCAGCAGCGCATAGCCCACCGATACGTCCGCGGCCGTGAAGCGATCCGCGGCGATGTACGTCTGCGCGGCCAGCCTCGGTTCCAGGGTCTTCAGGCGCGCGAGGAACCAGGTGCGATAGTCCTGCGCGACAGACGCCAGCCGCCGCGCCGGGGACTCGAAGCGCTCGTAGCGCAGCACCAATGTCTGCGGGAACGTCAGGGTCGCCTCGCCGAAGTGCAGGAAGTTGAGGTAATCGCCGAACGCCGGGTGTTCACGGTCTGCCTCGAACGCACCGTCGCCGTACCGGCTCGCCAGGTACTGGCAGACCGCGGCGGACTCACTCATTCGCGTCTCCCCGTCGATGAAGTACGGGATCGTGCCGAGCGGGTTGACTTCACGGAACGTCTTTGCGAGCGCGCGGGGCGGAAACGGCAGGACCACGAGTGCGTACCCGAGCGTCAGTTCCTCCAGCATCCACAGCACGCGGAATGAGCGCGCGGCAACGCAGTGATACAGCGTGATCATGGTTTTCTCCGGCCGTGCCGCGGGCGCCGTGCTGCCGTCACGGGCTCAATCCTTGCGGGTGTGCTTCGGGCCGATTTCACTGAACACCCAGGCGCCCGCGGTGCGGCGGTTCAGCGCATCGCTCTGCACGCGTTGCGGGCGGGTGGCGTTGAGCGCCGGCAACAGGCTCGTCGGATCATCAGCCTCCACCTCGTAGATCGCGAGGTACGGCAACGGGCATTTCAGGCCCTGTTCGTCCGTCAGCCTGAAGCGCTGCGCGGACACCAGTGGCGTGGTCGCGAGCACCTCGTCGAGGTGCAGATGCTCGTAGTAGTCGTTGTATTCGTCCTCGCGACCCTCGACGGGCTCGGTCAGCACGACCAGCAGGTGCTTCATGGGGACTCCGGGATCATGTGGGGGTTCGGACCGATGCTAATGGACTGACCCGGAATCCGCGACAGTCCGTGACCGGGAGGCGCAGCACGGTCTTCCGCGTAACCGTACAAGGCGTCATGCCGGCCACGCGCGCCTGCATGCACGGGCTCGACACAGGCACCCGCCCGCGGACGCTCGCCGGTCCGGGTGGGGAAATTCCGGGCCTGCCTCACAGGATCGCGACGGTGCATGATCCGACGAGATCTGGTTCACGCCAAAACCGCGCGCGCGACCCGATACTCCGCCGCCGAGACGGCCGCGCACGTGCGCGATGGAACAGCCCCGCAGGGACGCGGTGACGGCGCACGTCGCATCGCTCGGCCCTCCCTCTCCAGCGCGCGCCCGCGACCTTCCGATGTCGCGAACGTTTCCAGAAACCGGGAGAGGACTTATGAGACTACGACCGTCAACCGCCCCGCGGGCGGCCACGCGCGCGCTGTGCGGCGCCGTGCTGCTGGCGCTGGCGCAGGGTGCACTCGCCGACCCGATCGATCCCCACGAGAATGTGCTGCTGCAGTGGAACGATGCCACGCTCGAAGCCATTCGCATCACCCACCCCGGACCGCCCATCGTCGCGCGCATGCTCGCGGTGGTGAACACGTGCGCGTTCGATGCCTGGGCCGCTTACGACCCCAAGGCACGCGGCACCCGCTTCGGGCACCGCTTCAAGGTGCCGCCCGCGCGCCGCACGGACGACGAAAAGCGCGAGGCGATTGCGTATGCCGCGCATCGCGCCGCGGTCGACCTGTTCCCGAGCGAGCAGGCGCTGTTCGACACGCTGCTCACGAGCCAGGGTTACGACCCGGCGGTCGTCAGCGAGGACCTGGCGACCGCGTCCGGGATCGGTCTGCGGGCGTGCCGGGAAGTGCTCGATTACCGCCATCGTGACGGCGCCAACCAGCTCGGGGACCTGACGCCGGGCGGACAGCCCTATGCCGACTGGACCGGCTACGCGCCGGTCAACACGCCCACGCAGGTCAACGACGTGGGACGCTGGCAGCCGCTCGACGTGGGCGGAATCGCGCAGAAGTTCATCGCGCCGCACTGGGGGAGAGTCAAGGGTTACGCCGTCACGGACTGGGAACGCCAGGTGCTGCGGCCCGCACAGCAGGAATTGAAGCGGCGCAACGGCCGGTTGGGGCCCTACAAACCTGACGAACCGGGATTCAGGGAGCAGGCGCGGGAGATCATTGCCTACGGCGCCGCGCTGAACGATCAGCAGAAGGTCATCGCCGAGTACTGGGCCGACGGCCCGTCGTCGGAGCTGCCGCCGGGACACTGGAACCTGTTCGCACAACGGGTCTCGGCGCGTGACCATCACACGCTGGATACCGATGTGAAGATGATGTTCGCGCTGTCCAACGCGGTGTTCGACACCAGCATCGCGGTGTGGGGCATGAAGGTGAAGTTCGACTACGTACGGCCGGTCACCGCCATCCGCGAACTCTTCCTGGGCCAGACCATTCCGTCCTGGCATGGTCCGATCCAGGGCGAGCACTGGTCCCCGTACCAGGCGGCCTCGGTGGTGACTCCGCCGTTCGCCGAGTATCCGTCCGGCCACAGCGCCTTTTCGATGGCGGGCGCCGAAACCTTGAAACGTTTCACGGGCAGCGATGTGTTCGGGGAGTCCGTGACGATCCCGCAGGGTCAGTCGTTCGTGGAGCCCGGCGTGGTGCCGGCGCATCCGCTGACCTTGAGCTGGGCCACGTTCACCGACGCGGCGGATGAAGCCGGCATCTCGCGGCGCTACGGCGGAATTCATTTCCTCGACGGGGACCTGGATTCGCGGCTGATGGGGCGGATCGTCGGCGAGCTGTCGTGGGCGCAGTCGAGGTATCACTTCGGCCACGCCGCGCCGCCGCACGGGGGGCATCACGGTCACCACTGACGGCAGGTGCGCGTCCGCGCCGGGGGGCGAGTGCCCTGCGGCGCGGACGTCCGGCCCACGGCGCTGTGGCTGCACGCGCGATGTCGCGGCACACTGTGACCGGTCCGGTCACAGGAGTCCTCCATGCGGTCCCGCCACCTCGTCTTCGCGCTGCTGGGCGCCTGCGCACTCACGCTGACTGCCTACGCGGCGGATCCCGCGGCCGGGTTCATCGGCAGCTGGGACCTGGTCTCGCTGGAGAACCGCGGCGCCGACGGCAGCGTCCATCAGCCATTCGGCGCACATCCCGTGGGTCGCATCACGTACACGGCGGACGGGCTGATGTCGGCGCAGATCATGCACGAGACGCGCGTGCCGTTCGCCGGGACGGCGCTCTATGGCGGCACTCCCGCGGAGAAGGCTGCGGCCTATTCCGGGTATATCGCATACTACGGGTCGTTCGATGTCGATCCCGCCGCCGGCATCGTGACGCACCACGTGACTGGCAGCCTGCTGCCGAACTGGGTCGGCGGCAACCAGGTCCGGTTCTACCGTTTCGAGGGTGAGCACCTGGTCCTGAGTTCGAAGCCGTTCGCGGCGTTCGGCACCGAGGTCACGCCGCATGTCGTCTGGCGCAAGGTGAAGTGACGGCCGGGCACGCGCCGGGCCGCGACAATCGAGGAGATCGCAATGGGGCGTCTGCGTGAAGTGCCGCTCGCGGAGGCGGACGAGACCGTACGGAAGATCTACCGGGAATTCTTCGGCGAGCGCGACCCGGTCGCCGCCCCGGGTACCGCCACCGGCACGCCCGGCAACTACTGGACGACGTTCGCACTCGCCCCGGACCTGATGCAGATGGCGTACCGGGATCTCTTCCTGCTGCTCGAGCCGGGCCGGCGATTGCCCGCAACCTTGCGCGAGCTCGCGATCGTGCGCACGGGGATCGTCGGCGACTCGCGCTTCGAGTACTCCCAGCACCTGAAGATGGCGCGCCTCGCCGGGGTTCCCGACGCCAAGCTGGACGCGATCAAGGGCTGGACCACGAGCACGCTGTTCAACCCTGCCGAGCGCGCGGTGATGGCGGCGACCGACGAGATCCTGTCGCGCAACCTCGTCGAGGACGCGACGTTCGCGGCGCTGAAGCAGCACCTGGACGATCCTGCAATCCTCGAACTGTTCGTCGTGATCGGCCTGTGGCGAATGCACGGCCTGGTGGTGCGTGCGCTGAACCTCGAGTACGACGACGATACGACCGCGCGGATGCGCGAGGTGCCGGCGCCGTAGGGACTGTTCCGCACGCCGCGCACCGCCCGGACCGGTGACCCGTCGGATACTGCATGCGTGCTTTGACCGTCCGTCGGCGATCGGCTACAACGCAGGGCACACCCCATCCCGGAGACTCCCCGTGCCCGACCTGCTCGTCGAGATCCAGAACCATGTCGCCACCCTGACGTTCAACCGGCCGGAAGCGCGCAACGCGCTGAGCCTCGAGATGCGCATGGGCTTGCGCGACGCCCTGCAGGAATGCGAGCAGAACGACGACGTGCGCTGCGTGGTGCTGCGTGGCGCGGGTGCGCATTTCATGGCAGGGGGAGACGTCAAGGCGATGTCCGGGATGATCGACCAGCCGCCCGATGTCATCCGCCGCCAGTTCATGAACCGCATCCACGACCTGCATCCGATCATGTTCGCGCTGCGGCGGCTGCCGAAGCCGGTGATCGCGAGTGTCGAGGGTGCGGCCGCCGGCGCCGGAGTGAGCGTCGCGATCTCGGCAGATCTCGTGATCGCGGACGAGAACGCGTATTTCACGCTCGCGTACTGCCACATCGGCACCAGCCCGGACGGCGGCGCGAGTTTCCAGCTGCCGCGCGCGATCGGGATCAAGAAGGCACTCGAGATGGCGCTGCTCGGCGATCGCGTCGATGCGCGCACGGCCCAGGCGATGGGCATGGTGAATTTCGTCGCACCGGCCGGCACGCTCGCGGGCGAGACCGCGCGCCTCGCGGCGCGGCTCGCCGCCGGCCCGACCCACGTGTACGGCAACACGAAGAAGCTGTTCTACCGATCGCTCGAGAACGAATTCGAGTCGCAGCTGCAGATGGAGGCGGAGATGTTCGCCGACTGCGCGTCGCGGGCGGATTTTCGCGAAGGCGTACGGGCGTTCGTCGAGAAGCGGAAGCCGCAGTTCACCGGCGGGTGAGTCCTGCGTTCCCGGGGGCGGCTCCACCCGGCGACGCGGGCGGGTCGGCACCCGGTGCGTCGGCACCGCGGAGCCTCACGCGCCGAGCGCGGCCGCGATGTCCTCCGGACCGTGCACCTGCACCGTGCGCAGCCCGGCGGCGCGCGCGCCGATGACGTTCTCGGCGGAGTCATCGAAGAACAGCATCTCTCCGGGCGTGACGCCGGCGTGCGCGAGCACGGCATCGAACGCGGCGCGTTCGGGTTTGCGGTGACCCAGCGTGGACGACACGAACACGGCATCGAAAGGCGCGATGGCACGCGGGAAGTCGCGTCGCCACGCGTGTTCATGCGTCGGGTTGGTGTTCGTCAGCAGGTAACAGGGCAGGTGGGACGCGCAGCGTTCGAGCAGCGCGATCGTCGGTGCAATCTCGCCGGCGAATATCGCGTTCCAGCCGGCGATGAGCGCCATGTCATCGCCCGTGAAACGCAACACCTCGCGCAGGTGCGCGAAATAGCCCGCAGCATCGAGCTCGCCGCGCTCGTGGCGTTCGTACGGCGCGTCCATCCGGAAACGCAGCGCGATCTCATCCGCGGTCAGCGGCGAATGTTCGGCCCAGCGGTTGAACACGCGTCGCCAGTCGATGTCGATCAGGACACCGCCCAAATCGAACAGCAGGGCGGAGACTCCGGGGGGCGGCGCGAAGGTGCTCGTCATGCTGCGGATTCTAAACGCGCCGGGCGCGGTATCGGGTATGCTCGACGTCCGAGAGTTCCCGCGGCAGGCATGCCACGGGAAACCCCCATGCGATGTCGGGCCGCGCAGGGAACCACGGGCGACGCCGACGAAGGAGCTTCCACATGCCGAAGAACCTGTCCCAAGTCCTCGCCGCCGCCGTGCTCTTCGCGGTGGCCGCGTCGCCGCGCGCCGACGGCTCCGCGCATCCGGGTGTCGAGCGCGCCCAGGACGGTGCGGTGCAGACGATCCGCGCGCCGCTCAAGGTGGTGGAAGGTGTGCAGCAGGACACCGCCGCGCATGGCCCCGTCGGTGTCGTCACCGGCAGCGTGAAAGGCGGCGCGCGGGCCGCTGCGCAGGCAGTGACCGGCGCGCTCGACGTGGGGGTCGGCGCAGTCGAGGCGCTGACGGCACCGCTGACGCAGAAGCGGTAGCCGACACGCGCGATGCGCAGGCTTTCCCGTACGCCGCTGCGCGCGCGGGGAACACACGTCCCAGGTCTGCTGGCGCTCGTCGCCGCGCTGGCACTCGCGGCCTGGTTCGGCTGGGCGCAACGGAGCGGGCCGGTCGCGGCGGCGCCCGCGCCCGCACGCGTGCCGGTCAGCGTGGAGGCGGTCGCGCGCCGGGACATTCCGCACCTCGTACACGCGCTCGGGACGGTCACCTCGCTGCACCGGGTGCTGGTGCGACCGCAGGTCGACGGCGTGCTCACCGCCGTGCATTTCACCGAAGGCGAGCCGGTTGCCCGCGGCGCTCCACTCGCGACGATCGACGACCGAGCGATCGTCGCGGCACGCGATGCCGCGCGCGCCGCGCTTGCGCGTACCACCGCGGAGTTGCGCACGGCACGGCTGGATCTCACGCGCTACCGCAGCCTGGAAGGGCGCGCCGCCGTCGCGCGCCAGGTCATCGACCAGCAGGCGGCGCTGGTCGCGCAGCTCGAGGCTGGTGTCGCCGCGCACCGCGCTGCGATCGCAGCGGCAGACGTGCAGGTCTCGCATACCCGCATCGTCTCGCCGGTGGCGGGAAGAGTGGGCCTGCGACGCGTCGACCCGGGCAACGTGGTGCGTGCGGATGATCCGACCGGGCTCGTCGAAGTCACGCAGGTCGCGCCGATCGCGGTGGTGTTCGCGCTTCCCCAGGAGCAGTTGCCCGCGGTGCGCTCGCTGCTCGCCGCCGGGGATGCCCGCGCCGTGCGGCTGCACGCGCGCGCCGGCGGCGCGGTGCTCGGCGAAGGCCGGCTGACCCTCGTGGACAATGTCATCGACGAGACCACCGGTACGTTCCGCGTGAAGGCCGAGTTCGCGAACGCGGATGAGCGGCTGTGGCCGGGGCAGTTCGTCAGCGTCGAGCTCGCGACCACCCATAGCCCGGCGGCGCTGGTGGTCAGCCAGGCCGCCGTGCTGCGGGGCGCGGCCCGGCCCTACGTCTACCGGCTTCGCGCCGATGCCGTGGAAGCCGTGGACGTGGAGATTGCACACGAAGACGAGCGCTGGGCCGTGATCGCGGCGGGGCTTGCCGAGGGCGACGTGGTCGTCACCGACGGTCAGTCACGCCTGGCTCCCGGTGTGCAGGTGCGCGTGCTGAACGGCGCGGACGATGGCTGACGCCGCGGTGCCTGCCGCGCCCGGCGGGATCATCGCGTGGTTCGTGCGGCGCCCGGTGGCGACCACCCTGATCACCCTGGCGGTGATCCTGCTCGGTCTCGCGGCATTCCCGCGCCTGCCCATCGCGCCGCTGCCGGACACCGACTATCCCACTTTGCAGGTCACCGCCAATCTCCCTGGCGCGAGCCCCGAGACGATGGCCTCCAGCGTCGCGACGCCACTCGAAGTCGCGTTCAGCACGATTCCCGGCGTCCAGCAGATGACCTCGACGAGCGCGCTCGGGATGACGCAGGTCTCGCTGCAGTTCGTGCTCGACAAGGACATCGACACTGCCGCGCAGGAGGTCCAGTCCGCGATCAACACCGCGTCCGGCCGACTGCCCGAGGAGCTGCCTGACGCGCCGTACTGGCGCAAGGTCAACCCCGCCGATGGGCCGGTGCTGGTGCTGCGCGTGCAGTCCGACCGCCATACGCCCGAGGTGCTGTCCGACCTCACCGAGACCCTGCTCGCACGCCAGCTCACCCAGCTCGACGGCGTGGGCGAAATCGGCATCACGGGCCAGCGGCGGCCGGCGCTGCGCGTGCAGGTGTGGCCGGACCGGCTCGCCGCGGCCGGACTCACGCTCACCGACGTGCGCCGGGTGCTGCAGGGCGCGAACGTCAACCGTCCGAAAGGCGCGCTGTTCGGCGCACGGCACACGTCCACGCTCGCCACCAACGACCAGCTGTTCGACCCGGGCGCGTATCGCCGGCTGGTGCTCGCGTACCGGGCGGGATCGCCGGTCCTGCTCGGCGACGTCGCGGAGATCGTGGCCGGCGCGGAGAACGAGTACGTGCAGGCATGGCCCAACGGGCGCCCGGGACTCAATCTCATCATCCGCCGGCAGCCGGGTGCGAACGTCGTCGCCACCGCGGAACGCATCAAGGCGGCGCTGCCGGCGTTACAGGCAATGCTGCCCGCCGGGATCGAGGTGGACGTGCTGAACGATCGCACGCGCACCATCCGTGCCTCGCTCGCCGAGGTGGAGCTCGCGCTCAGCGTCAGCGTGGTGCTCGTGATCGGCGTGATGGGCGCGTTCCTGCGCCAGCGCGCAGCCACCGGTATCGTCACGGTGGTGCTGGCGGTGTCCGTGCTGGCGACGCTCGGCGCGATGTACCTTGCGGGTTTCAGCCTGAACAACCTGACCCTGGTCGCGCTCGTGATCGCGGTGGGCTTCGTCGTGGACGATGCGATCGTCGTGATCGAGAACATCCACCGTCACCTGGAGGCCGGCGCATCCCGCGAAGAAGCGGCACTGCGCGGCGCGCGCGAGATCGCCTTCACGGTCCTCGCGATCAGCGTATCGCTGGTCGCGGCGTTCATCCCGCTGCTGTTCATGGGCGACGTGGTGGGCCGGCTGTTCCGCGAATTCGCGCTGACCGTGACGATCGCGGTGCTGGTCTCCGCGCTGGCCGCACTGACCCTCGCGCCCGCGCTCGCCGGCCGTTTCATGCGGCCGCTGGTGCACGACCCTCATGCCGGCCGGACGTGGCCGGTACGCCTCGCCGATGCGTACGGACGATCGGTCGCGGCGGCGCTCGATCACCCGCGCGCACTGCTCGCGGCGTTCCTGGTCAGCGTCGCGCTCGCGGTGGCGGGTTACGCGGCAATCCCGAAAGGATTCTTCCCGCTGCAGGACACGGCGTTCCTGTTCGGCACCACGCAGGCGGCGGAGGATATCGGCTACCCGGAGATGGTCGCCAAGCACCAGGCGCTCGCGCGCCTCATCGCCGCCGACCCGGCCGTGCAGTCGTTCTCGCATTCGGTCGGCGCGACCGGCGGCAGCCAGGGCATGTCGATGGGCCGCTTCTGGCTGGTGCTGAAGGATCGCGATCAGCGCGACGTGTCGGTATTCGAGCTGATCGAACGCTTGCGGCCGCGGCTCGCCGACGTGCCCGGGATCGCGCTGTACTTCCGCGCCGCGCAGGACATCAACCTCGGCATCTCGGCGGGGCCGTCGCGCACGCAGTACCAGTACGCGCTGCGCAGCGCCGACAGCGAGGCACTCGCGCGGTGGGCCCGGCGCCTGACCGAACGCCTGCAGGCGCTGCCCGAGCTGCGTGACGTGTCGAACGATCTGCAGAGGGGGGCGCGCGTGACCGGGCTCGAGATCGATCGTGCCGCGGCGGCGCGGTTCGGCATCAGCGTCGCCGACATCGATGACGCCCTGTACGACGCCTTCGGTCAGCGGCAGGTCGCGGAGTACCAGACGGAAACCAACCAGTACAAGGTGATTCTCGAGATCGTACCGACCTTGCGCGGCCGCGCGGACAGTCTCGCGTATTTTCACTTGCGCGCCGGCGCCACCGGCGCACTGGTGCCGCTGTCGGCGCTCGTGATACCGCAGCCTCCGCGTGCGGGGCCAACGACGATCAGCCACAACGGGATGTTTCCGGCCGTCACGATTTCGCTGAACCTCGCGCCGGATGTCGCGCTCGGGGACGCGGTACGGCTCATCCATGCCACGGAAGCCGCGCTCGGCATGCCGGCGCAGGTCACGGGCCGGTTTCTCGGCACGGCGCAGGCGTTCCAGAATGCGCTCGCCACCCAGCCGCTGCTGATCCTCGCGGCAGTGCTCGCCGTCTACATCATCCTGGGCGTGCTCTACGAGAACGCGTGGCACCCGCTGACGATCCTCTCCACGCTGCCCTCCGCCGGCATCGGCGCGCTGGCCTTCCTGTGGCTGGCGGGTTTCGATTTTTCGATCATGGCCCTGATCGGTGTGGTGCTGCTGATCGGCATCGTGAAGAAGAACGGCATCCTGCTGGTGGATTTCGCGCTGGCCGCGCAGCGCACGCAGGGACTCGGGGCACGCGCGGCAATCGAGCAGGCCTGCCGCGTGCGCTTCCGGCCCATCATGATGACGACGATCGCCGCGATGCTCGGCGCCGTGCCGCTGATGATCGGCGGCGGCACCGGCGCCGAACTGCGCCAGCCGCTCGGCTACGCGGTGTTCGGGGGACTGCTCGTCAGCCAGGTGCTGACCCTCTACACCACCCCCGTGGTTTACCTGTGGCTCGCGCGCTGGACGGGCACCTTGCGCGCCAGCGCTGCGGACGAGGCTCCCCAGGGAAGGTGAATCGGGTTGCCAGAGATGCGTCGGGGTTTCATGCGACGGGGCCCTGCTGCAGTCGCGAAGCGTAGCCCCGAAGTACTGGGAGCGTGCCGCGGAAGCGGGCATGATCGTGACCGGAACCGGATCAGATCAAGTGGCGCGAAAGGCGTTGCCGCAACGTGCCCGATGCGCCGCTCGCAACCAGCGGCAGGAGTTGTTCAGGCGCATGGCAGCCATGCTAGAGGTACCACGTCCGCGCACGCGGGCATCGCCGCTGTTCATTGTGGCGATGGGGGTTTCGGCCGTCGTCGTGGTCGTGGCCGCCCGGATCTTCCCGGCTCTCGCGGACGAGAACCACACGCTGGAAAACCTGCAGGTGGCGTTGCTGCTCTGCGCTGCGGCCGGGCAGGTCTGGCGGGCTGAGCGCATCCGCGGGGAACAGGAGTACCAGCGGACGCTCGCGGTGCTGCTCGCGTTCCTGTGTCTGGCGTGTGCGCTGCGTGAGCTCGACATCGACCGGCTCGGCGCGCGCGCGTTCTTCGAACCGTTCGAGACGACCTTGCGGGCGCTGACACTGGGCAGTATCGCCACCTACGTGTACACACGGTTCCGTGCCGTGCTGCTGCTGCTGCGCGAACCCCGCGCGACTCTGCAGGACCCGGTCGGGCGACTGACCATCGCGGGTGTCGTGCTCTATTGCCTGTCCTGGCCGCTCGACAAGAAGCTCGCGCCGCTTGGCGAGCGCGCGTCACTGTTGCTGGAGGAATGGCTCGAACTCTGGGCGTGCGCTTCGTTTTTCCTCGCGGCGTGCGTGCGACCGCGCACCGGGGGGTGAGCGCGCGCTACTTCTGCATCCAGCGTCCGTCGGCGCCCTGGAACCACGTGCCGGCCGGGACCTTCTGCAGGATCTCGGCCGCGTAGACCTTGCCGACCTCGCCGACCGGCGCGCCGGTGGACACGGCCTGCTGTTCGTAGACCTGGCGACGCTGGGCGTTGGTCTGATCCACGAGCTGCCTGACGTCCGCCGGCGCGTTCGCGTCGCGCACCACCGCGAACCCGTCGTAGCGCTCGCCGATCAGCCCCGCCGCGCGCGGGGCGTCCAGCGGGCGCTCCTGTGCGTGCGACGGCGCGCTCTGGAGCACGAGACTCCACGCGAGCGCGACACACCCGAGGGCGGTCTTCCAGCGGTGAGTCGTCTTCATCACGGGCACCTCGTGCGCGGGGAATTCAGAAGATGGGCTTGCTGGCGACGTCCTGCTTCGCCTGCTGTTCGAGCTTGACGCGCACGTCCGCA
The DNA here is from genome assembly GCA_050247235.1 of Gammaproteobacteria bacterium. GTDB lineage: Bacteria > Pseudomonadota > Gammaproteobacteria > CAIKBL01. Next base: position 20,426 of record JBFWUN010000012.1, read on the forward strand.
TCGAGCTTGATGTTGAGATTGATGGTAATCGGCTCGCGTGGCGGTTCCACCTTGACCGTGGGAGAGCACGCGGAGATCACCATCACGCAGGCGATGAGCGCACCTGCGGACAGGTTACCCGGTATCCACGTGAACGCGCGGTCGGGATGTCGCCGAGTCATGCGTTCACCATACGCCTGTCGGACCGTGGCGCCAACTCGGCGCCGGCCGTGACTCGCGCGGCGCGTATCGCTGCGATCACATGAAGTGCCCGATGCCACTGATTGTCGGGTGTCGCGGGGGCTCTTACACTCGGGCGCCCGACCGGTTGGATTCCGAAGGAGCCCGCATGTCCGCCACTGCCGCACACACGAGAGCCAATCCGTCCCCCGTCCCGGAGTACGACGTCATCGTGATCGGCGCCGGATTCGGTGGTCTGTACGCGCTGCACACCCTGCGTGAGCAGGGACTGCGCGTACGGGTGTTCGACGAAGCCACGGGCGTCGGCGGCACCTGGTACTGGAATCGTTATCCGGGCGCGCGCGTCGACTATCCCGGCGGCCCGTTCTACTGCTACACGTTCTCGGAAGACCTCGTCCGCGCGTTCGACTGGCCGGAGAAGCAGCCGGACCAGCCCACGGTGCTGCGTTACCTGAACTTCGTTGCCGACCGGCTGGATCTCCGGCGCGACATCGAACTGGGCACCCGGGTCACTGGCGCGGTGTTCGACGAGGCGACGCAGCGGTGGGAGATCGGGACCGCCAAGGGCACCCGGACGCGCGCGCAGTTCCTGGTCTGCGCGGTGGGCGCGCTGTCGGCGGCGCACGTCCCCGACATCCCCGGTCTCGCAGGCTTCAGAGGTGAGACGTATCACACGGGTCGCTGGCCGCAGGATCGCCCCGTGGTGTTCACCGGCAAGCGGGTCGGCATCATCGGCACCGGCTCGTCCGGCATCCAGTCCACCCCGGTGATCGCACGCGAGGCGCGGCACCTCACCGTGTTCCAGCGCACGCCGCAGTACTCGGTGCCGGCCGGCAACACGCCCACCGACCAGGCGCTGGTGGCAGAAGCGCGCCGCAACTGGGCGGGTGTCCGCAACATCATGCTGACCACGCCGATCGGCGCACCGGATGTGCCGACCACGATCCGGGCCTGCGAACACACGCCCGAGCAGCGTCGCGCCACCTACGAGGAGGCGTGGCGCAAGGGCGGTCTCGGACCGATCCTCGTCTCCACGTACTGTGACATCCTGACCGATCGTCAATCCAACGAGTGGCTCGCGGAATTCGTGCGCGAGAAGATCCGCGCGACAGTCAAGGACCCGGACACCGCGCGCAAGCTGCTGCCGAGCTACCTCATCGCCACCAAGCGCCAGGTCATGGACGAGGGGTACTACGAGGCGTTCAACCGCGACAACGTGACGCTCGTTGACCTGCGCGAGGATCCGATCGAGGAGATCACCGCGGACGGCCTGCGCACGCGGCACGGTCACCACCCGCTCGACATGCTGGTGTTCGCCACGGGCTTCGATGCGATCACCGGCGCTTTGCAGAAGATCAATCCGCGCGGCCGCGGCGGTGTGTCGCTCACCGACTGCTGGAAGGATCGGTTCAGCTCGTGGCTCGGCCTGACGATTCCGCACATGCCGAATCTGTTCATGATCCACGGGCCGGAATCCCCCTGCGTGCTGTTCAACATGCCGCTCGGCGCGGAATTGCAGGGCGACTGGATCCGGGAGTGCATCCTGCACCTTCGCGCACACGGCATCGGCGTCATCGAACCGGCGCCCGGCGTCGAGTTCGCGTGGTCGCGCGAGGTGGAGACCATCGCCAACCAGTCGCTCTATCCGCAGACCGAGTCCTGGTACACGGGCAGCAACATTCCCGGCAAGCATCGGCAGTTCGCGGTGCACATGGGCGGACCGGCGTATTTCGCACGGATCCGCGCCGCGGCGGCCGCGGGGTACGAGGGTTTCGTGCTGGAGCCGGCGCGGACATCCGCGGCCGTGTGAGCACAGCTCAGCGCGTGGCACCGGCGCGCACACCCCAGCCGAGCGCTTCCTGCGTGGCGCCCGCGAGTTCGCGCAGGACCTGCGCGAGCACGTCGAAGTCGGTTTCCAGGTTGATGTTGAACACGAACGGCTGACTGTCGAGCACGGCCGGGTTGTGGCCTTCGAGCCGCACTTTCGCCCGTCCCGTGCCCGCGAACGGCTTGTCGGCATCGATGACGAGCCGGGTGTAGTGAAAATCCGCGAGCGCGCGCGCGGCGAGATCGACGTCCTCGCCGTAAGCGGCCAGTTTCTCGGTGAGCGCGGCCGCGCCGATCCGCACGACGCCGGGCGCGGCGGCTTCGAGGTGCGCGCCGGCCACCGCGATCCGGCCGTCCGCGATCCGCAGCGGCAGACGGCCGTCCAGCCGCCCCGTACCCTGGAACTCCGCGAGATCGAGCACCTTGGAAGCGGCCTCCAGGTCCAGCCGGTGGATCATGATCTCCGCCTCGCCGGCGCGGGCATCAAGATCGAACTTCGCGCCGCGGGCGCGCAGCTCGCCGCCGAGGATCCGTGCGATCACGTCGTCGAACTGCACACGCGCCGGCGCCACCTCGAACCGCGCTTCCAGCGGCACCGCGCCGAGACCCGGAACGTCGAGTACCGCCCGCAGCGCCTGTCCCGGCGGCGCGCGTAACGGCTGGAGGTTCGAGAACCGCAGTGCGCCGTCGAGCCCGCGGATACGCAAGTCTGCCGTCGCGAGCGCGATTTCGCGCAACGTCAGGGCGAGCGTCGGCGGCGGCGCCCGTGAACCCCAGGCGAACGTCCCGTCGGCCGTCAGCGACCCGGCAGAGGCGTCGATGCGGGCGGCGAGCGCCGGGGACAGCGAAGCCACGCTCGCGCCGTTGCCGAACGCGACGGGGGCGAGCTGCCATGTCGCCTCGCCGCGATCCGAGTCGAGCTGGTGCCGACCGCGCGCCGTGACGTGCAGGCGGCCGCTCGCATCCCGCAGGTCGGCAGCGAACGCCACGCGCACGCCCGTGAGCCGCGCGTCGAGCGTTGCTGCGAGGGGGACGAACAGCGCAGGAGATGCCGTGCTTCGCACGCGCGGGATCCGGAGCGCCAGCGTGGACTGACCCGCCACGTACCGCCACGTGCCGCGCGCACCCTCCAGCGCGAGGGCGTGTCCCGGCAGCGCCAGCGCGCCGCCGCGCAGCGCCAACGAGGTCCCGCGCGTGTCCAGTTGCAGACCGAGGTGTTCCGCCGCGATCGATACGTCGGAGGCGGTCTCGCCGCGCGCGAGGCGCACACGGGTATGCCACGGCGCGAAAGTCGCGCGCGCGGCGAGCGCACCGGCGCCGTGTGTCCAGGTCACCGCCGTGTCCGGCCGCAACGACAGCTGCAACGGCTCCGCCAGGCGCATCCCGTCCCAGCGGGCGTCCGTCAGCGTCACGTGGCCGGACGTGGCGCCGAAGTGCAGCGCATCGTCGTCGCCACGAAGGGCGCCGTCGACGGCGACCTGCAGTCCGGAAACACGGCGTGCCGCCGACTGCGTGAGCGCCAGGTCCGCGCGCACCGTGACGTTCGCGCCGCCATTACGCGCGTCGATGATCGACTCGAACGGCGCCTCGAACACGGCGCGCCCCTGCACGGTGCCGCGCGCCACACCGTGCGGCGTATCGATCCCGATGGCCGCGACGAGTTCGACCTCCGGGGCAGCGGGCGCCGCGAATGCAAGCAACGGACGGTCGCCGTGCGCATCGAGCCTGGCGTGCAAGCGACGCGCCGCAGTCGACCCGGATGTGTCCGTGGTCACGTCGTCGAGCACGAGCGGCGCCAGCGCGTGCACCGTGGCAACACCCTCCGCGAGCCGAAGCGCGCACTCCGCGTGAACGTGCCCGACGAAGACGCGGTCCGGCACCCTGAGTTCGTGCACATCGATGCGCACATTCGCATCCGCGCGACCCTTGCGCAGCCACGTGGAAACATCGAGTCCCGCCAGTTCCGCCAAGGTCGGCCGCGGCGGGGCCGCGCCGTGTGCCGCGAACGCGATCTCGCCGCGCGAGGGTCTGAACGCGCCGGTCACCGCGCCCAGCAGCGCCGCGTCGGCCGTCCCGGTCAATGCGAACGGCAGTCCGTGCGTCACGCGGCCGGTCTCCACCGTGACGTCGGCACGCAGCGCGGCGGAATCGAGCGTGATGCGCAATCGGTGATCCGCGTGCCATGACGCGGTCAGCTCTCCGGCGCCGAGCGGCTGTCCATCCCGCGCGAGTTCGAGGATGTCGAGTTTCGCGGTGAACTCTTCGGCCCGAGTGCCGGGCGTGAGTGTGCCGTGTGCATGCGCGGCGACGGTCCCGGTGGCGGACTTCCAGGTGACGCGGGCGTCGCGCACGGCGATCTCCGGCATCCTCCGCAGTGGGACACCCCCGGTTCGGGTGCCGGTCCCCAGCGGCGGCCACCGCGCGGCGTCGATCGCGATCCGCACGCCCTCGAGCGTGACCGCCCGCAAGTCGGGCCAGCCGTCGTGCGCAAGCGCGTAGCGCAGATCAATCCGCGCAATCGCGCCGAGGCCGGAACGAATCACGGCGAACTCCGCGTGCGTCGGTCCCAGCACGGAAAACCTGACATCCGCAGGCCCGAGGCCGGTGCGTGCCAGAACGTGCGCCACCGCCAGGTCCGCGAGCGGCATCCGCGCGAACCACAGCGTGCCACCGATCACGACGAGCGCCGACACGACCAGGATCACGTACCGCAGGATCCGGCGTCTGCGCGACGGGGGAGGAGGGGACTGCATATCGGCAGGATACCCGCGGGGTCCGTGCCGGTGAATTGATGCGCGCGTCCGCGGTCCAACCCCCGGGACAGGCGACGCCTGACGCCGATCCGCGCGGTGCGCGCCTTACCATTGAAAAGGCCCTTCACAGCATCCATCTGCAGTGAAAGGGATCTGGGCGATCCCGCTACCCGAGTGGTGTACAAGCCATGCAAGAATCAGGCATCGACGCCCTCGAAGGGCACCCGGCGCAACCCGCGGCGGACGCCGCCGTGAGACCGGACGCGCCGCGCACGGGCGTACTGTCCGCCGACACGATCGCAATCGTCCCGGTGCGCAATGTCGTGCTGTTCCCCGACATGCTCGTGCCGTTGTCCATGGGGCGTGAGAAATCGATCGCTGCCGTGCAGAGCGCGTTGTCCGCGCAGCGGCCCGTGGGACTGCTGCTTCAGCGCGACCCCGCCGCTGATACGCCCGGCGCGGCGGACCTCCACGGCGTGGGCACGATTGCGCTGCTCAGTCGTCATCGCGTGGGCGCGGATGGCACGCACCACGTGGTCTGCCAGGGTCGCCAGCGGTTCCGCGTGCTCGAGTTCGTTGCCGATCATCCTTATCCGATCGCGCGCATCGAACTGCTGGACGACGGCGATCCGGCGACGCCGGAGATCGAGGCGCGCGTGCTCGCATTGAAGCAGCAGGCGCTCGAAGTCCTGCAGCTGCTGCCGCAGGTGCCGGCCGAGGTTGCCAGCGCGATCGAAGCGCAGCGCAGCGGTTCGCGGCTGGCGGATCTCGTCTCGGGTCTGCTGGACGTGGCACCGGCCGAACGCCAGGAGCTGCTGGAGACGGTCGACGTGAAGGCCCGGCTCGACGCGCTGCTGCGGATCGTGGCACATCGCCTGCAGGTGCTGCGCATCTCCGAGCAGATCGGTCAGCAGACACGCGTGGCGCTCGACGAGCGCCAGCGGGAAGCCGTGCTGCGCGAGCAGCTCAAAACCATCCAGAAAGAACTCGGCGACAGCGACGACCGCGGTGAGGAGCTGTCCACGCTCGAGCGCGCGCTCGACGACGCCGGCATGCCCGAGGACACCCTGCGCCAGGCGCGCAAGGAGTTGAAGCGTCTGCAGCGTATGGGGGAGAGTTCGGGCGAGGCCTCGCTGCTGCGGACTTATCTCGAATGGCTTTCCGAGCTGCCGTGGGCGCGCGACACCGAGGATCGTATCGACCTCGGAGACGCACGCCGCGTGCTCGACGAGGACCACTACGGGCTGGCGAAGATCAAGCGCCGGATCCTCGAATACCTCGCGGTCCGCAAGCTCAACCCGGAGGGGAAGAGTCCGATCCTTTGCTTCGTGGGTCCCCCGGGGGTCGGCAAGACCTCGCTCGGAAGCAGCATCGCGCGCGCAACCGGCCGCAAGTTCGCGCGCATCAGCCTGGGCGGTGTGCACGACGAGGCCGAGATCCGCGGGCACCGGCGCACGTATATCGGCGCGCTGCCGGGGAATGTCGTGCAGGCACTGCGCAAGGCTGGAAGCCGCAATCCAGTGATCGTATTCGACGAGATCGACAAGCTCGGCATGGGCGCGATGCACGGTGACCCGTCTGCAGCACTGCTGGAGGTGCTCGACCCGGAACAGAACGCGAGCTTCCGCGACAACTACCTCGGCGTGTCCTTCGACCTGTCCAAGGTCCTGTTCATCTGTACCGCGAACGTGCTGGAGAACATCCCGGCGCCGCTGCGCGACCGGATGGAGATCGTCCCGCTGCCCGGCTACACGCAGGAGGAGAAGCATGAAATCGCGCGGCGTTACCTCGTGCCGCGGCAGCAGCGCGCCAACGGGCTTGGCGCGGTGTCCGTCGGCATCGATGATGCCGCGCTTGAAGCATTGATCACGGGTTACACGCGCGAAGCCGGTGTGCGCAACCTCGAGCGGGAGTTGGGTGCAGTGTTCCGCAGCGTGGCCATGCGCGTCGCGGAAGGCGCATCCGGACCCATCGGGGTGGGGGTCGGCGACCTCCTGCCGATCCTCGGACCACGCCGCTTCGAGAACGAGGTGGCACTGCGCGCCGGTGTGCCGGGCGTCGCCACGGGACTCGCCTGGACCGCGGTCGGCGGGGACATCCTGTTCATCGAGGCCACCAAGGTGCCCGGCAGCGGCCGGCTGATCCTGACCGGACAGCTTGGCGACGTCATGAAGGAGAGCGCACAGGCGGCATTGTCGTGCGTGAAGGCAAAGGCAGACGTACTCGGCATCGCGGCGGAGCAGCTCGAGAAGAGCGACATCCACGTCCATGTCCCCGCGGGCGCGACCCCCAAGGACGGACCGAGCGCGGGTGTTGCGATCCATCTCGCGCTGGTGTCGCTGCTGACGGGACGCTGCGTGCGGCCCGATGTCGCGATGACCGGCGAGATCAGCCTGCGCGGGCTGGTGCTGCCGGTGGGCGGCATCAAGGAGAAGGTGCTGGCGGCACTGCGCGCCGGGATCCGCACCGTGCTCCTGCCTCGCCGCAACGCGCACGATATCGACGAAATCCCGGCGAGCGCGCGCGAGCAGCTCGAGTTCGTGTGGCTCGACCGGGTAGAGGATGCCGAGGCCGTTGCGTTTACGACGGTCGCCGACCCTGTTGCGGTGTAGGACCGCGCGCCGGTACGTTTCGGCTACGATACCGCACCCAAATCAGGAGCCGTCTCATGCCCACCAAGCTCGGACTCAACGAAGCCCGCCTCATCGTCGACACCATGCTGGAGGAAGCTGCCAAGCGCGGCATCAGGTTCGCCGGCGCAGTGGTCGACGCCGGTGGCGACACGATCTGCCTCGCCCGCATGGACGGCGCCACGGCGCTGAACGCGCGCATGGCGTACAACAAGGCGTACACGGCGACCAAGTGGCAGATGGATACGCGCGTGCTGAAGACGCGGCTGTTCGACATGTCGCTCGGGGACGAACGGCGCGAGATCACGTGGTTCTGCGACCCGCTCTACACTCCTGTGTGGGGCGGTATCGTGCTGCGTGCGCCGGACGGCACGATGCTGGGCGCGCTGGGGGAGAGCGGCGGTACCTACCAGCAGGACGAGGAGATCGGGCAGATCGCGGCGGCGCGGTTCAACGCGCTCTGAGGGTGGTCCGATGACGCGCTGTCTTTGCTGGCAGTCACGTCGATGCGACACTCGGAGCCGCACTTCGTAGTCCGCGCGAGTGCATCAGGCGCGCAGCACGAGCAGCGCGGTGAGATAGACGAAGTACGTCGCGACGAACACGCCGCCCTCCACGCGCGAGACGCAGCGATCGCTCCGGAACACCGGCAGGCAGACCGCGGCCACGAGCGCGGCGAGCGGCAGATCGATCCATGCGACTTCACGCGAGACATCGATGCCATCCGGTGCGGCCAGCAACGTGAGGCCGAGAATCGCGAGGATGTTGTACGTGCTGCTGCCGATCAGGTTGCCGATGGCGACGTCGCGCTCGTCCTTCCACGTGGCCATCAAGGTCGTGGCGAGTTCCGGCGCAGAGGTGCCGAGCGCGACGATTGTCAGCCCGATGACTGTCTCAGGCACGGCGAAATCCCGCGCAATGCTCCCCGCGCCCGCGACGAGCAGGTCCGCACCCAGCACCGTGAGCGCGATGCCGCTCACCAGCAGTCCCGCATGCCACGCGAGGCGCAGCCGGCGTTGGCGGGCGGGCACGCGCTCGGCGCCGAACTGCGCCGCGAAGTCGCGTTGGGCGGCAGCGCTCTGCCGTCGGCTCTCGCGGATCACGAGCAGCGTGTAGAACAGCCCAGCGAGCACCAGCAGGCCACCTTCCGCACGGGTGAGGCGGCCATCGAACGACATCAGGATCAGCGCGACGGCCGCGCCGGCCATCGCCGGGATGTCGAGCCTGAGGCTCTGCAACCGGATCGGCAGCGGGCGGACTGCGGCGCTCGCACCCAGGATCAGCAGGATGTTGAGGATGTTGGTGCCCGCGATGTTGCCGATCGCGAGCGGTCCCTGGTCCGCTGCCACGGCGGTCAGGCCGACCGCGAGTTCCGGTGCGCTGGTGCCCACCGAAACGATGGTCAGCCCGATGACGATGGGACTCACGCCGAGCCACGCGGCGATCCGCGCGGCGCTGCGCAACAGGATCTCGGCACCGACCAGGATCACGACGACACCGGCGATGAAGATCACAACGGGGGAGAGATCGATCATGCGAGAGAATTCTCGCGCGGAGTGATGGTGGCCAGGGGCAGAATCGAACTGCCGACACGCGGATTTTCAGTCCGCTGCTCTACCAACTGAGCTACCTGGCCAGCGGGAATCGCCTGCGCCGCGGGCCAGGGGCCGGCGGGGAGGGCGTATTAAATCGGCTCCGCCTGGGGGCGTCAACCCGAGCCGTCACGCATTCCGCGCGGGTCCGGCGCGCGCTATCCTGCGCCCTCCAAGTGTCCTTCCCGGGCCGTGCATGGAGGTTCGCTGCCGGGGCCAGCGAGGTGACTCCATGTCCGCGTGCCGTGGCGGTGTGCCCCTGTGTGCCATACACCATGCCGTTGAATCCGGCGCTGCCCGTGCGGCGCGCGAGCGACCGGCGGCGTGTCGCCGATGAGCGCACCCCGCCCGTCCGCGGCGCTGACACCGTCCTCGCACTGGACGGTCGCGCGGATAGTCGCGCTGGCCGGAATTGCCGCGGTCGCGCTGCTCGCGTGGGGATTCCTGTGGCGCGCCGCGGTCGCGATGTCATCGACGGGGGGGGACGGCGCGGCGGCTGTCCTGATGGACGCGCTGATGCGGCCCGGACAGCCTGCACGGTACCTGCCTGCCGCGGTGTCGATGTGGATCGTCATGGCGATCGCGATGATGGCGCCGGCCGTGCTGCCGGTGGTGACGGCGTTCTGGCGGCTCGAGCGCGGCGCCACCCGCCTCGCCACGTGGCACGGCCTGGTATTCGCCGCGGCCTACCTCGTGGTCTGGTGCGGGACCGGTCTCGTGTTCGGCGTGCTGCAGTTCGGCCTGCATCGGGCGGCGCTGCTGCAGCACCACCTGTTTGCGCTCGCGCCGCAGTTCGGCGCGGCGCTGCTGGTGGCGGCCGGGGTCTACCAGCTCACGCCATTCAAGCACACCTGCCTCGTCCACTGTCGCGAGCCGCTCACGTTCATGCGCCGGCACGCGCGTGGCGGTGCCGCAGGCGCGTTCGCGATGGGGCTCGGACACGGCGCGTTCTGCGTCGGCTGCTGCTGGGCGATGATGCTGCTGATGTTCGTCGGCGGGGTGATGAGTCTCGGCGGCATGGCGCTGATCGCGATGCTGCTGCTCATTGAGCGACTGTTGCCGCTCCGGCCGTGGGCCACCACAGTGCCCGGGATCGTGCTGATCGCCGCCGGCCTCTGGACGCTGCTGACGGCGCCGGCGGCCTGACCGTCCGTTACTGAGGTTTGAACTGTTCCGGGCGCGCGGAGCCGTCGCCGAAGAAATATTTCTCCATCTCGCCTTCCAGGTACTTGCGATCCTTCGGCTCGATCGGGGTCAGGCGATACTCGTTGATGAGCATGGTCTGGTGTTTCAGCCAGCCCTGCCACGCCTCTTTCGATACGCTGTCATAGATCCGCCGGCCCAGTTCGCCGGGATACGGAGGCATCTGCAGGCCTTCGGCTTCGCGTCCGAGTTTCACGCAGTGGACGGTACGGCTCATCGGGAGGCTCCTTTCGTGCTGGCGTTCAGCACCTCGAGCAGGTGGGCGACGGGGGCAGCAAGCCCCACGACGGACGGGGCGGCGGTGTTATACCAAAGCCATTGATCCGAATCCATGCAGCGCGCGTCCGCCCGGCGGACGGAGGCAGCGAGCGGCGTGATCGTGAGTCGGAAGTGGGTGAACGCGTGCACCAGCGGATCGAATGTCCGGGGCGGACCCGCAAGTTCCAGCGCATGTGCGCGGCACCAGTCCGCGAGTCCGATCGCATCCGGCAGTTCCGGAAACGCCCACAAGCCTCCCCATACGCCGCTCGGCGGCCGCCGCCACAGCAGGCACTCGGCGTGCTCGTTGTGCAGGAGCAGGAACGTCGCGGCGCGCGCGGGCACCGTGCGCCGCGGACGCGGCGACGGCAGCTGATCGATCCGCCCTTCGCGCAGCGCCACGCACGTGGATGCTACCGGACACCGGGCACAGGCGGGGCGCGCGCGCGTGCACACGGTCGCGCCGAGATCCATGACTGCCTGCGTGTAGCGCGCCACGTCGGCTGCCGGTGTCAGCGCGTCGGCGAGCGACCACAACGTGCGCTGTACCACCGGCGCATCCGGCCAGCCCTCGATCCCGAAATGCCGGGCGAGCACGCGCTTCACGTTGCCGTCCAGGATCGGATGGCGTTCATCGCGTGCCAGCGCGAGGATCGCGCCCGCGGTCGACCGCCCGATTCCGGGCAGCGCGAGCACGTCGTCGAACGCCACCGGGAAGTCTCCGTCGTGCAGGTCGACCATCCGGCGCGCCGCCTGGTGCAGGTTGCGTGCGCGCGCGTAATACCCGAGTCCCGACCAGTGGTGGAGCACTTCGTCGAGATCGGCGGCGGCAAGCGTCGCGCAGTCCGGAAACCGCGCGACGAAGCGTTCGAAATAGGGGATTGCCGTTCCCACCTGCGTCTGCTGCAGCATGATTTCCGAGATCCACACGCGGTACGGCGTGCGGGTGTGCTGCCAGGGCAGGCCCTGGCGCCCGTACGCCGACTGCCACGCGAGCAATCGATCACTGAACCCGTTCATTCGCGAAGCGTTCGATGCGGGCCACGGTCTCCGTCACTTCCTTGATGAACGAGCGCTTGATCACGAGTGGACCGATCAGCGGCGGGATCCAGAACTTCGGGGCCTGGTCGGCCTCCAGGGACACGCGGGTGCGCCCGGGCTCGAGCGCCGCGATACGCCACACTGCGGTGCCCCGGCGGAACGTGCTCTCGTCCGGGAGGATGGTCGTTTCAATATCGCCGTTCGGCAGGATTTCCACGCGCTCGACGAACGCGATGTCGAAGCAAAAGAACAGCAGGCAATGTTCCAGTCGCAGCCGGCGCTTCAGGGTGCGCGCGTCGTAGCGTTCGAGCAGCCGGCTTTCGACGATACCGTCATTGAGCCGTGCCATGTGATCGAAATCGGACACCACCCGGCGCACGGCGTCCGCATCCGCGTCGAGCGTGGCCGCAAAGAAATAGCGATACGCTCCGTTGGAGAACCAGATCTCCGTGCGTTCGAGGTCTGCCCCACGCGCGGCCCCGCCAGCCCCGATGAGACCGGCGAGCAGCAGCGCACCCCGCCAGTACCCCGCCCGCTGCCGGCCGGCGCGTGGGTGCCTCCGTGCATCGGTCCCCGACATCCGGGGGAGGCTCGCATCGCGAAAGGGCATCGCGGGACACCGCACTAGAAGTTCAGGAGCTTCTTCAGCGCTTTGCCCGCCCCCGAATCCTCCAGCTTTTCCTTCAGCTTGTCCTTCACCGCCTTCGCTGCGGCATTCTTCGCAAGTTCACCAAAGTCCGGCAGGCAGCTGCTGCCGCCGATTTCGCCGCGGCAGCGGATCGGGATGGCGTAGCCGCCGAGGTTGTATTGCGACGCGCCCTGCTCGGCGCTCGTCTCGTCCACGATGACCCGCGCGTCGTACTTGATCGTGTGGTCGGCAAGATTGGCGAGCATGCCCTCGCCCGCGACCTTGAATCCGAGGCCGTCGAGCAGCAGGTCCCGGTTGAAGATTGCACCGTTCGTGATTTCGAGCGATCCCGTCAGCGACTGGAACTGCGTGACGCCGCCGGTCGGTACCGGCTGAAGCGTCTTGCTCTCGAGAATGAGTTCCGCGGCGCGCAGGATGGCCGGCACGTCGAATCCCCGCACCTCGCCCGCCGTGATGGAGAACGACGCCGGCCCGTTCAACGTGCGCGTGAACTGCGTGCCGTCGTGGCCTGCGGCGGTGAGTTTCGCCTCGAAGTTGAGTGTGCCGGCCAGGTCGCGCTTGCCGGTGGCATCCGCGAGCAGCGGTTCGAGCGCGACCTTCGCGAGCGTGGTGTTCAGCCCGAGCCGAGGGACTGCGCCGGTCGCATCCAGGGTCATCACACCGGTGTAGCGTCCGCCGTACAGGTCGGCGGTCACCGGGTCGAGTGCGAGCAGGCCACCGCGGGCCTTGAGGGCGAGCTGCACGTTCGCGATCTGCATGCCGGACAGCTGCAGCTTCCCGATGCCGAGCCGTCCGTCCACGCGAAGGTCGCGCAGCGTGTCCATCGGCAGGCCCGCGGCACCCGCGGCGGCGGCCTCGGGCGTCACCGGCCGCGCTTTCGTCTCGCCCGCCGGCGCGAAGTACCGATCGGCATTCAGGCGGTCGACATCGAGCGCCACGGTGATCACCGACGGATCGCCCTGCGCACTCACCTGTCCCTTCCACGTGCTGTCGTCGAGCGCGAGCACGAGATCCTGCAGCGCGTATCCCGCGGACGAACCCAGCACGCGCGCGTCGAGCCCCACGCGCGTCAGCGCCGCCGCGTCGGCCATTTCGACCGGCATGTTCAGCGCCGCGAGCGCGGCGCGCAGGTTGAACGCCGGCACGCGGATCCGGCCGGACGTCGTGGGATTCGATTTCAGTTGTGTCGCGTCGAACTCCCCGCGGGCATCGAGCCCGAGCCCCTTGAGCGCGAGCTCACGCACCGCGAGCGTTTCCTTCGGCAGGCTGGCCTCGGCGCGGCCGACGGTCAAGGTTACGTCGACGGGTGCGGCTCCGCCCGGACCCGCCACCGCGAGCGTGGCCTCGAACGGACTGAGCGTGAGGGTTTCCGGGTTGCCCTTGACGCCGGCCTCGAACTTCAGGCTGCGCAGCGACCGGGCCAGTTCGGCGTGGCCGAGCGCGGTCAGGAGCGGCGCGAGATCCGGTCCCTGGAGCGCCAGACGACCGTCGATGCGCCCGCCCGAAGGGTGGTTGAACGCGGTCGCGATCAGCGTGCCATCGAGCGTGAGCCCCATCGCGCTCGCACCGAGGGCGGGCAGTTCGAGCCGGCCGTCGCGCGCATCGAGCTCGAACTTCCCGCCGAGCGTGAACGACTTGTCGGTGGCGTTCGCGAGCGCATGCGCAAGTTCAGGCAGTGCGCTGTCGGCCCCCTGCACCCCGCCGATCAACGCGAGCAGTGCCGGCAGATCGCGCCCCTGCGCGGCAATCTCCCCCGCCAACGACGGTTGCTTGCTGGTCGCGGACAGCGCGCGGAACGAGCCGGTGAGTTCGTTGCCGAACAGCGCCGCGGTCACCGCGGGAAGCGCGAAGCGATCGGCCTCGAAGTCAGCTTCGACGGTCGTCCTGAACGTGAAGCTCCGGTCGGCCCGCTTGCCGATGACGGTGTTGATCGCCGCGAGAGCATCGCCGTCGAGTCCCTGCAGTGCGCCCACCGCGAGCGCGAGCGTCGTGAGATCCGGTCCCGACGCGACCACCTCGCCGGTAACCGCGGGCTTGCCGGAATCGCCGCCGGCCGACTGCAGCCTGCCCGTGAGCGTGTTGCCGAGCAGGCTGGCGTCGAGTCGCGGCAGTGCGAACTGCCCGGCGCCGAGATCCGCGGTGAGTTCGGCATCGAGCGAGAACGCGCGTGCTTTCACCGGGGCGAGTGCCTTGGCGAGACTCGTCGCGCCGTCGTTGTGCGGATTGGTCAACGCGGTGCCCACGACCAGCAGCGCCGGGAAATCCGGTCCCTTCGCGGTGATGCGGCCGGCGAGCGCCGGGGCATCGGAGTTCATGCGTTCGCCGTCCACCTGCAGGTCGAGCGTGGCCCCGAGCACCTTGGCCGTGAACACCGGTACCGCGAGGCGGCCGGTGTCGGCATCCAAGGTGAACTCCGTGCGGAAGTCGACACCGCGCTCCGCGAGTCGCGTGACCTGCGCGACTGCCGGCAGATCGAATGCCCGGAAGAGCGTCGCGAGATCCTTGCCGGCGAGCGCGAGTTGCCCGCGCGCGCCGGGGCGCGCCGTGTCCACGTGATCGAGCAGCAATTCGCCCTGCACACGGTGATCCAGCCCGGTGACGGACAGGTTGCGGATTTCGACGGTACCAGCGGCGCGATCGGCCGTCACCGCGCCCTCGCTGACGATCTCCGCCGACCCGCGCGGCAATGTCTTGCCCTTGAGCGTGGTCACCAGGCGCATGGGATCGACGATAACCCGCTGCGCCGCGTCGTCGTACCGCGTGGTGCTGGTCAGCGACACGGCGCCCGCCAGCGCGGGGCGCGCCGACTCGACCTTGGCCTCCACCGCGAGCGCAATGGGTGTGTCGAACGCGAGCGCGCCCGACGTCGCGGTGAGTTCGCTGATCCGTACGTCCCGTTCGGTGAGCGCATCCTGCCAGTGGAGCGACGCGCCGCGGATGTCCACGCCGCCGAGCAGCAGTGCGCCCAGCGGGTTGCCGCCCCCGTCTTTCGCGCGGTCCCGTGGCTCCTGGCGCGCGAGATCGTCCCAGTTGGTGACCCCGTCCGCGTGACGCGCCAGCCGTACCGCGAGGCCAGTGGCCCGCACCGTCTCCATCTCGATGCGCCCGCGCAGCAGCGGCAGGGTGGCAATGGCGACCTCGAGTTCATCGAGCGCGACCATCGGGTCGGTGCCGAAGCCGGCTGCGTCCGCAAGCGCGAGACCGCGCACGTGCAGGCGCACTTTCGGCCACAGCGCGAGATCGATCGGCCCGCCGAGGACGAGGTCGCGCCCGGTCGCGGCCTTCACGCGCGCCGCGAGCGCGTCCTTGTGCGCGTTGGGATCGAACGTCGCGAGGAAGACGGCGGCGCCGCCGATGACGAGCACCGCCAGGAGCAGCAGTGCCAGCAGGAGTCGAATGAACATCCGCATGCCGCCCTGGACCTCCTTCTCAGCCGGCGAGTCGTTGCCGGGCTCGTTGACATGCCGCGCGCACCTGGTGCGGCGCGGTTCCGCCGAAGTGGTCACGCGCCGCGACCACCCGTTCGATATCGAGGACCTGGTAGACCGATTCGTCGATCACCGGCGTGAGGGCCAGGAAATCGGCCAGGTCCAGTGCTTCGAGCCGGCAACCCCGCGCGATCGCCAGGCGCACCGCGGCGCCGACGATCGCATGCGCATCGCGGAACGGCACGCCCCGGCGCACCAGGTAATCGGCGAAGTCAGTGGCGTTGGTGAACCCGGCTTCCGCCGCCGCCCGCATGCGCTCGCGGTTCACGCGCAACGCCGGCAGCAGGTCGCCGAATGCCCGCACACACGCCGACAGCGTGTCGACGGTGTCGAACAGCGGCTCCTTGTCCTCCTGGTTGTCCTTGTTGTACGCCAGCGGCTGGCTCTTCATCAGCGTCAGCAGCGCGACCAGGTGGCCGACCACCCGCCCGCTCTTGCCGCGCACGAGCTCGGGCACGTCCGGGTTCTTCTTCTGCGGCATCATGCTGGATCCCGTGCAGAACGCATCGTCGAGATCGACGAACCCGAACTGCTGCGAGTTCCACAGGATGAGCTCCTCGGCGATGCGCGAGAAATGCACCATCATCAGTGCGCCGGCCGCGCAGAACTCGATTGCGAAATCGCGATCAGAGACCGCGTCCAGCGAATTCTCCGCGACGGCGCGAAAGCCCAGCAGCTCGGCTGTCAGCTCACGCCGGATGGGGAAGCTCGTGCCTGCCAGCGCGCCGGCGCCGAGCGGCAGCACATCGACCCGGCCGCGCGCGTCCCGCAGCCGCGCGCGATCGCGCAGCAGCATTTCGAACCAGGCGAGCACGTGGTGCCCGAAGGTGATCGGTTGCGCGGCCTGCAGGTGCGTGAAACCCGGCATCACGGTCGCCGCCTCGCGCTCCGCGAGTTCCACCAGGCCGGCCAGCAGCCGGTCGAGGCCGCCCACCAGCGCGTCGATCCGCCCCCGCAGGTACAAGCGGATGTCGGTGGCGACCTGGTCGTTGCGGGAGCGCGCGGTGTGCAGCTTCTTGCCCACGGCGCCGATGCGCTCGACGAGTGCGCTCTCCACGTTCATGTGCACGTCCTCGAGCGCGACCGACCACGGGAAGCGCCCGGCCGCGCAGTCGGCCCGGATGGATTCCAGTCCGTCGACAATCAGGTCGCGTTCCTCTGCGGTGAGAATGCCGCAGGCCGCGAGCATCGTCGCGTGCGCGATGGACCCCGTGATGTCCTCCGCGCACAGGCGCTGGTCGAATCCGACCGACGCGGTGAACTCCGCGACGAAGGCATCGGTCGGGGCGTCGAAGCGGCCACCCCAGGACTGGTTGGTCGTCGCCGGCGCGGCCGTGCCCGCCGGCGTGGTCGAGGGCTGGGCAGCCACGGGAATTTGTGCATCAATCGGGGGATGGGCCACGGCGGTCGTCAATCCGAAGAGTATGCGGCCAGTATATCCTAGTGGCCGCGGGGCCCCCGTGAACCCACGGCCTGAACTGGAGACCTCGGCATGAAGGCGCGAACGGATTCGCCGGCCATGTTCCTGCCCGACCTGTGCGGCGTGCGTCCGCTGTTTGCGATCGTCATGGTCGCCGAACTGCTCGCATTCGTGCTCGTGCTGACCAGGGTCGGGTTCGCGCCTGACGCGCTCCCGGAGCTCGCGCTGCTGTCGTTGTACGTGCAGCTCCTCGCGCTGTCGGCGGCCGCCGTGCTGTGCGCGGGACGCCGATGGCTGTCCGCGCTGCCCGAGGCGTGGGCCGTGGTGCTGAGCTACGGGCTGGTGCTGGTCGCGGTGGCGGCAGTCAGCGAGTTCGCGTGGCGCACGTTCGCGCCGCTGTTCGGCGCCGATACACCGACTCGCCTGTCCCACGTCGACTTCCTCGCGCGCACCCTGTGCATCAGCGCGATAGTGGCTGCGCTGATCCTGCGCTACTTCTACGTGCAGTTTCACTGGCGTGCGCAGATTGCCGCCGAGTCGCGCGCCCGCCTGCAGGCCCTGCAGGCGCGCATCCGCCCGCACTTCCTGTTCAACTGCATGAACACCATCGCGAGCCTCACCCGCAGCGATCCGCGTGCCGCCGAACAGGCAGTGGAAGATCTCGCCGACCTGTTCCGGGCCAGCCTCGGCGACTCACGGCAGCTCGTGACGGTCGCCGACGAGTTCGCGCTCGCGCGGCACTACCTCCGCATCGAAGCGCTGCGGCTCGGCGCGCGGCTGCAGGTGGACTGGGCAACGGACGACGTTCCGCCGGCGACGCCGATCCCGCCGCTGACCCTGCAGCCCCTGCTCGAGAACGCGATTTACCACGGGATCGAACCGCTGCCCGAAGGCGGCACCATCACGCTGCAGGGGCGTCGCGACGGCGCCGATATCGAGTTCGTGATCCGCAACCCGCGCACGGTATCGTCGGCCCGCAGCGGCAACCGGGTCGCGCAGGAGAACGTGCGCCTGAGGCTGGAAGCGCACTTCGGCGCGCGCGGCACCTTGGTCACCGACGAGAGCGACCACGCCTACGCGGTCACCCTGCGGATCCCCCTGGACGAGGCAGGACTGTCATGAATGCAACCCGGGTCGGGCAGCGCCGGCCGTGAACGAGACGACCCGCGCAACCCTGCTGATCGCGGACGACGAGCCGCTCGCGCGGGCCCGCCTGCGTGCGCTGCTCGCGGAGATCGATGCCGGTGACATCGTCGGCGAGGCCGCCACCGGACTCGAGGCGCTGCAGGGTGTCCTCGCGCTGCGCCCGGACGTGGTGCTGCTCGACGTCCGGATGCCGGGCATGGACGGCATCGAGCTGGCGCAGCATCTCGCGCGACTGCCCAAGCCGCCAGCAATCGTGTTCACCACGGCCTACGGCGAACACGCGCTCGCTGCGTTCGAGGCGCACGCGATCGACTACCTGGTCAAGCCGGTGCGGAGCGAACGTCTCCAGGTCGCGCTGTCGCGCGCGCGGCTGCTGACCGCCGGTCAGCTCCGGGAATTCACCCAGCATCGCGCAGAGGCACCCGCGCGGACCCACTTCAGCGCGCTGGCGAAGGGCGGCCTGCGGCTCGTCCCCGTCGCGGACGTGCGTTACCTGCAGGCAGACCAGGGTTACGTGACCGTGCGCCACGCACAGGGGGAACTCCTGGTCGAGGATTCGCTGCGCGCGCTCGAGGAGGAATTCGGCAACGCGTTCATGCGCGTCCACCGCAACACGCTGGTGGCGCGCGCGCACGTCACCGGGCTCGAGCGGGACGCGCTGGGCAACTCCGCGATCGTGCTGAGCGACATCGAGGAACGGTTGCCGGTGAGCCGCCGGCTCGTCGCCGAGGTGCGGCGACGTCTGCGCGGATCCTGAGCGTTCAGCGGCCCAGGTCGCCGGCGATGATCTGCAATGCGGACAGCGCCACCAGCGCTGCGGTCTCGGTCCGCAGCACGCGCGGGCCGAGCCGTACCGGCCGGTAACCATGGGTTTCCAGCCGCGCGATCTCGGCGGCATCGAGCCCGCCCTCCGGCCCGATCACGAGTGATACCGCGCGATGTCCGGCCACGCTGTCCACGAGCGCAACGGCGGCCCCCGGCGACAACGTGAGCTTCAGCGACGCGCCATCCGTCGCGATGAAGTTTTCGAGCGTCGCAATGTCCGTGAGTTCGGGCAGCCGGTCGCGACCGGACTGTTCACAGGCATGCACGACGATCCCGCGCCAGTGTTCCAGGCGGCGGGCGGCGCGCGCCGGGTCGAGTTTCACCTGGCTGCGCGCGCTCGCGAGCGGGATGATGCGCGTGACCCCGAGTTCGACCGCCTTCTGCAGCGTGTAGTCCATGCGTTCTCCGCGCGAGATACCCTGGACGAGCGTGACCTCAAGTGGTGATTCGCACGAGATGGCGCGGTGCGCGCCGGTGTGGACGGTGACGCCGTCGCGCGCCATGCGGCGGATAACGGCGGAATACTCACCGCCGCGACCGTCGAACAGCACGAGCGAATCGTTCACGCGCGCGCGCAGCACCTCGCGCATGCGGTGCGCAGTCGCCGGCGGCAGCTCGAGTTCACGGTCCGGCCCGAGTGCGGCTGGCACGTACAGGCGGGTCATGGCATGGTGTTCCGGTCACGACTCCGGGAATAACTGCAATGTGGAAGACGCTGCGTGCGCTGCTCGGTGACCTGCGCCAGGCGCCGATCACGGACCTCGGGCTCGAGGTCGCCGGGCTCGCCCTGCTGCTGGAAATCGCGCGGGCGGATCATAACAGCACGTCCGACGAGCGGAAGGCGATCGCCCGCGCCGCGACACAGGTGTTTGGCGTGGAAGGCGCGACGGCGGACGCGCTGATCGCGGAAGCGGAAATCGCGGTGGACGAAGCCGTGTCGCTGTTCGATTTCACACGCCTGCTGAACGATCGGCTCGATCGGACCATGAAGCTTCGCCTGCTCGAGCACCTGTGGCGCGTCGCCTACGTAGACGGCCACCTGGATCACTTCGAAGAGTATTTCCTGCGCAAGATCTGCGATCTGCTGCATCTCTCCCACCGCGATCTGATTCGCGCGAAGCTCGCGGTGGTGGCGGACGGCTGAGGGGCCGCACGGCATGCGTCCGGAGCGGCGCCCCGGCAACCGCGGCACTGCAAGCGCCGGTGCCGCGGGACGCGCGTCAGTGCGGGGCGCGGGCGGCCGGCGCGTTCGGGCCGTCACTCCCGAGCATTGCGTCGATCAGCTGATCTTCGAGCTCGATGCGGGTCGTGATGTGCTCGGCGAGCTGTGACAGGTCCTGCGCGAGGTGCGTGTTCAGCGCCTGCGTTTCAGCTTTCTCGAAACGCTCGCTGAAATTCACGGCCGACTCGGTGGTGGCCGCGATCCTGCCGTAGACTTCCCGGGCGGTCTCGACCACGCGGCCGCGACGTTCGCTGCCTTCGGTGATGCGCTGGTAGAGTCCGAAATGCCCCGCCGCGATGTAATCGACGAGGACTGACAGGAATTCGTCGATCATGTCCTTCGTCGTGTCGTCCACCCGGCTCAGGTCGAGCTTGGTCAGTTCCCACAGCAGCACGAGCATCTGCTGGCGCTGACGGAGCATGTCGTCGATCAGCTTGCGCGTGGTTGACCGTGCGTCGTGGGCAGACTTGGCGCTCTTGTTCATGCAAAGGATTCCGGGGCGCCGGCTCACGTGGGGGCGGCGCTGGGCAGTTACGCTGGGCATTGCGAGTTCCCTCCTAATTTATCGAAGTCGCCCGGTCTGCGCACGCCCGTGGGCGGCGCGCCGGTCCATTCTGTCCGTGCGGCGGGTACGCGCACGCCGGTCCTGTGCGCCGGCGGGCGCCGCATGCGCGTCGCTATAATGACCCGCATGGAAATCGCCGGTTACACCATCCAGCAGTGCATCGCCCAGGGCGGCATGGCGTCGGCGTTTCTCGCCGAGCAGACCTCGCTGGGCCGCACGGTAGTCCTCAAGGTGCTCGACACCAGCGTCAACGAGTCGCGGGTGGCATTCCGTCGCTTCATGAACGAAGGACGTCTGCTCGCCGCGTTGCGTCACCCGAATGTGATCACCATCTACGATATCGGCACGGCGGGCCATTTCGTTTACATCTCGATGGAGTACGTGGCCGGCGGAGATCTGCGGCAGCGGCTCGCCGACGGACCGCTCGAACCTGCGCAGGCGCTTGATATCCTGGAACAAGTCGCGCGCGGCCTCGGCGCGGCGCACGCGGAGGGCATCATCCATCGCGACGTCAAGCCCGGTAACATTTTGTTTCGGCCCGACGGCACCCCGGTGCTCAGCGACTTCGGTATCGCGAAATCGCTGGTGCGCGACGCCGATCTGACGGCGACGGGGGTGTTTCTCGGCAGCCCGAACTACATGGCTCCCGAACAGGCGGAATCAGGCGAAGTGGATTTGCGCGTCGACCTCTACGCGCTCGGCGTCATCTTTTTCGAGATGCTGACCGGCCGCAAACCATACCAGTCCGAGTCGGTGATCGAAGTCATCCACATGCACCGGCACGCGCCGATCCCGCGGCTCGATGGTTCCCTGGCGCCGCTGCAGGGTCTGCTCGACCTGATGCTTGCCAAGGAGCGGAGCGAGCGCTTCCGCGACGTGCCGGCACTGCTGCATGCATTGCACGAGGTACGCACCCGTTGGCATGCCGCGACCCAGGCGACGGCGACGCCTGGGGAATCAGCGCCACCGGCGCCGCCCACGCGCGTCGCCTGGGGGCATGGCGGTCGCTCGCGCGTGCGCACCGGGCTGGTCACCCTGCTCGGGCTCGCCGCCGCCGGTTACGCCGCGCTCTACGTGATCGAGGCAGAGCTTGACGCCCCGGCGGCCGCCGAGGATCCGGGCGATCCCGCCCAGGTCAGCGCGGCGCAGAAGGCGCTGACCGCCGTGGCATCGCCCACCGAGGGCACCGTCGACACCGCAACCGCGACCGCCGCGCTGCTGTGGCTCGGGCAGCACTGCCTGAACGGCGAGCGCCTGACCTTGCCGCCCAACGACAACGCCTACTACTACTTCTCGCGCGTGCTGCAGGTAGACCCGGTAAACGAGGCCGCCCGGCGCGGACTCGCGGAAGTGGCGAAGCGCTACGCGCTGCTCGCCGATGGCGCCATCGCACGCGGCGATCCCGCGCGCGCGCAGGCCTACCTTGCGATTGGACGACAGATCGATCCGCACAACGAAGCGCTGCAGGTGATCGCGCAGCTGGCGGCGCCGCCGCCCGGACTCTGGCAGACGTTACTTCGATGGTGGCGCGGCAGCGGTTGACGGGGCCGCGGAGCGCGCGGCCTGTTCACGGTCCCAGGCGTCCAGCAAGGCCCTGAATTCCGCGTGCAGCGAGTCGCTGTCCGGCACCCCGGCCTCCGCGGTCGCGGTCGCGGTCGCGGTCGGCGCGGCGGGCAGCGGCGGGGCCGGCAACGGGGTGGGCGGTGCGTAGGCCGTGTCGTCAATGACGCGCCCGTGCTCGATCACGCGCACGCGCGGGCCGGTGAGCGCCGTGCGGTACCACGGCGGCGGATGTCCGGCGAGCTGCACGGTGCCGGTGTCCGGATCGACCCATTCGTACATGCGCGCGGCCGCTGCGGGCATGGCAACGACCAGTGCCGCACCCAGCAGGGCACACTGGTTCCGGACGCGGCAGGGAACTCTCTCGATGGGCACGGGCGTCCTCCTCGGCTGCTTCAGCGCGGCGGTCCACTTGCCTACCATACGCTGAATGACCGCCGACGCCATCTCTGCTCCCTGGTGTCGCGTCCTCGCGGACGGACACACGCTCGTCGTGCCGACGGGCCGGCTGGGCGCGGTGCTGCGCGCGGCCTGGGATCGCGCGCAGGCCGATACCGGGGCCACGGCGTGGGCCGCGCCGCGCCTGCAGTCGTGGCAGGAATGGCTCGCGGACGCCGCCGCGCGACACCCCGCCGCGCTCGGTCACGCCGACGTGCTGCTCAGCCCCGCGCAGGAACTCGCGCTGTGGACGCGCGTCGTGGCGGACGACGCGATGCCATCGTTCACGCCACGCGCGACGGGCGCGCTGGCCCGCCTTGCGCAGCAGGCGTGGGCGGTGCGTCACGGGTACGACGTCGACACGGCAGGTGCGGGCGCGACACTCGAACAGCGCGCGTTCGCCGCGTGGAGCGCGCGTTTCGCCGAGGCCTGCACCGCGCTTCGCGTGATCGACGCGCCGCGCGTGCTCGATCGTCTGCCGCCGGGCGCGCGCGACGCCGCGGCGGCGAGCGCGGGCTTTTTCACGGCGAGCCCGGCGGTCCGTCGGCTGCTGCCCCCGGATATCACACCCGGGGCCGGAAGCCCGGTGCAGCCGCTTGCCTGCCTGCGTTACCCCGATCCGGAGGACGAGATCGCAGCCGCGCTCGCATGGGTCGCCGAATCGCGCACATCAGGCGTGCGCGCACCGGTGCTGGCCTGCGCGGATCCGGTACTCGCAGAGGCGCTGGAACGCGCGCTTCTGCGTGGGCTGCGGCCGGCCGCCGCACCACCGGACGAGCCGCGCCCGTTCCGCGCGATCGCGGGCGATGAGCCGCCCCCGCTGGTGACACTCGCACTCGAATTTCTCGACCCGCAGGGCGAACCGACCCGCGCGCGCGCCGCCGCGCTGGTCACGAGCCCGTACTTCGGCGCCGGGATGCACAGCGCGGGGGACGCATTCCCGGCGCGCGTGCGGGCGGCGCACGTGCTGCTGACGGGAGGGGTCGACCCCGTCGCGTGGCCCCGTGTGCAGGCGGCCTGCCGCGAAGCCGGCTGTCACGATCTCGAACCGCTGTGGGATGCGCAACGCACGCTCGCGGGGGATGCAAGGCGGCGCCTGTCCATTCGTCTGCGGCTCGCGCGGATCGAACAGGCGCTGGCGGGTGCAGGCTGGCCGGGGCACAGCGCCCTCGACACCGCCGAGGACGAGGACTACCGACGCTGGCGGCGGGTGCTCGACGAAGTCGCCACGCTCGATCTCGTGCTGGCACCGCAGACGCACGGCGACGTGTTGCAGGCCGTGCGCCGGGCCGTGCAGCGCGGCGCGTGGGGGCCGTCTCCCGCGCTCGACGCGGTGGAGATCCTGTCGCTGGAAGAGCTCGCGGTGCTGGCGCCCGCGCGCGCGCGCATCGTCGGTCTGCACGCCGGCGCCTGGCCGCCGGTGGCGGACGTTACGCCGTTCCTGCCAGTGCTCGCGCAACGCCGCGCCGGGGTGCCCGCCGCATGCCGCGATCAGGCCTTCGAGCGTGCGCGCGCACTGCTCGGGGCGCTTGGCACCTGTGCCCTGACGGCGAGTTTCGCCGCGCACGCGGATGACGCGGAACAGCTGCCGGTGCAGGGCCTCGCGCTTGCGCTCGCAGACGGCGCGCCGGGTCCGGCGACGCCAGGCCCGACGACAGCCTTCGAGCCGATCCCGGACGTGCCCGTTCCGCTGACGACGGCGGAGCGCGTACGCGGCGGCTCGGCGGTGCTGACCGACCAGTCGGCGTGCCCGTTCCGGGCATTCGCGCGGCATCGCCTGCACGCCGGGTCGCTCGACGACCCTCAACTCGGTCCGGACGCACGCCTGCGCGGAGAACTGGTCCATCGTGTGCTCGCCCGGTTCTGGTCGCAATGGCGGTCGCAGGCGGCGGTGCACGCGCTGTCCACTGCCGAGCGCGCCGCGGCCATCGCGGACGCGGTGGACGACACGTTCGCGACGCTCGGGGCGACACCGCCCGGCACTGGCCTCGAGCGCGACCGTGTCGCGCGGATTGCCGCCGAATGGCTCGCGGTGGATCTCGCGCGCCCGCCGTTCGCGGTGGTCGCGTGCGAGGCCGCGCGGCGACTCACCCTCGAGGCGCTCACGCTCGAACTGCGCATCGATCGCATCGATCGGCTCGCACACGGCGGCACGCTGCTCATCGACTACAAGACCGGGCGTGACGTCTCGCCGCGCCACTGGCAGCCGCCACGCCCGGAGCAGCCGCAGCTGCTGTCCTACGCGCTGGCCGAACCGGACGCGCAGGGCATCGCGTTCGGCTGCGTCCGCACGGGGGACTGCCGTCTCCTCACGTCCCCGTCGAAAGTCACGACCGAAGCCCCGGACCCGGCCGCGTGGGCCGCCATGCGTGCCGACTGGCAGTCCGCGCTCGGCGCGCTTGCGCGGGAGTTCGTGACGGGTGCCGCCGAAGTCGCCCCGAGGGACGCGCAGAAAACCTGCCGGCAATGCGATCTGCACGTGCTGTGCCGTGTGCACGAAGTCGGCGCACTCGCCGCGGACGCCGCCGATGACGCCTGACGCATTGCACGACGCGGCGGCACGTGCCACCGCGTGCGATCCGACGTACTCCTGCATCGTGGAAGCGGCGGCAGGTTCGGGCAAGACAGCGCTGCTGACCCAACGGTTTCTCGCGCTGCTCGCACGCGTCGCGGCGCCGGAGGAGATCGTCGCGATCACGTTCACGCGCAAGGCCGCGGCCGAGATGCGCGCCCGCGTGCTGAAAGCCTTCGCGCTCGCCGCTGCGCCGCCCGCTGGCGACGAGCCGGCACGCACACTGCAGATGCTCGCCCGCGCCGCGGTGGCACGCGATGCCGACGCGGGCTGGCGGCTACGCGAGAATCCTGCGCGTCTGCGCATCATGACAATCGACGCGTTGACCGGCGCGCTCGTCCGGCGTCTGCCGCTGCAGTCCGGGCTGGTGCCGGGGTCCGCGCTCGGCGAGGACCCGCGCGAACTCTACCGTCTTGCCGCGCGTCGCACCTTGCTGATCGCCGAGGACGAGGACGAGGACGGCGAATGGCGCCGCGCGGTCCGCGCGGTACTCGCCGATCACGACAACGACTGGCGCCGCCTCGAGGAGCGCATCGTGGACCTGCTCGCCCGGCGCGACCAATGGCTCGACGCGGTGGTGGGCACACCTTCGCGCGACGCGCTCGACGCCGCCCGGAGGCAGCTCATCGAACGCGATTTCACTTCGATGGTGCGCGAATGCCCGGCGCTGTTGCACGAGCGGCTCGTCGAACTCGCGCGCTGGATCGGGCAGTCCGTCGCCATGCGCGATCCCGCCGCCCCGGAGGCGGATCTCGCGACGTTCGCCGGGCTCCCGGGCGAAGTCGCGCGGTGGTGCTGCCTGGCGCAGGCGGTGCTGAAGCAGGACGGCGGGATCTACCGCCGGATCCCGAAAGCGCTGGAACCGGGACGCGAATCGGACCTTGCCGCATTCCGCGCGGCATGGCGCGCGCTGGCCGAGGCGCTGGACGCCGCGCCGGGATGGCACGCGCGATTCGCCGCGCTGCGCCGGCTGCCGGCGCTGCGTTACGGTGACCGCGAATACGTCCGTCTCGGGCACCTGCTCACCCTGCTGCGTCTCGCGGTCGCCCAGTGGCGGCTCGTCAGCGCCGAAGTCGGGACGATCGACTTCACCGAACAGGCGCTCGCGGCCGTGACCGCGCTCGGCAGCGACGAGGCGCCAAGCGATCTCGCGCTGGCGCTCGATTACCGGCTCGCGCACCTGCTGATCGACGAGTTCCAGGACACCTCGCGCAGCCAGTACGCCCTGCTCGAGCGACTCGTCGCGGGCTGGACCGGCGCCGACGGACGCACGCTGTTCCTGGTGGGCGACCCGATGCAATCCATCTATCGCTTCCGCGACGCGGACGTGAACCTCTTCCAGGCGACGCTCGCGGCGCGGCGCTTTGCCCAGGTGCCGCTCGCGGCGCTGCGACTCACTGCCAATTTCCGCACGTGCCCGCGGGTTCTCGGCTGGTTGAACGACTCGCTTGCCCGTACGTTCGCGCAGGCGGATCGCGCGTTGCCGACGTTTCACCCGTTTCAGGCCACGCGCGAGGACGACGTGCTCGCGGAAGTTGCCGTGCATGCCGTGTCGGCCGACGCGGTGGCAGCGCGCGCGATCGGGATCATCGAACGCACCTGGGCGCGTGCGCCCGAAGCGACGATTGCGATCCTCGTGCGCAGCCGTGCGCACCTGGGTACGCTGCCGCGTGCGCTCGCGTCCGCCGGCATTCCGCTCGCGACCAACGACATCGACGCGCTCGGCGCAATCCCGTGCGTGAACGACCTCGCGGCGCTGACGCGTGCGCTGGCGGATCCGGCGGACCGCACCGCCTGGTTCGCAGTGCTGCGGGCGCCGTGGTGCGGATTGCCGCTCGTCTGCCTGCGCGAAGTGGCGGGTGACGCGCGCGATGGCCTCGTGTGGACACGGATTGCCGAACCGACGTGTGGCGCCGGCTGGCCTGCGGCTGAACGGGCACGACTCGCGCGCGTGCGCACGGTATTCGGTCATGCTTTCGCGGCACGCGGCCGGCAGTCGCACGCGCGGCTCGTCGAATCCACGTGGCACGCGCTCGGTGGTCCGGCAACGCTCGGCGATCCCGCGGAACTGCGCCACGTTCATCGCTTCCTGGCGCTCGTCGCAGCGCTCGAAACCGCCGACGAACCGCTCACGGGACCGCGCCTCGCGAGTCGCATCGCCGAGGAGTTTGCGCCGTTTCCGCGCCAGGACGGGCGCGCGGTGGAGGTCATGACCGTGCATCGCGCGAAAGGCCTGGAGTTCGACGTGGTGCTGCTGCCCGAACTCCAGCGCGCCGTCCAGCGCGAACCGCACTCGTTGCTGCAGGGCCATGCGGTCGCCGGCGTGCCGCCGCTGTTCGCCACGCCACCGCCGGTCGGCGCCGACGGCGACGCTGGAGACGACGCGCTGTACGAATTCCTGCGTGACGCGGCAAAAGCCTCGCTGGCGGATGAAGGATACCGATTGCTGTACGTCGCGCTGACGCGTGCGCGTCGCGCGCTGCACCTGTTCTGTGCACCGCCCGAACCGGGTCGAGTACCGCGCCGCGACAGTTTTCTCGGCATGCTGTGGCCAGCGCTCGCAGATGCCGTCATCGCGACTGCGCCGGCGCCGGACGCGGCGGCCGCGCCGGTCACGCGACACGCCGCACGGCGCGTGGTGGAACAGGCACTGCCGCCGCCGGCGCAGCTGCCGCGACATCCGGTGCAACGCGTCCCCGTGCCGTTCGAGTGGGCGAGCCCGCTCGCCAAACCCATCGGCACCGTCACCCACGCGTTCCTGCAGGCCATGGCCGAAGGCGGCGCTTTCGCGTTGCCGACCTCGGCGGCGATGCAGGCGCGCCTGCGTGCACTCGGGCTCCGCGGGCGCGAGATCATCCAGGCGGAACGTGAAGTCGCCCGCGCACTGGCCGCCACGCGCGACAGTCCGCGCGGCCGCTGGCTGTTCGACCCCACACACCGCGAGGCACGCAGCGAGTACCGGATTACGGCACTGCGCGAAGGTCGCGTGACCGACGTGATCGTCGACCGTACGTTCGTGACGGCGGCGGGCGTGCGGTGGATCGTGGACTTCAAGACGAGCGCGCACGAGGGCGGGGATCTCGCTGCGTTCATGGCGTCCGAAGTGGAACGCTACCGGCCGCAGCTCGAGGCGTATGCCCGCGTATTCGCCGCGCTGTCCCCGCAACCCATCATGCTCGGCCTGTACTATCCGCGACTCGATGCCTGGCGCGAGTGGCCGGCGCCGGGCTGATCCGAACCCGCGGGCGGATCAGACCGCGGCGCGACACCACGCATTCAGCCGGGACCGGCCCGGCGTCGCCGCCGCGCCAGCGCGAACAGGCCGGCTCCGAACAGCCAGCCGGCGGCGGGTGCCGGCACCGCGCTGATCGCGGCCACCCGGCCATGCAGCGTGAAGTCATCCAGGCGCCACGTCCCGAGCGACGAGCTGGCGCCAGTGGCAGCGAGCAGGAGCTCCACCGGCCCGGTGCGGTCCGGCAGTTCGAGTGCGATGAGGCTCGAGGTGTACGTGCTGGTGGTCGCCCCGGTTGCAAGAACCGCATCGCCTGCCTTCATCTCCCAGGTGGCGGGACCGGTCGCCGTTGCGCTCTGCATGAACTCGAGCGTGTCCAACGTCAGCGCGAAGCCGGCGGCGGGTGTCAGGGTGAGGCGCAGGGTGTTGCCGTCGTGGAATGATCGCGCACTCATCGCGAATCCGGGTGTCCGGGAGACGCTGCGCAAGGTTCCGTCCGTGTCTTCCCAGGCGTCGACCTGCAGCCCGGTCGCGACGTCCTCGGGCGCGAGACTGAACGCACCGGACGGGTCTTCGAAGTCGAACCGCGCGAGCAGCGCGGCCGAGGCACCCGTCCAGGGTACGCTGCCGATGAGCGTGGTGAAGGCGAGTGCGCACGCGCGCCGCCGGGTCGATCTCACTTCCATGTGGATTTCCTCGTTCTGTTGGGATGGTAGGCGGTCTCCCCGGGCACCTCCTGTGCCCGGACGACGGTCAGCCTACGGGCGGCGCGACACGGTCCGCAATGCCGGCAGGCGCGAAGGAAACCATGGATTCTTCCCGCCGGTGCGGCGGCAGGTGGTCCGCGCGGCGAACGGCCGCAGCTACCGCCGGGCCTGGGGTTCGCCGACCTGTCCGCTGGCAAAACTCACCAGCAGCGAGGCCGGACCGCTCTCGATGCGGTGGATGAGCTCGGTCTGACGGTTGATGCCCGTCTTGTGGAAGATGTGCTTCAGGTGCGTGCGGGCGGTGTTGACGGAGATCTCGAGTTCCTCCGCGGCCTCGTCAAGCGTCATGCCGTTGGTCATGAACTGCACCAGCTTGGCCTCGGTATGCGTGAGTCCGTACAGTCCGGTCAGCACGTCGAACGAGACCTGGCGCGGGCTCGCCGTGTCGAACAGGTAGACGAGGATCTGCACATCCGACTCCGCACCGCCGACAGCGGGGACCGGCGCCACCACCAGTTCGACATGTTCACGCGACATCGGCGCGCGCACGAACATCGCACCGCTCGCCTCGTCTTGACCCGCACGCGCACGCGCCGCGGCGGTCTCCACGAGTTCCTTCAGGCGCAGGTCGAATTGCCGATCGGTCAGGGTCAGCGTGTCGTTGCGGATCTCGACGCCACGATGGCGCCCCAGTGCGTCACGGGCGCTGCGGTTCAGGTGGCGCACCCGCAGGTCCGCGCCCACGATGAGGACGCCGTGGCTGACCGCATCGAGCGCGCGCACGAGCGCTCGCTCGGAGGAACGCGGCTCGAGCCGGCCCGTGAGCCTGGCGCCGGTCACGAGTTTCAGGGCCACGCCGAACACGCGGCCACGCGAGTCGTAGAGCGGCGTGAGCGCGTCCGTGCAGGGATCGCTGCCACCGAAGCGCCCACCCTGCGGGCGGACGAGATTCTCCTCGGTAGCCTCGTGCGTCACGCGGCGGACAATCTCGGTCGCCTGCGCGAGCGGCATGTCGTAGAGGACCGCCAGCAGATCTGCCAGCGGCCGGCCGAGCACCTGTCGGCGTTGCCAGCCGATGATGTACTCGGCCGAGTTGTTCACGAAGCCGACGCGACCCTCCGTGTCGGCCGTGATCACCCCGTCCGTCGGACGTTCATCGGGCGCTGCACTCGGCGCGGGCATCGCCGCCGTCAGTGGCGGATCCCGGTGCAGCGCCATGTCGATCGCGGTGAGCAGATCCTTGGTCGTGAACGGCTTGTTGATGAAACCCGCGGGTCGGGTGGAGCGCGCACGCTCGAGCAGCTTGGTGTCGACGTGCGCGGAGATGTAGATGACCGGAATATCGTGGCGCGCACGGATCCGCTGGGCCGTCTCGATCCCGTCCATGCCCTCTCCGAGGCGCACGTCCATCAGGATCAGATCCGGTTTGAGCTCGGCGGCCTTCTCGATCGCCTCGAAACCGTCTTTCGCGATCGCGGAGACATCGTAGCCCAGCCCACGCAACCGGAGTTTCAGCGCGCCCGCCACCGCGCGCTGATCCTCGACGATCATGATCTGTTCGCGCGCCATTCGCTCAGCGGGGTGGTCGACGGGGCGCGCCGCCCGGGCTACTTCCTTGCGTCATTCAATGGTCGTCCCTGAATTGTCGCTGCAGCATCTCGCGGCGCTCCTGCGCGTCCACGGTCAGCGTGGCGATTGGTCGTGCTTCGAGGCGCCCCAGGCCGATTTCCTCCCCGGTCTCCTCGCAGTACCCGTAGCTCCCGTCTTCGATGCGCTTCAATGCCTGATCAATCTTGTTCAGCAGCTTGCGGTAGCGGTCACGGGTGCGCAGTTCGAGAATGTTGTCACTCTCGCGGCTCGCACGTTCCGCCTCGTCGCCCACGTCGCGTGTCTCGGTCCGCAGGTGTTCGAGGGTTTCCTGTGATTCCAGAATCAGTTCCTGGCGCCAGTTCAGCAGTTTCTGCTTGAAATAGGCCAGATGCAGCGGGCACATGTACTCTTCGTTGGGCGAAGGACGGTACCCCTCGGGTAGTTTGATCTCGTCCAGATTGATTACCTTGCGTACCGGGCTCGCGGCCTTGGCGGCAGGTTTGGCTGCCTTCCTGACCGGCTCCGTCTTGGGTTTCTTGTCTGCCGGGAGCGTACCCGGCGCGTTCGCCGTTCCCTTGGCAGGCGCCGCCGGAGCAGGGGCCGGTGCAGGGACGGTTGGTGTTTTACGGGCCGCCGGTTTGCGCACGGTCACGGGTGCCGCCGGCGGCGGTGCCGGCGCCTTTTTCGGAGCCGCGGCCTTGGCGGGTACCGCCGCAGGTTTCGCGGTCTTCGGCGCGGGCGCCCTGATGGCGCTTTTCGCCGCCGGTTTGACCGGCGGCGCAGCTTTCCGGGCCGCCGGCTTCGCTGCCGCGGCCTTGCGCGTGGTTGCCGCACGCGCCGGCGCGGTTTTCGCGGTCCGGCTCGCGCCCTTCGTCGGGGACTTGGCTTTCGGCGCCTTCGCCGCGGCCTTCTTGGCGACCGTCCTGGCCGCGGACTTCGCGGCCGCCTTGCGGGCCGCGGTGGGCGCTGCCTTGGCCGCGGTCTTCTTCTTGCCGGGCGTCGCTGGCCGCGTGGTCTTGGCGGTCGATGCCTTGACTTTGGGTTTCGCCACGCGCGCTTCCTCCAATCAGTTTCGCTAGTCGTTGCGAGCGATTATCCGCTAAACCTAAAAAACTGCTTTATGTTCAGCGGATGGCACGATAATCATTTTCAGGTATCAACGCAACGAGTGAGAAAGCCTCCTGGGGGCGGGCTCGCGGACGCGTGCAGGCCGGTGCGCGGGCGCGTGAACCGCGTCGCGCAAGCACGCACCGCTGGCGGGGATCGCGCGCCTCGGGGCCGCTTCCACACCTCCGTGTGCATTTAGTAGTATTCGCGCACCATCGGGGCGCTGACTGGGAGACAGACCCCGCTGTCCACCCAAAGAATTATGTTGCGGTCCGGAACAGCCCCACGGGGCATGCCGGCGTCGAGGAGCCATCAAGAATGACGAAGCGGTTTTCCTGTGGGCTGGTCACCAGCCTGCTCATCGCACACGCATCCATCGCGGCCGCCGAGGGGGACGCCACGGCCGGACGCCTCGCCGCCGAGACCTGCATCGGATGCCATGGGGTCGAAGGCTATTTCAATGTCTATCCCTCGTACCACGTGCCGAAGATCGGCGGACAGAATGCAGGCTACCTGGCCGCCGCACTGAAGGCGTATCGCGATGGCAGCCGCAAGCACGACACCATGCACGCGAACGCGGTGAGCCTGTCGGACAAGTCGATCGAAGACATCTCCGCCTATTTCGCTTCCCAGGGCTCCAAGTAACCCATCAGCGGCTGGCCCCGCCCGCCTCAAACCGATCCCGGAGACATCCAGCATGACACTGCGCCCGTTCCTCCTTGCTTGTGGAGTTGCCCTCGCGTCCGGCGCGACGTGGGCGAACGAACCCGCCGCCGCGACCGACGGCCCCTCGTTCGATGACAAGCTCGCTGCCTGCGCAGCCTGCCACGGCGAGAATGGCGCGAAACCGATCATGCCGGAATACCCGATTCTCGCCGGCCAGCACGCGGATTACCTTGCCGCGTCGCTGCGTCATTACCGCGACGGCCGCCGCAACAATCCCATCATGGCCTCGCAGCTCCAGGCGCTGCAGCTCACCGACGCGGAGATCGAGCGCCTCGCCGCCCATTTCGCCGCCCAGCAGAGCGGACTGACTTCGCTCCCTCGCTGATTCCGCGCTGAGCGCACGCTACCCGTTGGGGCGCGCCGGCGCGCTCCATGACGGTGCCTCGGCGGGTGACACGCGCGACTGCGGACCGAACAGGCGTTCGAACGCCGCTTCCTCGCGCGCCAGCCGTTCCGCCGGCCATCGCGCACGCACCCGCTCCCGCACATCCCCGCCCTCCCGGTAGGACAGCGCCAGCACGAGCACATCGACGTGCGCTGCCCGGCGCGCGCGCGCGAGCACGGGTTCGTCGGCCGGGCGCGTGGCCCCCGCCAGCACGAGCCACGCCAGCGCGGCAGGACTATCCTCGTCGCGGGCGTCCACCAGCCGCGCCCAACGGCTCACCGCGGTCTCGCGCCGACCCGCATGCCAGTCCAGGTAGCCGAGCACACGTGCGGCGGTCGGTGACGTGACCGCGGCAGCCGCGCAGGCCGGTGTCCAGGACTCGCGCTGGCGCGCGGTCAACGGCGCGGCACCGTGCAACCACGCGTTGAAGCGAGCCACGCAGACGAGCGCCTGCGCAGCGCGCCGCCGCGGCGCCAGCCGGAGCGCCGCTTCGGCAGCCGCCTGCGCAGCCGCGTGTTCCCCCAGCTCGCTGTACGCGCGACCGAGGGCGAGATGATCCTGCACGAAGGTTTCTTCGCGCAGCGCACGCGGAAGCGGCATCAGCGCCCCCCCGCCGAGCGCAATCGCCAGCAGCCACGCACGCCAGTGCGTGGCGGCGGCGACGAAGGCACTCGCACTGCCGCCGGCAAGGACGGCGCCCGCGCCGACCAGCGGCACGCGGAAGCGATCGCTCACGTAGTACAGCAGTGTGCCCGCCGCGTAAGCCGCCGCGGCCACCAGCACCCAGCGTACGTCACGGCGACCCGCGCCCCGCACCGCGCCGAGGGTTGCGAGCCCCAGCACCAGCCACCAGCCCAAGGGATTCACGCGCAGCCACGGTGATCGTGCCCGGTGGAACGCGTAGGTCTTGTTGTTGTACTGCTCGACGTTGTTCCACAGGTAGAACGCCTTGCGCGCAAGCCTGCGCAGCCAGCCGATGGGATCGTCTGCAATCGCGGCTCTCCCGCGGCTCTCCCAGTACGCGGTCTGTGCGCGGTAGTCGCCCGCGCGATCGCCGGTCGCACGTCGATAGAGCAGCGTTGATTCGAGTCGCGCGGTGTTCGCGGCGGGGTCGACGGTGTGTACCGGGAGTGTCTGCACGAAGTAGCGGCCGTGTGCACGCGCGTGGTTCGCCGCCCAGAAATTGAATGCCCCCTGCCAGGGCAGCAGGCGGAAATCGTCGGCGAGGTACGCGTTGACCGTGCCGAACCCCAGCAACGCCGCGGCGAGCGGCGCTGCCGCCGCGCACGCGGTCACCATGCGCGCACGCTGGCGGTTGGCGACCAGCGCGAGCACCGGAAGCACAACCGCAACGGACAGCAGCTGGGGACGGACGAGTACACCGATCGCGAGCCACGTGCCGGCGCTGCACCAGTGGCCGGCGACCGCTGGCGCGCGCGCCGCGCGGACGAGCGCACCGAGGCCACCGACGAACAGCATCAGCGCGCACGTGATGTCGAGCGCGTCTCCGGCGAAATGGAGCAGCACGGGATTGAAGCCGACCAGCGCCGCGGCGATGTATTGCGCGCTGCGCGACTGCCACAACATGCCCGCGGTACGCCATGCGAGCCACGCGGTCGCGAGGTGCAGCAGGCCGTTGAGCAGTCGTGCGACCGGCGCGAGCCACGCAGCGTCCAGGCCGAGTGCCAGCGGCAGCGCGAGCAGCGCGGGATAGAGCGGGGCGCGGTAGAAGGCCTCGCGCGGCAGCGTGCCGTGCGCGATCTGTGTCGCCATGGCCAGCACTTCGCGCTCGTCGAGGACCGGCATCCGACCGAGCGCGGTGGTGGCGTACCACGCGAGGTAGCCGGCGCAGTAGATGGCCAGTGCCCCCGCGAACACGAGGACAGGCAGACGCCGTGCGCGGCTGCCGGCGCGCTCCGCGATCGCGTTCAGACGCGCGTTCCCTCGCGGCGGATCCCCGACTGTCCCCACGCGCAATGCGCGTCCGTCGCGTGATGGACGGTGCCGGCTGTCGCGTCCGATCGGGCGAATCCTTCGGAGCTTGCCGCGATGCGGGAGGTCTGGACCGGGCGTGCGCGCATCACGTCTCCTCGCAGGCGGGTGGTGTGCATTCTAAGGGGCCACCCAGGCACCGGACAGCGCCGGCAGCGCGGGGATGTGCCGTCGCGCGATGGCCGTGAGTGTGGAATATTTCCGGTTCGGCCGGGCGAATTCCTGCCCAACGCCTAAACTTCGTCACAAATCGCAGGTCTGTCCGGTGCGCGTGCAGAGCCCTCTCTATACTTTGTTCACCAGTTGCCGATACCGCCACCAGAGGCGATCCAGACCGCAGCGACAGGCGCTCGAGAGACAGGTCGCCAACCCACGGACTCAACAGAGCAGGGCACAGGACACGGCCGGATGCTGAACGTCACACAACTGCTGAGCGAGGAAGTCGCCGGTCGGCTGGGCGCCAACTTCGCGGTGTCCTTCGGCGGCGGGGACACGGGGCACCTCGCACTTGCAGTCCGTGCGTCGCGTGACGCGCTGGAGCGGATTGCGACCAGCGACGCGCTGTACCACAACGTCGAGCACACGGTTTACGTGACGCTGGTCGGGCTCCAGATCCTGCTCGGCAAGCAGATCCTCGAAGGCGACGTCAGTCGCGAGGACTGGCTCAACGTCATCGTGGCGCTGAGTTGTCACGACATCGGATACGTGCGCGGTGTCTGCCGGACCGACGGCCCCCAGCGGGTCTCGACCGGTCTCCTGAATCACACCGTCAGGGTGGTCGAGGGGGACAGTGACGCTGTGCTGATGCCCATCCATGTCGACCGCGGCAAGCGCTACGTGGCCGAGCAGTACCCGCAGGCCGATGCGCTGATCGACGTCGCGATGGTGCAGTCGTGCATCGAGCGAACCCGTTTCCCGGTGCCGAACGACCCCGTCCACTTGCAGACCGCGGACTACCCGGGCCTTGTGCGTGGCGCGGATCTGATCGGTCAGCTCAGTGACCCGCGCTACCTGCACAAGTTGTCGGCGGTGTTCTACGAGTTCGAGGAAATCGGCTTCAACGCGAGCACCGGCTATCGTCGCCCCGGCGATCTGCTCGAGGCATACCCCGCGTTCTTCGAGAAGAACGTCGCGCCGTTCATCCCGGAATCGGTGCGCTACCTGGAACAGACCAAGGAAGGCCGGGAAATCCTCGCGAGCCTCTATCGCAACCTCGAAAATGCGCGCAGCCACGCCTGTGCGCCGCACGCCCGCGCCCAGGCCTGGTAACGACAGCATCCGGTTGACGAACGCGGCGCGTTGACGAATGCTGCCGCGCATGTTCCTTGCCTCGCACGACGTCCTCCGCGCCTGCCTCCTTGCCGCGTGCCTGGTCCAGCCGGTCGTCGCCGCGGACTTCGAGGTCACCGAGATCGCCCCGGCGGTGTTCGTGCACCAGGGCGCGTATGCCGAGATCGACGATCCCGCACGTGGTGACAGCGCCAATATCGGGTTCGTGATCGGCGCGCGCTGCGTGGCGGTGATCGACACCGGCGGCAGCATCGCCACGGGACGTGCACTGCGCGCCGCGATCGCGGCGCATACCGATCGACCCGTCTGCTACGTGATCAACACGCACGCGCATTTCGATCACGTGCTCGGCAACGCCGCGTTTCGGGACGACGACCCGACGTTCGTCGGCCACGCCGCGCTGCCCGAAGCACTCGCCGCGAGCCGCGAATATTTCCTCGAGCGCTTCGCCGTCGAGCTCGCCGACGCGCCGGCGATCATCGCACCCACGCTGACGGTCGATGACACGCACACGCTCGACCTCGGCGGACGCACGCTCCGGCTGGAGGCGCATCCCGTGGCGCACAGCGCGGCGGATCTGACCGTCGTGGACGACGCGACGCACACGCTCTTCACCGGGGACCTGCTGTTCGTCGAGCGCCTGCCGGCGTTCGACGGCAGGCTCAGCGGCTGGCGCGGCTGGATGCAGACAGTCGGGGGTGCGGATTTCGCGCACGTGGTCCCGGGCCATGGACCGCCGCGCGTCGCCTGGCCTGCCGCGCTCGATGCGCAGCGCCGGTACCTCGACTCGCTGGCCGATGCCGCGCGCACCGCGCTGGATGCGGGCGAGTTCCTGGAGGATGTGACCGCGGACGCGGGCGCGCACCCGCCTGCCGGCTGGCAGGCCACCGGCACGCACGCGCGCAACCTCGCGCGCGTCTACCGTGAACTCGAGTGGGAGTGACGCCGAGCCGGTGATGTCCCCTCAGAATCGTGCGCCCTGCGTGGCGCACAGGAAGCGCATCAGCGGCGTCGCGGTGCGGTAGGTCTCGCACGCGAATTCGAGCAGACCGGGCGCGTAGAGCACCCCCTCGTCGAATGCGCGCAGCACGATGTAGTCCTTGAATTTCAGGTCGTCCTTCCACGGATGTGCCTCCGGCACCGGCACGTCCGGGGGCATGCGCTTCAGCCGCTCACCGTGGAACTCGAAGTGTCCGGTCCTGGCGAGCGAGCGCCGCACGCTGCCCCACTGCCTGGGCTGTTCCACGATGGCGGTGCGGATGCGATGCAGCGCGGCGCGCTCGGGATGCCAGACACCGCAGCCGAGGAAGCACTCGTCCACGCCGATGTGGAAGTAGAAGCCGGGCGCGTGTACGTCGAAGTCGGCTTCATGGCGGAAGTGGATGCCGATGTTCGTCTTGAACGGACGCTTGTCGTGCGCGAAGCGGGTGTCGCGGTAGATCCGGAAGAGTGAGCCTCCGACCCGCTTCGGGATGCACAGGAAGTGCGGAGAGATCCGGGACAGCGGCGTCGCCATCGCCTCGATGAAGTCGAGCGCCGGCGCGACCACCACCTTTTCGAACTCGTCCTTGTGCGCCTGGAACCAGGCACGGTCGTTGTTCTGTGCGAGACGATTGAGGAAACCCAAGGTGTCCGGCGTGAAACCCTTGAACGACGGTGCGCCGCGTGCGAGTACCTTCTTCTTCATGAGCTCGTTGCTTTCCCGTGAGAGTGAATCGAGACGCGGAAGGACGGTTCCAGGTTCCGCGACGGCGTGTCCGTGTGCTCGAGAGTGGCGGACCAGGACATCGAGACCGTGAGCGCGGTACCGCACATCCTCATCACGCGGCCGCGCGCGGTGCCTCCGTGTCATCGCGCGGCGGCAGGTAGTCGGCGGCAGTCTGTTCGAAGTGTGCCAGTTCGCGTTCGACCCAGGTGGCGTCGCGACCGTGGGCCCGTGCCAGCGCGGCGGCCACCGCGGGGGCGAGCGCGCGCGCTTGCGCAACGTCCACGAACAGCGTGCGCAGCCGACGCCCGAGCACGTCCTCCACGCGGCACGCGAGCTGCCCGCCGATCGCCCGCGCGAGCGTGGCCTCCAGCGAGGCGTCCGGCCCGCCGGCGGTCGCCGGTACGCGGAGCACCGGTGGCAGCAGCGATGCCCCGTCATCCAGCCGGTCAGCGGCCGTGCGGGAGGCCTGTGCGGCGATCCCGTGGTGACCAAGCGCAGCATCGAGACCGGCGATCGCCATCCGCCGGAACGTGGTCCATTTTCCGCCGTACAGCGACACCAGCCCGGAATCCGCGATCGTCAGCTGGTATTCGCGCGACGCCCGCGCGGTCCCGTGCGCGGCAGTGCCCGCAAGCGGCCGCACCCCCGCGAAGCACGCCGTGATGTCTTCGGTGCGGGGCGCGCGCGCAAGGTAGCAGGCTGCAACGGCCAGGATCTCGTCGATCTCGGCCGCCGTGGCGCGCAGCGGGGCGTCGGGGGTGGTCGGCACGTCGGTCGTGCCGAGCAGCACGCGGTCATGCCAGGGCAGCGCGAACATCACGCGCCCATCCGGGGTCCGCGGCATCAGCAGACCCTGCGGGTGTGGCCAGAACGCGCGCTCGACCACGACGTGACTGCCCCGGCTGAGCGTCAGTGACGGCACCCGGCGCGGGTCGTCCAGCGCGGCGATCCCGCGCGCGCCCGGCCCCGCCGCATTGATGATGATACGGCCGGAAAACTCGTGCACCGCGCCGGTCAGCATGTCCTCGCACACCACGCCGCGCACGCGACCTGCGGCGTTCTTCAGCAGTGCGCGGACCGGCGCGTGGTTCACCACGTGCGCCCCGTGATCGGCGGCGCGCGCCAGCACCGCGAGGAGCAGGCGGGTGTCGTCGAACCGCGCGTCGGCATAGCGCAGCTGCCGCGCGCCAGGCGCGCGCAGCGACGCGCGCACCGCCGCGGGGTCGTCCCGGGGCGCCATCGCGTCGGCGCTGCGCGCGAGTCGCGCGTAGAGCGCAAGCCCGAAGCGGTATTTCAGGTGCTCCACCCACCCGGTGGTCGGGATCGTGAACGCGAGACGCGTGACCAGCGCGGGGGCCTGCACGAGCAGGTGTTCGCGCTCACGGAGTGCCTCGAACACCAGCCCTAGCTGGCCCTGCGCGAGGTAGCGGATACCCCCGTGGATGAGTTTCGTGCTGCGGCTGGACGTGCCGCAACCGAAGTCCCCGCCTTCCAGCAGCAACGTGGACAGGCCCCGACCGGCGGCGTCCCACGCCACGCCGGCGCCGGTCGCGCCGCCGCCGATCACGATCACGTCCCACGGCTGACGCATCGCGCACACCGCGTCCAGCAGCGTGGCGCGGGTCATTCGGCGGTCGCCCAGTGGCCAGCGCGCACGATGGCCTTCTCCCAGCGGGCACGCAGCCCGGTGGTGTCGCACGCGGGATCGGGGGCGAACGCGGCGGCCTCGTCCCGGGTGGCCACGACGAGCGTGGCGCGGTCACGCCAGGTGCCGACACCAAGCCCCGCGAGCGCTGCCGCGCCGCGCGCGGTGGTTTCCAGGTCCCGCGGCTGGCGCAGGCTGCGCCCGAGGAGATCCGCCTGCAGTTGCATCAGCAGCCGGTTGCGCGACGCGCCGCCGTCGACCCGCAGTTCACCGGTCGGGGCGCCGGTGTCCTGCGCCATCGCGACGAGCACGTCATGAACCTGCAGTGCGATGGCCTCCAGCGCAGCGCGCGCAATGTGCGCGCGGGTCGTGCCGCGCGTGAGACCGATCAGGAGCCCGCGCGCGTCGGCGTCCCAGTGCGGCGCGCCGAGGCCGGTGAAGGCGGGAACGAGCACCACGCCGCCGCTGTCCGGCACCGAGGCGGCGAGTGGTTCGATTTCGTTCGCGTCCGCGATGATGCCCAGGCCGTCGCGCAGCCATTGCACGATCGCGCCGCCCATGAACACGCTGCCTTCGACGGCGAACGCACGCTCGCCGCCGATGGCGCTCGCCACGGTGGTCAGCAGGCGCGCCCGCGACGGCACGATGCGGGGGCCCGTCTGCTGCAGGATGAAGCAGCCCGTGCCGTAAGTGCACTTCGCGTCACCGGGCGCGAAACACCCCTGTCCGAACAACGCGGCCTGCTGGTCACCCGCGATGCCGGCGATCGGCGCCCGCACCCCCGGCAACGCGTTCGTCTCCGCCAGGATCCCGCTCGAATCGACGATGCGCGGCAGGATCTCGCGCGGGATGTCCCACAGCGCCAGCAAGTCATCGTCCCAGTCGCCGCGGGCGAGATCGTAGAGCAGGGTGCGTGACGCGTTCGTCGCGTCGGTGACGTGCAGCCGGCCGCCGGTGAGCTGCCAGGTCAGCCAGGTATCGATGGTGCCGGCCGCGAGTTCGCCGTGGGCCGCCGCGCCGCGTGCGCCGGCACAGTGGTCGAGCAGCCACGCGAGCTTGCTCGCGCTGAAGTACGGATCGAGCACCAGCCCCGTGCGCCGCTGCAGGTCGGGCTCGTGACCGGACTCGCGCAGCGCGGTGCATGCCGCCGCCGTGCGCCGGTCCTGCCATACCAGCGCACGATGCAGCGGTTCACCGGTGCGCCGGTTCCACAGCACCACGGTCTCGCGCTGGTTGGTGATGCCGATGCCGTCGATCGCGCCGGCCGCCACGCCCGCGTCGGCCAGCGCCGCGCACGCCGCGTCGCGTTGTCCGAGCCAGATCTCGCGCGGGTCGTGTTCCACGAGGCCGGGCGCCGGGAAATGCTGTTGGAGCGGGCGTTGCGCCCGGCCGAGCACGCGCAGCGACGCGTCGTAGACGAACGCGCGCGAACTGGTGGTGCCCTGGTCGAGCGCGAGCAGGTAGCGCATGGCCGCAGTATAAACATCCGGCGTGACCACCTGGCCCTCGTGCCCGTGACGAACGCGAAATCGACTACTCAATTTGGGCGATGGGCGCCCCAGGGCCGGTCACCGACACTCCGGCGCGTGCACTGGCGGGGAGCCCCACCAGTAACCCTGTTGGGGGCCGGTGCAGAGACGCGCGAGTGTTTCCGGGCCGTAAGGTCCGCTTCCCCTTAGTACTGCCTGACCTTGGCGCCCAGGGTTCCCTGGGCGCTCGTTTTACCCGCCACCGTCGTCACCCCGCGATGCGCCCGCGGGCCCTCCGCTCAAGTTGTCCTGTGCTCCGACGTTAATACCCGGAACGCCCTGCGCGTGGCCTCGTCACGCGTCGCAATAAGGACTGCACCGGTATGACCCACGCTGACAGCGCATCCACGGCCTCCACCCCGCGCCTGCCGCGGCTCGAACCCTTCGTAGCC
This sequence comes from Gammaproteobacteria bacterium, assembly GCA_050247235.1. Taxonomy (GTDB): domain Bacteria; phylum Pseudomonadota; class Gammaproteobacteria; genus CAIKBL01. The sequence continues at coordinate 62,098 of JBFWUN010000012.1, forward strand.
GCGGTTGCCGCGCTGGGCGCGGGCGCATTGGCGCTCCCGTGGCCGCTGCCGGTCACCGCGGCCTGGGTGGCGCTGATCGGGGTACTGCACGGGCTCGCGCCGCGCACGCGCGCACCGTTCGCCGACGGTCTGCGCATCACGCTGCTGGCACTCTCGTGGGCCGCCGGGCCCGCGCTCGCCGCGCCGGGTGTCCCCTTGTGGGTGGCCAGTGCCGCCGCGTGCGTTGCGCTCGCCACCGCGCTCGCGGCGAGTCGCGCACTGCTGGCTGCGGAGCATTCCGCGCGCGCGGCACACGACACGGCGCGGAGCGACCTGGAACATCGGCTGCGGCAGGCCACCGACGAGGTGGCGCGGCTGCGCATCGATCTGAAGACCGGTCACGACGTGTACCAGCAGATCAGCCAGCAGCTGCAGGAGACCTCCGACGAGGCGAGCCTGCTGCGCAGCAAGGCGGAGGCGCTGGCCACCACGCTCCAGCGCGTGATGCCCTACGAGATGGAATCCGGCCTGCTCACCGCCGAGAAATTCAACACGGTGCTCGAGCGCGAAGCGGCCCGCATGCAGCGACAGGAACTCCCGTTGACGATGGTTCTCGTGAAGCTGGACCATTTCGCGGAATTCGAACGCGGTTATGGCCGGGTGGCATACGAAGCCGTGATCCGGCGCGTGTCCGAGATCCTGCACAAGTCCGGCAACCGTCCGGGTGACGTCGCCGGGCGCCTCGACGAGCACACTTTCGCCCTGCTGTATCCCGAGGCCGATCATCACAACGGGTTCCGGCTCGCCGAGGCCATCCGGACCCGCCTCGTCCAGCTCGGCGTCAGGAACGAAGCGTCGCCGCACGGGCTGGTCACCGCCAGTCTCGGCTGCGCGACGGTGCTGCCGAGCGGTGACACGGACGCCGGCACGTTACGCGAGCGCGCCGAGTCCGCGCTGTACGAAGCAGGTTTCCAGGACGGCAACCGCTGCGTGCGCTACCGCCTCGCGCAGGCCGTGCGGGTCGAACACTGGGACCTGCAGAACGAAGGCGCGCTGACGCCGGACAGCCTGCGCCACAAGCTCGCCCTGCTCGGGTACTCGGGCAAGCCGCGTCGCCTCGCCCCCGGCGAATCGCAGCGCGAGCGGCGGGTCGTGATCGATACCGTGAAGGCGATCGTGGAAGGGAACCTCAAGATCTCGCTCGAGGGCGAAGCCCGCATGCTGCGTCCGGGTGACTGCCTGTACCTCCCCAAGGGCACCGTCACGCGCGAAGAGGTGATCGGCGACAAGCCCGTGATCTGTTTCGAGGGCGTGCTCGCCTGAGCGCAAGGCCCGTGCGGCCTGTCGCGCGCATCCATCGGCGCCTGCCGGACTGCGCGCTGCCGGTGTTCACGATGCACGCGCATCCGACCTACGCGACGCAGGCATTCGAGGCCGGTGCGCGAGGGTACGTGACAAAGGCGAGCCCGGCGGACGAACTCATCGCGGCGATCCGTGCCGTCGCGCGCGGCGCACGCTTCCTGAGCGACGACATCGCCCAGGCGCTCGCGATCGAGCGCCTGGATCATGCCCGGTCCTGTCTCGATGCATTGTCGCCGCGCGAATTCGAGGTACTGCGGCTGCTCGTGCAGGCGCACCCGGTTGCCGCGATCGCGGAGTCGCTGCACCTCAGTCCCAAGACGGTCATGAACCTGCACTACGCGATCAAGCGCAAGCTCGAGGTGGACACCGACATCGAACTGACCCGCCTCGCGGCGCGCCTCGGCCTGATCGACGACGCCTGAGCTGGCGACCGCCCGGCGCCCCTCCGCGTGATCGGCCGAACGTGATGGACAGCCCACGGGACCGCCACTACAGTCGCAGGCCCACACGGATCCCTCGTGTACCACGGAGCGAACCGGAGACTGGCGCATGGACAGACGACTACCGAACTGGGCAATCCCGTTGCTGCTGTGTGCGGGATGCGCCGCCCACAAGCCGATTCTCTATTCGAGCGCCGGCAACCAGGCGGGCGCCGACGCCGCCATCGCCGAGTGTCACAACCTGGCCGTGGCGGCAGGTGCGCAACCGACGGGCGGCCAGGTCGGGCAGGCCGCGCGTGACACCACCAAGGGCGCTGCGCTCGGCGCGGCGACCGGGGCCGTCGGCGGGGCCATCGCCGGCAACGCGGGCAGCGGCGCCGGCATCGGCGCGGCGACCGGTGCGACCGCCGCGCTGATCCATTCGCTGTTCACCCCTGCGGCGCCGAACCCGGCGTACCGCGCGTTCGTGGAACGCTGCCTGCGCGATCGCGGATTCGACCCCGTCGGGTGGCAGTGAACGGGGTGTGGCCCGGCCCCGCTATTCGGGGCGCCGAAGCGCCGGCCGCGGCAGCGGACGCCCGGCTTCGAACGCGCGCGCCGCGCGCAGCACGGCGGCGTCGCCGAACATCGGTCCCACGATCTGCAGTCCGATCGGCAGGCCGTCCCGGGTCAGTCCGCAGGGGATCGTGCACGCCGGCTGCTGCGACAGATTGAACGGGTAGCTGAACGGGGTCCAGCCGAGCATCGTCTCCGGGGTCATGGCGCATTCACCCGGCGCGCGCAGCGGGAATGCCGGTACCGCCACCGCCGGTGTCACGAGCAGGTCGAACCCCTGCATGAACTGGCGGAGATGCGCCCCCAGCGCGCCACGGCGCAGGTTGAGACGCTGGACGTCGAGCGCGCTCAGCCGCGCGCCCAGTTCCGCCTGGGCGCGCAAGTCCGGATCGGTCAGCGCCTGCTGGTCCGGCGTCAACGTGTTCCACACGGTCCACGCACCCAGGAACCACAGGCCGGTGGTGATCTCGACGGGATCATCGAAACCCGGATCACACGCCTCGACGCGTGCGCCAAGCGCCTCGAACTCGCGCACGGCCGCGGCGCACGCGGCGGCGATCTCCGGATGCACGTTCGCGTAACCGAGCGTGGCCGACCACGCGATGCGCAGACCGCGCACGCCGTCCTCGAGCCCGATGGTGTAATCGGTCGGATCCGGCGGCAGCGCTGTCCAGTCGCGCGCGTCGGGCTGTTTCAGCACGTTCATCGCGAGGGCCGCGTCGCGCACGCTCATCGTGTGCGGGCCGAGATGCGCGACCGTACCGAACGGCGACAGCGGATACGCCGGCACCCGTCCGAAGCTCGGCTTCAGGCCGAAGTTGCCGCAGAACGCCGCCGGGATCCGCACACTGCCGGCGCCATCCGTGCCGATGCCGATGGGCCCCATGCCGGCGGCCACGGCCACGGCGGCGCCGCCGGACGATCCGCCCGGAGTACGCGATGGATCCCATGGATTGCGCGTGAGGCCCGTCAGCGGCGAATTCGTCTCGCCTTTGCAGCCGAACTCCGGCGTGGTGGTCTTGCCGAGCAGCACGGCACCGGCCTCGCGCAGCCGCGCGGTGGCCGGGGCATCCACGTCCCACGGCTGCACCGGATCGACCGTGCGGCTGCCGCGCAACGTGGGCCACCCGCGCGTCAGCACGAGGTCCTTGATCGAGACCGGCACGCCGTCCAGCGCGCCGCACGGCGCGCCCGCACGCCAGCGGGCTTCACTCGCCGCCGCAGCGGCCCGCGCGTCGTCCGCGGCGAGATGGCAGAACGCGTTGAGGTGCGGGTTCCAGCTCTCGATCCGCGCCAGCACCGCGTGCAAGGTCTCCACCGGGGACGCGAGGCCGCGCCGGTAGAGCGCGCGCAGCACGTGGGCCGGGCAGTCGGCGAGATCGGTGGCGGCGTGCGGCGAGGCGGTCATGGCGCGGGCTCCCCCGGGTTGCGGCGTGTCCGCCTGCATTCTCGATGGACCCCCGGATCAAGGGAAGCGCCCGGTACCTGTGCATGCCGGCAATGCCTACAATCGACGCCATCCCGCACAGGAGAGATTCGATGGGCCTGATGACCGCCGCGCAGTACCGCGCCTCGCTGAACGACGGAAGAGTGATCTACTGGGGGGGCGAGAAGATCGCCGACATCACCGCCCATCCGCGCTTCCGGGTGCCGCTGGACGTTGCGTGCCGCGACTACGCGTACGACGAAGCCGACGCCCGCGACATCCTCACCTATGAAACCGACAACGGCGAACGCGCGCACCGCGTGTTCCAGGTGCCGCGCACCCCCGAGGACCTGAAGCTCCGGCTCGAGCTCGGCCGCCGCATGAGCATCGTCGGCGGGGTCACCGGCGTGTACATGGCGCTGCTGCAGATCCGGGACCAGGTGGCGGCCGTCAACCCGCTCTACGCTGCCAACATCGAACGCCTGTATACGCACGCCCGGGCGCAGGACCTGCGCGCTGCCGAAGTGATCACCGACGCCAAGGGCGACCGGGCGAAGAAGGCGCACGAGCAGATCGATCCGGATCTGTACGTGCGGATCGTCGAACGCCGGCCGGACGGCATCGTCGTGCGCGGCGCCAAGTTCCACATCACGGGCGCCGCGCTGGTGCACGAACTCGTGGTGATGCCCACCAAGTCGATGCGCCGTGAGGAAGCCGATTACGCGGTGGCGTTCTGCATTCCGGTGAACGCCCCTGGTGTGAAGATCATCAACCGCAGCTTCGCGCCGGCCGAGCTGAACGAATTCGACTACCCGGCGAGTGCGCATCACAGCATGCCGGAAGGCATGGTGGTGTTCGACGACGTGTTCGTGCCATGGGACCGCGTACTGCTCGCAGGCGAACACCAGCTTGCCGGCAGCTTCGCCGCCGCGCTCGGGCTGTGGGAACGCACGCTCGGGCTCGTGATGGCGGCGCGCGAAGCGGAGATCATGGTGGGGCTGGCGGACCTGGTGACGGAACAGCAGGGCAAGGAGCGCGACCCCCACGTGCAGGACACGATCGCCGAGATGATCTGCTACGCAGAGACGATTCGCATGGGCCTGGACTACGCGGTCCGCAACTACGAAGCGACGCCGAGCGGCATGCTTCATCCGAGCACGCTCGGTATCAATGTCACCAAGTACTTCTACGCATCCAATTTCCACCGGATGGTCGGTCACCTGCACGACGTGGCGGGCGGCCTCACGATCACGCTGCCGGAGGAAGCCGATCTGCGCCACCCGGAAGCCGGCGCGTACATCCGCAAGTACCTCGCCGCCAAGCCGGATACCGACGTGGAGCAGCGCATGCGCGTGTTCACGCTGATTCGCGATCTCACGGCGGACGCGTTCGGCGGCTGGAACCTCGTGACCGCACTGCAGGCCGGCGGCGGTCTCAAGGCCCAGCGCATCATGATGGCCCGCACCTACGACATGGCGCGCGCGCGGCGCACCGCGCTCATCGCCGCCGGCGCATTGCCGCGACACTGACATGCCGACGTACTTCGCCGACGAACCCGAGCACCTGGTGATGCTGCGCGAGCTGCTCGCGCGGTTCATCGCGGAGAAGATGCCGCGCGACAAGGTGCGGGCGTGGGATCGCGCGCATCACTTCCCGGTGGACGTGTTCGCGGCGTTCGCCGAGCTCGGCACCTTGGGGCTGACATTCGGCGAGGAATACGGCGGGACGGGCCGCGACGTCGTGGCCGCCATCATGGTGGTGGATCTCCTGTGCACACGGGGCATGGCGGTGTCCGGTCCGTTCATCCATTCCACGATGTACGCCGGGCTCAACATCACGGAGTCCGGTTCCGAGGCGCAGCGTCGCGAGATCCTGCCGAAAGTGGCCGCCGGCGAGATGCTGTTCGCGTACGGGCTCTCCGAGCCGGACGTGGGCGGTGATCTTGCGAGCGTGACCACGCGCGCGGAGCGTGTCGGCGATAGGGTGCGCATCAGCGGCGCCAAGCGCTGGTGCACGATGGCGCGCGACGCGAATTACATTTATTGCCTGGTGCGCTCCGACCGCGCCGCGCCGCGTTACCAGAACCTGAGCCTCGTGCTGGTGCCGTCGTCCACCCCGGGCATCACGATCACCGACATCGATCACATCGGACTGCGCTATACGCGGACCTGCGACGTGGTGTTCGAGGACGTCGAAGTGCCGGTGGAGAACATCGTCGGCGGGCCGGACCACTGGAACCGCGGGTGGGAGAAGCTCGTCGGGCCTGCGCTCGACGTGGAGCGCCTGGCGGTCGCCGCGATGGGCATGGGGATCATGCGCGGCGCAGTGGAGGATGCGTGGGCGTACGCGGGCGAGCGTCGCCAGTTCGGCAGGCTCATCGCGGATCACCAGGCCGTGCGCCACGCGCTCGTCGATGCGCGCACGCGACTCGTCGCCTGTGAACACATGCTTTACCACGCCGCATGGCTCGCGCAGCAGGGACGCCCCTGCGCGGTGGAGAGCTCGATGGCGAAGCTCTATATCTGCGACACGGCGGTGGACGTGGTGATCAGGATGCAGCAGGTGCTCGGCGCCTACGGCTGCGCGGAGGAATACGACCTGGAACGCCACGTGCGTGACGTGACCTGTGTGCCGATCGTCGGGGGATCGTCCAACATGCAGCGGAACAACATCGCGAACCGGCTGCGGCTGGGGCAGCGCTGAAGAGCGGCGCAGATTCCTGGAAATGCGAAGTGCCTCGCTTGAAGAGACATCTCGACCGGAGATGTTAGGATTCCGGCCCAGGCGCCGGAGCTCACGCGGTGGACTCGGAAATGACCCTAGGTCCTCCCGCCTCGATCGTTACGTCACCGAACGGATGACATACCCCAGGTGCGGAAAGTGCACATGCACCACGCCGGCCCGCGGATCCGCGCTGCGGAGCACGATGCGGTCCACACTCCCACCGACGATCTCGCCCGTCACGGGCGAAGACGTGCGTTCTTCCGGAAACACTTCGACGCGGGCGCCGCTGGCGAACCCGGACACCTTGGACCGGGTGGGCGCCGGCGTCGAACGCCGCGCGATCTCCAGTGCCTCGGCAGGCGTGATCTCCCGTCGTGTGCCTTGGCCCAGTGCCGTCATCCTTGCCATCCAATCGAGCACGCGCGGATCTGGTGCGAACGTCGTCAACAGCCGGTTCGGGAAGCGATCGAGGAACCACAGCGCGTGATGGATCGCAAGATCGGCGAGCCCCGGTGACTCGCCGGTGACGAATGGCTGGCCGTGTGCCAGCAGGTCCGCGACCCACCGGATCTGAATCCGTACACCTGCGTGCGCATCGACACCGGCACGGCGAACCTGTTCGAGCGTCGGCGGCGGGCGTCCGCGCATCGCGGCGCGGTCGGCGTGGAAGGTTGCCGGGAAGTGCTCCGCGTTCGCGCCGACCACGGCGCGTGCGCACGGCCAGAACAGGCTCGACTCGGCCCAGGTCTCCAGCGCGCGATGCAGACCCTCGCCGCCGGGGAACAGTGTCGGCAACGGGTTCCGGTGTTCGAGTTCGCTGACGATGAGCCGCGTATCGCAGTAGATATCCGCGCCGATCTGCAGCGCCGGCACGCGCCGGTAGCCGCCGGTCAGCGCGGTGTAGTCGGGCTTCGGCAGCACGTCCGGCACGATCACGGACCGCCAGGTGAGGCCCTTCAGTCCGAGCGCGAGCCGGATCTTCTCCGCGAACGGCGAGATCTCGTAATGATGCAGGATGAGCTCCGCCATGCCCGCGGCGGGTCGTCGCGCCGTCCGCTCAGGGGCGCGCCGCGTAGAAGAGATTCGTCGGACTCCTGATCGGCAGATCGTCCACCCGCGTGAAGCCGGCTTCCGCCAGCAGTGCGCGCGTGCGCGCCGGTCCCATGCACGCTCCGAGCCCCGCACCGTGATGGGCAAGCGACTGTGTCAGGCAATGAAACGTGCTGAAGCCGTAGAACATCGCGGCCAGCGGGTTCACGTTCTCTTCCAGGTGATCGGAGATCCGCGGCTCGATCACGAACAGCACACCGTCGTCCGTCAGCCGCGCGCGGATGTCCCGCAGTACTGCGACCGGTGCCGGCAGGTCGTGCAGCACGTCGCACAACAGGACGAGATCGAACCCGGGACGCGCGGGGATAGTGTCCAGCGTGGCCTGCACGAGCTGCGGCGGGTGCGGGAGATCGGCGACCGCGGCCGTCGCTTCGGCGATCGACGCCGGATCCGGATCCACGCCAAGGACATCGGCGCGTGGAAACTCCCGTGCCAGCACGCGTACCACGTGGCCGCGCCCGCAGCCGACGTCGAGCGCCCGCCCGCCGGCTTGGAGCCGCGCCACCGTCTCCGGCAGCTGCGCCAGCCAGTAGCCGACGAGCCGGTGCTCGTAGTTGCCCCGGTTCATCTGGTCGATCGCGTCACGGCACTCGGGCGCGAAATCACTGAACGGCACCCCGCCGCCGTGGCGGAACGCATCGATGATGCGTGGCGCCACCGCGAGCAGCGGCGGCACCATGCCGAACATGCCGCCCATGTAGTGATCCGTGGACGCGGAGGCCAGCAGGTACGCGTGCTCCGGTGGCAGCTCGAACGTATGCGCCGCCGGGTCGTACCGCAGGTACCCGGCGGCGACCATGCCGTGCAGCCATTCGTCCACGTAGCGCGCCTGGAGCCCGCTCGCCGCGACGACTTCCGCGGCGGTGAGCGCGCCCTTGCCTGCCATCGCCTCGAACAATCCCGTCTGCACCCCGATATGCGCGAGCCCCACCGCCATGCTGCCCGCCATGTCCCGGAACACGCGGTCCGCCATCGTCTTCATCCGTTCCTTGTCCATGTCGGCGCGCTCCGAGGGATTGGATTGGTCGCCGGAGTCTACCCGAAACCTCCCGGCAGCCGGCCACTGGCGCGGCGCGCCCGTTGCCATTAGCCTCGACGTCCATGCTGCCGCGTTCCCGCCCTCCCGTCTGAGCTCCCGATGAAGGACACGCCGCGCCTGTTCCATGGCTGGACCATCGTGGCGGCCGCATTCACGGTGCTGTTCCTCGCCTACGGCCTGCAGTTCAGCTACGGCGTGTTCATTGCCGGCATGGCGGGCGATCTGGGCTGGACCCGCGCGGAGACCGCGCTGCCGTATTCAATCTATGTTTTTCTCTACAGCGTGCTGTCGGCGGTGACGGGCCAGGCGACGGATCGCTTCGGGCCGCGCGTGGTGATCTCGGTGGGCGCGGTGCTGCTCGGGCTCGGCTGGGGCATGAGTGCGCTGGTGCAGCAGCCGTGGCAGCTCAACGTCACGCTGGGGCTCGTCGCGGCGTTCGGCATGAGCGTCGCGTGGGTGCCGTGCAATGCCACCGTCGCCCGCTGGTTCACGCGACGACGCGGGACGGCGGTCTCCATCGCATCCACCGGCGCGAGCCTCGGCAACTTCATCGTGCCGGCGGTCGTTGCGGTGTTCGTGCAGGCCTACGGCTGGCGCGCGACACTCGCGGCGTTCGCCGTGGGCAGCGCGCTCGCGATTCTCGCCGTCGCGCGCTTCATGGTGCGCGACCCGGAATCGATGGGGCTGTGGCCGGACGGCGACGCGACGCCACCGCCCGCGGCTACCTTGACCGGCGGCTACCGCGTGCGCGAGCTGTGGGGGCACGAAGCATTCCTGTTCATCAACGCGATCTACTTCCTGACGTGGCTGGTGGTGTTCGTGCCGTTCGTGCATGCGCCGGCGTACGCGCGGGATCTCGGGTTGAGCGCGCTGGAAGGCGCGTCGATCCTGAGCGCCATCGGCATCGGCGGGGTGGTGGGTCGACTGTCTTCCGGCACGGTGTCCGATCGCTGCGGGCGTTTCCCGACCCTGCTCGTGATGTGCGGACTGCAGGCGCTCGGCTTCGGCCTGTTCGCACTCGCCGAGGACGTGGCCGCGTTGTGGTTCGCGGCGATCGTGTTCGGCGTGTCCTACGGCGGCGGCGTCGCACTGCTGCCGCCGCTGTGCGGAGATCTCTTCGGCCGCGCGCACGTGGCGAGTGTCGTGGGTACCATTTTTGCGCTCGCCGGCTCGCCCGCCGCGGTGGGGCCATACCTCGCCGGCTGGCTCTACGACACCACCGGCGGCTACACCAGTGCCTTCGCGGTGTCCGCCGGGCTGAACGTGGCCGCGCTGGCACTGACCGCGGTATTCGCGATACGCCAGCGTGCGGCGCATCGCGTCTCGCCGGGTCATCCGTCTTCCCCCGTCTCCACAGGAGGTCCCCGATGAAACTTCCCTCCCGCATCGTCGACATCTCGCAGCCTCTCGACAACGACACGGTGGTGGATCCGCCGTTCATGCGGCCGTCCATCCGCTACGTCACCGGCAAGGAGAGCGCCACGCTGATGTGCGAGCTCTTTCCGGGGTTGCGACCGGAAGATCTGCCGGGCGGCGAGGGGTGGGCGATCGAGCACATCTCCCTCACCACCCACAACGGCACGCACATGGATGCGCCGTACCATTACAACTCGAAGGATGCGCGCGGCAACCCGATGCCGACGATCGACCAGATGCCGCTGGACTGGTACTTCCGGCCCGGTGTGAAGCTCGATTTCCGGCATTTCGACGATGGCTACGTGGTCACCGCGGCCGATGTCCAGGCCGAGCTCGCGCGCATCGGGGTGACCCTGCAGCCGCTCGACATCGTGCTCGTGAACACGCGCGCCGGCGAGATGTACGGCACGGATCGCTACATCCACTCCGGCTGCGGCGTCGGGCGTGAAGCCACGCGCTGGCTGACCGACCAGGGCGTGCGCGTCACGGGCATCGACGGCTGGAGCTGGGACGCGCCGTTCTCGAAGACGCTCGAACGCTGGCTGGCGACGAAGGATCCCTCGATCATCTGGGAAGGGCACTACGCGGGTATCGACTGCCCGTACTCGCACATGGAAAAGCTGCGGCATCTCGAACAGCTGCCGTCGCACGGCTTCGTCGTGGCGTGCTTCCCGTGCAAGATCAAGGGCGCGTCCGGCGGCTGGACGCGCGCAGTGGCGATGTTCGACTGAAAGGAAACCGGGGACAGACCCCGTTTTTCACTTCTGCTCAGAAAGCGAATCGGGAGACTGCAGAAAAACGGGGTCTGACCCCGGTTTCTCCCGGTCCGCAGTCGAACGCGGTCGGAGACGCCGGATTCGGGGCCGCCGTTCAGCGCGCGCCGTGGCGCAGTGCCAGCACCGCACCCGCGCCGTCCGCGCCGATCAGCAGGGCGCCATCCGGCGCCACGGCGAGATCCGCAAATGGCAGCAACGGCCCCGGCATGACATCTGCGATCCCCGGCAGCGCTTTCGGCACCACGCCGGGCGCGGCGCCCACCGGCAGGTTCGACACGATGATGTCGCACACCCCGTCCGCCGTGCGCCGGGAGACCGTGCGGCCGGCGCGATCCAGCACGCAGACCTCGCCGTTTGAGCAGGCCACCCCATGCGGTTCCTGCAGCCCCCCGATCACTTCACTCACTTCACCGTTCGCCACGTGGACCACGCGCCCGCCCGTGGCTTCGGACACGAAGCAGCCGCCGTCGGCAGCCACCGCGATCCCGGTGGGCGCGTGCAGCCCGCGCGCGAGTTCGGTGACGCGCCCCTCCGGCGTGATCGCGAGCACGCGTCCGGCGTCGCGCTCACACACGAGCACCCGGCCGTCGGCGGCGATCGCGAGCCCGGTCGGCTGCGCGAGCGACGTTGCGAGCGTGACCGTTTCTGCCCCGGCGCGCATGCGTGCGACGGTGCCGGCGCTCGTCGCGATGAAACAGTGGTCACCGGCCACCGCCACCGCGCGTGCGAAGCCCGGGAACTCGTGGTTCACGAGCAGCGCGGGGCGTGCGGTGACACGGCCCGCGTGCACCACCGCGAGGCTCATGCCGTCGGCGACGTGGAGCGTGCCGTCCGGCGCGCACGCGATCCCGAACGGCCCCAGCAGGCCGGCCGCGACGAGCACACGCTCGCGCCCGTCCGGCAGGATCTCGGCGACTCCACCGTCCGTGAAATGCGACACGAACAGCCGCCCATCCGGGGTGAACGCGAAGTTGTCGATGCCCGGCCGTACGTGCGCGATCACATGCCGCGTGCGCGCCACCGGATCGATGCGCGTGATCTCGCCCGAACCCGCTTCCACGGTGAAGAGCTCGCCGCGCGGGCTGAACTTCACCGCGGTGGGCAGCGCGAGTCCGCCCAGCACGATCTCCGGCGCGCCGCCCGCGACGGGTACACGCCAGATTTCGCCGTTCAGCACCTGCGGAAAGTACAGGCAGTCATCCGGTCCGCGCGCGAGCGCGTTCGGCAGCGCCAGGTGTTCGGCGATCACGCGCGGCGCGCGCCCGTCCGGGTAGAGTTCCAGGATGCGGCCGTCTGGCCGGAATTCGTCCATGAAGATCCGATCGCCGTAGGCGGTGATGCCGTTCGCCACCGGCACGTCGCTCGCGACGACGCGCAGGGTGCCGTCCGGCAGCCGCGCGCTGACCCGTTCACTCATCACCTCGGTGATGTACATCACACCGCGGGTGTCGAACGCGAGATCGTCCGGCGCGACGACGGCGCTGCCCACCGGTACCACGGTTTCCGGCGCGCCGGTCTCGCAATCGAGCGCGCTGACCTGGCTGCCGAAGGCCTGGGCGACGTACAGGCGCCCATCGGGGCCGACTTTCATGCCGTTCGCGCCGAACAGCGCGCTCGGGCCGATCACCGCGTCGAGCGTCCAGCCGGCCGCGACGTCCGGTGCCTCACCGGTGGATGAGAGGTAGCGTCCGCTGTGCATGTGTGCTTCTCCCGCGTGGCCCGCGCAGCGGGCAGTTCGACGGAGCTTACGGCGACGGCGCGCGCGGCGCGACGTCTTCGCGGCGTGCGCCCGTCCCTGCGCCGCCGGTCCGCGACTCCGGTACCCGGTAATCCGCCGGCGCATTGAACTGGAACGGCGCGGCGAGCGCGGCGGCCACTGCCGGGTCCCGGCCGTAGAGATCGGCGCGGTAGTGCAGTGCGCCGTCGGGATCGGGAAACGCGGTCAGGTACAGCAGCAGGATCGGCAGCGGGCGCGCGAGGCGGATGCGCTGGCGTTTGCCGGAATCGATCGCCGTCGCGAGCGCGGCGGGGGACCACGCGGGATCGTCGGCCAGCAGGCGTTCGGCCAAGGTGAAGGGCTGCTCGAGACGAATGCAACCCGAACTGAACGAGCGTGCCGGCAGCGCGAAGAGATCACGCGCGGGCGTGTCGTGCAGGTAAACCGCGTGGGCATTCGGAAACAGGAACTTGATCCGCCCGAGCGCATTGTCGGGACCGGGCGGCTGGCGCAGCACGTACGGGAACTGCCGCGCCGGCACCTGCCAGTCCACCATGGCGGGATCCACCGTGCGGCCGTTCCGATCGAGCACCTGCAGTTTCTTCTTCGCCAAGGTGCGCGGATCCCGCCGCTGCGCCGGCAGGATGTCCTGGGCAAGGATCGTCGGCGGCACTGTCCAGGTGGGATTCAGCTCGATGACGTCTATCGCGGAGCGGAACGACGGGGTCCGCCGGTACGGCCGGCCGACGACCACGCGGGATTCCCACGTGATCGTTCCGTGATCGAACAGCACGCCGTGGAACGCAGCGATGTTGATCGCCACGAACACCGGGTCGAGCGCGTGGAATATCCAGCGGATGCGTTCCAGGTTCACGCGCAGGGTTTCCACGCGCGCAGCCGGCGGCGTGTTCAGCGCGGCGAGCGTCGCGCGTCCGACGATGCCGTCTTCGGCGAGCCCGTGTCGGCGCTGGAACGCCTGGACGTCGGCAACGAGCGCCGGGTCGAACAGCTCGGGTTCCGCCACCGTCGCCGCGTCGGTGGGTCGCAGCCGCGCGCGCAGCGCGTTCACGCGCGGATCGCGTGCCCCGGGTTTCAGCGACGGTCCCGGCGGCAGCGCGATCCACGGTTCCGCCAGGCGCAGACGCTCTGCGGCCAGCGCGTCCTTCAACGCCTGGTAGTAGGGTGACTGCGGACGCAACGCCTCGAGCGCCTGCGCGGGATCGCCGGCGCCGATGGCATCACCGAGCCACGTCACCGGGTCGGCGTCACCGAATCCGCGCGCGAAGTTCCAGTCCGGATCGAGCGCGCGCGGATTGGCCTTGCCGAAGCGCAGGCTGTACGCGAGCCGCGCGAGGCTTTCGCCAAGCACGACTTCGAGGCGCGCGCGGTCCGCCGGGGCCAGCGTCGCATCGATCGGACGATCGGGCGTCGGGTAGTCGGCGGGGTCGAGTCCATCGTGCAGGCTCGCGGCGGCGGCGCGCACCAGCGCATCGCGCGTTTCGGCGCGCCACAGCGGCGCATAGTCGCGCGCGGCGTACAGTGCGCGCAGCACCGGGGCGGCGTGGATCGGCACGCCGTACACCACGATGTGCGGCTGCGCCAGCAGGGCACGCAGCGCTGCGCGATCGGCTGCGTCGTCGGCAAGGCCCGCGGTCATCCAGGTGACGAGCCACGCCGCGACGAGCAGGCGCAGGCATGCAAGCGCGTCGCGCAGGGCGGGTGGCGGCGGAGTCATTACGGCCTTTATACTCAATCCGCTCCCGGGTGCGCGACCCCGCGCGGGGGCTGCATTCCAAGCCGGGATCTCCCATGCCAACAGCCAAGCTCTCGCGCCGCGCGTTCCTGCAGCTCGCCGTCGCGGCCGGTGCGACGTACGCGCTCCCGGCCTCCGCGGCGGCCGCGCCACGCCACCTGTCCTTTGCGCATACGCATACCGGCGAAACCCTCGCCCTCACGTACTGGCGTGATGGCCGCTACGATCCGATCGCGCTCAAAACCATCGATCACCTGCTGCGTGATCACCGTACGGGTGACATCCACGCCATCGAACCCCGACTGCTCGATTTCCTGTACACCGTGCAGTGCACGCTGGACTGCGACGTGCCGTTCGAGGTGATCTCGGGCTATCGCTCGCCGGTCACCAACGAGATGCTCCACCGCTCGACCAGCGGCGTGGCGTCGCGCAGCCTGCACATGGACGGCCGCGCGATCGACGTGCGCCTGCCGGGTATCCGCACCGCGCGCCTGCGCGAGACCGCCGCGGCGTTGCGGCTCGGCGGCGTGGGGTTCTATCCCGATTCGGGTTTCGTGCACCTGGACACGGGGCGGGTACGCCAGTGGTGATCGCCGCGTGATCCGATGACCGGCGCCGCCGCCGGGTTCCGCGCGGCCATGCGCGGCGCGCTGTTCGCCGCGGTGGCGGTACTGCTCGCGGGCTGCAGCGCGCTGCGCCTGACCTACGAACAGGGTCCGACGCTTGCGTACTGGTGGCTGGACGGCTATGCCGATTTCGATCGCGCGCAGGCACGTGTTGTCCGGGGGGCGCTGCGCGAATGGTTCGCGTGGCACCGGCAGCGGGAACTGCCGGTGTGGCGCGCACTGCTCGACGATCTCGCCGACGCGCTGCCGCGGGACACCACGTCGCAGGCCGTGTGCGCGCTGGGGGACCGGATGCGCGAGCGCGCCCAGGTCGCGTACGCCGCCGCCGTGCCGCCGCTCGCGGAGCTCGCGGTGACGATGCAGGCGCCCCAGCTCGCGCATCTCGCGCGTGAATTCGACGAGCGCAACGACGAACTGGCGGAGGAATACCTGGAGGGATCGCCCGCGCGCCGTGCGAAGCGCCTGCGCAAACAGGCCGAGGAGGCGTTCGAGACCTTGTACGGCCGTCTCGACCGCGCGCAGCGGGCGCGGCTCACCGCGTTGCTGCAGGACTCGCCGTTCGACCCCGCCCGCTGGCTCGCGGAACGGCGCGCGCGCCAGCGGGCACTGCTCGACGTGCTGCGCGGAATCTCCGCGGCAGGAGACGCCGACCCCGGAGAAATCGCCGTGCGCCTGGCGGCACTCGGGCGTGCGTTCGACGTCTCACCGCGCGCCGACTACCGCCAGTACTACCAGCGCGTGGTGGCCGCGAACTGCGCGCTGATCGCGGACATGCACGGGACGATGCGGCCGCGCCAGCGTGCGCGCGCGGTCCGCCGGATCGCGGGGTGGCGCGCCGACCTGGATGCCCTGCTCGGCGCCGCGGACGCGGCGGCGGCATCCGCGGTACCCGCTGCGGCGGTGGCGGCATTCCGGCCGACTGTCCGGCGCGCGATAATCAACGCGACAACCTTGGCCCGCAGATGACGCAACACGCGCACACTCCCGATGACCGCGCAGGATGACCGTTCGCCGCCGGCGGATGCCGGTCGTTCGCTCGCGACGCTGCTCGGCGCCCTGCACCCGGCGCTGCACGAGAATCTCGCACTGTCCGTCACGGATCACGACGGCACCATCGTCGAGGTCAACGACGCGTTCTGCCGGCTTTGCGGTTTCGCGCGCGACGAACTGCTCGGCCGCAACCACCGCGTGCTCAAGAGCGACGCGCATCCGCCGGAGCACTTCCGGAACCTCTACGCCGTCCTCAACGCGAGCGAGACCTGGCACGGCATCTTCGAGAACCGGCACCGCGACGGCACCCCGTTCTGGCTGAACGCGACGGTCATCCCGCTCGGTGAACGCCTGCTGCCGCACGGCGGCTACCTGCTGGTGGGCACCGATGTCTCGGCGCGCGAGCGCCAGCGCCTCGCCTACGAGGCGCTGGTCAACCCGGGAGAGGACGTCGACCTTTTCACCGGCATCGCGCGGGCGGTCACGCTCGGGCTGCAGTGTCTCGGTGCCGGTGTCGGGCGCTGGCGGGCCGACACCGGCCACATCGAACTCGTCGGCTACTGGAGCCGGGACGGTCGCCGCATGCCGGATCGTTACCCGCTGGCCGGTACGCCGTGCGAAACCGCGCTGTCACGACAGGCCGCCGTGACCCGCGTGGAGTCCGGGCTCGCGCAGCGTTTCCGGCTCGCCGAGGCCTTCATCGGCGCCGGGCTCGAAAGCTACTGCGGCGCACCGCTGTGCGCGGCCGACGGTCGCCTCATCGGCATCCTGTTCGCATGCGACGTACGACCCTGGCCCGCGGATCCCAACGAGGACGCGTTCATCAAGGTGGCGGCGTCGCGTGCGTCGTCCGAGCTGCAGCGCGAGACGGCCGCCGCGATGATCCAGGCCGACGAGGCGCGCATGCGCTTCGCGCTCGAGGCCGCCGCACTCGGCATGTGGGAATGGAACGTCGCGGAAGACACCTGGGTGTACAACGATCGCTGGGCCGAGATGCGGGGGTATCGCCAGGGCGGGATCACGCCGGTCTTCGATGACTTCCACCCGGACGATGCCGTACGGCTGCGCGGCCTGAGCGAGGACCTGCTGGCGGGCCGCATCGACGGCTACGAGATCGAATACCGCACGCCGCACCGATCCGGCGAGTATCGCTGGATCAACGCACGCACGCGCATCATGCAGCGCGCACCGGACGGTCGCCCGGCGCGCATCGTCGGCATCCAGCAGGACATCCACGATCGGCGGCTTGCCGAGGCGGCGGCGGAAGCCAACCGCCTGTGGCTGCAGCTTGCGATCGATGCGGCCGAACTCGGCCTGTGGGACTGGAACGGCATGACCGACGAGGTCACCTGGAGTCCGGGTTGCGCCACCATGCTGGGGTATCCCGTGGACGAACTGCCGCGTACGGCGCGCGACTGGGTCGTCATGAACCATCCGGACGATCAGCCGGACGTGGGGCAGCAGTTCCGCGCGCACATGCGCGGCGAGATCGACCAGATCCGCGCCGAGGTCCGCATGCGCGCGAAGGACGGCCGGTGGATATGGGTGCTGACGCAGGGACGCGCCATCGCGCGTGATCCGGACGGCCGCGTGCGCCGCGCGGTCGGCATCCACCTGGACATCAGCCGGCTGAAGGAAACGGAGCGCGCGCTGCGCGAGAGCGAGGCGCGGCTGCGGACGGTGGTCGACAACTCGCCCGTCGGGATCTATCTCGCGGACCCGGTCGGCACCATCGTCTACTGCAACCCGACGATCCTCGCGCTGCGCGGCGATGAACGCGCGGAAGATGCGTACGCGTGGGAGCACTTCGTGCACCCGGATGACCTCGCGCGCGTGCGCGCCGAGTGGCACCGGTTCCTGGTGCAGCCGGACGGGATCTACGACGTCGAGTGGCGCGCGACCGTGCCGGGTGGCGACCGCCGGATCCGGGTACGCGCGGCGCCGGTGCGTGAGCAGGACCGGATCGTCGGCTTCGCGGGCACGCTCGAGGACGTCACCGCGCAACGCTCGGCCGAGGCGCGCCAGCGCGCGCTCGAACGCCAGCTCCAGCAGGCCCAGAAACTGGAGGCCATTGGCGCGCTGACAGGCGGCATTGCGCACGACTTCAACAACAGCCTGGCGACGATTCTCGGCTTCGCGTCGCTCGCGCTGACCCGCACGGCGCGCGATGCCAAGCTCTCCGAGTACCTGAACAACATCGTGCAGGCGGCGGAGCACTCGCGCGATCTCGTGCGCAAGATGCTCGATTTCAGCCGGCGCCGGCCCGCCGGAGACTCCCGCGCGAGCGACGCGATGCAGGTGGTGCAGGACGCTGCGCGGATGCTGCAACCGGTGCTGCCGGCGACGATTCATTTCGCGATCGAAGCGCCCGGCGAACTGCCGGCCGTCGACATCGACCCGACCGACCTGCACCAGGTCATCGTGAACCTCGTGGTGAACGCGCGCGACGCGATCGCCGCGCACGGTCATATCGCATTGGCGCCGCGCCGGATCCGCGCTGACGGGACACCGTGCAGCGGCTGCCATGCCGAGGTGCACGGCGAGTTCGTGGAACTCGCGGTCGCCGATGACGGCAGCGGCATCGCGGTGGAAGATCTCTCCCGCATCTTCGAGCCGTTCTTCTCCACGAAGGAAGTGGGCAAGGGAAGCGGCATGGGCCTCGCGGTGATCCATGGGATCGTGCATCGCGCGGGCGGACACGTCTGGGTGACCTCCTCGCCCGGGCAGGGGACGACATTCCGCGTGCTGCTGCGGCATGCGGATGCCGGCGTGGTCAGCGCGCCGCGCACCGCACCGCCCGATCCCGCGCGCGGCACGGCGATCACCCGGCCGTGCGTGCTCGTGGTGGATGACGAACCGGCGATCGTCCGCCTGCTGTGCGAACTGCTCGACAACTACGGGTTTCCGACCCGGGGCTTCACCGATCCCCGCGCCGCGCGAGACTGGGCGCTGACCCCGGACGTGCAGTTCGGCGCGCTGGTCACCGACCAGACGATGCCCCGGATGACGGGCCTCGAACTTGCCCGTGAACTGCGTGCAGCGCGGCCGGAGCTGCCGGTCCTGCTCTGCACGGGGCTCGCGGATCGCGTGGACACTGCGGAAGCGCAGCGGCTCGGGCGGCTCTGGCTGTTCCTCAAGCCGGTGCCGTTCAGCGAGTTCATC
>JBFWUN010000012.1:81272-89920 GCA_050247235.1 Gammaproteobacteria bacterium
CCGCCCGCTGTCGCGCGCCGCCGCGTTTGCCCGATAATCCGCGGTGCGCGCGACAGGTCGCGCGGCCTGCTCGAGGGGGCGATTCCCGTGACCATCCGCTTGCCGCCATGGCCTCCCTGACCGCGCGTCGCCGCACGCTCACCGGCGCAACCCTGCGCCAGGCGGCGCTTGGCGTCACTGTCGCCATCGCGCTCGCCACCGTGGTCGGTCACCAGGTGATCTACCGCGAGATCGAGCAGCGCGTGATCGCGCAGCTCAACCAGTACGTCGTACAGCGCAGCCGCAACGAGGACGAGGTGTTCCGGCTCGCGCGCGATCTGCAGCACGCGATCCGCGATTTCGTGCTGAGCCGCCTGGCGGAGTACCGCACGCCTGCGGCGCTGGCACGGTTCGACACGTTGTTCATGCGCTACCCGGACGGCGCCGTGCGCAGCCGCCCCGCGGCGACTGCCGAACCGGTTCCCGTCACCGGGTGGCTGCATCGCGACACGCCGCTCACCGAGGAACTGCGCCAGCGCATGGTGCTTTTCCACGACGTGGTGCAGCAGTTCAAGCCGAGCGCGCTGGTGCGCTTCGCGGACATCTACTTCACGGCGCCGGACCAGCTCAACCTCGGCACGGACCCGCCGGGCCTGACCCTGTGGGCGATGACGGTCCCCGCGGATTTCGACCAGAACGCGGAAGAGTGGGCGCAGATCGTCGCGTCCGCGCACAATCCCGCGCGCGAGACCGCGTGGACCGGTGTCTACATCGATCCCGTGTGGGACAAGCCGATGGTGACCGTGGCAACGCCGATCGATCACGCGGGACGGCATCTCGGCAGCATCAGCTTCGATCACATGATCGATGACCTGATCGCGACCTTGCTCGCGACCGGTCTCGCAGGCGCGCGGCACATGGTGTTCCAGGCCGACGGGCGGCTGATCGCGCATTCCTCGAAGATGGACGAGATCGCCGCTGCGGGCGGACGCTTCTTCATGGGGCAGACCCAGGATCCGGAACTGCGCGCGTTGTACGAGGCGGTGCGCAACGGCGCGCTGGCGCAGCGCGCGGGGTACGATCCGGTCTCGGATCAGTACTACGCGATCAGCCGCCTCACCGGTCCCTCGTGGTACTACGCATCGTCCATTTCCGGTGCGCGCGTGCGGCGCCAGGCCTTCGCGGCGTCGCAGTGGGTACTCTGGAGCGGGCTGGGTGCCTTCGCGCTGCTGGTGCCGGCGCTCGCGATGATCGTGCGCCGCCGGATCGCGGTGCCGCTCGCCGAGCTGACCTCGGCCGCCGAGCAGATCGCGGCCGGTGAGCAGATTTCCCACCTGGTGCCCGGCACGCACGTCGAACTCGCGCGGCTCGCCGGCGCGTTCAATCACATGGCCGATCGCATCGCCCAGCGCGACGCTGCGCTGCGCGATGAGAAGGCGGGATTGCAGGCAGCGCTCGACGACCGCCGCAACACCGAGGAACGCTGGCGCGCGATGACCGAGCACCTGTCCGATTTCATCGTGGTACTGGACGCGGACCTGCGCAACATCTACGTCAGCCCCAACATGCATCGCATCCTCGGCTACGACGCCGACGAACGCCTCGGGAACACCGGGTTCGACCTCGTGTACCCGGAGGAACTGCCCGCGGTACGCCAGCAGATCGCGACGGCGCTCGCGCGGCCGGGCGTCGAGACCCACCCGTTCCGCTACCGGATGCGCTGCCGTAACGGGGAATACAAGTTCCTCGAGGCGACGTGGACCAACCTGCTCGACAACCCGGCGGTGCGCGGCATCATCTCGAACGTGCGAGACGTCACTGACATCGTGCGGGCCGAGGCGGAGATCGCCCAGCAGCGGGAAGCGCTCTACCAGGCCGAGAAGCTGTCCGCGATGGGATCGCTGCTCGCGGGCGTGGCCCACGAGCTCAACAATCCGCTGTCGGTGGTCGTAGGGCGCGCGACGATGCTCGAAGACGAAGCGGAGGATGCACAGACCCGACGGGCGGCGCAGAAGATCCGCGTGGCGGCCGAGCGCTGCGCGCGCATCGTGAAGTCATTCCTCGCAATGGCGCGCCGACAGAAACCGAACTTCTCGCCGCTCGCGATCGCGCAGGTCATCGACGGCGCGCTGGAGATGGTGGAGTACGGCCTGCGCAGTCACGGGATCACGGTCGACGTGCGGTACGAGGACGGACTGCCCGAGATCGCCGGGGACGCGGACCAGCTGCACCAGGTGTTCACCAACACGTTCGTGAATGCCCAGCACGCGATGGCCGACGTGTCGGGGCGCCGCGTGCTGACCATCCACGTGCATCACGATCGCGCGGAGGACGTGATCGTGGTCGATGTCGGTGACACCGGCACCGGCATGTCACCCGAAGTGCTGGCGCGCGCGTTCGATCCCTATTTCACGACCAAGCCGCTCGGCAAGGGGACCGGGGTTGGCCTGTCGGTAAGTCTGGGCATCGTGCAGGCGCACGGGGGGCGGATGTCCGCGCGCAACGTGGAGTCCGGGGGCACCTGCGTGACGGTGGTGCTGCCGGTGGGTCGCGGCGAGCGCGTGGCGGACACGCCGGCGGCCGTGGGGACGACCGACGACGCGCGGTGCCGCGTGCTGGTCGTGGACGACGAACCGGAAGTCGCCGCGCTGCTCGTGGACATCCTGCGGCGCGCCGGGCACACGGTGGAGGCCACCGCGGGCGGTCGCGCGGCGCTCGAGCGCCTCGCCGTCATGCCGTTCGACGTGGTGATCACCGACTTGCGCATGCCCGATATCGACGGACGCGCGCTGCTGGACGAGATCGCGCGACGCTGGCCGGCGCTCGTGGCGCGCGTGATCTTCATGACCGGGGACAACCTGAGTCCCGGCATCGCCGAGTTCCTGGCGCCACGCGCGCATGCCGTGATCGAAAAGCCGTTCCAGCCCGAGGACGTGCGACGCGTGGTGCGGCGGGTGGCGGCAGGCGCGCCGCCACCCGGATGAGCCGCGGGATCAGGCCCACGGCGCGCGTTCGAGCGCGCGCGCGAGCAGGGTGCCCGCGAGTCCCGCCAGGCTGACCATCGCCGCGCCGGCCACCCATGTCGAGCGGCGTGCCGATTTCGCCGGCGGGCCGTGCCGGAACAGCGCGCGACAGGTCCCCGCGATCGCATCGATGTGGCGGTGATCAGTCCCGCAGCAGCCGCCGAGCACGTTCAGTCTCGGCAGATCGACGAGCAGGGACACGTGCGCCCACGCGAGCGCTTCCGGATCCCCCGCGTCGAGTTCGGTGGCGGCATCGAGTTCCGCGTGGCTCCGGTGCGAAGCGTTGACGCGCAGCCCCTGGAGGCGTCGCGCGACCGGGCCCAGGGCCTGGAGCACCGGCGCGAAATGCGCCGGGTGCGCACAGTTCAGCAGGTAGTACGCCGGGTATGCGCCGGTGACGGCATCCACCCGCTCGAGCGCCGCCCGCAGCGGTTCACCGCTCGGCAGCCGGCCGTCGGTTTCCACCGTGAACGCGATCGCGCACGGCAGTCCGACCCGCCGCGCAGCCTGCGCGATGCCGATCGCCTCCTCGGTGTAGTTCATCGTCATCGCGGTCACCATGTCGGCGGACGTGTCCGCGAACGTTCCGATCTGCACGGCGTGGTAGGCCTCCGCGTCGGCGATCGACATCTGCCGTTCGGCGACGTAACCGTCGCCGCGCGGGCCGATGCACCCGCTGACGACCACTGGCCCGGTCAGGCGTTCGGCGGCCGCGCGGCGCAGGGTCTCGAGCTCCGCGATCGCACGCCGGTTCACCGCTGCCAGCGCCTCGGGTCCGTAGCCGACCTGCGCGCCCCAGTCGGCGTTCGCGCGCCACGTGGGGCTTTCCAGGATGAATCCCGTGTCGTGACGGGCGGCGAGATCGAGGTAACGCTCGTAGTAGCCCCGCAGGCTGCGCACGCCGTCCGGCGTGTCGAGCAACGGGAACGCGGCGAATGCCGGCAGCGTGCGGCCTTCGTGATAGATGAGCGTGGTCTCGAGTCCGCCGTCGGTCAGGAACAGGGTGGCGGGGTCGAGCTGTGGCAGGTGGCGACGATAGAGCGACATGGGCAACCTCCTCGGGAACCGGGTGGGGCGCGGACCCCATGGGTGCCGCATCCCCGTGCCCGGCAGAATCGGCGCGCCGGGTTGCGACCGGATGTCGTGCCCGCGCGGGAATGTCGGAGGAATGTTTCGATTGTTTCAGCGCGCCGCTGCCGCCGCGGCGGTGGGTCAGGGATTCCCGGGGCGCCGCTGGACGTACATGTAGCCGGCGCCGCGTACCGTCTTGATGATTTCCGGCTTGTCGGGACAGGGCTCGATCTTGCGGCGCAGGCGGGCGATCCGGATGTCGATGCTGCGGTCGAACGGGTCGACGTCCGGACTGCCCGTCGCGGCCAGGATCTCGTCGCGGGTGAACACCCGGTTGGGATGTTCGGCAAACAGCCGGAGCAGCGCGCATTCGTGCGGCGTGAGCGCAACTTCCTGGCCGTCCGCCGCCACCAGCCGCCGCGTGTCGGGATCGAAGCGGCAGGCGCCGAACGGGACGCCCGACACGTCCGATGCGGCACCGGTATCCGGTGAGAACCGCCGCAGCAGGGCACGGATGCGCGCCAGCAGCTCGCGCGGATCGAACGGCTTGGGCATGTAGTCGTCCGCGCCGACCTCGAGACCGATCACGCGGTCCACCGCGTCGCTGGCGGCCGTCAGCATGATGATCGCGATGTCGTGGTGTTCACGCAGATGGCGCGCGAGGCTGAGGCCGTCCTCTCCCGGCATCTGGATGTCGAGGACCGCGAGCTGCACGGCGTGGGACTGCATCAGCACGCGCGCGGCGGCGCCGTCCGCCGCCTCCAGCACGTGGAACCCCTTGCCGCCGAGATACTCGACGAGCATCTCGCGCAGCTCGGTCTCATCGTCGACGACCAGGATGGCGGGGGTATCGGTCATGGACTGAACGGGGTTGCCGCGGGAGCCGCGCCCAGCGGCCGCAGGCACCCCGCGACCCGGCGCGATCGGCCAACACGATGACCTTGTTCGAGCTGGACGGACGACTGTGGCATGGCCGGCTCCGTTCACGCGGGATCCTGGCCCGAGTATAGGCCCGACGTGCGCACGATATCGACGGTGCCGGCGTCGGGATCGAAGACGATCGTCGCGTCGCCGCGGACGAGCTGCGCGTGCACGTGGGCCACCTTGTCCGCGAGTGAATACTCATGCGACCCGTAATCCGTGCCTTCGCGCAGTACGAAGGCCTCGATCACGCCGCGCAGCGCGGTGTCGGACAGCGCCGTGTGCGGCACGATGACGGGCGCGGTGTCAGAGCCGGACATGGACCTGCGATCCTGCGTGGGGACGCCGATCCTAGGAATCCATCACGGGAGCTGTCCACGGTTTTCGCGGCGGTCCCGACGTGCCAAGGCCGCGCGTGCCCGGTACGCGCGGGAGTCGAATCCTCGGTGCCGATACGCGTGCCCGGTGCGAGCCGGCGGCTCAGGCGGTGGCGGTTGCGTGCAGCGGGGTGTCCAGCACGGCGCGCAGTGCGGCGCAGACTCGCGCGTACTCCACTTCCAGCGCCTGCGCGGGCGCGTCGAGTTCGCCCTGCGCGCCAGCGCGCGCGGCCTGTTCGAGCGTCACGCACAGCGCGGCGAGCGCGTCCGCACCGAGATTCGCGCTGCTCGACTTCAACGTGTGCGCCGCGCGGTGCACGCGTGCCGGATCGCCGGTCGCGCACGCGGCCGCGATCTCGTCCACCAGTCCGCGCGAGCTCTGCAGGTACAGTTCGACGAGCCGGCGGAAGAAGTCCGGCCGTTCCGGCCGCTGCAGCGCGCGCACATCGGCGAGCGTGACCGGGTTCAGCGGCGCATCGCCGGTCGCGTCGGGACGGATGGCAGGGACTGCGATCGTCATCGCCGTGTCCTTCGCAGGCGGCGCCCAGCGGGCGAGCTGTTCGCGCAGCGCCTCCTCCGAGAAAGGTTTGCTGAGATAGTCGTCCATGCCTGCGGCGAGGCAGCGCGCGCGGTCGCCCGGCAGCGCGTTGGCGGTCAGCGCCACGATCGGCAGCCGCGGCTGCGCGCATTCGCATTCCCATGTGCGGATCTGCCGGGTGGCCTCGAAGCCGTCGCACCCCGGCATCTGGCAGTCCATCAGCACGAGGTCGATGCCGCGCGCAGGTTCGGGCCGGGTGGCGCACGCGATCGCCCGCGCGCCGTCCTCCGCGAGTTCGACCACGCACCCGGCTTTCTCCAGCATCAGCCGGGCGAGCTCCCGGTTCACGGGATTGTCCTCCGCGAGCAGCACGCGCAGACCCTCGCAGGAGGCCGCCACGGAAGTGGCCGGTGGCTCCGCCGCCGCGTCGTGACGGGCATGCAGGACCCCGAGCAACGCGCGGTGGAGTTCACGCCGGCGCACGGGCTTGGTGAGTGCCACGCGGACATCCAGGTGGGCCTGCCGATCGGCGGTGATCGCTTCCCCGACGGAGCTCAGCAGCACCGCCGGAAGCGGAGTCGCGATGCGGTCCCGCAGTTCGGTCAGCAGCGCCACCCCGTCCATTCCGGGCATCTGGTAGTCGACGATGAGCAGATCCACCGGCGCAGCCGCCAGGCGCTCCGCGGTGAGCCGCGCAAGCGCGTCCGCGCCGCTGCCAAACGTCTCGCACCGGGCACCCCAATGGGTGAGCTGCTGCTGCAGGATCTCGCGGTTGGTGGCGTTGTCGTCGACCACGAGCACCCGCCAGGGCCCGAGTTCCTCCGGGGCATCGGCCACGACCTCCTGCGCCGCCCGTGCCAGTGCAAGCCGGAACGAGAACCTCGAACCCTGGTCCGGTACCGAGCTTACCTCCAGCCGGCTGTCCATCTGGCCGAGGATGTTGTTGCAGATCGAGAGTCCAAGGCCCGTGCCACCGTAGCGCCGAGTGGTGGAACCATCCGCCTGCCTGAACGGCTCGAAGATATGCCCGAGCGCGTCCGCCGGGATCCCGATACCGGTGTCCTCCACGACGAAGTCCAGCACCTGGCCCGCGGCGGAGTCCGCTGCACGGCGCACGTGCACGCGCACTTCGCCGGTGGCGGTGAACTTGATCGCGTTGCCCACCAGGTTGGTCAGCACCTGGCGGAGCCGCACGCCATCCGCGTGGAACGCCGGCGCGCAGGCCTCGTCGTAGTCGAGCGTCAGCTCCAGTCCCTTGGCGGCGGCTGCGCCGGCAAGCGTCGCCAGGGTGTCTTCCACGATCTCGCGCAGTTCGAAATCGTACGGGTTCAGCACCAGCTTGCCGGACTCGATCTTGGAGAAGTCGAGGATATCGTTGATCACCGACAGCAGGACCTGGCCGGAGCGCTGGATCGTCTGCGCGAAGCGGCGCTGGGTGTCGTCGAGCGCGGTGCCGAGCAGGAGTTCGGCCATGCCCATCACGCCGTTCATCGGCGTGCGGATCTCGTGGCTCATGTTGGCGAGGAACTCGGACTTGGCGCGGGACGCGGCGAGCGCGGCATCCCGCGCCTGCTCGAGCGCGGCGGTGCGTTCACGCACGCGTGACTCGAGTTCCACGTTGCGTTCTTCGACGAGCCGCCGCTGGCGATCGAGCTGGCGTATCGCGAAGCACCCGAGCAGGCTCAGCGCCGCGATGAAGAGGTCGGCGTTCAGCGCGAGCCGGCGCGCCGCGGCGACGTCGGGCCGGCGCTGGAACGCGCCCGCCGGTTCGCCGGCCCATAGGACCCAGCCGGCACGGAGATCCCGTACGTTGAGTGCAAGGACTTCGGAGTACGGCAGCGCGGCGGGTCGGCCTTCGATGATCGCGGTGCGATGCCGCGCCCAGAACCCGCCACCCGCGCGACCCGCGGCGAGCCCGTAGCCGGCGTGGCGGAGCGCCGTCGTATCGTCCGGCAGCAACGCCGTCAGTGCGCGCGTCAGCACCACACCGGCCACCAGGCCCTTGTAGGCGTCATCGGGTCCGTAGAACGGCACGGAATACACCAGGCCGGCACGATCCGCGTCATCGGGATCTGCGACGGAATAGAACCGGTTGTCGCAGGTCACCAGCTCGGGGCTCGCGAGCGTGGGATAGTCGCCGCCACGCAGGTCGGACACGCGCGGATAGCGCGCGTGGAACGTCTCGTTCTGGTGCCGCATCCAGCGGTATTCGTGGATCTCGATTTCCTCGAGCGCCGGCTGTCCGGAAGGCGTGTCATGTTCGTGCGCGGCGCCATGGTGGACCGCGGGGCGCGCGCTGTTCGCACTGTCCTCGCGGTCGGCATTCTGACCCAGGATCAGTTCGTCGAACGTCGTGATGGGAACCTGGAGTTCGCCGGTGCGCGGATCGATCGCGTCCGGGTCCAGGTCTGCCGGCACGATGTAGATCTCGGATACCGCGAGGTTGCGGGACAGGTTCTGGTAGATCTCCTGCACGGTCTGGCGGGCATCTGGCGCGAAATTCTCTGCGTAGCGATCGATGCTCCGGACACCGGGAAGGCGCGCGATCAGCTGCAGCCCCTGGAAGAGGTCCCGCAGCGTACCTTCGATCTTGTGCGCAGTCGCGCGTGTCGCCTCGTGGCGTTCGGTGCGGTAGTGCTCGAGCGCGGTGAGCAGGTCCCGGTGCAGCCGCCAGTGCACGGCCACCACGAGCCCGATGCCGACCAGGAGCACGATCAGCTGGGCACGCAGCAGGGCGGC
>JBFWUN010000012.1:90020-92543 GCA_050247235.1 Gammaproteobacteria bacterium
GCGCGCGCCGCCGATCCCGCGGCGCCGCCGCCGCCCACCGTCGCGGTGGCCAAGCCCGCATTCCGCAAGATCACGGAGTGGGACGAGTACACGGGTCGCTTCGTCGCGCAGCAGCGCGTGGACGTCCGCGCGCGCGTGTCGGGATACCTCGAAGCCGTGCATCTGAAGGAAGGGCACCCGGTTGAGCAGGGCGACCTGCTGTTCGTCATCGATCCCCGGCCCTTGGAGGCGGAAGTTGCCCGCGCCCGTGCGGAACTCGCACGCGCGGCGACGTCGCTCAAGGTGGCCCAGCTCGAGTTCGAGCGCGGCCAGCGGCTGGAGTCTTCCCGCGCGATGAGCCGCGAGACGATGGAAGAGCGGCGCGCGAAGCGCGACGCCGCGCAGGCCGACGTGGACGCCAAGGCGGCCAAGCTGCGGCTCGCCGAGCTCAACCTCGGGTTCACGCAGGTCCGCGCGCCGATCGCGGGACTCGCCTCCGATATCCGGGTCGACGTCGGCAATCTGATCGAAGGCGGCAGCGCCCAGTCGACCATCCTGACGACGATCGTCGCGCTCGACCCGATCGAACTCGAGATCGAAGCCTCCGAGTCCGAGTTCCTGCGCTACACCCGGCTGGATTCCGCGGGCACGCGGCGATCATCGCGCGATATTGCGAATCCCGTGGAGGCGATGCTGATCGACGAGAAGACCTGGAAGCACAAGGGACGGATGACGTTTGTCGACAACGAGATCGATCTCGATTCGGCGACGATGCGCGGCCGGGCGACATTCCCGAACCCGGATCGCGTGCTGCTGCCCGGCATGTTCGCGCGCGCGCGCCTGCTCGGCGAAGGCGAGCACGACGCGGTGCTGATCCCGGATGTCGCGATCGTCTCCGACCAGTCCCGCAAGCTCGTGATGATCGTGGGTCCGGACAACGTCATCGAGGCGCGCCCCGTGGTGCCCGGCCCGCTGATCGACGGCCTGCGCGTAATCCGGGAGGGCCTCAAGCCCGACGATCGGGTCGTGGTCAACGGCGTGCAGCGTGCCCGTCCGGGCCTGCCGGTGACCCCGGAGGATACGACGATCGAGCCGGGCGCGCCGCACTAGGCCGATGCGCTTCTCGCATTTCTTCATCGAGCGGCCGATCTTTGCGTCGGTCATCGCCATCCTGATCACGCTGGTCGGCGCGATCTCGTACTTCGCACTGCCGGTGGCGCAGTACCCGGAGATCGTGCCCCCCACGATCCAGGTTACCGCGACCTACCCGGGCGCGAGCCCCGAGACGATCGCGTCCACGGTCGCCACGCCGATCGAACAGGAGATCAACGGCGTGGACGGCATGCTGTTCATGAACTCGTTCTCCACGAGCGACGGGCGCCTGACCATCAACGTCACGTTCGAACTCGGCACCAACCTCGATATCGCGCAGGTGCTGGTACAGAACCGCGTGGCGATAGCGCTGCCCCGGCTGCCCGAGGACGTGCGCCGCCTGGGTGTGAACGTGCTGAAGAATTCGCCCGACATGCTGCTGGTGATGCACATCTATTCGCCGGACGGATCGCGCGACGGGGCCTACCTGTCCAACTACGCGCGCACGCAGGTGGTGGATCGCCTGTCGCGGTTGCGCGGCGTGGGGCAACTGAACATCTTCGCGGAACGCGCGTACTCGATGCGTGTGTGGATCGACCCGGAGCGCGCCGCCGCGCGTGATCTCACGGCCACCGAGATCGTCGAGGCCGTGCGGCAGAACAACGTGCAGGTGGCGTCCGGCGCGCTGAACCAGCTGCCGGTTCCCACGCCGCCGGCATTCGAGTTCGCCGTGGAATCGCAGGGACGCTTCATCGAACCGGAGCAGTTCGGGCAGATCGTCGTCAAGCGCAGCCGGGACGGGCGTGTGACCCGGCTGCGCGACGTGGCGCGGGTGGAACTCGGTGCGCAGGACTACTCCACGATAGGCTATCTCGACGGCAAGCCCGCGCTGCCGATGCCGACGTTCCAGCGGCCCGGCTCCAACGCGCTGCAGACCGTGGAAGACGTGCAGCGCGAACTGGCCGACGTCCGCAAGACCATGCCGCCGGGCGTGGCCGCCGAGATCGCGTTCAATCCGACACTGTTCATTGCCCAGTCGGTGCACGAGGTGTATCTCAGCATCGTCCAGGCC
This sequence comes from Gammaproteobacteria bacterium, assembly GCA_050247235.1. GTDB lineage: Bacteria > Pseudomonadota > Gammaproteobacteria > CAIKBL01. The sequence goes on from JBFWUN010000012.1 coordinate 92,164, forward strand.
ATGGGGCTCGTCGTGATCGTGATCCTGCTGTTCCTGCAGTCCTGGCGCGCGGCCATCATCCCGATCGTGGCGATCCCGATCTCGCTCATCGGCACGTTCGCGGTGATGCAGGCGTTCGGGTTCTCGATCAACAACCTCACCTTGTTCGGACTGGTTCTTGCCGTCGGTATCGCGGTGGACGACGCGATCGTGGTGGTGGAGAACATGGAGCGCTACCTCGCGCGCGGCGCGAGCCCGAAGGAAGCCGCCCACAAGACGATGGATGAAGTGGGCGGGGCGCTGATCGCGATCGCGCTCGTACTCGCCGCGGTATTCGTCCCCACCGCGTTCATCTCCGGCATCTCCGGTGCGTTCTACCGGCAGTTCGCGCTGACGATCGC
>JBFWUN010000012.1:92643-98462 GCA_050247235.1 Gammaproteobacteria bacterium
ACGATCACGGAAGCCGCGGCATTCGTCGTGCCGCCGCCGCCGGTGCGCGGCATCGGCACCGGGGGTGGCTGGAAGCTCTACGTGCAGAACCGCGGCGGCCATTCGCTGGAAGCGCTGGAGAAGGTGACGCAGGAGATGATCGCGCGCCTGGCGCAGGATCCGCGCGTGGCCCGGGTGTTCACGACCTTCAACACCCGCACGCCGAAGATTTTCGCGGACATCGACCGCACGCGCGCCGAGAAGCTGCAGGTCCCTGCCGAGCGCGTGCTCGACACGCTGGAGATCTACCTGGGCTCGGCCTACGTGAACGATTTCAATTTCCTCGGTCGCACGTACCGCGTGACCGCGCAGGCCGAGGGCGATTACCGCGACCAGCGCGAGGACCTGCTGAAGCTCAAGACGCGCTCCGATCGTGGCGCGATGGTGCCACTGGGCTCAGTGACCACGCTGCGTGACATCACCGGTCCGCATCGCGTGTCCCGTTACAACCTGTACACCGCGGTCGAGATCCAGGGCGTGGCAGGACCGGGGTACTCCACCGGGGAGGCGATCGCGGCGGTGGAGGAAATCGCGCGCGAGGTGCTGCCGGAAGGCTACGGCTACGAATGGACCGATCTCGCCTTGCAGGAGAAGCTGGCAGGCAACACGGCACCCATCGCGTTCGGTCTCGCGGTCGCGTTCGTGTTCCTGCTGCTGGCGGCGCTGTACGAATCCTGGATGCTGCCGCTCGCGGTGGTGCTGATCGTGCCGATGTGCCTGCTCGCGTCGATCACCGGCATCAACCTGCGCGGCATGGACAACAACATCCTGGTGCAGATCGGGTTCGTGGTGCTGATCGGGCTGGCGGCGAAGAACGCGATCCTCATCGTGGAGTTCGCACGCCAGGCGGAGAATCGTGGCCTGGATCGTGTCGCTGCCGCGGCGGAGGCCGCGCGGACGCGCCTGCGCCCGATCCTGATGACTTCCTTCGCGTTCATCATGGGCGTGCTGCCGCTGATGATCGGCACCGGCGCCGGGGCGGAGATGCGGCAGTCGCTCGGCACCGCGGTATTCTGCGGCATGCTCGGCGTGACGTTGTTCGGCCTGGTGTTCACGCCGGTTTTCTACGTGGTGTGCCGTGCCGGCGCGCAGCGGTATGCGAGCTGGCGGCGCGGCGGGGAACACGCGTGAACCGCCGATACTGGCTGCCACTGCTCGTGTTACTCGGCGGCTGCCAGGCCGTGGGGCCGGACTACGCAGGTCCCCCGGCCACACCCGCCGACGGTGCGGTGACGTTTCCGTCGGCCGCGGTCCCGGCGGACGCGCCACCCATGCCCCCGGGCGAACCGCCCGCCGCGTGGTGGAAACTGCTCGAGGACCCGGAACTGGATGCCCTGGTTGCTGCCGCGCAGGACGCGAACTTCGACCTTAGGATCGCCGCGGCCAACGTCGCGGCCGCGGAGGCCGTGCTCGCGCAGGTGGATACGCGCCGGCGACCCACCGCGAACGTGGGCGCATCCACGCAGATGCGGCGCGATCCGATCGCGCAGTTCCCGCGCGGCGATCCGGACAACCCGCTGCCCGCGCTGCCGTTCACCACGCTGGGGTTCGATCTGAACTGGGAACTCGATCTGTTCGGCCGGATTCGCCGCTCGATCGAGGCCGCCGCCGCGGACCTCGGTTCGCTCGAGGCCGTGCGGCACGATGTGCTGACCTCGGTACTGGCCGGGGTCGCGCGCGCGTACCTCGACCTGCGCGGCAACCAGGCGCGTATCGAAGTGGCCGAGCGAAACGTGGCGGTCCAGCAGCAGACGCTCGATCTCGTCGTACTGCTGAACCGCGAAGGCGCGGCGACCGACCTTGATGTCGCGCGCGCACGCACGCAGCTGCTCGCAAGCCAGGCGACGATCCCCCGCCTGCAGGCTGCCCTCACCGCCGCGCTGAACCGGCTCACCACGCTGACCGCGCAGACACCGGGCGCGCTGACGGTGCGGCTCGCGCCGCGCCGTCCGCTGCCGTCGATGCCGGCGTTCGTGGCGGTGGGCGCGCCCGGCGATCTCGTCCGCCGGCGGCCCGACATCCGCGCCGCGGAGCGCGCACTTGCCGGGGCCACGGCGCGCATCGGCGTCGCCACTGCGGACCTGTTCCCGACGGTCACCTTGCTCGGCCGTGCCGGCCTGGGGGCCTCACACCTCTCGGACCTCGCGTCGCGCGGCGCGCCGTTCTTCGCGCTGGGGCCGTCGATCACCTGGAACCTGTTCGATCGCGAAGCGATCTACGCGCGAATCCGCGCGGCGGACAGCAACGCCGAAGCCGCGCTCGTCCGCTACCAGGCGGTGGTGACGGGCGCGCTGGAAGAAGTGGACAGTGCGCTGTCCGCGTACCGCCAGGAGCGGCAACGGCGTCTGCAGCTGAACGACGCGCTCACCGCGAGCCGCGAAGCCTCGTCACTCGCCCGCCTGCGCTACCAGGAGGGCATCGAGGACTTCCTGACCGTGCTCGACGCGGAGCGCAACCTGCTGCAGATCGAGGACCAGCTGGCGCAGTCGCAGATCGCGCTCGCGCAGGCGCTGGTGGACATCCATCTGGCGCTGGGGGGCGGCTGGGATGCTGCCGGTTCGGGGACCGGCAAATTGGGGTCAGAGTAGAAATTGGAAATTGGGGTCAGAGTAACGTTTCCGAGGAAACGTTACTCTGACCCCAATTTCCAATTTCTACTCTGACCCCAATTTCTAGATCGCTGCCGAGAGCTCGAGGTCCGCCCGCAGTGTGGATTTCTCCAGCTCGAACGCCTGGCGCCGGGCCTCCAGTTCCGCCACCTGCGCGCGCAGCGCTTCCTCGCGGGCATTGAGCTTGCGTGCTTCCTCCAGCAGCGCCTCCTGCTGGCGCCTGACGAGCAGCAGTCGTGCCTGCACCTGATCGCGCAGCGCGCGATCAGTGGCCGCGATCTTCTCGTTCATCTGGCGCTCCGCGGTGCGCTTGATGAGCGCGGTACGTTCAGCGAGGAGCCGATCGAAACGGCGACGTTCCACGGCAATCAGCTGGCGCAGGAGCATGGTCGGGACTTCTGGCGGCGCGGCGCTCACCAGCGCGTCGGTCGACCGGCGTTCGGCGTCGGCTGCTGCAGCGTCGCTGTCCGCCACTTCGACCGCCGGTTCCGGCGGAGCCCCGAGCGCCGCGAAATGCGGGATCAGCTCGGCGACGAAGTACGCGCGCAGGCCGCGCTCCGCGAGCAGGTAGCAGCCCAGCGCGCTGGTTGCGGGTTCGTCGCTGTAGCACACGTATGCCGTCGTCGGGTCGAGCGCCGCGCGCTTGGTCCGCAGCAGCGAAATCGGCACGTTCGATGCCCCGTCGAGGGCTTCACGCGCGAAACTCTCCGGTTCGCGCAGGTCGAGCCAGCGCGCGCCCTGGGCCACCAGTTCATGGGCCGCTTCCAGGGTCACGGGGCTCATGAGCGAGCGTTCGATGAACGCCTTGAAGTCCTCTCGAGCCACCCGCAGCAGGGTACCTTGCGTCAGCATGCGCACGGTGGCATTGCGATGCCCACCGGTCACGAGCGCGTCGTCACCGAACGTATCACCCGCCACCTTGACCGTCAGGCGCGTGGAACCGCCGTCCGCGTGCATCCGGCACACTTCGGCCGAGCCACTCTTGACGATGTAGAAGTACTCCGCCTCGGTGCCCTGTTCAAACACTATTTCTCCCGCCGCGGCGTCGACTTCGGTCAGGCGGGAGACAATCGACTGGACGTGATCCACCGGCAGATGTGCGAGTACGCCGAACCCGAGTGCCCGTTCGAGTCCATCGAGCTGGTGCCAGTCGTCGAGTTCACGCACTTCCGGCGCATGTTCGGGGCCGCGGGTGTAGGCGAGTGCGTGCTGACGCGCGTACGCCTCGGCCGGGAGCACGAGCACGGTGGCGTGACGGGTCACCGTCACCTCCGTGCGATCGCCGGGCATGTACACGGGGGTGCGGAGCGGCGCGTCTCCCGCTTCCAGCAATGTTGCGAGGTTGTCCGCCGGCCGCACCACGGTGACCGCACCGCTGACGAGCCAGAGGTACTGGGGTTCCGGTGCGTTGCGCCGGGTCAGCACGTCCCCCGCGGCGCGCCGGGTCAGTCGGGCCGCACCCGCCAGCCCGCGCTGGTAGGGCGGCGCAAGCGTGGCGACGGGGTCCAGTCGGGCGAAGAGCCCGAGCAGTGTGGAGGTCATGCCCTCCGCGGGCGGTTGTCCATGAGGGGGTACAGCATCCTGCGTACGATCCATCGAAAGGTCTCTCCTTCGGCTCCGACCTGTTGCGTGCATGCGAGGTTAGCGGCCGCGCATGAATGGCGCCTGACACAATGTCGCCACGTATCGATCCTTAAAGATTGGGCGATCGGGATGTGAACGGCGTCGCGGAAATCGGGACGTGACGTGCCGGACCGGGGTTCGTTAAGCTCCGAACCGGATGCCGCCGGCACCGCCGTCAACAACCCGGGGAGGACACTCGATGGATGCGCAGCAGATGCAGGATCTCGAAGATATCCGCCAGCTCAAGTCACGCTATTTCCGCCTCATGGATACCCAGCAGTGGGACGCCTGGCAGACATGCTTCACCGAAGACATCTCGGCCCGCTACGAAGGGGCGCCGCGGCCGCGCCGGGACATGGCCACCGATATCGGTTGCGAAGGCCGCGCCGCGCTGCTCGCGGGTGTCCGCGGGCTGCTGACCGGCGCGGTGTCGATGCACCAGGGCTTCATGCCGGAGATCACGCTGACGAGCGCGACAACTGCCAAGGCCATCTGGGCGATGTTCGACTACGTCCGCCTGCCCACCTGTCATTTCAAGGGCTGGGGACACTACCACGAGGACTACGTGAAGGAAGGCGGCGCCTGGAAGATCAGGCGCATCCACCTGACCCGGCTGCACACCGAGGAAGTGTGGGTCTGAGCGGGGCGCTCGCGGAGATTGCTACGCGGGAACGCGGTCCTCGCCATCCGTTCATTCCCTCGTGACTGCGGCCATCGCGAAGGGGCGCAGGGGAATCCATGCGATGGTCGGCGAGGCCCCATGGATTCCCGCGTGCGCGCGAATGACCAGGGGGATTTTCCGCACGCGCGGGGATGACGAGGGACACACCACGCGGTGCGGAAAATCCCGCCCGACCCTCAGTGCGCCAGCAGCAGGTTGCAGGGCCGCTTCGCGAGAAAGTACTTCGTGAAGCCGCCGAAGAACATTTCCTGCAGGCGTGACATCGAGTACGCGCCCATCACGAGCATGTCGGCGCCGACCTCGGCATAGAACTCCGCGAGTTGTTCGGGCGGTGAGTCGGCAGCGCGCAGGCCGCTCGCCTGCACGCTCACGCAGTGCACTTCCATCAGGTAATCCGCGATCTGCTGCGCGCTCGGCACCGACTTCGGCGCACCTTCCTCGTCGATCGACACCAGGTGCACCGTGGCCGCCTTGCGCATCATCGGCAGCGCATAACGGAGCGCGTGCTTGGCGGCCGCCGAGGGTTTCCATGCCACCACCATCGTGGCGTCCTCCAGCCGCGCGGCCTTCGGTGCATGCGCGATGAGCCCGATCTGCGCGCCGGCGCCCAGCAGCACGCGTTTCAGCAGTGCCTCGCGGACCCCGTCGTGCACGCCGAAACTCGCGATCAGCATGTCCCGCGTGAACCCGAGCGTGGTGAGTTCGGCGTCGGCCTGGTCGCTCAGATCGAGCGGCCGTTCCCACCCGATGGCCGCACTGGCCGAAGCCTGGTGGAAAATCTGCGCCGCTGCGTCGCTGAGCTCCTGGACTTTCGCCTGCGAAGTCTCCACCAGGTAGGCATGCGCCTGGACCCAGCCGCTCATCTC
>JBFWUN010000013.1:0-93893 GCA_050247235.1 Gammaproteobacteria bacterium
CCGCCGCGATCTACTTCGACGACATCGAGAAGTTCGGGATCTGGCCGGAGACCTACGACTGGGTCTACACGCGCGGCTGGCTGGTGGAGTTCATCGAACGCGTGCTCGCATCGCCGGCGATCCTGACCACCACGTTCGAGGACTTTCGGCGCCGGCAACCGGGACGCGGACTCGTCTACCTGCCGACGGCGTCCTACAGTGAAATGAACGAGTGGACCTTGCCGGCGCCAGCGGCCGCGCACTACGCCGAATTGCTGGCGCACGCGCGGGAGACCGGGCGACTGGAAGCAGACCGACCATTCCTGCGCGGCGGGATCTGGCGGAACTTCCTGTCGCGTTACGCGGAGTCGAACTGGATGCACAAGCGGATGCTGGAGCTCTCGGCGCGGCTGGCGCGGCATCCCGAGCACGCGGCGCGCGAAGATCTGCGCGGGCTGCTGCACCACGCCCAGGCCAACGATGCGTACTGGCACGGCCTGTTCGGCGGGCTCTACCTGACGCACCTGCGCCGCGCGCTCTGGCGTCACCTGCTGCAGCTCGATGCCGCGCTCGGCGACGGCGCGTCCCCGCCGCCGGACTTCGACTGCGACGGCCGCCGCGAACACTGGCTGCGCAATGACGCGCAGGTGCTGGTGGTGCGTGACGACGGATGGGGTGCCGCGCACGAATGGTCGAGCCTCGTGCTCGCGCACAACTTCGGAGATACCCTGCGGCGATACGCCGAGCACTACCACGCCACCGCGCAGGCGGGCGCGGAAGATGGAACGACCGCCGCGCCCGCGGAAGGCATCGCCTCGGCCCACGACCGGGTCGCGTACAGGCACGCCATTGCAGCCGTCAACCTCGCGCCCGACGTCACGGGCCGGCTGCTCTTCATGGAGTCGCTGCACGATGGCGCGTCCCCGCCGCATCCGGTGGACGGTTACGCACTGGTGGCCGGCGATGATCCGATGCGCCTGGATTTCGCGGCCGAGGTGCCGTCGCATGGCGTCCGGATCTCGAAACGCTACGAGGCGACGGGCCACACGTTGCGCGTGACCATCCACGTCACCGGGCGCGTGCATGCACTCAGCACGGCGCTCCACCTCGCGATGCCGAGCTGTGACGGCTTCGGTGGACGCTACCGCCTCGCCGATGGATCCATCCCGGGCGGCTTCGGCCAGCCGCTCGCCCGCGAGGCCCTGCAACAGATCTGGCTCGAGGACAGCGAGCTCGCGGGCCGGATCGCGCTCGAAACCTCCCGACCGGTCGGCTTCCAGGGTGAACCATTCCATACCGTGTCGCAGTCCGAGGCAGGGTTCGAGCAGATCATGCAGGCTGTGCGACTCGAATTGCGCTGGGAGGGCTCGGCGCCGCTTGAGATCACGTTGCGCGTCGAACCCGCCTGACACGCCCGAGCGGTGGCAATCGCGCGCGAGTGGTGGTCAAATTGCGACCATAGAGTCCTTCCGATACGCGCGTGACAGAGACAGCAAAAGGTTCGTTGCTGGCGGACATCAAGGCAGCCAGTGCCGTGATTCGCCAGGCCATCGCCGACGCGGACGGCCCGTTGCCACCGCACTTCCTGGTGGAATTCCTGCTCAGCCAATGGCGCAGGGTTCTCGCCCTCACGCACCACCGGGTCGGTCCGGACGACCCGGCGTGGCGCGGCGCGGTGGATACCACCAACCGCCTGCTGATGAGCGTGCTGCCGGTCACGTCGGTCGAACAGCGGACCGCACTCTCCAAGTCGCTTCCGCAGCTGATCCGCGATATCAAGCAGGGTGCACAGCTGGGCAACATCGATCCGGTGGCCATGGACCTGTTCCTGAAGCAGCTCGGTGAACTCCATCTCGCCAAGCTCGATCCCCGCCGGCCGCTCGACAAACCCTATGCGACCGACCTGTCGGACACCATCGCGATGGATGTCCGCGATCCGCGCTACCGTGCGCTCCTCGATCGACTCGACGGCGCCGATGGTGTCGAGCACATCGAGGTGTAGTCGTCAGCGGTCGAACGCGAACCTGAGACCGACGAAACCCCCGATGCCCTGTGTTCGAAAATCGAACACTTCTTCGTACTGATCGTCGAACAGGTTCTCGATCCGCGCCGTCAGATCCACCGCGGAGGTCAGCGCGTACTGCGCGGAGACGACCCCGAGCGTGTAGCCGGAAAGCCGGGTGCGGCCCGCAAACGTGGGCGGCAGGAACGTCAGGTCAGCGCGCTCGCCGTTGTGGATCACCTGTGCATCCACCACCAGCCGGTCGGCGCAGCCGCGCCAGTCGATTCCCAGGGTGACGGCATGGCGCGGACGCCGCACCTCGTCGAGACGTCCGCCGGCACCCGGCTCGGTCGCGTCCAGGTACGTGTAGTTTCCGTGCAGGCCAGTGCTGGCGGGAAGTGCCGCCCGGGCGCTGAGTTCTACCCCGTCACGCTTGCTCGTACCGCTGCGGTTGCGCGCGGTGAATTCCCCGAGGATGGGATCGAACACGAATCCTTCGATCTCGTCGGTAAGATGTTCGTTGAAGTACGTGGCGCCGAGGGTCAGGCGCTCGGCAAACAGCCGCTGCCGGACCCCGATCTCGTAGCCGTGCGAACGCTCGGGTGACAGGCTGGAATTGCCGCGGAAGGGCAATCCGCCGTTGCTGAAGAAGCCGTATCGCTCCGAGAACGTGGGCGCCTTCTGTCCGGTGGCGTACGCGCCCGAGATCGTGGTGCCGGTTCGCGCGAGCAGGTGCGAGAGCGTGACCCGGTAGGTCCCCACGTCCGCGAAATCGCTGTTGTCGTCCCAGCGCCCGCTGACACCCGCAACCGTGTCCCGTGCAACCGTCGCGCGATACTCGACGACGTACCCGAGCGTGTGACGGCGGCGATCCTGGTTGGGATCCGCGCCGAACACCACGGGGCCACGCTGCGCGAATTCCTCCATGTCGTAGTCCACGGCGACGGTGAAGCTGTGCGCGAGCGGCAGCGCGTGCGTGGTATCGAACCGCCAGTTCGACTGGTAATCCAGCGAGTACTTGCGACCCTCGGTGCGCCGGTTGCCCGCGTCGGTCGGATCACGCGTGAGGTTGTCGAGCTTCGTCCACCCGCCGATCAGCGTGTGCACCCAGCGGCGATCGAACGTGGCCAGTTCGGCCCGACCGCCCAGGTACCCCTGCACGCTGTCGATGGTCGCATCCACGTCCCGGTTGCGCCCGTCACCCAGGAAATCGGGCGTATCGAACTCGGTCTCGGTGTCTGTCAGCCGTCCGTACACGTCCAGCTTCAGCTGTTCGCGCGGCTGCCACCCGAGTTTCAGGTTGACCGTCGCGTTCCGATAGCCATCGTCTTCGGAACCGGTTCGCGACACGTTGGTACCGCCCGCGTCCAGGTAGCTCAATCCGACGCGCGCGCGCCACGTGTCGCGCGCGGTGCCGAGCGAGAGCGATCCGTTCTCGGTGCCGAACGAACCCGTCTCCACGCGGCCCGCCAGTTCGAGTGGCCGCCGGGCCCCGCGCGTGATGATGTTCAACACGCCGGCCAGCGCGTCGCTGCCCCACAGCGCGCTCTGCGGTCCGCGCACGATTTCGATGCGCTCCACGTCAGTCGCCGTCAGGTGGGCGAAATCGAACTCGTCGTTCTGGCTGAAGTCGTTCGCTTCCACGCCATCGATCAGGACGAGCAGGTGATTGCCTTCGGCCCCGCGCACGCGAACCTGCGTCTGCGCCCCGGCGCCGCCGTTGCGGCTCACGGACAGTCCCGGCACCGTGCGCAACAGGTCGCTGACGTACTGCGGATTCCGGCGCGCAATCTCGTCACGGGTGATGACCGTGACGCCGGCCCCGGCTGCAGCGACGGGCACCGGCACCCGCGCGGCACTGACGACGAGTTCCTCCGGCGACACTTCGGCATCGGCGGCAGCCATCGCCGGGCCCATGGACAGGCCGAGCACGAAGGGCAGAACGTGGACTTGGGACAGGCGGAAGCGGATCGAAAAATGTACGCTGCGCATTGCGGGTGCTCCACCAGCGCTCACGCCCGAGCGCGGGTCTTGGATTGGAGCGCGGCAGGTCACGACGAATGCGCGAGTACAGTTGCTCGCGACCGAGCGCACCCACCGCGACTCGGACATGCAATCGCGACGGGCCGGTCTCCGGGCTCACGAACGCGCGATCTGGAGGAGACCGCACCAGCGCTCGTCTTCCCATGCCCGCAGGCACAGTGACGTAAGGAGCGCATTTCTTCGTTTACCGTTGCGGGGGCAGCGCCGGCCTTGCACGACATCCATCGTGCGCACCGGCTTCCCGATTATCCCGGCGACTGGACTGTCACCGGGCACCCGTCTCGAAATCGGCAAGGAGCCTAACGGTCGTGTCGTGCGAACGTCAAGCGATATGCTCGGCGCACTGCGCCCCCTAAAAAAAAAGGGCATCACCGCAGTGATGCCCTTCTTTCCGGCGCAGTGGCTCCCAGGATCAGGAAGCGACCGCGTCCTTCAGCGCCTTGAGCGCGGATGCGCGGACCGAAACGCTCGCCGGACGGGCCTCCACCTTCACCATCTCGCCGGTGAACGGGTTGCGCGCCATGCCCGCCTTGCGCGCGGCCTTCTTCACCCGGCGGAGCTTCACGCCGAGTTCGGGCACGCTGATTTCTCCCGAACCCCGCGCGTTCAGGTGACGCACGGCATGTTCACGCATCGCGGCGAGCACCGCCTGGACCTGCTTTTTGGTCAGGTCGGTCGATTCGGCGATTGCCGCCACAATCTGGCTCTTCGTCTCACGTTCCTTAATCGCTGGTTTCGCTCGGCTCATATTGGTTCATTCCTCCCGCAGGTTTGGGTTCACGAGGTGCGCGGGGAAAGTCGTGGTGCTGCCGGTCACTGGGTGCTGCGGCCCTCGCCGCGGGCTTTCGATACGTCACCAGTCTGCCGTCCTCGCGCGCTCCGTCGCATGTCGAATCTTCCTCGGCATGACGCGGAATCCGGCGTCATGATGTTTGGAAGCGCAAACTTTTTGCGGCGGCTAATATATCCCTTCGCCCGGGTTTTGTAAGCCTTGACACTCCACTTTTTCAGCGGCAAGTGCCGCATTTTCACGGGTTGACCGGCTCACCATGGCGGGCCAGCAGCGCGCGGACGGTGCGCCTGCCATTGCCGACCTCGCTCTCCGCCGCGTCGATGACGCGCAGCGAATCGCGCAGCCGCTCGTAGGGAAACATCGGCGGCAGTCCGTTGTCCGGGAAGTTGCGGAATGCCACCATCAGAACGTAGGGGCAATCCCGCAGCGCGGCCGCGGGATCCTTGCGATGGCGAGCCATGTCCCGTACCTCCCGACGCAGATGGAACATCGTCACCTCCGGGATTGGGCTCATCACGCATGCGTCGGCGGGCAGCCGTGTCGCGGCACGCGTGAGCAGCGCCCGGACCGGCGCAAACGCTTCCTCCTGCACGAGCGCCGCATGCGGTGACGCGACGTGGTACCGGGCCGGCGAGCGCGCGACACTCGCGGCCACGCCCTCACCACCACGCCGGATCTCCGCAACCATCAGCGTCGTGCTCGGCCACGTGAACAGCAGCACCAGGCTCGGCAACGCGAGCAGAATCCATTGCCGCGACGGCCGCGGAAACCGCTGTGCGCCGTGCGCGAGCCCGATGAGCGCGTAACCGAACAGGACAGGCAGCAGCACGAACAGAAAGCGTCGCGCGTGGTGCGGATACGGCCACAGGAGAATCATCACCACGTACGCGGCGACATAGACGGCATCCGCCTCCAGCCTCCGCAGGCGCGCAAGCAACGTCCCGGCGGCCAGCCCCGCGAGCACGGCAACACCGATCCCGACGTGCCAGCCGGCGCCGAGGTCGAAGCTCCGCGGCGCGTAGTACACCATTGCATCAACCATTGTCGCCGCGCGCGCGACCAGTGCCGTCGCGGTCGTTCCGGCCGCGCCGAGCGCGTTGTCCGAGTACGAGGCGTCGAGCGACATCAGGTGCCGCCCGGCCTGCCACGCGAGCACCGGCAACCATCCGCAGGCGAGCGGCAGGAGGCCGGCGCGGCGCCCGCGTGCGACCCACGCGATGGAGAAGGCGAACAGCAGCGACAGTCCGGCGGTGCGCGTCAGGCCCGCTGCCGCGCACAGGACCCCGGCGAGGATCCAGCGACCGTGCGCGCCGGGGGGCGGTTCCGCGGCGAGCACGAGAAGCGCGCCAAGCGACAGCGCCAGGTACAACGGCTCGCTCTGGACATCGAGTGCGGTCAGCAGCGTGACCGGCAGGGTCGTCCATATCGCCGCGATCGCAAACGCGGGGGCGCGGGGTATTCCCAGCCGCCGGTACCAGCACATCGTGAGTGCCGCGCTCGTCCCGAGCAAGCCCGTATTGACCGCAAGCGCGGGCATCAGCGCAAGCGGGCCGGCCCCGACGGCAGCGAGAACCCCCGGATACAACGGGGGAAACGGGTACTGCCCGGCGAGCCAGCGCCAGGACGGGACCGCCACGTCCGGTGACCGCAGCGCCTCCGCCATCAGCAGGTAGATGTATCCGTCGGCCAGGAGTCCGATCGCATCACGGCGACACGCCAGCGCGAACAGCAGCGCGGCGGTCAGCGCGCCGAGGATCACGGCGCCAATCCGGAATGCCGGCGACAGTCGCATGAAAGCTGGCGGACGTTGCGTCGCGTTCAATCGAGGCGCCGGAAATCGCGTTCGCGGGAGGCGATCATCGCACGCAGGAAGTGCCCTGGCAGCAGGCGCGCGGCGAGCGCGAGCGCGCGATTGACCCGGCCGGGCACGTGCACCAGGACGCCGCGCTCGACGGCGGCGAGACCAGCGGTGACGACCTCTTCTGCCGACAGCCACAGCCACGCGGGCAGACGGGATACATGCGGCCGCATGCCGTTCACGTCGTGAAACTCGGTCCGCGTGAACCCCGGACACAGCGCCGTCACGCGCACGCCGTACGGTCGGACCTCGAGTGCCAGGCATTCGCTGAACTTCACGAGCCACGCCTTGGCCGGCGCGTAGAGCGTGTGACCGGCGCTGCCCGGCATCAGGCCGGCCAGCGACGCGACGTTGACGACCCAGGCGTCGCCCCGACTCCGCAGCCGTGGCATCAGCCGGTGACAGAGCTCCGCCGTCGCATTCACCATGACCTGCTGAAAGGCTGCGTGCGTCGACCAGTCATGCCCCAGGTAGCTGCCGGGCACACCGTAGCCCGCGTTGTTCACGAGCCCTGTGATCTCGAGTTCGCACCGCGTTATCTCGTCCACGATCCGTCGCGGCGTTGCAGGCTCGGCGAGGTCGGCACCCAGTGTATGCACGGTCACGCCGTGTCGCCCGGAGAGTTCCGCCGCCAGCGCCGCGAGGCGTTCGGTCCGGCGTGCCACCAGCAGCAGGTCGTAGCCGCGGGCAGCGAGCTGGCGCGCGAATTCGGCCCCGAGACCCGCTGATGCACCGGTCACGACGGCGGCCGGACGGCGGCATTCAGCCATCCGCATTCAGCGCGACGAATGCATCGTGAGTAAAGCGGAACGGCGGCGCGGCGAGTTCCTGGAGAAATGTCGAGCGCGCCAGCCGATCGAGCACCGGCCCCTTGACCTCGGCAAGGTGAAGCCGCACGCCGCGCCCCTGGAGACTGCGATTAAGCTCGCGCAGTCCCTCCAATCCCGTGAGATCGATCTGGTTGACCGCTGAAAGATCCAGCAGCAGGTGTTCGAGTCCGGGGCGCGACGAGATTGCCGCCTGGATCGCCTGTTCGACGGGTCGCACGTTCGCGAAGAAGAGATCCGCGTCGATGCGCAGGGCGAGCAGGTGCGGAAAGGTCTCCACGGCCGCGCGCTTCACGTTCCGGTAGTGAGAAGTTCCCGGCACCCGGCCGATCTCCGCGATATGCGGCATCGAGGCCTGCCACACGATGGTGGTCAGCGAGAGCGCGACGCCGAGCAGGATGCCAAGTTCGATACCGAACACCAGCACACCGCCCGCGGTCCCCAGGTAGGCCCAGGCGTCGCCGCGCGAATAGCCCCAGGCTTCCTTCAGCACGTGGGTATCGATCAGGCCCATCACGGGCACGATGATCGCCGCCGCCAGCACCGCGCTGGGCAGCCGCGTGAACAACTCTGTCAGCCACGTGACGACGCCCAGCATCATCAGCGCCGCGAATACGCCGGCCAGCGGGGTCCGCGCCCCCGCGCTGAAATTCACGATGGAGCGCGACAACCCCCCGGTGACCGGGAATCCACCTGAAATCGCCGCCGCGCAGTTCGCGGCGCCCAGTCCGCGCAGTTCCGCGTTGGGGTCGATGCGTTCGCGCCGCTGGAGCGCGAGCGACTGGGCGACCGACACGCTCTCGACAAATCCGATCAGACCGATCACGAACGCGGGAAGCAGCAGCGACTTGACTTGCGCGAGCGTCGGAATGGCGATGCCGAACCCGGGAATGCCGGCGGGTATCACCCCGACGACCGCCACGCGATACCGATCGTCCAGGTCGAACATCCCGGTCGCGAGGATCGCGACGATCACGACCAGGAGCGGCGCGAGCTTGCGCGCGATGTCGATCACGCCCGTGCGCATCCCGAGCTGTCTTCCCGTCCAGCGAATCGCGCGCGGCAGCCACCACAGGGCAGCCAGCGCGGCCAGGCCCACCGCGGCCGTGGGCGGCTGCACGGTGTGGGCCGCCGCGATCAGCGCGCGTGCGAGCTCGAGCGCGGTTTCACCCTCTCCCCGCATGCCGAGCAGGGGCTTGAGCTGGCCGAGGACGATCAGGATCGCCGCGCCGGTCATGAACCCGGAAACCACCGGGTGACTCATCAGGTTGGCGACGTAGCCCATCCGCAGGAATCCGGCCAGGAACAGCATCGCGCCGGACAGCATCGCGAGCCATGCCGCGAGCATCGTGTACGTCGCCGTGTCGGTCGCTTCCAGGCCGGACAGGGTGGCCGCGGTCATCAGCGAGATCACCGCGACGGGTCCGACCGAGAGGGCGCTGCTGGTGCCGAACAGCGCGTACGCGATGAGCGGCAGGATGCTCGCGTAGAGTCCCGTCTGCAGCGGCATGCCGGCGACCTGCGCATACGCGAGGCTCTGCGGGACCAGCATCACCACCACGATGACGGCCGCGCCCAGGTCGTGACCCGCGCGCTGCCGATCGTAATCCTTCCACCGTGCGAGCATCGGCACGGCCCGGGCTCAGCCGCCCGTCGCGAGGCGAAAGAGGCGTGTTGCCCGGCCGCCGGAATAGCAGAACGCGAGCACCGGCGCCGGCAGTTCCGCGAGGTGTCGCGCGAACGTTTCGACCGTCTGCGCGGTGATCTCGCTGGGGACAGTCGGCATGTACACGTAGCGCAGGCCGGCACGCGCCGCTGCCGCCTGCAACGTCGCGCTCGTCGGCTGTTCGTCGCCGCCTTCGCGATCGGGGCGATTGTTGATCACGCTGCGGAAGCCCGCGGCCGCGATCGCCGCCAGATCCTCCGGTTGCAGCTGCGGCGAGGTCGCGAATGCGGGCGTATGGCGGGTGATATCGGGCGCGTGCATCCGGGCTCCCTGCTCAAGACTGTGGACGGAGAAAATATTCGAACAGCGCCATGCCTGCCAGCATCGCCGTCACGAACACCAGCGCCTCGGTAATCCCCGCGGCGAGCGCGACGAGCGCCGGCCCGGGACAGAACCCTCCCAGGCCCCAACCCGCACCGAACAGGACACTGCCGATCACGAGCCGCGGATCGACGCGTGTCGCACGCGGGACCTGCATCGGCGCGCCCAGCAGCGACGTCGTCCGTCGGCGCGCCAGCGCGAACGCGACGGCGGACACGCTCATCGCGCCGCCCATGACGAACGCCAGCGACGGATCCCAGGTTCCTGTAATGTCCAGGAATGCCACCACCTTCGCGGGATTCGTCATCCCGCCCACGATCAGACCCACGCCAAACAGGAGTCCGACCAACCACGCCACGAGAATCTGCACGCGACCTCCTCAACCTGCGACCAGGTGACGAACGACGTACACCATGGTGAATCCTGCGGCCATGAAGCAGGCCGTGGCCGCGAGTGACCGCGGCGAGCCGCGGGCGAGGCCACACACACCGTGGCCGCTCGTGCATCCCGAGCCCAGTCGCGTACCGATGCCGACCAGCAGACCCGCGACGATCAGCATGGGATAGCCGGCCGTCATTTCGGCGGCCGGCAGTGGCGCCGCAAGGCGATACAGCACCGGCGCCGCCACCATGCCCAGCACGAAGGCGACACGCCACGCGACGTCGGCGCGCGCCGGCCGCAGCAGGCCGCCGACGATTCCGCTGATACCGGCGATGCGCCCGTTGAGCAGCACGAACAGCGCCGCCGCGAGCCCGATCAGCAGGCCGCCCGCGAGTGATGTCCAGGGGGTGAACGATGTCATGTCGACCGTCATGCGGACCTATCCCTTCCTGCCCTTGCAGAAAATCCCGTAGAGCGTCTCCAGCAGCGCGAGGATCCGGCGATCGGCCACGCGATAGTAGATGTGCTTGCCTTCGCGCCGCGTGGCCACCACCTTCTCGCTGCGCAACACGCCGAGCTGCTGGGAGAGTGTCGGCTGCTGGATGCCGAGCCGCTCCTCGAGGTCGGTGACGCAGCACTCTCCTTGCGACAGCTGGCACAGCAGCAGCAGCCGATCCTCGTTCGCAAGGACACGCAGGACACCCGACGCCGATGCTGCTGCATTGCGCATTTGACGCATATCAAGATTCGCGGCCTGTTCCATCTCGCTCTTTACATGCGAATTTTATATTCTATCTTTATATATATTGTTAAGCCCGATTTCAACCTCAGGAGGGATCCCATGGCCGCCCACGTGAATGCTTTCTTCGACAAGGCCACCTCGACCTTCACCTATGTCGTTCATGACGGCGACGGCGGGACGGCCGCGATCGTCGACCCGGTCCTGGACTACGACCACAAGTCGGGCCGTACACGGACCCACTCCAACGACGCGGTCATCGCGTACGTGCGCGCGCACAATCTCAAGGTCGCCTGGATACTCGAAACCCACGCACACGCGGACCATCTCACGGGGGCGGACCAGCTGAAGCAGACCCTCGGCGGCAAGGTCGGGATCGGGCGGCGGATCGACGTCGTGCAGAACACGTTCAAAGGCCTGTTCAACCTGGAGCCCTCGCTCGCCGTGGATGGCTCACAGTTCGACCATCTGTTCGTCGACGGGGAGACGTTCAAGGTCGGCACGCTGCAAGGCAAGGTCTTCGCGGTTCCAGGTCATACCCCGGCATGCGTGGCCTACCTCATCGAGGACATGCTGTTCGTCGGCGACACGATATTCATGCCCGACGTCGGAAGTGCCCGGTGCGACTTTCCAGGCGGCGACGCCCGCACCCTGTACGCGTCGATCCGGCGGCTGCTGGAACTGCCGCCTGGCACGCGCATCATGGTGTGCCACGACTACCCGCCGGCGGGGCGTGAACCGCGCTACGAGACCTCGGTTGCCGAGGAACGCGCGCACAACATCCACCTGCACGACGGCATCTCGGAAGAGGCCTTCGTACAGATGCGCACCGCCCGCGACAAGACGCTGGACATGCCACTGCTGATCATCCCTTCCATCCAGGTGAACATCCGCGCGGGCCGGATGCCTCCCCCGGAGAGCAACGGCAAGTCCTATCTGAAAATCCCGATCGACGCACTCTGACGCGGTCACGGCACCGGTCGACGCCTCACAGCACCGAGGCGTCGAGTTCGCCGATCCGCTCCTGCAATCGGCCGATCACGGCGTCGAAGCGCGCGAGGTCGGCCGTATCGATCCCCTGTCTCAGCGCGGCCTCGTAACGCCGGGCGAGCGGTACCACCTCCGCATAGACCTGGCGCCCGGCGGCCGCGAGTGACAACCGCGAGCGTCTTCGATCCTCGACGTGGAAGCGCCGCGAGATGTAACGCTTTCTGAGCAACCGGGCCACCGCGCGACTCACGGTCACGCGATCCATCTCGGTCTTGGTGCAGACGAAGTCGGCTGAAACCCCGTCGAACTGCCCGAGCACGGCCATCACGCGCCATTCGGGGATCGTCAGGTCGAAGCGGTCGGCATACACGTTCGCGAGTCGACTGCTGATGCGGTTGGCGAGGACCGAGATCCGGTACGGAAGAAACCCCGCGAGATCGAGCGGCTTCACGTGCGCGGAAACCGCCGCTCGAGTCCTTGCCAACACGCGAGGTAGTCCGCCTGCAGGGCCGGATGCCCAAGGGCTTCGGCCGTCGGTGTCATGAGGTAGCGCGATTCGAACATGAACGCGAGCGTTGCTTCCATGCGGGTCGGCATCAGCGGGACCTCGCTCGCCTTCGCGTAGACCGCCTGCTCCGGTCCGTGCGCCGAAAAGCTGCTGTGCAGGCTCGCACCCCCGGGTTCGAAGCCGCGTTCCTTGGCATCGTACTGGCCGTAGATGAGTCCCATGAACTCGCTCATCACGTTGCGATGGAACCACGGCGGCCGGAACGTGTGCTCGGCAACCATCCACCGCGGCGGAAAAATCACGAAATCCACGTTCGCCACGCCGGGCGTGTCCGAAGGCGCCGTGAGCACGGTGAAAATCGACGGATCAGGATGGTCGTAGCTCACGGTGTTCATGACGTTGAATGCCTCGAGCGGAAACTTCACCGGGTACGCGGTGCCGACCCAACCGACGACGTCGAGCGGCGAATGACCGAGTGCCGCGCGGAAGAACGCTCCGCCGAACTTGGCCACGAGCTCGCAAGGTCGCTCGCGATCCTCGAACCAGGCCACCGGGGCGAGGAAGTCCCGATCGTTGGCGAAGCCGTCCGAGCCCACCGGACCGCGTTCGGGAAGCCGCATCGCCGCCCCGAAGTTCTCGCACACGTAGCCCCGGCTGGGGCCATCCGGCAAGTCGACACGGAACTTCATCCCGCGCGGCACCAGCAGCATCTCGCGCGGCGCGACCTCGATCTGTCCGCATTCCGTGAACACCGCGAGTCGACCCTGCTGCGGCAGGATCAGCAGCTCGCCGTCCGCGTCGTAGAAATAGCGATCCGTCATCGGGCGCGTCGCCGTGTACACGTGCGCACTCATCCCCGCCTGCATCGCCGCGTGACCACAGGCGACGAGCGTGGTCATGCCGTCGAGGAAGTCACCCTCGGTGTCGATCGGCCACGGATCCCACCGCAACTGGTTTGGCACCGGGCGCTCCGGGACCAGCGGCGGGGTCCGCCATCGCGGAAAGCTGGTGACCGCGAAGTCACCCTGCAGCACCGATGGCCGGATGCGGTAGAACCACGTGCGCCGGTTCTCGCGCCGCGGAGCGGTGAACGCCGTGGCGCTGAACTTCTCCGGGTACAGCCCGAACGGTGTGCGCTGGGGAGAGAACTGCCCGACCGGCACCGCGCCGGTGATCGCCTCGGTGATGTGTTCATTCGCGAAGCCGCTCAAGTAACGCAAGTCGCCCATCGTTCCGCCACCTTTCCACACCGCTGCCCGACGAGTATAGTTTCACATGCAACTAATCACAAACGGGCCGCCGGTGGGCTGTCCCCGAAAGGCCGAGATGAAGCTCGCGACGCTCAGGAACACCACTCGCGACGGCCGGCTGGTCGTCGTCGACCGCGCGCTCCAGCGCGCGCGCGCGGTACCGGATATCGCGCCGACGCTCCAGCACGCCCTCGATCACTGGGGGCAGGTCGAGGCCGCGCTGGAATGCGTCTATGCCGACGTGTGCGCGCGGGCACTGCCCGGCGACATTCCGTTCGCGAACGCCGCGGTGGCCGCGCCGCTGCCGCGCGCGTACCAGTGGGTCGACGGGAGCGCTTACGTGAACCATGTCGAACTGGTGCGCAAGGCGCGCGGCGCGGAGATGCCCGCGAGCTTCTGGACCGATCCGCTGGTTTACCAGGGCGGCTCGGACGACCTGCTCGGTGCCCGCGATCCGATCATCGCCGTCAGCGAGTCCCATGGCATCGACCTGGAGGCCGAGGTGGCCGTCGTGACCGACGACGTGCCGCTCGGCACGCGCGCCGAGGACGCCGCCGGTCATATCCGGCTGCTGATGCTGGTGAACGACGTGTCGTTGCGGAACCTCATCCCGGACGAACTCGCCAAGGGGTTCGGCTTCTACCTCGGCAAGCCCGCCAGCGCGTTCTCGCCGGTCGCCATCACGCCCGACGAACTGGCGGATGCCTGGCATGAGGGGAAGGTGCATCTGCCCCTCGTCACGCACGTCAACGGGCAATTGTTCGGGGCTCCCGAGTGCGGAGTCGACATGACATTCAGCTTTCACGACCTGATCGCTCACGTCACCAGGACCCGCCGGCTGACCGCCGGGACGATCGTGGGGTCCGGAACGGTGTCCAATTACGACCGCAGCCGCGGCTCGGCGTGTATCGCCGAAAAACGCATGCTGGAAATCCTGGCGGAGGGCCGCGCGCGCAGCGACTTCCTCCGCTTCGGCGATCGCGTGCGCATCGAAATGTTCGACGCCGCCGGCCGGTCCCTCTTCGGGGCAATTGAGCAGAGCGTCGTGCCGGCGGAGCACGAACCGCGGTGACCGACGCGCCGCAGACGCTCTCGCACGCACGCCACAAGGCGCGCAGCGCACGCCGGCTCTACCCGGTGCTCGCGGCTGCGGAAATCGGGTCCGCGCGCGTGAGACATGTGCCCGTGGTGATCGTGGGGGCGGGCCCGGTCGCACTCGCGATGGCGGCGGAACTCGCGAACCACCGGGTGCCGGTGGTGCTGCTAGAGAAGGGCCGGACTTCGAGCGACGGATCGCGTGCCATCTGCTGGTCCAAGCGTTCGCTGGAGATCTGCGATCGCTTCGGCGTCGCCGCGCGGATGATGTCCAAGGGCGTCACGTGGAATGTGGGCAAGGTGTACACGGGGTCCGCGCCGGACCCGCTGTACACGTTCGACCTGTTGCCGATCAAGGCACAGAAGTTCCCCGCCTTCATCAATCTTCAGCAGTACCACGCGGAGGAGTACCTGGTTGACGCGCTGGCCGGTCACCCGCTGGTGGAACTGCGCTGGGGACACGAAGTCGTCGCGGTCACCCGGTCGTCGGCTGGCGTGACGCTGGGGGTGCGCACGGGCGAAGGAGATTTCACGCTCGAGGCTGACTACGTCATCGCGGCGGACGGCTGTCGGAGCACGCTTCGCGGACTGCTCGGTCTCGACTTCGAGGGTCGCACCTTCGAAGACAACTTTCTGATCGTCGATGTCCGCATGGACGCGCCGTTCCCGGCAGAACGACGCTTCTACTTCGATGCGCCGTTCAACGAAGGCCGCACCGCGCTGATGCATCAGCAGCCCGATGGCATCTGGCGCCTGGATTTCCAGCTGGGCTGGGACATCGATCGCGACGCAGCCCTCAGCGAGACGAACGTGTCCGCCAAGGTGCGCGCGATGCTCGGCCCCGACCTCCCGTTCGAGTACGAGTGGATCAGTCTCTACACCTTCCAGTGCCGGCGCATGCGCCGTTTCGTGCACGACCGGGTGATCTTCGTCGGCGACGCCGCGCACCTGGTCTCGCCGTTCGGCGCGCGAGGCGCCAACAGCGGCCTGCAGGACGTGGACAATCTCGGCTGGAAGCTGGCCAGGGTCCTGCGCGGAGAGGCTCCGCGCGCGCTGCTCGACAGCTACGACGCGGAGCGCGTGTACGGTGCGGACGAAAACCTTCGGAACTCGACCCGTGCCACCGACTTCATGACGCCGAAGACACCCGCCGCACGTGCGTTTCAGCAGGCCGTGCTCCAGCTGGCCGAGAAGTGGCCGTTCGCGCGCGCGCTGGTCAACAGCGGGCGTCTTTCCGTGCCGAGCACGCTGCGCCGATCCGCACTGGTCACCGCCGACGAAGCGCCGTTCGAGACACCAGGGATGTCACCCGGGAGCGTCGTGCTCGACGCCCCTGTACGCTGCGGCGGCCGTGACGGCTGGCTCAGCGAGTTGCTCGGGGGCGACTTCGTGTGCCTGGTCTTCGGGAGTGCGCCGCCCGCGTTGCCCGGGATCCGCACACTCACGGTCGGAACGGAGATCACCGATCCGGATGGCCTGCTGGCGGCACGCTACGATGCCTTGCCGGGCACCACCTACCTCGTCCGTCCGGATCAGCATGTTGCCGCACGCTGGCGCCGGTTCGATACGGACGCAATCCTGCGCGCGTGGCGCCGCAGTCTCGCGCACGAAACCCCAGCCGGGTGAGCCCGCTTCCCGGCGATTCCAAACCAAGGAGAACCCGCATGTCCAAAGCCTTCGCCTCCAAAGGAGATCTCGCGCCGAAGCAGGTGAGCTTCACGCGCCTGGCCGACAACGCCTACGCGTACACTGCCGAGGGTGACCCCAACACCGGGGTGATTATCGGCGACGATTGCGTGATGGTGATTGACGCGCAGGCCACCCCGGTAATGGCCCGCGATGTGATCGCGAAGATCCGAACGGTCACCGACAAGCCGATCAGGCACGTGGTCCTGTCCCATTACCACGCGGTGCGCGTGCTCGGCGCGAGCGGATACGGCGCGCCGAACGTGATCGCAAGCCAGGACACCTACGATCTCATCGTCGAGCGCGGCGAGCAGGACTACCAGTCGGAGTTCGAACGCTTCCCGCGCCTGTTCCAGGCGGTTGACTCGATTCCCGGGCTCACGTGGCCGACGATCGTGTTTCGCGAAGCGCTGACGATGTGGCTCGGCAGGACCGAAGTACAGCTGCTCCAGCTCGGGCGTGGCCACACCAAGGGCGACACGGTGGCCTGGATGCCGAAAGAGGGCGTGCTGTTCAGCGGTGACCTCGTCGAGTTCGGCGCCACGCCGTACACCGGTGACGCTTACCTGACCGAATGGCCGGCCACCCTGGATCGGATTGCCGCGCTGCATCCGCGCGCACTGGTACCAGGCCGCGGGAATGCACTGACCACGCCCACGGACGTCGCCGAGTCGTTGCGCGGAACCCGCGCGTTCATCACCCGGATGTACGAGAGCGTGCGTGCGGCGCGCGCCGCCGGTCGATCGCTGAAGCAGGCCTACGACGAAACGTACGCGGCGCTCAAACCGGACTTCGGCCATTGGGTCATCTTCGACCACTGCCTGCCCTTCGATGTCTCGCGCGCGTACGACGAGGCCGGCGGCACCCGCGATCCGCGCATCTGGACCGCGGAACGGGACGCTGAAATGTGGCACGCGATGGCGGCGAACTGAGTACCGCGCGGCATGATCGTCGAATCGAACATCCCGGACGGTGACGAGTTCTACGCGAGGCTCGTTGCGCTGCACGACGGGTTGAGCGTCGAGCAGAGCCTGCTGCTCGATGCGCGCCTGATCCTGCTGCTCGCGAACCAGGTCGGGGATCCGGCGGTGCTGGAGGAGATACTGGCCGCCGCGGCACCGGTCCGCTGAGGGTCGGACGACTGCCGACGCCAGGTTCCGCGCAGGCCTGCTGCGCGGAACCTGGTGCTGTTGCGCGGGCCTTATTGCCCCGACGTGCGCATGTTCTGCACGGTGAACTTGGTCACCGGGTTCATTGACGGATCCACCTGTCCCTTGAACTGTCCGGTGGTGCAGTGCTGTGCCTGGATGTCGATCATCCCGAAGCAGTCATCCAGTGCGACACCCGTGCCCTTGTTCTTTTCGAGGTGGTAGTCCGGATGGGCCTTGCAGATGTACCAGGACTTCCACAGATCTCCCTTGCGGTCGTAGGTGACGGTGCGCGAGAAGCCGAACGTCTGCACGTCCGCGAAGTGGGTTCGCCGGCTGATCGGGTGGTTGGGATCCACCGGTTCGGACTCCACCACGTATACCTTGCGCGGTGACCACGTGACCTTCGCGAAGCAGTTTCCCTTGCCGCCGAAGTCGATGTACTTGTAGCCGTCCGCCTCGCCGAACTCGTCGGTCAGCTGCTGATCGTTATGCTTGTAGTACGGCATCAGCAGGGTCTGCGTGCCTTTGTACGTCCACTTCATGTCCGAGACACGGCCGTTGTAGCCCTCGAAATCCTCGATCATCAGGTCGGTCCCCAGGAACGCATCAGTCACCTGGCCGCTCGCCAGGCGCCGCACGCGACGCTGGAAACCGAGGTACAGCCAGGCGTCGTCGCGTTTCGCGTCGTCCTCGTAGCGATGGATCAGCAGCTGCGTGTCCTTCACGTCGAACGGTTCGAGCACCTGCAGGTAGATGGAACGGAACAGCTTGGACGGATTGGGCGTGATCTCCGGCACCGGGTCCTGGTTGACGCGATGCATCCAGTTCAGGAAATGGAAGCTGAACTTGAACTGACGCTCCACCTTGCCGGACTCCATGTTGCGGAGCTTCCAGTAAAACGGCGCGATCGCGGCGTTGTCACCCCAGTTGTAGCCGTACTTGAAGTTCCACGCGAGCTTCTCGCCGGCGCGGGGATCACTGGCATCCGGTTCGTACGGGAACGGGCGGCCTGCCACGAAGCCGTTGATCTGTCCCGACTGATCGCCGAGCGACACCGTGTCCTTGTTGTTGTTGGCAACAGTCGCTTTCGCGTAGTTCGGATGCAGTGGCATGTCGATGACGTCGCCCACGGTCAGCTCTGTCCACCCATCCTTGATGTGCTGGACCATCGCGGGGTCGAGCACCGCGCTGAACTGGTCGACGTTGGCGGCGCTGATGACGGTGCCCGCCGTCAGCCCTTCCGGCATGTCGGGTTTCCAGTTCTGGTAGGTATTGAACTGGGCTTCGATGTCGTCCGCGCCTGCCGGCGGTGCACCGAGGATGCCTGCGAACATCGCGCCCGCGAGGATCGAAAGTTTCGTGTTCATGAAGCGGTCTCCCGAGGCTCGTGAGTGTTAGAAGCGATAGCGGACGGTGAGCTGGAGCTCATCTTCGCCCTGCGCCATGCCGATTGGCCCGGAGCGGAAACGCCCCAGCGGTTCCAGGCCGCCCAGGCCGAGCGACTGGCTCGTCGACGTGCAGACCGGGCCTGGCGGACAGGTGAACGGCGGGAACGGGTTGCCGGAGCGGTTGTCGTCGAACGCGCGCGCGCCGTGCCCGAACTTGATGTTCGCGCCGAACGTCACCTGCCAGTGATTGGTGATCAGCCAGTCGATCGACGGGGCAACCACGCCGGCCTGCGCGCGGATGTCGTAGGCCGTGATGACCTGGGGACTGAGCTGGTCATTCATATAGAAGCCCTTGAACAGGAACGTGCCGATGAAGTTGTCCTGCCAGTCGGCCATGCCGATCGGGCCCAGCGGGCCATCCCGCAGCTCGTGATCGAGCAGGTGCTGTCCGAAGACCTGCGCGGACAGCAGGAACGCCCGGTTCCTGTTGAGCGGCTTGATGAACGTCGGGCGATCCCAGCCAACCACCCAGCGGATGACGTCCGATTCCGAGTACAGGTTGCGCCGGGTGGTGTTGGCGAACTCCTCGCCGGTCGTCCACGCGAACTCGGTCCGAAAGGCGGACTTGATCGAATCGACATAGAAGTCGGTCGAACCGCCGAGCAGGAAGACGCGCGGGAACTCGATGTCGAATGCGATCAGGTAGTCGCGCGGGATCTCGTCACCGCCGACCTCGGCCGGGAACGGCGCGCCGAACGGCACCCCCGCGCCGAGGAACGGGTTGCGGGCCGGGGGTCCCTCGCTGCCGCCGTGCAGGGACGGCAGCTGCGAGTAGTAGTAGAACGCATTCAGCGAGAACCCGACGCTCTTGAAGACCCCTTCGAAGCGCAGACCGACATCCGTGTTCTCGACCTCCCAGTCCGGCAGGTTGGCCTGCCGGATGCCGATGGTGTGCGCCGGGAAGTCGGTCGCCAGCGCGCCGTTCGCGAAATTCGAGACCGTGCACCCGTTCTCCCAGCAGTTGTTCATCGCGCGGAAGAAGTAGCCGGCATCGAGAATCGCGTACGGCGTACCGCCCTGGCCGAGATTGTTGGGCCGGAACTTCTCCCACTTCCAGACGAGCTGGAAGTTCATGTCGTCGAACATCTCCGTTGCCCCGAGCCGGTAATCGATGGTCAGCATGCCCATCGGGATGCGGATGTCCTCGAGCTCGTCGTAGATGTTGTGGCGGGAGTAGTCCACCGGGTTGATGATGTCCAGCACGCGGAACAGGTCGGTGCGTCCCCACACGAGCTGCCGGCGGCCGACGCTGATGTCGATCGAATCTCCTTCACCGACGGCGATCGAACCGGTGAAGTACGCCTCGCGCAGTGCATCCGCACGGTCGTTGAACTCGATGGACTTGAGCTCGTCCTCGTCGAAGTCGAGATACCCGTCGATGCAGCCGCGGGAGTCGATATCGCAGGGCCGCACCGGCACACCCAGCACGACGCCGCCGTTCGCGCGGTGGAAGCCCTCTCCGAGCACCTGCAGGCCGGCGTTGGGATTGACCGCGGTATCGAAGCCGAAGCTGCCATTGCCGGGCAGACCGAGCGCGGCCACCGGGATCGGGTAGGTGGCGGATCCGAGACCACCCCCGAACGGCACGCTGCCGAACACCTGGTCCTCGATCTGGATCGTCCCGCCCGCGTCGTCGCCGTAGTCCTCGGAGTTCCAGTCGTAGACGCCGTCATAGCTTCCGCGCAACGTGGCATTGAACTTGAGTCCGCCGCTGAACAATCCCACTGCACCGAAATCCTTGGTGATCTCGGCCACGCCGGTAAAGCGCGACTTGGTGAGTCCCACGCGGTTGCGCACGTAGGTGACGTTGTCGACATAGCCGCTGATGTTCAGCGAGCCGTCCGTCGAGGTCCAGGCGTGCGCCAGGCCACCGTAAGAACCGAGAACCCATGTCGCGAGCATCGATATCGCGCGCCAGTGCGCGGCCCGCTTTCCCGTGTAGTCCCTGAAGTTCATCGCTCCCCCTGTTTCGTTGTCGATCACGAATTTTTTCTCAGTCCGTCGCCTGCACTCAGATCGCCGTTTCCTCGACCAGCTTCGCCCGCGCCGCCTCCATCGGTGGTTCCCCGCCTGCAGCCAGGATGAACCGCGGCTTGAACACGTCCACCCACGCCGGCACCAGGAACATCGCGGAGCACGCGTTCAGGATCAGCATGATGCTGAGCAGTCGCGCTGCGTCGGCCTGGAACCGGAGGTCGGACATGAATATCCACATCACGATGCCGCCCACGAGCGTGGTGGCGGTGAACGCGATGGCCACCCCGGTGGTGCCGACGGCGCGCTGGACCGCTTCCTGCAGATTGGCATGCACGTGCATCTCTTCGCGGATGCGATCCATCATGTAAATCGCGTAGTCGACGCCGAGGCCGATGCCCACGGCAATCATCGGGACGGTGTTCACATTGAGTCCCATGCCGAGCCAGCCCATGCACGCGTAGGTCAGCACCGTGGCGAATCCCATCGAGGCGAGCATCATCACGCCGGCATGGATGGAGCCGTAGAACCACAGCGTGAACCCCAGGATCAGCGCGAGCACCGCGGGCACCACCACGAGGTTGGTCTGGTAGGCTTCTTCGTTGATGGCGGCGGTCACACCGACGGGCCCTCCCGCGAGCTGGAGCTCGAATCCTTCGATCCTGCTGCCAACCTCCGTCGCCCATTCCCGTGCCATGTGGATGGCACGACGAATCGTCTCCCCCGTGTGGTCCTTGTAGAAGAAAACCATGTTCGCGATCTGGTCGTCGCTGTCCTGGAACTGGTTCAGCGCGCCGGGAATCGGCGCGGACATCATGTACGTGAACATCAGTCCGCCGGCCTGCTGCGCATCGTCAGGGATGACGGCCCAGCGCGGATCGTCGTTGCGGGTCATCCGGTGAACCTGGCCGACCAGGTTGTTGGTGCCCTTGGCCCCGCCGAGCGCCGGATCGAGCAGCATCGTGTTCTGGAAGTCATCGAGCGCGCGCAGGACTTCCGGGCGCTTGAGTCCGCCCTTCTCGCTGGTACGGGCCACGATGAACAGCTCCTCGGAACCCGGAAAGCGTTCGTTGATGGCGCGCGAGGACACGTTGTAGTCGTGATCCGGGTACAGCAGCGGGGAACCCGGCTCCGGCTCGCCCACGACGACGCGCGTGCTGAGATATCCCGCGCAAATGGCGATCACCAGGCAAACCCACAGCACGCCGCGCGAACGGGTTTGCGTGGCCGTGACCCATGCGAGGCGCGGAAACAGCCGCCGGCTGAACCCGTGACGGATCTTCACGTCGCGCGGCTGCGGCAGCAGCGCGAGCAGCATCGGCAAGGTGACCAGCACCGTGACGACCATCGACAGCGCCCAGAACGACGCGTACACGGCCATCTTGTCGTTGATCGGCACCGAGCCAAGGCCGATCAGGAACAGCGCGGCCGCATCCGCGACGATCGCGAGCGCGCCGGGACGGAACAGGCTGTTGAAGGTGTTGCGCGCCGCGAGGTCCTTGGTGCCGGTCAGCTCGAGTTCAAAGAAATACCGTTCCACTTTCTGGATCCCGTGCGACATCGAGCGCGCCGAGATCAGGAACGGCACCACGAGCATCAGCGGATCGAGATGGTAGTCGAATACTCCCATGAAGCCGACGCCCCAGATGCTCGTCAGCAGCATGCCGAATGTCGGCAGCAGGATTCCGTACAGGCGCCGGGTGTACAGCACCAGGATGCCGATCACGATGATGATCGTGTAGAGGAAGATCTGGAGGATCTGCGGGCCGTAGGTCGATACCCAGCCCACCAGCACCGGGTGCCCGGTCGCATGGATCCGCACACCGGCTGCGCCTTCCTTCGCGCGGATGGCCTGGATCTCGGCGAACACTTTCGCGTAGTCGAGTTCGCCTTCGTTCAGGGTTGCCTTGATGATCGCCGACTTCAGATCCGGTGACACCAGCAGACCGTACACGGCCGGGTTGCTCTGCACATCGGTTTTCATCTGCGAGAACTCGGTCTCGCTGTATCCTCCCTTGTGGGGGTCGAAGTACGGGGACGACTTGATCGAGCCGTCCGGCGTCAGCCAGATCTTGCGCGTATTGCGATGGGTCAGGCTGGTGACCAGGTTGTGATTGACCCCGTGCACACTGTCGAGCGCGAGCGTGATTCGGTCGATGCGCGCGAGCGTCTCGTCGGTGAAGATCGTGCCGTCCTGCACCTCCACGCCGAGGATGACGATGTTCGCGCCGCCGAAGTTGTCGCGGATCTGGTTGTGGAGCTTGATGTAGGGATGCTCCTGCGGCAGGAGATCCGCGAAATCGGACACCATCTTGACCAGCGGAATGTGCCACGCGAAGTACAGGGTGACGAGCATCACCAGTGACAGCACCTTGCGCCGGTTGTCGAACAGGAAATCCCCGAGCCGCGGAAAAACCTGCGAGGTATCGATCATCGCGCGGGCCTCAGGGTGCGCTCGCGAGCGCACGCGTGGCGCCAGCCGGGATCAGCCGCAGCGCGCCGCCCCCACCCGCAACGAGCACGCGGCCTCCCGGTGCCGGGGCAATCGCGCGCAGGAATCCATGCACGGGATCCGCGTAATCGATGCGCTGCCAATGTCCGTCCTGCAGGCGCAGCACCACGCCCTCGCCGCCCACCGCCTGCGGGATACCGTCGACGATGCCGAGCCCGTACAGCGGCGCCAGTGTCGGCGATGCCTGGCGGGACCAGCTGTCACCACCATCT
The DNA here is from genome assembly GCA_050247235.1 of Gammaproteobacteria bacterium. Lineage (GTDB taxonomy): Bacteria > Pseudomonadota > Gammaproteobacteria > CAIKBL01. The sequence continues at coordinate 23,496 of JBFWUN010000013.1, forward strand.
TCGGTGGCCAGGATTCCGCCGCGCAGTCCGACGATCCATCCGCGTTGTGCGTCGGCGAACCAGGCATCCTGCGGGTAGAATTCGTCGGGCAGGCTTTCCAGCCGTTCCCAGGTCGCGCCGCCGTCACGTGAGCGGATCACCGTGCCGAACTCGCCCGTCGCGTAGGCGGTCATCGCATCGACGAACTGCACGGACGTCAGGAACAGGTCTTCATCCAGGGTGTGGGTATGCCAGTTCCGGCCGCCATCGGCCGTCCACTGCAGGGAACTGAAACCGCCCGCGATCCACCAGCGTCCCTGGGGGTCGCAGGTGATGGCCTGCGGGGTTTCACCGTCGGCGAGCGGCACTCTCGTCCAGCGCGCCGCATCGGGCGCTGCAGTCCAGACTTCGCGCTCGAACGCGAGCGCGACCCACGTGCCATCCGGGCACCGGGCGAGGTCGATCAGCGATGGCCAGCCGGGGAGATCCTGGCGCGTCCAGGAATCGCCGTGGGTGGAGGTCAGTACCACGCCGTGCGTGCCGACCACCACGAGGCGGTCGGGCGCGGCGACGGCGGCCTGGTACTGGTCCGAGCGGCGAATCGGCTCCCGTCCGGCCTCCTCCACCGCCGCCAGCCGCAGCTTCGCTTCGCAGCCGACGAGCAGGCCTGCGACGACGCACAGTACCCATATCGACCCGCTGCCGACGCCTCGGCGCCCCTTCATCTCGTGCTCCCCTGGTCAGTTCGTGTCCGGGCCTGTCACCGCGCCGCCGGCAGGGCCGGGGCGCAACGGAGTATAGCCGAGACAAATCGATAGACGAACTCTTTATCGATATTTTTATTTAATCTCGATGACTTGAATCAAGTCACCACGCCGAGGAAGTTCTCGTTGAGCTTGCGATCGTGGAAAAAGATCGCGCGACCGATCTGGTCCGCGGTCCAGGTAATCGGCTGGTGGTCCGGATACCAGGTGTAATCGCCGCAGAACACTTCGTTGCGGTTGCCCGAGGGATCGAAGAAATAGATTGTCCGTCCCCGCGTGATGCCGTGACGGGTCGGGCCAAGGTCCAGCGAGAGGTCATGCATCGAGATCAGGTCCGCAGCCCGCAGCACTTCCTCCCAGGTGCCGAGCAGGAACGACGCGTGATGGAACTTGTTGTCCTCGGCGTGCCGCACGAACGCGATGTCGTGCGCCTTGTTGGAGCAGGTCAGGAACGCCGCGATGATGCGTTCGCCGTCGACCACCTTCTCCGTCAGGTCGAACTTCAGGACCTGGGTCAGCAGCCGGATATTGCCGTCGAGATCCCCGCCGTACAGCAGGCAGTGATCGAAGCGCTGCGCCTGCATCCCCTTGAGTCCTTCGAGCCACGGGTCCGGGTTCACCCGGCCAAGACCGTTGCCCATGTAGTCCTTCTCCGCGTAGAGCTCCAGGGCGTGCCCGGTCGGCAGCTTGAACCGCACACGTTCTCCGCAGTGATCCAGCTCGCCGGCCGGAATGCGCTCGGTGGGGACTCCGAACGCGTTCAGATCCCGCTCCAGCGCAGCGAGCGCATCCTTGCTCACCACCTTGAAGCCCATGAAGTCCATGCCAGGCTGATCGGCTTCGCGCAGCACGACCGAGAACCAGTCCTGCTCGTCCCATCCTTTCAGGTAAACGCGCCCCTGCTGGTCGCGTTCGATCTCGTGCAGGCCGAGCCGATCACGGTAATGGACGACGGCGGGTTCGAGGTCGAGCACGCGCAGGCAGACGTGGCCGGGACGCAGAACGGGTGACTGTGCCATGGTTCTCTCCTTCGGATTCAGACGGGACTGGGCGAGACGTCGTGAAACCCGGCGAGCACGCGCTTGCGCAAACCGCCGATGACGCTCAATTCACAATCGGACACCGGAAACAGACGGCACGCAAGCCCGATGCCGTGCGCTTCATCATCCACGCTGACATGCGCGCGGCTCATCTTCCCGGCGACGGTCCTGCCGCGGGCGATGCGCACCTTGCAGATGCCGCAACCGCCGCCCCGGCACCCGATGGGGATGCCGCGGCGGTTCAGGCGTTCCATCGCGCGCAGCAGGTTCTCATCAGCCCGGCAGCGGAAGCGTTCTCCCGTGTCCAGGATCAGGATCTCGAATTCCTCGGCCACGCCCATCGCTTTCAGAGGCGCTTGAACAGCGGGCTGCGCGCGGCGGCCTGCGCGCCGTCGGCGGCGGTCAGAAATTTCTCCGTGAAGATATCGCGCTCGAAGAGCCGACCCTGCATCAGCGTGCGGATGCACGCCTCGATCATCGCTGGCGGACCGCACAGGTAAGCCTTCATGCCATCGAACCGTCCGCTGAAACGCCGCGCAGCAGCGTCGTGCACGAAGCCGGTCTCGCCCTCCCACGCGTCGCCCGGTGTCGCTTCCGACAGCACTGGCACGTACGTGAAATTGGCGTGCCTTGCGGCGAGGTCCGCGAACAAGTCAGCGTAGTAGAGTTCCGCGCGCGACCGCGCGCCGTAGATCAGCGTGACGGGCCGCTGCTCTCCGCGCCCGAACAGGTCCAGGATCATCGACTTCGGGCTCGACAACCCCGATCCGCCGGCGAGGAAGAGCATCGGCTCCGGGGCGGACTCACGCACGAAGAACCGGCCGAGCGGGCCGCTGCAGCGCAGAGTATCGCCCGCTGTCAGCGTGTCGCACAGGTAGCCGGTGGCGGCGCCGCCATCGACGCGCCGGACATTGAGTTCCAGTTGCGGGGACAGCTGCGGTGGTGACGCGATGGAAAATGCGCGTGGCCCGGCGAGGCCGGGCACGTGAACATTGATGTACTGGCCAGCCTGGAACGCCAGTCCCGCAGGCACTTCGAGATGGATTCCGCGAATCGTCGGAGTCAGTGCCTCCACGCGCATCACCCGGGCGGTGAAATCGCGAATAGGGTGATTGCGCGCGTCGGGCTCGGGCTCGACATCCGCTTCGATCACGCAGTCGCTCGTCAGCACCGTCGAACACGCGAGGCACTTGCCTTCCGCCCGCTCGATGTCCATCAGCGCGAACGACGATGCGTCCGCGGTGTGTTCGATCTCGCCCTCGACGACCTGCACCTTGCAGGTACCGCACAGTCCGTGATTGCACGCGTACGGCAGCCAGATGCCTGCACGCAGGCACGCGTCCAGCATGCGCTGGCCTTCCTCGACCTCGATGGTCTCGCCGAGCGGTTCAATCGTGAGCTGGAAGGACATGGGCGGATTCAATTCCCCGGAAATCTATCCCGTTCGGCGGTCGGCAGCCGAATGTGCATGTGCGGAGGTTCGCGGTGATCCGCTGCCGCGGCTCCCGCTATACCCCGCTGCCGTTCACGCCGTCGAGCCCCGGCTGGTAGAAGCTCAGGTAGCTCATGTGCGTGACTCCGTTGTCGCGCAGCGACTTGTCGAGATCCGGGGTCCAGGGCTTGCCGTCCAAGGTCCAGCGCAGCGCGTCGAACGCGAGCTTTGCGCGCTCCGGGTGGTGATCGTGGTCGGGCACGAACTGGTCACGCAGGAACTCCCTCAAGGTGATGTCCGGCGACAACGGGTACGCGGCCGGACAGGGCACCAGCAGGTGATGTTCCCAGCAGCAGTAGATGTTGATGTTGCCGCCGTAGTTCTCCACGCGGTCGGCCGGCGGGAAGTCGTATTCCCCAATCGTGACGGTCCCCATCGTCGCCTTCCTCAGGCCGCCGCGCTGGAGGGCTTGGTGTCCTTGCCCCCGTGCCACTTGAGCCAGTTGCGATAGTCTTCCGACGTGTAGTACTCGCCGGCCTCCTCGCCCATCGGGCAGTGCAGCCACGCGGCGTACTCGCCGAGCGTGCGCGCGCCGCCGGCGTTGCCCTGGTAGATCTGCTGCGGCGGGATGTAGGCCTGGCAGAACTTCTCGGGTTCGTTGACGAAGATGTCCTTGCAGCCGTCCGAGCAGAAGTTGAACTTCATGCCGCGCCATTCGTAATGCCGCACGGACTGCTTGCGGGGATCGTCGACCTCGGTGAAGAAGTCCGGCACCTGGCAGGTCTGGCAGACGAGCGGCAGCCGGTTGGTGTAGAAGCGCTTGCCGGCTTTCTCCATCTCGCCGAACAGCTCCCAGCGTGGCCGGTAGTACTTGTCGAAAGTTTCGCCGTACTTTTCGCTGAGCCAGTCCAGTTCATACGGCTGGGGCAGCCACGCGTGGAACCCGGTCGCCGGGCATGCGGTGTAGAACACCGACCAGGCCTGGTGCGTAATGTGCAATTTCTCGCGGGTGGCAATCTGTTCATGCTTCGGCAGGCGGATGCCGTACCGGCTCAGATCGTTGAACAGCGCGTAACCGTTGTCCTCCCAGTAAATGCCCCAGGCTTCCGCCCAGGACATCACCTTCTTCGGCAGCATGTAGTCCATCATCGTGCCGACCAGCGACAGCAGGCGGTAGCCGCGCCAGAACCACTTGTCGATGTAGCGCTGCATGATCGGCACGTTGTCCTCGTGCTGCTCCAGCACGAACTTGACCACTTCGAGGCCCAAGGTCATGTGACGCGATTCATCGGACTGCGCGGAAAAGCCGAAGGTCGTCGTCGCCATGTCGCCGTTGTACGCGGCGCCGGACACGAACGGCATGAACAGCAGGTTGGTCAGCACGTACTCGAACGCGAAGGAGATCGCAGTCACGAACTCGAACGGTCCCGCGGTCATCGCGTCCTCGAAGAACGACTTCGGGATCGAGAGGTACCACGCACGGTCCCGCATGTGCATCGCCTGGTGGAAGCCGTGGAAATACTTGTTGTACTGGCTGAACGCGTGAATTTGCGTCTGCGCATGGCGCAGTTCGTCGAGCGCCTGCATCTGGCACGCGACGCGGGTGCCGGCACCGCGAAACTGGCGCCCGGTGATGCAGAACCCGCGGTGGGCGTTGTATTCAGCGGGCGTGATGCCCTGCATCCACAGCTTGATCGCGGTGAGGTAACGCGCGTCGGAGATGTTCAGCTGGCCGTTGTTCTGGCTGAAGCTGTCCAGGATCGCGTACAGCTTGCGTTCCTTCTCCGCCTGGTACTTCCAGTACGCATCCATCGTCAGGCGGAAAGGATCCTCCCAGCCGTCCCAGTTCCTGATCTTGATGCCTTCGTACTTGTCGTACGGGAATACCTTGTCCATCGGCTGGTAGGTGGTCTCCCAGTCGAGGCCACGGGTCATCAGCTGGTACTTTTCCTTGAGGCTGAGCTTCTTCTCGGCCATGGGTCACTCCTCCGGATTACGCACTGTGGCCGGGTTTTCCCCAGGCCAGGATGAACTCGTCCTCGCTTTCGTCGATGTTGCCGGCGAGCGAGACCAGGTTGACGTGGATGCTCTGCAGGTCGAATGCGCGGCCGATTTTCTCTTCGATCGTCGCGCGGCGGACGACCAGCCGTCGGGGGACATCGATTTTCACCATCGCGGGAAACTCGTTGACGACCGCCGCCGGGTTGTCCTCGACGATAGCCTCGATGATCGGGCGCGCTTCCTCGTTGTTCTGGAACGCGATGAAGACGTTGTTGTGATCTTCCACACCCATGACCTATCTCCCGATCCCAATCTTCGTGCGGCGAGCCGCCAGGCCCGCGAACACCGTGTCGGCGGTCTGCGCGGCTGACTCGCCGAATGCCGCGCGGGCGAGCGGCGCCACGGCCTCGCGCACCCGCGGTTCCCACTGTTCCACCCAGCCCGCGACGCGCGCCCCGTTGGCCTCCGACGCATTCACCGCCACCTTGATGGTGGCGTCGGTCCAGCGGACCGCCTCGGCATGCCACTCGCGCATGAACTCGGTGGCCAGGGTGTAACCGATTCCGCCCTGCGCTCCCAGCGCCTGGTCGAAGTGGGCGTATGCCAGCGGGTAGAGCGCACCGTCCATCAGCAGGTTCTGCACGACATGCGCCTCGAACCAGTCGCGGATCACCATCGTGTCTTCGACCAGCCGGCGCAGCGGCTGCCAGTCCGCATGCTCGAGCCATTCGCGCTTGCCGCGGTCGAGCAGTTCCGGACCACCGAGCACCAGCGCGAGGCGCGTGACATATTGCGCAAGCCCCAGCCGGTCCGTGGCCTGCATCAGCGCGGCGGAGTTGAACGGAGTCCCGTACGCGTACGCCGCGATGTAGCAGTTCACCGTATTGGCACCCCACTCGACGTGCCGGAGCGGCACGATGACGTGCTCGATGCGCGCGCGCGCCTCGGGCGCCAGGGTGGCGAACAGGTTGCGCTTTTCGACCAAGGTGAAATTGTTGTCCTGCGCCTCCTGCATCTTCGCGCGCTGGATGGTGTACGGCGCGTAGTAGTACTGGCGGGGATCGACCAGTGCGTCGAAGTCGTCCAGCATGATCGTGGTGCGACGCCGGTCGAACAGGTCGAGTCCTGGCTCCCAGGTCGGGCGGTAGTGAAAGTTCTGCGTCATCTGGAAGTCGTGGACGCCTTCCTGGTAACGCGTGGCCGGCTTGCCCTTGCCGATGCGCGCTTCGATGTGATCGAAGGTGTGTCGCAACGGCTCGATGTTCGCGGTCTTGATGTCGATCGACATGACTTGCTTGCTCCCCGGTCGCGGCCGTTCGCCGGCCGCGTGTCTCAGCGCGATTCTTCCACGCGACCGTCGCGCCACTTCGCGCGGTCGGCGTCGACTATCCTGCCTTGTTCGGCGCTCAGGTGCACGACCCGCTGCGCCGCGCAGAACTCCTCGAACGCGGCGCGCGGCAGGATCATTTCCAGGTACAACGTGGGATCGCCGATCGAGAACTGGAACTCGACGAATCCTCCGCGCGCCTCGCCGGTGATCCGCACGAAGCGCGTCTGCGCGTCCACCGGCACCAGGTGCTTCTCCGTCATCCCTCGTGTCCCGCGGCGGCCAGACTGACTGCTGGCACAGGTGCAGAATCCATGCCACCGCGCGGCCCCGCGACGGGGCAGGGACTTACACCACGAACTTCGGTTTGCTGCATTGCATTCATCACGATATCGTCAATTTCCTGCAGTGCAGCTTGATGATTTGATCATTCACGTGGACGGTCTCGCCCGCTTGAGACGATAGGCCAGCTGCGCACGCGTCATCCCGAGCAGGCGCGCGGCGGAACTCAGGTTGCCGCCGGCTCTCGTCACCGCCCCGGCGAGCAGGTTCGCTTCGAGATCGTCGAGCGGTACCTGCTGGTGGAGCAGCGCTTCCACCAGCGGCGCCAGCCCGCCTTCCGCGGAAGCGTCGCGCGCTGCAGCCTGGGGCTGCAGCGGCGTGAACAGGTTGGTCGCCTCGATCGCGCCGTTGTTCGCCGCCAGGATCACGCCGCGTTCGATGATGTTCTCCAGCTCGCGGATATTCCCTGGCCAGTCGTAGCGCAGCAGCGCCTGCAACGCGTCCTGCGTGATGCCCGTGACATTCTTGTCGTGGCGCGCCGAATGCTTGTCGATGAACCGGGATACCAGCAGCGGGATGTCGCTGGCACGTTCGCGCAGCGGCGGCACGATCACGGGGTACACGTTCAGGCGGTAGAACAGGTCCGCCCGAAACCGTCCCTCCGCGACCGCTTGCTTCAGGTCCCGGTTCGTTGCGCAGATGAGCCGCACGCTGACCCGCCGCGTGGTGGTGTCGCCGATGCGCTCGAACTCGCCTTCCTGCAGTACGCGCAGCAGCTTGGCCTGCGCGCCCAGCGACAGCTCGCCGACCTCGTCCAGGAACAGCGTGCCCCCGTGCGCGCGTTCGAAGCGGCCGGGCCGGGACTGGTTGGCCCCGGTGAAGGCGCCCTTCTCCACTCCGAACAGCTCCGACTCGATCAGGTCTTCCGGGATCGCCGCACAGTTCACCGCGATGAACGCGCCCCGTGCGCGCGGGCTCTGCGCGTGGATGTGACGACCGAACATCTCCTTGCCCACACCGGTCTCGCCGAGGAGCAGCACCGTCACCTGGCTGGCGGCCGCCTTGCGCGCCAGGTCGAACGCGGCAACGAAGCTCGGCGCAGCGCCCACCAAGTCGTGCGCGCGCTGGTTCTCGGCGAGCGAGTAGCGCAGGCGTTCGATCTGGTTCTGCAGTTCGATGAGCCGGTCGGCGACGGGATCGGGCCGCAGGTACTTGATGTCGCGTTCCGCGTCGCCCCATCCGACCTCCAGCTTGCCGATGATGCGGCAGCGGCTGTCGCCCCGCGCGACGCACTCGACCTCGCGACACAGCACAGCGTGCCCGAGCAACTCCGAGCAGTAGCCGCTCGCATAGCCCACCTGCATCCAGCACGCGGGCTCGGTCTCGATGCCGAACGCGGCGGTGTGGATTGCCGCCTCGAAAGAATTCTCCCAGATGAAGTCGCCGGCGAACGTTCCCTGCTGGATGTCGATGTCGAGCGCGGCGATCCTGACGTTGACGATGCCTTCGAGCTGGTGGAGCTGGGGGCCCATCGCCAGCAGCTCGGCATCCGCCGCGTCAGGCTTGAGTCGCCGCGCGAACGCAGCATCCCGCTGACCGGACGCATAGCCCATGCGGGTGACCACCCCGCGGGCCCGATCGCGCCCGAGGGTGTCGATGAGCTCCTCGCGCAGCGACTTCATCGCTTCCGCGTGCACCAGGATCATGCGCTGGTCGTCGAGCCAGATCCCCTGCTCGCCTGCGAACCGCAGTTTCGCGGCGAGCACTCCGGAAGGACCGGCCTTGGGACGCATGCGGATGCTTCAGTCTGCCGCGGCGAAGAAGTTGGCGACCAGCTCGTTGAAACGCGCGGCGTGCTCAATCTGCGTCCAGTGTCCGCAGCGACCGAACACGTGCAGCTCGGCGCGCGGGATCAGCTCGAACAGCCGCAGCGTACTGGCGAGCGGGACCACCCGGTCCTCGCGGCCGTGCACCAGCAACGTCGGCTGGGCCAGCGCGCGCAGCGCCGCGTCCGGGGTCGCGAGCGCATCGATCCAGCGCTGGCGCGGCGCCGGGAACATGCGGCTGAATGATTCCTGGAAGCCGGGACGGATGCTCGCCTCGTAGCGCAGCCGGGCGAGGTCGTCGGTAACCAGCGCGCGATCGAACGCGAAGATGTCCAGCAGCTGCCGCATGTTCTCGAGCGACGGCGTGTAACCCCACGCCGCGTCGAGCCCCGGCGTCAGCTCGAAGTGCGTACCGGCGCTGCCCATCAGGACCAGGCGTCTCACGCGCGCCGGTGCGGCGCTCGCCAGCGCCAGCGCCAGCGCGCCGCCAAACGAGTTGCCGACGACATCGACACGCGGAAGATCCAGCGCGTCGAGGAAACCGAGCGCGTGCCGCAACCAGAAATCCCGCGTGTACTGTGCGTCCGCGGGGCGATCCGTGAACCCGAAGCCGACGATGTCCGGGGCAATCACGCGCCGGTTACCGGCGAGCGCCGGCAGCGTCAGGCGCCAGTTCGCGAATGCGCTGACCCCGGCCCCCGATCCGTGCAGCAGCAGGACCGGGCAGGTGCCGGTATCACCGCGCGCCGGCGCGTCGCGTGGTCCGACGTCGTGGTAGTTGGTGCGAATGCCGGCGGCGACGATCGAACTGGCAATCTCGGGGTTGGCGTTCATGGGCGGAAAATCTCCGGATGCAGGAGTCATCGGGCGCGGCGCCCGCTTCAGGGCGGCGAGAGCGGATAGCCGAGCTCGCCGTACGGATACTCAGCGATTTCGTGCCGCGTCGCGCCGGCCTGCGCCGGGCAGGCGTAATAGGCACGGATCTCGCTGATCAGTCCGCTGTCGTCGAAACGATACCACTCGTCACCGCGCAGCAGCGCGCCGATCTTCGGCTTGAAGTGGGTCCATTCGATCACCGCCTGGCGACGCGCGGCGTCTCCGATGAAACTGTCCACCGTCCACGACGAGCCCCACTCCCGCACGCAGCGGCACCAGCAGTCCGCGATCGCCGCCGCGCCGCGCAGCGCACCGAAGGGCGTCCCTGCCGGAAAGTAGTGCACGGCGTCCGGCGTGAAAAACGCGATCAGGCCGGCACGGTCGGCCGTATTGCAGGCCGCGAAGTAGGCGCGGATCCGCGCTTCCATCTCGGCGAGGTCGAGGCTCACGTCAGGTCACGACTTCGAAGAACGACTGCCGCGGCGTGTTGTCGATCGCGAACGCGGCGTGGCCGAGCTGCGTGGTGTCCCACGTCAGGTGCGGCCGGTCGGGGTAATGGATGTAGCCGCCCGAGAACACCTCGTTGCGGTTGCCGGAGGGATCGTAGAAGTAGATGGTCGCGCCGCGGGTGATCCCGTGCCGCGTGGGGCCGACTTCAACGGAGATGTTGTGCTTTCCCATGATGTCCCCGGCGTGGTAGACGTCCTGCACCGAGTCCAGGAAGAACGACACGTGGTGGAAACGGCCGGGTTCCGGATTCATCACGAACGCGATGTCGTGCGGCTTGTTGGAGCAGCAGAGGAAGGTGCCGAGCTGCATGCCGCTGTCGTTGTCGAGCAGTTCCTCGCCCAGGTCGAAATCGAGCACGTCCATGAAGAACCTGGTGGTGTCGCTGACGTTCGGGCCCGCCAGCAGTACGTGGTCGAGCCGCGTCGGCCCCATCCCGCGGATGACCCCGTCGTCCGGGAGCACGCCGGGATTGCGCGTCGGCAGCGTGTTGCCGATGCGATCCTTGTCGGCGTAGAGCTGCATCACGTGCCCGCCGGGCAGCTGGAACTGAAGACGCCGGCCGCTGCGCGGGTAGGTGCCGGCGGGAATGCGTTCCACCGGGATCCCGTAATCGCGGATCCGCTGTTCCAGCGACGTCAGCGTTGCATCGTCGAACACCTTGAACGCGAAGTAGTCCAGCCCGGCGCGATCGGCCTCGCGGAGCACGAGGCTGTGATGATCGTGTTCGTCCCACGCCTTGAAGTACCGGCGACCCGGTTCCTGCAGCACCTCGGTCAACCCGATGTGACGCCCGTAATGAATCGCCGCGGTCTCCAGGTCCAGCACCCGGATCGCGACTTCACCGACTCGCAGCACGCCTCGTATCGCCATGGGAACCTCGCAGGATTGAACCCCGGAAGGGAGGGTCGGGGCATGATACCCCTCCACAAATATCGACGATAGATTTTTTTATCGATATTTTCTGGTCAATCGTTAGACTCGACCGCACGTTGAAACGCCGCTGAAGGAGAACCCGATGCCGTTGGTCCAGATCACGATCCTGCAAGGTCGCCCCACCGCCCAGAAACACCGCCTGCTGCGGGAAATCACCGCGGTGATGTCGGACGTGCTGGGTTCGCCGAAGGAACGCATCCGCGTCTGCATCAACGAAGTCCATCCCGACTGCTGGGGCATCGCCGGCGAACCCGCGAGCCAGGTCCGGGCAACGGAAATCAAGGCGCGCGCGGCCGCGGCGCGCAAGCAGTCCGCGCGCCAGCCCGCGACAAAACCGGCCCGGCGAGGGCGTTCCGCGTAGGGCATCCCGGCGGCACGCGGGCGCGCGCGGCCGTGCGCTGTCGCGGTGATGCGCTGCGCCGGGTGCGCGGGTGCACGGCCGCATGACGGCCGGCGCGCAGGTTCCTCAGGGCAGACCCTTGCGGCGCCCGGCATCGAGCATCAGGGTCGAACCGGTCATCGCGCTTGCTTCGGGTGCCAGCAGCATCGTCACCGCCCAGGTCACCTGTTCCAGCGTGGTGAAAGTGCGCAGCGACGATTCCGCGCGCATCTCGTCGAGGATCGTGTCCACCGGCACCCCGCGTCGTGCCGCGCGCTCGCGCGCGATGCCGTGGAGACGCGCGGTGTCCGCCGGCCCCGGCGCAATCACGTGCGCGGTGATGCCACGTTCGCCGTAGGCAAGACTGAGCTGACGCACGAGGTTGGGCAGCGCGGCGTTCGCGACACCGGCGGTGGCGTGGTAGGCCACCGGTTCAAACCCGTAGTGCCCGCCCACCGCGACGAGCCGCGAACCCGCGCGCAGCCAGCCGTCCACCGCGCGCACCAGTCGCAGCATCCCGGTGATCTTGATCGCGACGGCCGCTTCCAGCGCGGTGGTCGGCGCATCGAGGATGCCGCCGGCCACCGGCACGCCCGCGCAGTTCAGCGCCATGCGCACGGGCGCGTCGAGGCAGGCACCGATCTGTGCGATCGACTCGTCCCGGGAGATGTCCGCCGCGCAGGTCACGAGACCCGGCAGCGATTCGGCGAGCGATGCCAGGGCAGCTTGCGATCTCCCGACGGCGACCACGCCGAGTCCCGCCGCCTGCAACGCACGGCAGAGCGCGCTGCCCATGTTGCCGGCCGCGCCCACCACGACGGCGAGCTGGCGATCCGGTCCGGCGGCGTCGCTTTGCGCTGTCATCGGCACACTCACGCGGCAGTGCGCCGCCACCACGCGGCGATCGCACGATTGACCTCCGCCGCATGGAAACGCGCGGTGCGCCCGGTGGGCGGCAGCGCCTCGTCGTAGAAGAACGCCGGCAGCTCGTCGTCGACCTCGGTGAAGCCGGCCGCGGCGTTGAACGCGGCCTCGAGCCGCAAGGTTTCCCGTCCCAGCCGCACGAAGAAATCGGGATCGAGCGCCGTGCCGTGCGCATCGTTGAGGGCGTCCACCATCATCTGCAGGTTCGTGTTGGTGACCGAGCGGCCGAACACGCACAGCCCGAGCGAGTCGGCCGCTGCACACATTACCTGGGTGTCCATGCTGACCCCCACGAGTTCCTCGAGGTCCTTGCCCTGGCAGTCGTACTTCGGTGCGTTGCCGGTGGTGTGATCGGCGCCCTGCGCCGTGACCATCATCGAGATCCCCGTCACCTCGATGACCCGGGGATCGTACGCGCTGATCGCCTGCTTCTTGATCACCGGCGTCCGGTGCACGCCGTAATGCACCCCCACCCGCGCAGTGCCCTGCGCCCACAGCCGGCCATTCGGCGTGCCCGCCCGGATCTCGTCCAGCACGGAGCGCAGGAACGGCATGTCGCCGAACGGTGCGAGACCGGCGTCGAGCAGTACTCCCATCATCGCGCCGGTCTCGATCGTGTCGATGCCGAGATCGTTGGCGTGGAAGTTGAGCTCGGCCAGGTCGTCCGGATCGGTCAGTCCGCAGTTGGTGCCCATCAGTCCGAGCGTTTCGTACTCGACCGGCGAGACGATTTCGCGGCCCTCGCGGTCGACGTACACGTTACTGCACTCGATCATGCAGCCGGGCATGCAGGCATGCGCGGTCTGCCCGCCACGCGCGAGGTTCTGCATCCGGATGTGGTCGCCGCCCATTTTCAGCACCTCGCGGGTGGTGTCGACGATGCGACCCGAGGTGAAATTATTGACGGGCAGCGCGCCAATCAGGTTGGTGTAATCCGCCATCGCCGCGGTGCCGTAGTCACGGTACATGTTGATGGCCTCGTCCGCGCGGATCAGCTGGCCGTAGCGCTTCACACCCTGCAGCACCTTCTTGCGATCGCGGAACTCCGGCATGCGATCGAAATCCGCGACGATCGCCTTGACCTTCTTCACCCCCATCACGGCACCCACCCCGCCGCGCGCGGCGAGTCGCGCCGGGCGATCGTCGGTGTCGCTGAATGCGATGCCCGCGAGCAGTCCGCCGTATTCACCCACCGGACCGCAGATCGCGAGGCTGACCTTCTTGCCGTACTTCGCATGCAGCAGCGCGGCACATTCGAAGTTCGCCTTGCCGAGAAACGGCGCGGCCGACTCGAATTCGATGCCGCCGTCCTTGCGCAGATGGATCACGACCCAATCATCGGCCGCGCCATGCAAGGTGAATCCGGCAATCGACAGATGGCCCATCGCAAGCCCGAAAGAACCGCCGGCGTTGGCCTCCTTGATGCCGCCGGTCAGCGGGCTCTTGCAGCCGACGCTGGTGCGGTTGGCATTCGACCAGTTGGTTCCCGCCAACGGACCGGCCGAGAAGATGAGCGGGTTCTCGCCGGACAGCGGATCGCAGGTGGCGGCCCCGAGATCAGTCAGGGTGCGCGCGATGAAGTAGCGTCCGGCCCTGGCGATCTGCTCGCCGTCGAAAGTCTCGGCGCGGATGGTGCGGGTCGGGAGATCGATGTGCAGGTACTTGCGCATGGCGGGTCCTCGTCTGTTGCCCGGCGGTCGGGCCGGATCCTCGGGGACGATTCTAAACTCGCGGGCCCGTGCGCGTCGCGCCGAGGAGTTCCCGCGCGGCCATCGCGCGCATCGCCATGGCGCGCGGTCGAAACGCTGTTCCGGATGCCGTACCGCTGCGCGCCAAGGGGCGGAAGTTGTGCGTCCCGCGCGACCGTCGCGCCGCAGGGATGCGGCGCGCGAGCCTCCAGGGATGGATTCACGGCGTGTCGCGCCTGGGACGCGCAACTTCCGACCGGCCCCGGACCCAATCAAGGCGTCCGGAATAGCGCGTCAGACAAACCGCATCCGCACCGAACCGAGACTCTGGTAATGCACCGTGACGCTGTCCCCCGCGTGCACGTGAATCGCGGCGGTGATGCCTCCGGTCATCACCAGGCAACCGGCGGGGATCTCGTCGCCGAGCGCGGCGCGCTGGTTGGCGAGCATCGCGACGGCCTCCAGCGGATTGCCCAGCACCGCGGCACCCGCGCCCGTCTCGGCCACCTGGCCGTTGCGGGTCAGCACCACGCCTTCCGTCAGCAGGTCGATCTCGTGCAGTCGGCGCGACCGCCCCCCTGCCACGTAGCCCGCGGCGGAGGTGTTGTCCGCCACGACGCTCAGGACATCGAACTTGAAATCCGCGAAGCGTGAATCGATGACCTCGATGGCCGGCAGCACGAAATCGATCGCGGCGGCCGCACGCGCGGCATCGCAGCCGGGGCCACGCAACGCGGTTTTCATCACGACAGCGATCTCGGCTTCGATCCGGGGGTGGATGTAGCGGGTGACGGGGATCTCGGCGCCGTCACCATACGCACCTTCATCGGTGATGAAACCGTGCAGCGACTCGGTGACCCCCATCTGCAGCATCTTGGCACGTGACGTCAGCCCCATCTTGAGACCCGTGACGCGGATTCCCCGGCTTACCATGCGCCGACGAAGTTCCGCCTGCACCGCGTACGCGTCGCCAAGCGTCATCTGCGGATGATCTGCAGTCAGCATCGGGATGGCGGTGCGGTTGCGTGCCGCGTCGTCCACCCGCTGGGCCAGAGTCGCGACCGTCGTCGCGTCGAGCGTGCGTGCTTCAAACATGGGCCACCTGCCGTTCCGCCTGCTGCTTCTGCTGGAGTTCCAGCGCGACTTCCTCGATCAGGTCCTCCTGGCCGCCCACGGTCCGACGGCGTCCCATCTCGGCGAGGATGTCGCGCGAGGACACGCCGTAACGCGCCGCGGCGCGCTGCGCGAACAGCAGGAACGTGGAGTACACGCCGGTGTAGCCGATCAGCAGAGAATCGCGATCGAGGCGGATCTGCTGGTCCATGATCGGAAGGACCCGCTCCTCGGCGACGTCCATGATGCGATAGAGATCCACGTTGGTCGGGATCCCCATGCGCCTGCACACCGCGACGAACGCCTCCAGCGGCGTGTTGCCCGCCCCCGCGCCGAGCCCGGCAGCCGATCCGTCGATGCGCGTAGCCCCGGCCTGCACCGCCGCGATCGAGTTCGTGACGCCGAGCGCGAGGTTGTGATGCCCGTGAAAGCCGATCTCGGTCTCCGGGCGCAGCGCGCGCCGCATCGCGGCGATGCGCGCGGTGACGTCCTCCGGGATCATGTAGCCCGCGGAGTCGGTGCAGTACACGCACTGCGCGCCGTAATCCTCCATCTGCTTCGCCTGCGCCGCGAGCGCATCGGCGTCGATCATGTGCGCCATCATCAGGAAGCCGACGGTATCGAGGCCCAGCTCGCGCCCGCGCTTGATGTGCTGCTCCGCGACGTCGGCCTCCGTACACAAGGTGGCGACGCGCACCGTGTGGATCCCGCAGTCATACGCCATCTGCAGTTCGTCCACGGTGCCGATGCCGGGGATCAGCAGCACCGATACCCGGGTGCGCTTGAGCGCCGGAATGACGTGACGCAGGTACTGTTCGTCGGTGAACGCCGGGAATCCGTAGTTGATCGAAGCGCCACCGAGACCATCGCCGTGGGTGACCTCGATCAGGTCGACCCCGGCCTCGTCGAGCCCCGTCGCAATGGCGTGCATCTGCTCGAGGCTGATCTGGTGGCGCTTCGGGTGCATCCCGTCGCGCAGGCACATGTCGTGAACCTTGACCGTCGGCTGGGTGCTCATCACGCGGCCTCCGTTGCGACCTGGGGGAATGTCAGTGAGCCGTCCTGCAGGCGCTGCGCGATCATCTCGCCGGTGCGCAGCGCCGCGGCGGTCATGATGTCGAGGTTGCCCGCGTACTTCGGCAGGTAATCGCCAAGACCGGCGACTTCCAGGAATACGGATACGCGATTGCCGTCGAACACGGGTTGCTGCTTCAGGGTATAGCCGGGGACATAGCGCTGAACCTCGGCGACCATCGCGTGGACGGATTCCGTGATGCGCGCCTGGTCGGGCACGGTCTCGGTCAGGCAATGCACCGTGTCGCGCATGATGAGCGGCGGTTCGGCCGGGTTCAGGATGATGATCGCCTTGCCCTTCTTCGCACCGCCTACCCGTTCGAGGCCACGCGCCGTCGTCCGGGTGAACTCGTCGATGTTCTTGCGCGTGCCGGGGCCGGCGGACTTCGACGCCACCGTCGCGATGATCTCGGCGTAGCTTACCGGCTGCACGCGTGACACCGCGTGAACGATCGGGATCGTCGCCTGTCCGCCACAGCTCACCATGTTCACGTTCGCGGTCTGCTGGCGCATGTGGTGTTCGAGATTGACCGGCGGTACGCAGAACGGTCCGATCGCGGCAGGTGTCAGGTCGATCATGAACACGCTCTCCGCGAGTACCTTGCGGCTGTTCTCGGCGTGCACGTACGCCGACGTGGCGTCGAACGCGATGCGGATGTCGTCGCTCCGGAACGACGGCAACGCGGCATCGAGCCCTTCGTGCGTGGTCTTCAGCCCGGCGGCACGCGCCCTGGCGAGGCCGTCGGACGCCGGGTCCACCCCGATCATCCACACCGGGTTCAGCCATTCCGAGCGCAGCGCCTTGAACATCAGGTCGGTTCCGATGTTGCCGGACCCTATCAGCGCGCAATTGATTCTTGCCATGTCGTCATCCTTCACGCCGCGCGGGCGTCACGAGAGTTGTACCGAGTCCCGGGTCCGGGCGCCGCGCCAGCCGGATCGTGCGCGGGCATCCCGGACGCGTCAGACGAACTTTGCGCGCAGGCGACCGATGCCGCCGATCGCGAGCTCCATTTCGTCGCCGGGCGCGATCGGGATCAGCGGCACCAGCGACCCGGACAGGATGACTTCGCCCGCCTTCAGCGCTACCCCGTGCCGGCCGAGGGCATTCGCGAGCCAGGTCACCGCGTTCAGCGGCGATCCGAGCGCCGCCGCTCCGGCGCCGGTCGCCACCAGTTCGCCGTTCTTCCACAGCACCATGCCGCACGTGACGAGATCCACCGAGTGGACATCGACCAGGGTGTCGCTGACGACGAACAGTCCGCACGACGCGTTGTCGGCAATGGTGTCCTGGATGCGGATCTTCCAGTCGCGAATCCGCGAATCCACGATTTCGAAGCATGCCTTGACTCCGGCGGTCGCCGCGAGCACGTCAGACGGAGTCACGCCGGGTCCCGCGAGATCGTGCTTCAGCACGAAGGCAATCTCGCCCTCCGCCTTCGGCAGCATCAGTTCGCGGCTGATGGGCACCGGCGCGCCCTCGACGCACTGCATCCGGTCGGTCAGGAAGCCGTAGTCCGGCTCATTGACCTTCAGCATGTCCTGCACCGCGCGGCTGGTCAGTCCGATCTTCTTGCCGACGATGCGTTCGCCGTCGGCTTCGCGGCGCTTCAGGATGCCGAGCGACACGCGGTATGCATCGTCCTGCGTGAGCGACGGATCGCGCTCGCTGAGCGGCTCCACGGCGCCACGGTTGCGCAGCGCGGTGAACAGTTCTTCGCTGTAGCGATCGAGAGTTTCGGTGGAGGCCATGGCTCAGTACCTGATGCAGATGTTGCGCAGCTCGGTGTAGAACTCGAGCGAGTGCACGCCGCCCTCGCGGCCGATGCCGGAATGCTTCATGCCGCCGAACGGTGTGCGGAGATCGCGCAGGAACCAGCTGTTGACCCACGTGATGCCGGACTGCAGGCGGGCAGCCACGCGGTGCGCGCGGGACAGATCGCGTGTCCAGACCACGCTGGTCAGACCGTAGCGGGTGTCGTTCGCGATGCGCACCGCGTCGTCCTCGCTGTCGAACGGCGCGATGTGGCAGCACGGACCGAAAATCTCCTCCCGCACGATGCGCGCGTCGGGTCCGAGCCCGGTCCAGATGGTCGGCTGTATCCAGCTGCCGTTGGCGAGTTCCCCCGGCATGTCCGGGATCCCGCCGCCCGTGACGACCGTAGCGCCTTCCTCGACCGCCAGCTTGTAATAACCGAGCACCTTGTTGCGATGCTCGTGGCTGATCAGCGGTCCGAGCGTGACCCCGGGTTCCTTCGGCGGCCCGATCTTGAGTTTCTCGGCGCCTTCCTTCAGACGGGCGACGAACGTATCGAACAGTGGACGCTCGACGTAGATGCGCTCGGTGCCCAGACATACCTGGCCGCAGTTGATGAAGGTCGAGCGCAGAGTGGTCTGGATCGCGAGATCGAGATCGCAGTCGGCAAATACGAGCGCCGGGTTCTTGCCGCCGAGTTCGAACGACACTGCGCGCAGCCCCTTGGCCGCCGCGCGCATGATCGCCTCGCCGGTGCGTGTTTCGCCGGTGAACGTGATTGCGTCGACGTCGGGATGCTCGGTCAGGTACGCGCCCGCCGAGTCGGGTCCCAGCCCGTTCACCACGTTGTAGACGCCCGGCGGGATACCCGCCTCGTTCATGCACTCGCCGAGCAGCGAGGTCGTCAGCGGAGTCTCCTCGGACGGCTTCACGACGACGGTGTTGCCGCATGCGAGGGCCGGGCCGACCTTCCAGGTCATCAGCAGCAACGGCAGGTTCCACGGGCACACCACCGCGACCACGCCCTTCGGCACGCGCAGCGAGTAGTTCAGTACATTGGCGCCGTCCGGCGCATGCATCGTGAACGTTTCAGTGGGGATGTTCTTCACGAGGTCGGCGAACACCCGGAAGTTCGCCGCGCCACGGGGGATGTCGACGTGGCTGCACTCGCCGTAGGGCTTGCCGGTGTCGAGGCACTCGAGTTCGACGAACTCCTCGAACCGCTTCTGGATGCAATCGGCGAGCTTGTGCAGCAGGGCCATGCGATCGGGCGTGGTCATGCGACCCCAGGGTCCGTCGAGCGCGGCGCGCGCCGCCGCCACCGCCGCATCGACTTCCGGTTTGCCGGCCTCGTGCACGGTGGCGATGTGAGACCCGTCGACGGGACTGATGTCCCGGAACGTCCGTCCGCCCTGGGACGGCACGTACTGGCCGTTGATGAAATGCATCACCGTGCGGGGTGCGCTGTGCGCCATGCTGAGATCCTCTCTACTCCTGGAGCGCGCGCAGGCCGGCCTGCGCGCATTGTTCGTCCTGTTCCTCGCTGGCACCGGACACGCCGACGCCGCCGAGCAGGTCCTCACCGTCGCGGACCGGGATCCCGCCGCCGAACGTGACGAAGCGCGGGCGGGTGCGCAGCCCCATCTGGACCTCGGGGGACAGGGTCGCCAGCGCGGCGGTCCACCCGCTGGTCGGCATCCCGAACGCGGCGGCCGTGTAGGCCTTGTCTTCGGCGATGCCGCTGCAGTGGAACGGGGCACCCGGCATCCGGACCTGCGCGGCGACCGTGCCGCTCGAATCGCAGACGCTCACGACGACACGGACTCCCAGCCGCTCGGCTTCGCGGATCGCGCCCTGCACGATTGCCACGGCCGCCCGCCAGGTCAGGGTGGGGCGATGTTCCTTGATGGGTGTGGGCATGGGCTTGCAACCTCGCGCGTGTCCGGAAGCGCCTGCAGGGAGCCGTGAATCCGGCACCCCGATCGCCGCGAATCTTACCGGCTCCGTCGGGACAGCGGCAATCAAAATATCGATATTTTCATGTTTATCGAGAATCCGCCTCCAGCAGCCCGCGATGTACAACGGCGCGGGTGTTCGCTAATTTGCCGATTTATCGACATTTTGTATCTCCCGAGGTGGCGATGGGCGCGGCCGAGGACACCCCCGCAAACGAACTGCGACCGGCGAGCACCCTCGCGGATGCCGCGTACGAACGGCTGCGCGCGGACATCCTGGGCGGACAGTACCCCGCAGGGTCCAAGCTGGCCGTGCATCACCTGCGGGAACGCTACTCGATCGGGGCATCGCCGTTGCGCGAGGCGCTGAACCGGCTCGTCGCGGACGGCTTCGTGTCGCTGACCGGGCAGCGCGGGTTCCGCGTGGCGCCGATCTCGGTTGCCGACCTGCGGGACGTCACGCGCCTGCGCATCATCTTCGAGACCGAGGCGCTGAAGGACAGCATCGCGGTCGGTGATGACGAATGGGAAGCCGGGATCGTGGCGGCACACCACCGCCTGGTACGGATCGAACAGACGCCGGGGGCGGACTTTCTCGACTGGGAAACCCGCAACGCGGCGCTGCACGACGCGCTCGTCGCGGCGTGTCCCTCGCCCAGGCTGCTGCAGTTCCGCCGCAACCTGTTCGATCAGCACAAGCGCTATCGAAGCCTCTCCACGCGACGGCTGCCGCCGAGCCGCGACATCGCGCAGGAGCATCGCGACATCGTGTCCCATGCACTGGCGCGCGACGCCGAAGCCGCGTGCGCGGCGGTGGCTGCCCATATCCAGCGCACGGCCGAAAGCCTCGAATCCCTGATCGGCCAGCCGTCGCCGCGCTGAGCGGACCACCCGGCGCGCAATCGTCACGCGCCCCCGCTCATCCATGCGGAGGATCACCCCGCAGTTCGCCTTCCCAGTGGGAGACGAGCACCGTCGCCACGCTGTTCCCGACGACATTGGTCGCCGAGCGACCCATGTCGAGAAAGTGATCGATCCCGAGCAGCAGCAGCAGGCCCGCCTCCGGGATGTCGAACTGCGCAAGGGTCGCCGCGATCACGACCAGCGACGCGCGCGGCACGCCGGCGATGCCCTTGGAGGTCAGCATCAGGATCGCGAGCATCGTCACCTGCTGCGCGGCGGACAGCGGGACGTCGTAGACCTGCGCGATGAACATTACCGCGAACGTGCAGTACATCATCGAGCCGTCCAGGTTGAATGAGTAACCCATCGGCAGCACGAAGCTCGCGACGCGATTGCTGCACCCGAAGCGCTCGAGCTCCTCCAGCGTCTTCGGATACGCGGCCTCCGAACTCGCGGTCGAGAATGCGATCAGCAGCGGTTCGCGGATGCGACGCACGAGCCGCAGGACGCGCCCGCGGACGACCACTGTCGCGAACCCGAGCAGCAGCACCCACAGCAGGACGAGCCCGCCGTAGAACTCGACGACGAACAGTCCGTACACGCCGAGGATGCCGAGTCCCCGGCTCGCGATAGTTCCCGCGATCGCACCGAACACGGCCAGCGGCGCGAACATCATCACGTAGGACGTCACCCTGAGCATGATGTGCGCGACGGCATCGAGCACGTCGACGACCGTGCGGCTGCGCTCGCCCAGGGCGGCCATCGCGGTGCCGAAGAACAGCGAGAACACCACGATCTGGAGGATCTCGTTGCGCGCCATGGCGTCAATCGCACTCGCCGGTACCGTGTGCTCGATGAAACCCGCGAGCGTCATCGCGCCCGCACTGACCCCCGACGTGGCGTCCGCGGCCGGCCTCGGCAGATCGAGCACGCGGCCCGGCTCGAGCAGGTTCACGAGCAGCAGTCCGAGCGTCAGCGACACCAGCGACGCAAAGACGAACCACGCCAGCGCCTTGCCGCCGACCCGGCCGACCGTCGCCACGTCAGTCATGCGGCCGATCCCGACCGCGAGCGTCGAGAACACGAGCGGTGCGATGATCATCTTGATGAGTCGCAGGAAGATCGTCGGCAGCAGCCCCACGTGCGTGGCGAACCCGGCGGACGATGCCGGGTAGTGCGCATGCACGATCCAGCCTGCGAGCCCGCCGAGTGCCAGGCCGAGGAGGATGAAATGCGTGAGACGCGTCGTCGCCATGCGGATCCGGCGGTCAGTCAGGTCCTGAGATCGACGCGGCGCGCAATGAGCGCGGCGTCTTTCTTCAGGAGATGCTTGGCCACCCGTGCCGTCGGCGTGTGCGGCAGCGAGTCCGCCCACACCCAGTAGCGCGGCACCTTGATGGCAGCGAGCTCCCGCCGGCACCATGCGGCAAGTTCGCCGAACGCGGGACGCTCCGCGCGCGCGACGAGCACCGCGAGGATCTCCTCGTCACCGAGTTCGGCGGGAACGCCGATCGTCGCGGCCTCGGCGACCGCGGGATGCCCGCCGAGGATGCGATCGAGTTCGGCCCCCGCGACGTTCTCGCCGCGCACGCGGATGATGTCCTTCTTGCGGGCAACGAAGTGGTAGTAGCCGTCGCGGTCGCGACGCACGAGGTCGCCCGTCACGAACCAGCCGTCGTGGAATGCGGCCGCGGTCTGCACGGGATCGTGCAGGTACTCGCGGAACACGATCGGCGTTCTGACCTCGAGTTCACCCACCACGTCGTCACCCACTTCGCGGCCCGCGTCGTCAACGACGCGCATGTCGACGAACCGGCCGAGCCGCGGATGCCGTGCGGGCAATCCGATGCTGCCGAGCTTGTGCGGCCCCGTGTAGGGGTTGTTGCACGCGCCGGGGATCTCGGACATGCCGTAGCCCTCGACGAGATCCGGTACGCCGAACTCCTTCGGAAACACCTCGGCGACCTCCGCGCTGATGGGTCCGCCATAGACCTTGCGCAGCACGTGCCCGGGCCGGAACTCCTCGCGTGATCGCTTGCACAGGATGCTGCCGACCGCCGCGAGGGTGTTGAACTGCGTCGCGCCACTCGCGTGCACGACTTCCCAGAAGCGCGACGCGCTGAAGGATTCGGCGATCACGAGACACGCACCGGCGGCGAGCGCACCGCCCAGCGAATAGAACAGCGCATTGATGTGGAAGAACGGCAGTACGGTCAGCAGGCGTTCGTCCGGCTGCAGGTGCATGCGCTCGACGAACGCCTCGGCCGCCCACACGTAATTGCGCTGGGTGTGCACCACCCCTTTCGGAAACCCGGTGGTGCCGGAGGTGTAGACCACGACGAGCGCCGACTCGGCCGCCGCGGCGGGCGGCGTGTTCACCTCGCCTCCCGCCTCCCGGATCGCGGACAGCACCTCCGCGGGCGAGTTTGCGTCGAACCCGAGCGTCTCCAGGGCCACCACGGGCACCGACGGCTCCTCGGCGAGGCGTGCCAGCCGCGCCTGTGCCGCGGCCCGTGTGAAGATCACTCGCGGCCGGGTGTGACCCACCACGTAGCCGAGTTCGGTGTCCGTCAATGCGATGTTCATCGGCGCGAAGATCGCGCCGAGCTTCGCGCAGGCCAGGAACAGCAGCACGTGCAGATCACTGTTCGCCGCGCACACCGCCACCGGTTCCCCGGCGCGCACGCCGAGACCGGCCAGCAGCGCAGCGGCGTGACCGCTGGCGATATCCAGCGCGGCGTAATCCCAGCGGCGCGTGTTGAATTCGATGGCCGGCGCCGTCGGCCCGCGGGCCACCCGCCCGGCCAGCAGCCCGGGCAGGCTGTCGTCGTGCGCCGGGTAGCGCGCGAGGACCTCCGCCGGGGTCAGCGGCGCGTGTGTCATGCGATGCGCTTCAGCCGCATGTCGAATTCGACCGTGTAGAACGGCACTGCCATCGCTTCACCCGTGGGGGCCGCGCCGGGCGCATGCCGGGCGAACCGGGTGGCGAGCGCGCGCTTCATGCCGAACACCGCGTCGCGTTCGAGTTCGGGGCTGTCGGCGACGAAGATCTGCGTCACCACGCGTTCGAAGCCCGGCGCGGACACGATCAGGTGCAGGTGTCCGGGGCGGTTGGGGTCGCGCCCCATGCGGCGAAGCATCGCGCCGACCGGCCCGTCTGTCGGCACCGGGTAGTCGGCTGGCCTGACGGAACGGAACCAGTAGCGGCCGTCGGTTCCGGTGCGGATCTTCGCGCGGCCCTGCGGTCGGAACGGTCCCGGCTTCTGGACGTCGTACGTCCCGATCCCGTCGGACGACCAGATGTCGAGTACCGCGCCGGCGATCGGCTGTCCTTCCGTGTCGCTCACGCGTCCCGCGTAGAACGTGGGCTCACCGTCCATACCGTCCGTGAGATCGGCGCCGAGCGGTCGCTCGGCGGCGCCTTCCACGTAGAACGGCCCCAGCACCGCGGCCTCGAGGGATCCGTCCACCGCCGGATGGTTCACTTCGAGGACCAGGCTCGAGACCCCGAGCGTGTCCGACAGCAGGATGAACTCCTGGCGCTGCTCGGTGCACGCCTTGCCGACGGCGGTCAGGAACTGGATCGCCTGCATCCATTCCTCGTCGGTGACTCGGGCATCCCGGACAAACGCATGGAGGTGCGTGATGAGCGACGTCATCAGGGTCTTGAAGCGTGCGTCCTCGCAGTTCGCGAGGCGTTCGAGCACGGTGCGCGTCAGCGCGCTTTCGCTGGCTTGGGACATGCGGATACTCCTAGACGCTGGCCGGGGGGGTAGCCTAACGCCTCACCTCCGTGCTGTCAGGGGCCGTTGGTCGCGTGCCGGCACACCGCCTATCATCCGACCGCACGGAAACCCGCGTGGCGGACCAAGGAGAGTGCCCGATGAATGCCGTCCCGAATCATGCGTCCGATCGCCTGTCCGGCCTGCGCGACGCGGTCGATGAACTGCTGCCCGCGCTGCGCGCACAGGCGCCGGCGGGCCGCCTGGCACGCCGCCTGCCGCGCGCCAATGTCGATGCATTGCGCGCCGCGGGCCTCGTGCGCGTATACAACCCGCGCCGGTTCGGCGGCGACGAACTGCACATGGCAGACGTGCTTCCGCTGGTCGCCCGCGTGGCCGAAGCCTGCCCGGCGAGCGCATGGGTGCTCGCGATCTACCAGATCCACAACTGGGTGCTCGCGCTGTTCCCGGAGACCGCCCAGCAGGAGGTGTTCGCACGCAATCCCGATCCCCTCGTCTGCGCGTCGTTGAACCCCGCGAAGAACAGCGTCCGCCGGGTCGATGGCGGATACCACGTCGAGCGCGCCCGGTTCACGTTCTGCTCGGGCGCCGCCGCCCGCGAATGGGGCCTGTTCGGCGCGCTCGTGCGGGACGCCACCGGCAACGTGGTCGACGCGGGCTGCCTGCTGATCCCCGGCGACGCGGTCGCGGAACTGGACGACTGGCAGGTCTCGGGGTTGCAGTCCACCGGCAGCATCAGCCTGCTCGCGGAGAACCTTTTCGTGCCGGCGCACCGCTTCCTGTCGTACGCGGACGCGACGGCCTATCGCACGCCCGGCGCGTCACTGAACCCGGGCGCGCTGTTCCGGGCGGCCTTCGTACCGATGCTGGTGCTGAACCTCGCCGGGCCGGCACTCGGGGCCGCGGAGGCCGCATGGCAGGCGTTCGTGACCCACTTGCGTGACAAGGGCGCGGCGGCCGGCGCGTACCCGCTGCCCGGGCTGACGCGCGCGGAGGCTCCCGCCACCCACGAAGTCATCGCGAACGCGCGACTTGCCATCGACACTGCGCGCCTGCTGCTCGCCGAGGCGGGGGATTGCATCCGCGCCCGCGCCGAGGACGGCGTGCCGATGACACCGCTCCAATCCGCGTCCGTGAACCTGCAGACGAGCCAGGCGATGCGCGAATGCCTGCGCGCGGTACAGATGCTGTTCCTGCAGGCCGGCGGTGCCGTCCTGCAAGGGGAGCATCCGCTGCAGCAGGCGTTCCAGGACGTCAGCGCGATCAACTGCCACGGGTTTCTCGCGCACGAGGCGAACCTGGCCCTGTACGGCGCGCTCGCGCTCGGTCAGCCGCGCCCCGGGGCGTTCCTGTGAGTACTCCCGGAGACCGTTCAAGTCGCCCGCCGACCGGGCCGACACAGCGGTATCCGAGCCGCGAGATCGCCCCGATGCTGCCGTTCCGCCTGCCGATCCACGTTCTGGTGTCCGTCGCCGCGCTGGCCGCCGTGCCGCCCGCGAGCGCGCGACCGGTCTGGCCCACGCCCGAGCAGGTCAGCGCGCGGTCCGAACAGTTCGTGTACGACCGGCTCGGCGACGGGCAGCGCATGCTTCTCGGCCCCGCGGCGCCGCGTGCAGTTACCGTACCGCCGGGGCAATCCTGCGCGGCACTGTACGAGAGGCGCGTGGCACTCCTCCGAGCCCAGTACGATTACAAGCCCGCGTACACCGACGATCCACGCAATCGCGCGGCGGTGTTCATCGGTACGATCTTCACGCCGGCGTTCTACTACCTCGCGTTCAGTGGCGTGCAGGCCTACAACGATGCCGCGGGCGGCGCGGACGTCCAGGCGGAGATCGATGCACTGCGATACGCCTCGGCGGCGCAGCAGTGCTTCGTGGACTGAACTCCCGCGCGCCGCCGCGATCGCGCGGCCGCCGTCCGGTTCTCATTTGCTGCGCTGCCCGATATCATGCGCGCTCGCTGTTCCGCGGCAGAGACGCACGATGTTCGAGACCCTGAAAGCCCTCCAACCCGACCCGATTCTCGGCCTGATGGCGGCCTTCCGGCAGGACGCCAATCCCCGCAAGGTCGACCTCGGCGTGGGCGTGTACAAGGACGAGGCCGGCCACACGCCGATCATGGCCGTCGTGCAGAAGGCCGACGCGCAGCACCGCGCGGAAGAGACCAGCAAGACCTATGTCGGACCGCCGGGTGACGCGACGTTCAACACGCAGATCGAGCGGTTGATCTTCGGCGACGACGCGCCTGCGCTCAGTGGGAACCGCGTGCGGACCGTGCAGGCGCCGGGAGGCTGCGGCGCCCTGCGCGTGGCCGCCGAACTCATCAATCGCGCGCGCCCGGGGACCGCGATCTGGGTCAGCGATCCGACCTGGGCGAACCATGTCCCGCTGCTCGGCGATGCAGGCCTGGAGATCAGGACGTATCCCTATTACGACGCCGCCGCGCAGGGACTCAGGTTCGACGCGATGTGCGACGCGCTGAACGGCATCGGCCGCGGTGATCTCGTGCTGCTCCATGGCTGCTGCCACAACCCGTGCGGCGTCGACCTCGAACCTGCACAGTGGGATCGGGTCGCGGCGATCGCGGCCGCGCGCGGCTTCACGCCATTCGTCGACCTCGCATACCTCGGCCTCGGGCTCGGGCTGGCCGCGGATGCTTACGGCGTGCGCAAGCTCGCGGCCACCGTACCGGAGCTGCTCGTCGCGAGTTCTTGTTCGAAGAATTTCGGGCTCTACCGCGAGCGCGTCGGGGCGCTGTCGGTCGTGTCGCCTTCTCCGGCGGAAGCCGACGTCGTTTACGGCCAGGTACAGAACGTGGCGCGCGGGATCTACTCGATGCCGCCGAACTACGGCGGTGCACTGGTCGGCCGGATCCTCGCCGACGCGACCCTCCGTCGCGAATGGGACGCGGAGCTGACCGAGATGCGTGATCGCATCAACACCTTGCGCGCGCAGCTTGCCGAGCATTTCCGCGCGCGGCTTGGCGGCGGGCGTTTCGACTTCATTCCGAGACAACGCGGCATGTTCTCCTTCCTGGGGCTTTCCAAGGAGCAGGTGCAGCGCCTCAGGCAGGAATTCAGCATCTACATGGTGGACTCCAGCCGTATCAACGTCGCGGGCATCAACCAGCGAAACATCGATTTCTTCTGCGACGCGGTGTGCGCCGTCCTGTGATTCTCCGCCGCCGGGTTCCGGCCCGCGCGCGGCGCCCGGTGACCTGACGCGCCGATGTCCGGCGCATCGCTGATCCTGCCCGATTTCGCTTTCATCCTGCTCGGCGCACTCCTGCGCCGGCTCGCCGCGTTCGGCAGCGAGTTCTGGCGCGGCCTCGAGCGGCTCGTCTACTTCGTGCTCTTCCCCGCGCTGCTGTTCGTCGCGATCGCGCGCGCGCCGTTCGATGACGGTGCCGGGCGCTTCGTCGCCGTGGGGGTGCTCGCCACGCTCGCGGGCGCCGCGCTCGGCTACCTCGCCAAACCCTGCCTGAGGGTCGAGCCGCGCACGTTCGCCTCCGCCGTGCAGTGCGCGTTCCGGTTCAATTCGTTCCTTGCGCTCGCGCCCGCCGCGGCGCTCGGCGGCCCGGCCGGACTCGCGCTCATCGGCATGCTGATCGGCTGCGCGGTTCCGGTCTGCAATCTCCTCTCGGTGTGGGGACTCGCACGCGCACAGGACGCGCACCTGTGGCGCGAGCTGCTGCGCAATCCGCTGATCCTCGCCACCGTCTCCGGGTTCCTGTTCAACATCGCGGGCGGCACCCTGCCTGGACCGCTGGAGATGTTCCTGGGCCGGCTCGGTCAGGCCTCGGTACCCCTTGGGCTGATGACCGTGGGCGCGGGTCTGAGGCTGATCGGCGTGCGCGAAGCACCCGCGCTGGCGGCCTGGATGGTCGCGGTCAAGCTGTTGTTGGTCCCCGCCTGCGCGTTCAGCCTCGCGCACCTCGCCGGTCTCTCGACCGTGCAGACACAGATGGTCGTGCTGTTCGCGGCGCTGCCGAGCGCGTCCTCCTCGTACATCCTGGCGGTACGCATGGGCGGCAACGGGGAACTCGTCGCGTTCATCGTCTCGAGCGCGACGATTCTCGCCGTCATCACCTTGCCGGCCTGGCTGCTTGCGCTTCATTGAAGGTGCCACGCGCACGCCCCACGCCGGAACGCCGCCCGCGGCTGGGGAATCTCTTCACCCGGTATCCGGTCCCTGCCTGCCGGCCGGCTTGCCGCTGCGATGCGATGTGGGACAGTCTCGGCACGGCTCCATGTCGGGATACGAGGCGCGACGCATGACCATCACGTTCGACGAGATCAGACGCAGGTACGACGCGGAGCAGCGCGCCGACGCCGTTCCGGTGACCGCGGAGCAGCTTCCCCTCACCTACGAAGCGATCACGCCTGCATGGCTGACCAACGTCCTCGCCCGGGAGACACCCGGTGCGGCGCTGACCGGCATGGAACTCGGTCCGCGCGATGAGGGCACTTCGAGCCGCCGCCGGATCGTGCTTGCGTGGAACGAGACCGGACATGCTGCCGGGCTGCCATCGAGCGTGTTCTGCAAGGGCACCCAGAGTCTCGCGAGTCGCTACATGCTCGGCATGAACGAGGGCGTGCAGGCGGAAGTCAACTTCTACACCCGCGTGCGCCCGCTGCTCGATATCCGCGCGCCTGAGGCGCTGTTCGCGCGCTTCGATCCCACGACTTTGAACTCGCTGATCGTAATGCGGGACCTGCGGGCGGAGATCGACTTCTGCCAGATCGATACCGCCCTCACCTTTGCGCAGGTGAAGAGCCAGCTCGAGCTGCTCGCCACGGTTCACGGGCGCTTCTACGCGAGCCCGGAGCTCGACACCACGCTCGCACCGTTCTCCCGCTGGGAGACGTTCTTCACGATCACGGTGGACGATGCGGGCTTCGCCGAGGCGTGCCTCCGCGGCTTCACGCAGGCGCGCTCCGTGATCCCGCCGCGCCTGTTCGCGCGTGAGGCCGAGGTGTGGCCGGCCACGCTGCGGTGCGTGGCGCGCCACGCCGAGCTGCCGCGCACGTTCACGCACAACGATGTCCATCTGAAGAACTGGTTCATCTGCCGCGACGGCACCATGGGGCTGAACGACTGGCAGAACTGCTGCAAAGGGAACTGGAGCCGCGATTTCGCCTACTGCGTGTCGACCGCCACCGTACCGGAGAACCGCCGCGCCTGGGAGCGTGATCTCCTCGCTTTCTACCTCGCCGAACTCGCCGCGCGCGGCGGTCCCCGCCTTGCGTTCGACGACGCATGGCGGCTGTACCGCCAGCAGCTCTTCGCGGCGCTCGCGTGGTGGACGGGCACGCTCGGCCAGCCGCCGGAGGCGCCGCTGATGCAGCCGCCGGATACGTCGCTGGAGTTCATCCGGCGCATGGCAGTCGCGATCGACGACCTCGACGCACTGGACAGCTTCTGAACCACGGTGCCACGGGCCGCGCGGATCCTCGGTCAGCGCATGCGCCCCCGCGCGAGCGAACACAGCAGCGCCGGCACGCACAGCACCACCGCGATCATGAAACTCAGGTGGAGCGCGTCGCCGAGCGCGGGGTAGGACGCGGGGGTGATCTCAATCCGGCCCATCGTCAGCGCGAACGCGGCCGCGACGAGCCCCATACTGGCGAGCTGCCCGAGGATGCGCATCGTCGCGACGATCGCGCCGGCGGTCCCGTACAGCCGCTTGTCCACCCCGCTCATGATGGCATTCGCGTTCGGTGACGAGAACAGGCTGAACCCGATGCCGGTCATCACGAGACATCCCACCACGGCAGTGAGCGGGGACGCAGCGTCCAGTCGCGCGAGCAGGAACAGCCCGACCGCCGTGGCGGCCACGCCGGCGCTCGCGATCACGCGCGGTTCGATGCGATCGGACAGGCGCCCGGCGAGCGGTGACAGCAGCGCGGAGACCAGCGGCTGCGCCAGCATCACCATCCCCGCCCGCGCTGGCGGCAGATCCTTGAGGTACTGCAGGTAGAGACTGACGAGCACGAGCGTCGAGTACGTCGTCGCGTACATCAGCAGCGACGCCAGCGACGACAAGGTGAACACGCGATTCGTGTAGAACAGCGACACGTCGAACAGCGGATCGGGCCGACCGTGCTGATGACGGACGAACACCACCATCCCGATGATCCCGCCGACCACGCCGAGCGCCCCCATGCGATCCGGCAGCGCGGCACCTCCCCACATCAGCGCGACGATCGAGGCCGCGTACAGCAGCGCGCCCGGCGCGTCGAAGCGCCCCGGATGTTCTGCCTTCCATTCACCATGCATGCGGGGCAGCCCCCACGCGATGACCAGCACGGCGAGCGGCACCTGGGCAACGAACGCCGCGCGCCACGAAAACGCCTGGACGAGCCAGCCGCCGACGAGCGGGCCCAAGGTGAGCCCGAAATACACCGCCGAGACCAAGGTGCCGATCGCACGCCCGCGCTGCTCGGGGGGATAGATGGAGGTCAGGATCGCGATCTGCGTGGCGTAGATCATCGCCGCGCTCATGCCCTGCAGGCAGCGCGCGGTCAGCAGCATTGCCGCATCCGTGGCCGCGGCTGCCAGCAGCGAGGCGCCGAGCAGCGCGAAGGTGCCGACCGTGAATACCCGTTTGCGGCCGACCAGGTCGGCGAGACGCCCGAACGCGAGCACGGTCGCCGCGCTCGCGGTGAGGAACGTGAGCTGCACCCAGCTGAGCGTGACCGCATCGAGTCGCAGCGCCCGCGCGACCGACGGCAGCGCGACGTGCACCGCCGACAGCATCAGCGGCAGCGCGAACGAACTGACGACGAGCGTGACGAGCGCAACCCGCCGCGCGACGGCCGGATCCCCGGTCAACCGGTGCCCGGGCATCGTACCGGCCGCGCGTATACGCTCACTTCCATTCGCGATCGCGCAGCTCCACCCGCCGGATCTTGCCGCTCACGGTCTTCGGCAGCGACGTCACGAACTCGACCTTGCGCGGGTACTTGTAGGGGGCGGTGACCGTCTTGACGTGCTCCTGCAGCGCCTTGGCGAGCGCCGCATCCCCGGCGAACCCGGGTTTCAGCACCACGAACGCCTTCACCACCTCGCCACGCATCTCGTCCGGACTGGACACCACCGCGGATTCCGCCACCGCTGGATGCTCCAGCAGTGCACTCTCCACTTCGAACGGCCCGATGCGATAGCCCGCCGAGTTGATCACATCATCGGCGCGGCCGACAAACCAGAAATACCCCTCCGCATCGACGTACGCCCGATCGCCGGTGAGATACCACCCGTGCCGGAAACACTTCCGGGTCCGTTCCTCGTCCCCGCGGTACTCCTTGAAAAGCCCGGGCGGCCACCGCGGTGCCACGCGCACCGCGACATCGCCTTCGCGATCGGGCGGCAGCGGGTTGCCGTCGTCGTCGATCACGGCGAGATCGATCCCGGGGGACGGTCGCCCCATCGAGCCGAACTTGACCGGCAGGCAGGGGAAGCTCGCGCACAGCAGCACCGATTCGGTCTGGCCATAACCGTCGCGGATCGTGAGCCCGGTGGCTTTCTGCCAGGTGTCGATCACCTCCGGGTTCAGCGGCTCACCCGCGCCCACCACGTGGCGCAGATGCGGAAAGCGGTAGGCGTCCAGATCCTGGAGCACCAGCATGCGGTAGATCGTCGGCGCGCCGCAGAATGTCGTGACCGGGTACTGCGCGAGCAGATCCAGCGTGCGCTTGGGATCGAACACGTCGCTGTGATGGATGAACAGCGTTGCCCCGCAGTTCCACGGTGCGAAGTAACTACTCCACGCCGCCTTCGCCCACCCGGTGTCGCTCAGGTTCCAGTGCAGGTCGTCCGGTGTCAGGTCGAGCCAGTAGCGTCCGGTGATCTGGTGCGCGAGTCCATAGCCCTGGGTCTGGATCGCCATCTTGGGGTAGCCCGTGGTGCCGGACGTGAAATAGCACAGGGCATCGTCGTCCGGTGCGGTGTCCGCCGCGTCGAAGCGGTCCGACGCCGCGCCGACCGTGGCTTCGTAGTCGGTCCAGCCGTCCGGCGCACCATCGACGCACAGTTTCAGGCGCAGGGAAGCCGAGGCTTCAGGAATCGCGGCGAGCTTGTCGACCTGCTTCGCCTCCGTCACGAAGGCTTTCGCACCCGATGCCTCGATACGGTACGCCAGATCCTTGGGCGCAAGCTGCCCGGTGCCGGGTGACACGATGGCACCCATCCGCAGGCACGCGGTCACCACCTCCCACCAGGCGACGACGCGCGGAAGCATCACGATCACGGTGTCTCCACGCCGGATCCCCGCCGCGGCGAGCACGTTGCACAGCTGGCGTGACCGCGCGCTCATCTCACGGTACGTGATCCGTCGCTCGTGCCCGTGATCGTCCACCCACAGCATCGCGAGCTTCGCGGGATCGCGCTCACCCCACGGATCGATCACGTCGCGGGCGAAATTGAAATTTGCCGGCGGTTCCCAGCGGAAGCGCGCGCGCTCGGCAGCATAATCTTGCATGTTCATGCGTCGTTTCTCCCTAGAACCACTCGTCGCGCATCGCGAGGCAGGTGTCGTCCGCGGCGGCGAGCAGGTTGAGTCGCTCGGGCACCTTGGCGAGTTCGTAGCGATAGAAGTACTGGCAGGCCTGCAGCTTGCCACGATAGAAATCCCCGTCCACCGTCGCGGCTGCCAGTGCGGTCGTCGCGAGCATTGCCTGGCGAAGCCACAGCCACGCGATGATCACGTGGCCGAAGACGTCCAGGTAGAGGCCGGCATTGGCGAGCGCGCGCTCGGCATCCCCGTGATCACGCAGGTCGCCAAGTCGCTCGGTGGTGACGAGCAGCTGCTCGAACGTCTGCGCGAGCGCGCGCCCGTGAGAGTCGAGCGACGGGTGCGTGCGCGCCGCCTTCACCGTCGCGGCGACCTCCTCCGCGAGCGCCTTGAGTGCAGCGCCGCCCTGCATCGCAACCTTGCGCCCCAGCAGGTCGAGCCCATGGATACCGTGCGCCCCCTCGTGAATCGGGTTCAGCCGGTTGTCCCGGTAGAAGCGTTCGACCGGGTAGTCGCGGGTGTACCCTGCGCCGCCCAGGATCTGGATCGCATGCTTGTTCGCCTCCAGGCAGAACTCGGCCGGCCACGACTTGGCAACCGGGGTCAACAGGTCGAGCAGCAGGCCGACCCGCGCAGCCTCCGCCGGATCCGTACTCGTGCGCTGGAGGTCGAGCAGGTGGGCGCAATACAGTACGAGCGCGAGTCCGCCCTCTGCGGCTGCCTTCTGCGCGATCAGCAGGCGACGGATATCCGCGTGCCGGAGGATCGGAACCTGCGGGCTCGCAGGGTCCTTGTTGCCATGCAACCGCCCCTGCGGGCGTTCGCGCGCGTACTTCAGCGAATGCAGGTACCCCGTGTAGCCGAGCGCAACCGCCCCCAGGCCGACCCCGATCCGTGCTTCGTTCATCATGTGGAACATGTAGGAGAGGCCCTGGTGCGGCTCACCCACCAGGTATCCCACGCACTGCCCGTGGTCACCGAGGTTGAAAACGGTGTTCACCGTGCCCCGGTATCCCATCTTGTGATTGAGTCCCGCGATGGTCGCATCGTTGCGCGTGCCGCACGAGCCATCGTCATTCACGTGGTACTTCGGCACGATGAACAGCGAGATGCCCTTCACCCCGGGCGGGCCGCCGGGGATCTTCGCGAGCACCATGTGGATGATGTTCTCGGACAGATCGTGTTCCGCCGCCGAGGTCCACATCTTGTTGCCCGTGAGAAGGTAATGACCTTCCGGCTGCGGGACCGCGCGCGTGCGGATGTCGGCGAGCGAAGAACCCGCCTGCGGCTCGGACAGGCACATCGTGCCGTAGTAGCGCCCCGCCACCAGGGGTTCGAGGTACTTCCGCTTCTGCTCCGACGAGCCGAAGGTACTCAGCAGGTTGGCGGCGGCAATCGTGATGAACGGATACGCGGTGGTGGAGATGTTCGCCGCGTTGAAATAGAGCGCGCAGCACTGCGCGATCGTCCAGGGCAACTGCATGCCGCCGAGCGCAGTGTCGAAGGATGCCCCCATGAAACCGGCTTCCACGTAGGCGTCCAGCGCTTCCTTGACTTCCGGGATCAGGCGCACGCGCCGGCCGTCGAACGCCGGTTCCTCCTCGTCCGCCTTGGCCGCGTGCGGCGCGAACTGCTCCGTTGCAAGGGTTTCGGCGGCATCCAGGATCGCGTCGTATACCGCCCGGTCCTGCCCGGAGTAGCGTGCCCGCGCGGTCAGCCCGTCGATCCGGAGAAACTCGTACAGGAAGAATTCGACGTCACGCCGGTTGACGAGAAGACTCATGCGTACCTGTCCTGGAAGCGGTGATCACCCGCATTGTATCGGAATCGCCCTGACACCCGCGCGCATGGGTTGCCATTGACTCCACATCGTCGTGCCAGGCATTGCGCCGTGGCCGTTCGGCGCAGGTGCGTGGATGAGATGAAAGGCTCGATGCAGTGGTTCAGGCCAGGTATCCGCCGTCCACCGTCACGAAGCTGCCCGTCGTGTAGGAGGCGGCGTCGGAGACCAGGTAGAGGACTGCTCCCGCCATTTCCGACGGCTCCGCGGAGCGCCCGAGCGGCGTGCGCGCCCGCGCGGGCGCCAGGAAGGATTCGTCGTCGTGCAGCGCCTGGGCGAACCGGGTCTTGGTCACGCCGGGGATCAGCGCGTTCACGCGGATCCCGAACGGGCCGCATTCGTTCGCGAACGCGCGCGTCATGTTCAGGATCCCCGCTTTCGTGATCGAATAGACGGCCTGCTTGTCACCGGGCGTGATGCCGTTCGCGGACGCGACGTTCACGATGGCCCCCTTGCCCTGCTCACGCATGCGCTTCCCCGCGGCCACCGACATGTAGAAGTAGCCGCGCAGGTTGACTTCGAGCGTCTTCTCGAATGCCGATACCGGCGTGTCCAGTACGTGACCGTAGTAGGGATTCGCAACCCCGTTGTTGACGAGAATATCGATACGCCCGTGGGTCGTGTCCACGTGCCGGAAAACCTCCTCGATCTGTTCGAGGTTGCCGATGTGGCACGGGAACGCCTCGGCGCTGCCGCCGTCTGCGCGGATCGCATCCGCCACGGCCTGGCATCCCTCCACTTTGCGGCTCGACACGATCACGTGCGCGCCGTACTCGGCGAGAATGCGCGCGATCGATTCGCCGATGCCGCGGCTGCCGCCGGCGACGAGCGCGATCTTTCCATCGAGGTCGAAATGGTGGCGTGGCATGGGGACGAATCCTCCGAGGCTGCGGGGTCGTCATCGTAGAAACACTCTCGGAACGAGTCCAGTCGTCGGCGCGCCCGCGGCGACAGCGGCGTTCCGGACGATGCGAACGCCCCACGCAGTCACACCATGGCGAACCCGGCAACGATCGATTGGACTATTCCAGCGGCACGAACCTAGGATGGCGCCGATGCGCGCCGCGTGGCCGCTCGCCCCGGCGCACCCTGTCCACCGTTTCGAGGAGGCTGC
Organism: Gammaproteobacteria bacterium; assembly: GCA_050247235.1. Lineage (GTDB taxonomy): Bacteria > Pseudomonadota > Gammaproteobacteria > CAIKBL01. The sequence goes on from JBFWUN010000013.1 coordinate 59,469, forward strand.
TGATGGATTTCGAGTACACCGCCAGGACCCGGGAACTGGTCGCAAGCGTGGCCGCGTTCATGGCGGAGCACGTCTATCCCAACGAGGAGCGGATGCTCCAGGAGACCGCTGAAGGTGACCGCTGGCAACCCATCCCGACCTTGGAAGCGCTGAAGGCCAAGGCCCGTGCCGCGGGACTGTGGAACCTGTTCCTGCCGGAGAGTGATCGCGGCGGCGGTCTCACCAACCTGGAGTACGCGCCCGTGTGCGAGGAGATGGGCCGCTCGCTGTTCGCGCCGGAAATCTTCAACTGTGCGGCACCGGACACCGGCAACATGGAAGTACTGGAGCGCTATGGCACCGACGCGCAGAAGAAGCAGTGGCTGGAACCGCTGCTGGCCGGCGAGATCCGGTCCGCCTTCGCGATGACGGAGATCGAGGTCGCGTCGTCGGACGCGACGAACATCGAAACCCGCATCGTGCGTGACGGCGACGAGTACGTGATCAACGGCCGCAAGTGGTACACCTCCGGTGCGCTCGATCCGCGCTGCCGGATCCTGATCCTGATGGGCAAGTCGGACCCGGACAATCCCAATCGGCACCGGCAGCAGTCGATGATCCTGGTGCCGCTGCCGCATCCCGGCGTGACGATCAAGCGGATGCATCCGGTCTTCGGATTCGACGACGCCCCGCATGGTCATCCGGAAGTGCACTTCCGCGACGTGCGCGTGCCGGCCTCGAACATGCTGCTTGGCGAAGGGCGGGGATTCGAAATCGCCCAGGGACGTCTCGGTCCCGGGCGGATCCATCACTGCATGCGGCTCATCGGCGCGTCCGAGCGGGCGCTGGAGCGCATGTGCCGCCGCGCGAAGCAGCGCAAAACGTTCGGCCGGATGGTCTCCGAGCAGACTGTCACGCTCGAGCGCATCGCGAACGCCCGGATCCTGATCGACCAGGCGCGCCTGCTCACGCTGAAAGCAGCGCACATGATGGACACGGTGGGCAACAAGGCGGCCCTGAAGGAAATCGGGATGATCAAGGTGGCCGTTCCGAACATGGCCTGCCAGGTGATCGACTGGGCAATCCAGGCGTTCGGCGCGGCCGGGGTCTCCGGCGAGTACGGTCTGGCCCAGGCCTACGTGAAGGCGCGGGCGATCCGCATCGCCGATGGTCCCGACGAGGTGCATCGGAACCAGATAGCGCGGCTCGAACTCGCCCGTTACACGGAGGAGCGCTCGACGCGCGGCGGCAATGCCCACGTCGCACCGCTCGATACCACCGAGGGCATCGACTGGAAGCCGCGCTTCATATCCTGAATGCCGCGCGGTCGACGAACACCGTGCCGTTCATGCCGGCGGTCGCCTCTGCAATCGGCAGCGGCGCGCCCGCGCGCCATGCCGACAACGCCGACTGCTTGTCCGGTCCGCTCGCGAGCACCAGCACCTCGCGCGTGGCCCGCAGTGCACGCAGCCCCAGGCTCACCCGGTTCGCCGGGGGCTTGGGGGCGTCATCGACGGCCACCGCCCAGGCTTCGGGCATGGATGGGCGCCCCGGAAAGAGACTGGCCGTGTGCCCGTCTTCGCCGATCCCGAGCATGACGACATCGAACGGTGTGATCCGCGCCACGTCCTCTCCGTAGCGGCTCGCCGCCACGCGCGGGCCGTACTCCACCGGGATGGCATGGACCTGGGCTGCCGGCACGGTCACGTGATCCAGCCACGACTCCCGCGTCATGTGGGCATTGCGCGCCGGATCGCGCGGCCCCACGCAACGCTCGTCGGTGAAATAGATATGCCAGCGCGACCAGTCCGTGTCGGCGTCCCGCAGCAGCGCGTAGGTCGCGGCCGGCGTGCGACCGCCGGCGAGCGCGATCCGGAAGACCTCACGCGCGGCGAGGGCCTGCGTGGCGAGGACGAGCACCCTGTCGGCCGCCGCCCTGGCGAGCGCGGAAGCGTCGGCACATACCTGCCAGGCCAGTCCGGTCATGCGGGCGTTCGGGTTATTCCTCGGGACTCTGCGGGTCCAGCGTGTGCCGCCAGCGATGCTCTTCGCGATCGAAGATGCGGCGGGATTCACGTGGACCCCAGCTGCCCGCCGTGTACGTGGGGATGTAGTCCGTCTCGCTCGCCCACACCGACAGCACCGAGTCCACCACGCGCCAGGCATACTCGACCTCGTCGTAGCGCAGGAACAGCGAGCGGTCACCGCGGATGACGTCGAGGAGCAGGTCTTCGTACGCGTCGGTCTTCTCGTGACCGCCATCGCGGAAGTGGGCGTCGAGCGACAGCTGCCGCGTGCGCATCTCGAGCCCGGGCTGTTTCGCGGTGATCTCGACGCGCAGAGATTCCTCCGGCTGGATGCCGAGAATCACCCAGTTCGAATGCAGGCGCTCGACATCGGTGCCGCGGAAAAACTGCAGTGGCGGATGCTTGAAGCAGATCGAGACCATCGAACGGGCCTCGGCCATGCGCTTGCCGGTACGCAGGTAGAACGGGACACCGCGCCAGCGCCAGTTGTCGATGTAGAGCTTCAGCGCGGCATAGGTCTCCGTCGTACTCCGCGGATCGACCTTCGGTTCATCGCGATAGGCATCGACGCGCGCGCCGCACACCTCGCCTGCCGCGTATTGCGCCCGGTAAGCCTGCCCGTGCACGGCGCCACGCGAGATGGGCCGCACCGACTTCAGCACCTTCACTTTCTCGTCGCGCAGGGATTCGGCTTCCATCACGGCCGGCGGTTCCATCGCGACCAGGGTGAGCAGCTGGAGAAGGTGACTCTGGATCATGTCGCGCAGCGCGCCGGCAGCGTCGTAGAACCCGCCGCGGGAACCGACTCCCAGCGTTTCGGCGTGCGTGATCTGCACGTGATCGATGTGATCGCGATTCCACAGCGGTTCCATCATCAGGTTCGCGAAGCGGAACACGAGCACGTTCTGGACAGTCGCCTTGCCGAGGTAGTGATCGATGCGATAGACCTGGGACTCGTCGACGTGGCGCGCGAGCTTGCGCTGCAGATCCTGTGCGCTGACCAGGTCGTAGCCGAACGGCTTCTCCACCACGACTCGTCGCCAGCCGTGCCGCTCGTCCAGCATGCCGTGCGCGCTGAGCCGTTCGGTGATGAGGCCGAACTCCGCAGGCCCTACCGACATGTAGAACGCGGCGTTGCCGGTGGCTGTGCTGCGCAGCTGTTCCTCCAGCGCCGGGTACATCGCCGGGTCGTGCAGATCGCCGCGGAAGTAGTCCAGCCGGGCGGCGAAACGCGCGAACACCTCCGGATCGAGCCCGCCGCGCGCACGCGCGCCGACCCACTCGGCCACCGTCTCCACCCAGCGGTCCCGGGTGTACTCGCTCCGCCCGCAGCACAGGATGCGCAGGTCACCGTTGAGACGTCCGGCGCGGTCGAGGTGATAGAGCGCGGGCAGCAGCTTGATCGATGACAGGTTGCCCGTCGCGCCGAAGATCACGTACGTGCAGGGATCACTCATCGGCCGAACGCTCCGTGCGGGTGCCGGTCCAGTCCAGGTGAAAATACCGGCCGCGCGGAGCGTCGACGCGCTCGTAGGTATGCGCACCGAAATAGTCGCGCTGCGCCTGCAGGAGGTTCGCGGGCAGCCGCGCGCTGCGATAACCGTCGAAGAACGCCAGCGCCGCGCTGCAGCCGGGCAGCGGAATGCCGCGTTCCACGCCGAAACCCACCGCGCGTCGCCAGCCGGCGGCGTGACGCGCGAGCTCGTCCGCGAAGAATTCATCCACGAGCAGGTTGGCAAGTGCCGGATCGCGGGCATAGGCAGCCTTGATGCGATCGAGGAACCGGCTGCGGATAATGCAACCGCCACGCCACACGAGCGCGATGTCGCCGAACGCGAGCTGCCAGCCGTAATGCGCGGCGGCGGCCGCAAGCAGCATGAATCCCTGCGCGTAGGACACGATCTTCGCGCAGTACAGTGCGGACTCGACCGCCTCGACCATGTCCGCCGCCGCCGCGCCGTCCCCGGTCACGCCGCCGCGGCCGAGGATCCTGGCCGCAGCTTCGCGTTCGGTCTTCAGGGTGGACAGGAACCGGCTGCTGACGGCCTCGGTGATGAGGGTCAGCGGCACCCCGAGATCGATCGCATTGCGCGCCGTCCAGCGTCCGGTGCCTTTCTGCCCGCTCGCATCGAGCACGTCATCGATGAACAGCCCGCCCTGCGCGCCTCGCACGCCGAGGATGTCCGCGGTGATTTCGACCAGGTACGATTCGAGCGGCCCGGTGTTCCAGCGTTGAAACGTGGCTTGCAGTGCGTCTGGCGTGAGCCCGACCCCCTCGCGCAACAGCTGGTACGCTTCCCCGATCAGCTGCATGTCGCCGTACTCGATCCCGTTGTGGACCATTTTCACGTAGTGTCCGGCGCCGCCGTCGCCGATCCACTGGCAGCACGGCGCACCGTCAACCTGGGCCGCGATGGCCTGGAACATCGGCTGTATGCGTGGCCACGCTGCCGCGGCCCCGGCCGGCATCAGCGACGGTCCGTGCCGCGCGCCTTCCTCGCCGCCCGAAATGCCCATGCCGATGTAATGGATGCCGTGTTCGCGCAGCATCGCCAGGCGCCGATCGGTGTCCTCCCACAGTGAGTTGCCACCGTCGATCACGATGTCGCCCGCGGCGAGCAGCGGCAGCAGCTGCTGCAGCTGCGCGTCGACCGCCGCACCCGCCTGGATCATCAGCAGGCAGACGCGCGGCGGCGTCAGCGCGGCGACGAACGCTTCCAGCGTGGCACAGTCGACGAGCGGCAGGTGCGGATGCCCGGCAACCAGCTGCGCGGCTTTCGCGCGCGTACGGTTGTGGACGGCGACGGTGAATCCGTGGTCCGCCAGGTTGAGCGCGATGTTGCGGCCCATGACCGCGAGTCCGATGACGCCGATGTCCGCCTGTTGCATGGCCTGTTTCACCTCGATCGGCCCGGGTTGGCCAGGAGGATAGCGGCGCGGCGCGGCAGGAGCTGAACGCGCTCCCGACACCGGATCAGGGGTACAGCTTGCTCACTGTCCAGGTGTCGCCGTCACGCTGGTACTGCGTCCGATCGTGCAGGCGGAACGCGCCTTCCGCCCAGAATTCGATCGCATCCGGCACGACGCGGTAGCCGGACCAGAACGGTGGTCGCGGCACGGTGCCGAAGCCGAAACGCGCGGCGAACTGCGCCACCCGCTTCTCCAGCGCGAACCGCGTCTCGAGGACCTGCGACTGCTGTGATGCCCACGCGCCGATCTGGGAATCACGTGGCCGGCTTGCGAAGTACGCATCGGCTTCGGCGTCGGACACGAGTTCGATGGCGCCTTCCACCCGCACCTGCCGGCCAAGCGACTTCCAGTAGAAACACAGCGCGGCGACGGGGTGGCGCCGAAGTTCGCCGCCCTTCCGGCTCTCGAGGTTCGTGTAGAACACGAAGCCTCTGGTGTCGAACCCTCGCAGCAGCACCATGCGGACAGAGGGTCGTCCGTCAGCGCCGACCGTGGCGACGGAGGCCGCTGAAGGGTTGGTCGGTTCCTGACGTTCGGCATCCGCCAGCCACGCGGCGAACCATTCGAACGGATCGCGCACGCTCATGCACCGAACGGATGTCGGAGGACGATCGTGTGCGCGCGGTCGGGGCCGGTGGAAATCATGTCGATCGGACACTCGGCGATCTCAGCGATGCGCGCGAGATACCGCCGCGCGTTCTCCGGAAGCCGATCGTACTCGGTAACACCGAGGGTCGAATCGCGCCAGCCCGGCATCGTCTCGTACACCGGCAGTACCGCTGCCATCGACTCCGCGCCGTTGATCGCACCCGCCTGTTCACCCGCCGCGGTCCGGTATCCCACGCACAGGCGGATCTCGTCGAGTCCGTCGAGTACGTCGAGCTTGGTGACGCACAGCCCGGAGATGCCGTTGGTCATGCGCGCGCGCCGCAACGCGACGCCATCGAACCAGCCGCAACGGCGCGGCCGGCCGGTGGTCGCGCCGAATTCGTGCCCGCGCGTCGCGAGATACTGTCCGGTTTCGTCGAACAGTTCGGTCGGAAACGGCCCCGCACCGACGCGCGTGGTGTACGCCTTGGTGATGCCGAGGATGTAATCGAGCCGCCGCGGGCTCGCCCCGGAACCGGTGGCCGCGTAACCGGCCGTCGTGTTCGACGAAGTCACGAAGGGATAAGTACCGTGGTCAACGTCCAGCAGGCTGCCCTGGGCACCTTCGAACAGCACGCTGCCGCCGGCAGTCTGGATACCGTTGATGATCTCGGCGACGTCCGCGATCATCGGCGTGATCTCCTCCGCGAAGCGCATCTGCTCGTCGAGGATCTGCTGGAAATCCACGCGCTCGGCCTTGTAATAGTTCGCGAGCACGAAATTGTGATAGTCGAGCACTTCACCGAGCTTGGCCGCAAAGCGTTCCCGGTACATCAGGTCATCCACGCGCAGCGCGCGGCGCGCCACCTTGTCCTCGTACGCGGGACCGATGCCACGGCCGGTGGTGCCGATGGCCTGTGCCCCGCGCGCCTTCTCGCGCGCCTGGTCGAGTGCCGCGTGATACGGCAGGATGAGGGTGGCGGCCGGACTGATCTGCATGCGTTCACGCGCCGGGATGCCCTTGGATTCCAGCATCCTGATTTCGTCCAGCAGCGCGGACGGCGAGAGCACCACGCCGTTGCCGATGAGGCAACGGACCCCGGCCCGCAGGATGCCGGAGGGGATCAGGTGCAGCACGGTCTTCACGCCATCGATGACCACGGTGTGTCCGGCGTTGTGTCCGCCCTGGAAGCGCACCACCGCGCCGACCCGCTCGGTCAGCATGTCGACAACTTTGCCCTTGCCCTCGTCGCCCCACTGGGCGCCGATCACGACTACCGATTTGCTCAAAGCCTGTTCCCCGCAAAATGAATGATCGGGCGCCGTTTCACGCCCGCGGCGCGACCTGCCAGCGTCCGTCGATCTCCCTCAGCTCTTCCGCGCAGCCCGCGTCGCGCGCGTCGCCCGCCTGTCCCGGCAGCGCCTGCACGACCACGCGTCCCGCCTGGCGCAGCGCGCCGATCGCGGAGACCAGCCGCGGATCACTGCCGGCGGGCGCAAACACGCGGGACACACCCGCCCGCGGCAACGAGCTGATCGCGGCGAGGAGTTTCAGATCCGTGCTGAACCCCGTCGCGGGGCGTGCCCGTCCGAAGAACGCACCGACGTTGTCGTAGCGGCCACCCCAGGCGATGGCCCGTCCGAGACCGAGGGTGTAGGCCGCGAACATGATGCCGGTATGGTAGTGATAGCCGCGGAGCTCGGCCAAGTCGACGTGCACGGTCGCCTCCGGACAGCGGTGCGCGAGTCCGTCCACCAGGTCGGCAAGCGCACGCACGGCTGCGGTGACGACCGGCGGCGCTGCGCGCAGCCGGTCCTGCGCCTCGCGCACGACCGCGGCATCGCCGTTCAGCCGCAGCAGGTCGCGGAACATCGCCGCAGTCGCCGACGCCACGCCCGCCTGGCCGAGCAGTTCGTCCACCTCGTCGCGCGCCTTGCGCAGCAGCGCGTCGAGCAGCGCCGCGTCCGCGGCCTCGGACAGGCCGGCGGCCTGTGACAGCCCCCGGAAGATCCCCATGTGACACAGCTCGAGCGTGACGTCGCGCACGCCCACCTGCGCGAGCAGCGCCAGCAGCAGCGCCTGGACCTCCGCGTCAGCGTCGATGCCGGCATGTCCGTAGAGTTCCGCGCCGACCTGCAGCGGATTGCGCGACCCCGCGAACTTGTCGGGACGCGTATGCAGGATGGGCCCGAGGTAGCACAGGCGCTGGGGTCCCGGCACGGGCAGCCGGTGCGCATCGATACGCGCGATCTGCGGCGTGATGTCGGCCGGGATGCCGAGCATGCGTCCGCTGATCTGGTCGGTGATCTTGAAAGTCTGGATCTCGAGATCCTCGCCGACGCCGGACAGCAGCGAATCCAGGAACTCGACGACGGGGGGCTGGCACAGCTCGTAGCCCCAGCAGGCCAGCAGGTCGAGCGCGCGCCGCCGCAGGTTTTCGAGGTGCGCGGCCTCCGGCGGCAACTGTTCGTCCACCCCGTCCGGCAGCAACCAACGACTTCGCGCACTCACGATCAACCTCGCACCGCGTACAACAACATCAGTCCGCCCACCATGCTGACCAGGCCGAGCATCCGCAGCCCACGGTCGCTGAACTGCTGGATCGCGTGCAGCGACTCGCGAAAACCCCGGGGATTCAGGAACGGCAGCACACCTTCCAGGACGAGCCAGAGGGCGAGCGCCGCGCCGAAATCGTTCCAGGCCATGCACTCAGCTCCATCGCACACCGGCGCTCGCGCCGGCAGTCGATGCCGCGCGCCCGCTCAACGCGGGGCGGGTGAATTGAAGTACCGGAAGAACTCCGAATCCGGCGCCAGCAGCATCACGTCCTGCCTGGACCCGAAGCTTTCGCGGTACGCGTTCAGGCTGCGGTAGAACGTGTAGAACTCGGCGTTCCGCCCGTAGGCGCCGGCGTAGATCGCGGCCGCCGTCGCGTCGCCTTCGCCACGCAGGATCTCGGAGTCCCGGTAGGCCTCGGCGCTGATCACGGAGCGCTGCCGGTCGGCGTCCGCGCGGATGGTCGTGGCCTCGCGTTCACCACTCGCGCGATTCTGACGTGCCACCCGCGAGCGCTCCGAACGCATGCGTTCGTAGACCGAGTTGTTCACTTCGGTCGGGAGATCGATCCGCTTCAGGCGGACGTCGACGATCTCGATGCCGAGTTCCTCGCCGAGATCCTTGGTGCCCGTCAGGATGCCGCGGATCGAGCCGCGGTCGCCCGCCACCACCTCCTGCAGCGAGCGCTTGCCGAACTCGTTGCGCAGTCCGTCGTTGACCTTCTGGTAGACCAGGATCTGCGCGCGTCGCGGGTCTCCGCCGGTGGCGAGGTAGAAACGCACCACGTCGTTGATCTTCCAGCGGACGAAGGAATCGACCAGCACGTCCTTTTTCTCACCGGTCAGGAAACGCTGTGGCTCGAATTCGATGGTCTGCAGGCGGCTGTCGAACTTCACGACGTTCTGGTAGAACGGAATCTTGAAGTGCAGCCCCGGCTTGAGATCGGCCCGCCTGATCTCGCCGAGCTGGAACAGGATCACGCGCTCCTGTTCGTAGACACTGAACATGCTGAGCGACGCGATGAACACGCCGACCGCAATTGCCAGGAGGATTCGCGGCAGCATCAGCGTGTCCCCCGCAGCCGGCCGTTGTCACGCAGGCGGGCGGCCGCATCGGCCGGCAGATCGTAGACATCCGGATCCGGCACGGCCTCCGCCGTGTCCCGTGCCGCGCCGGCTGCCGGCGCGCGGCGCTCGAGCAGCTTGTCGAGCGGGAGGTAGGTCACGTTGCTGCCGGCCGCGCCGTCCATCAGGACCTTCTGGCTGCTGCCGAGCACCGCCTCCACCGTTTCGAGATACAGGCGCCGGCGGGTCACTTCAGGTGCCGCCTCGTAGGCGGTCAGCAGCTGCGTGAAGCGCTGCGCTTCACCTTCCGCCCGGGACACGACCTGCGCCTTGTAGCCCTCGGCTTCCAGCCGGATTCGCGCGGCCTCCCCCTGTGCCCGTTCGACGTTCTCGTTACGGTACGCCTCGGCCTCGTTGATCTTGCGCTGCTTGTCCTCGCGCGACTTGATCGCATCGTCGAACGCGGACTTCACATCCTCGGGCGCCGTCGCGCTCAGCATGTTCACGCTCGTGACTTCGATGCCACTCTGGTACATGTCGAGCATCTCCTGCAGCAGCGCACTGGCGTCGGCGGCGACCTTCGCGCGACCTTCGTTGATCACGAAATCGAACGTGTTGCCCCCGATGGTTTCGCGGATCGCGCTCTCCGCCGCGCGCTGCACGGTCTGGTCCGGATCCGCAATCTTCAGCAGGTAGCTCGCCACGTCCTTGATGCGGTACTGCACCGCGAGTTCGAGCTGCGTGATGTTCTCGTCCTTCGTCAGCATCGTCGCGTTGACGCTGAATCCGCGGATCTGCTCGATGTTGACCTTGACGACCTTCTCGATCGGCCGCGGGAAACGGAAGTGGGGCCCGGGCTGCAGGGTCGTCGCGTACTTGCCGAACCGCAGCACCACGCCGCGCTCCGCGGAATCGATTCGCCAGAACATCTCGTAGATGAGTGCCGCCACCGCGATCACGGCAATCAGCACCAGGGTGGACGCGGAGGCTTCGCCCGGGCCGCGCCCGGCACCGCCACCACCCCGCGGGCGCCGCCCGAACATCGCGCCGAGCTTGTTCTGCATCTTGCGTACGAGCTCGTCCAGGTCGGGCGGGCCCGGTTCGTTCCGCCGGCCGCCCCACGGGTCCCGGTTGTTGTCGTTCGGTTCGTTCCAACCCATTAAATAGACTCGATTTTGAATGTGGCGGGGCCCGGCGGATTGTAGGGTGTCACCTGATCCACTTCAACGCGGATTCTCGGTGTCTGCGTGGAGATGCGACCAACGTGCGTCGCTCACCGTGATGTCGAGCGCCCACCCGCCGTGTTCGAGAGGCTCCTCGTGGAGCACGGCACCACTGGCGTAGAGCTGGGCGCGCACTCTTCCGGCACCGGCCGGCAGTTCGATGCGCCGGCGCTGCTTCGCCCGCTCGAGATGATCGGCCACTGCCTGCTTCAGCAGGTCCATGCCCGCCCCGGTGTGCGCCGATACCCAGACGCGCAGCGGCTGACCATCGGCGGCCGGCGCCACGCGGGGTGTCGGATCGGAGGTGGTGTCGATCTTGTTGTAGACCTCGATCACCGGCGTCGCGCCCGCGCCGATCCGCTCGAGGACCCCCTGGACCTCGGCGCGGCGCAACGCGAGGTCGTCCGCACTCGCGTCGATGACGTGCAGCAGCAGGGTCGCGTCCTTGGTCTCGTCGAGCGTCGCCTGGAACGCGGCGATGAGTTCCGGCGGGAGGTCGCGGATGAACCCCACGGTATCGCTCACCAGCACCGGGTGCTCGCCCGGCACGTTCATGCGCCTGAGCGTGGTGTCGAGGGTGGCGAACAGCTGGTCCGCCGCGAAGGTGTCGCTGGCGGTCAGCCGATTGAACAGGGTCGACTTGCCGGCGTTGGTGTACCCGACGAGCGCCGCGGTGGACAGCGCCGCGCGCTTCCGGGCACGCGTGCCCTGCGCGCGCTGGCGGCGCACGCGGTCGAGCTTCTCGCCGAGCTGCTTGATGCGACGTCCGATCAGGCGGCGGTCGGTCTCGAGCTGCGTCTCGCCGGGACCGCGCAGCCCGATGCCGCCGCGCTGTCGTTCCAGGTGCGTCCAGCCGCGGACCAGGCGGGTGGAGAGGTGGGTGAGCTGTGCCATCTCCACCTGCAGCTTGCCTTCGAACGAGCGGGCACGCTGCGCGAAGATGTCGAGAATGACGCCGGTGCGGTCGAGCACCCGGCACCCGAGCAGGCGCTCGAGGTTGCGTTCCTGCGCCGGCGACAGCGCGCGGTCGAACAGCACCACGTCGGCCGTGTGCGCGGCGACCACTGCCTTGATCTCCTCGGCCTTGCCTTCACCGACGAAGTGCTTGGGATCGGGGCGGTCACGCCGGGCCGTCACGGTGGCGACGACCGTCACCCCTGCCGAGACGGCCAGGTCGTGAAACTCGGCGGGGTCACCCGGTCGGGCCGGGGGCGCCAGTTCGACATTGACGAGGACCGCGCGCTCGCCCCCGCGCGGCCGTTCAAACAAGCGTCATCCCTCGCGGCAACGGGATCAATCCTCTTCCTCGGTCTCGCCGTCCGCCCGTGGCAGCTTCACGTTGCGGGCCGGGACCACCGTCGAGATGGCGTGCTTGTAGACCATCTGGCTCACCGAGTTCTTGAGCAGGATGACGAACTGGTCGAAGGATTCGATCTGCCCCTGGAGCTTGATGCCGTTGACGAGGTAGATGGAAACGGGGATGCGTTCCTTGCGCAATGCATTCAGGTAGGGTTCCTGGAGCGATTGACCTTTGCTCATGTCGGTTCTCCTTGTTATCGAAGTCTGAAAGCCTGTTCCAGGCGTGGCCGCGCCGGCGGCGAGATTCCGGTGGCTCTCGCGGCGGCGGGCGACGCTTGCGCAGGCTCAGAGCCGCGGACCTGCGTGTTGTCAGTTGAGTATCACCGTTCACCCGCGTTTGGGCGGGCGCGGCGGTCCCCGGGGCACCAGCGGCTGCGTCCGCCGGTTGCGTCAAGTATAAGCGACAAACGCGTCTGCGGTCCGGGCCGCAAGCGCTGCACGGAGCCTGTCCATGAGCATGCGATCGGCGCTGTCCCACCACGTGGCGTCGGCAAGCGCCCGGAACCACGTGAACTGTCGCTTGGCGAGCTGGCGGGTGGCAGCGACGCCTGCTTCGACCATCGCCTCGCGGGTCAGTTCACCCGCCAGGTATCGCCATACCGCGCGATAGCCCACCGCGCGCATCGCGGGCGTGTCCGGTCCCAGGTCCCCGCGCGCCCGCAGCGCCGCCACTTCGTTGACGAAGCCCCGCTCCAGCATGGCGTGGAAGCGCTGCTCCACTCGGGTGTGCAGCACTGCGCGATCGGCGGGTGCGAGCACCCAGTTCAGCATCGGCATCGGCGGCCCGGGCCGGTCGTCGGCGAGCCACGCGCTCATGGTTCTTCCGCTCGTGGCGTGGATTTCGAGTGCGCGCAGAATCCTTTGCGGGTCGTGTGGATGGATGCGGGCCGCGCGCGCGGGGTCGAGCGTCGCCAGTCGCGCGTGCAGTGCCACGCTGCCGCGCGCCGCAAGCTCCGCCTGCAGCGCGTGGCGGACGTCCGGCGGCGCGGCCGGGAGGTCGGTGAGGCCCTGTTGAAGCGCTTTGAAATACAGGCCCGTCCCGCCCACCAGCAGCGGCACGCGACCGCGCGCACGGATGGCCGCGATGGCGCGCAGCGCGTCCGTGCGGAAGCGTGCCGCCGAGTAGGCCTCGCCCGGATCGCAGATATCGACCAGGTGGTGCGGGATCGCGCGGCGTTCGAAGGGGGTCGGCTTGGCGGTCCCGATGTCCATCCCGCGATACACCAGTGCGGAATCGACGCTGACGATTTCGACCGGGAATTCGCGGGCAAGCGCGAGCGCCACGGCCGACTTGCCCGCGCCCGTCGGTCCCATCAGGCAGACCAGCGGGACGTCCGTTGGTGCGCGTGTCTCAGCCATTGCGGGCGACCAGGCGTGCGAGCGCCGCGCTGTCCAGGACCGCGCGGTGGCGCGCACGCACCACCGCGGGCGCCAGCCGATCCAGCCAGTCCGCGAGCGCGGACGGTGCGTCCGGCAGCCGCAGCGCGGCGGCGCAGGCCGCGGCTGTCGCCGCCGCGGAGGGCTCGGCCAGGGCCCCGCCGCGCACCAGCGACGCCACGAGCGCGTCGCCGTCCACGTCCGGAAGCGCCGCGGGCACTTCCCGCAGCACCCACTGGCGCGGTCCGATGGGCTCGAACACCAGCCCGTGCTGCGCCCACGCCGCGAGCCCGAGCGCGCGCTCCGGGCCCGGCGGCGGCGGCACGCGCACCGGGAAGGCAAGCGCGCGCGTGGCGACGCGCGGCCCGGCGGTCGCCAGCACGTCGGTGACCATTCCCTGCAGGTCAAGGAGCTCGAGCGACTCCGCCGACGCTGACCGGGCGATGTAGCGCGACCCGATCCGCACATGGTCGGCACCTGCCTCGCGGCGATCCGCGGATGCCTCGTGACGCGCCATGCCCGGCGACACGGTGTCGCGCCAGCCGGACCTACCGAGGCGCGGACGGTCCTCGGCCACCTGCAGCGTCGGCGGCACGCCGCCGCCCGCCGGGCTCGGCGTCGTGTCCGTCGTCAACTCAGCCGCCAGCGCCTCGCGCGTTGCGGTGTACACCATGTCATGCACGTCGCGCACGTGACGGAAGCGGACTTCCGTCTTGTTCGGATGCACGTTGACGTCCACCGCGGTCGGCGCGGTTTCCAGGTGCAGCGCAAAGCTCGCGTAACGGCCCGGCGCGAGGGTGTCCCCGAACGCGAGCCGCACCGCGTGCAGCAGCTGGCGATCGCGCACGAGCCGGCCGTTGACCGCCATGAACTGGAGATCCGACTGCCCGCGCGCCAGGGCCGGCGGCGCCACCCAACCGGATACGCGCACGCCGGGCCCGCGCACGTCGACGAAGCGTGCGCCGCGTGCGAACGGTGCGCCGAAGACCGCGCGCCAGCGCTGCGCGTTCGAACGTTCGTCCCGCGCGGCCGGCGCGTGCCACTGGCGGCCGCGGTCCGGCACCAGCGTGAACGTCACCGCCGGATTGGTGAACGCGAGGCCACGCACGAGCTGCTGGATGACGTGGGTTTCGGTGTCCGGGCTGCGGAGGAAGCCGCGCCGCGCGGGCACGTTCGCAAACAGCGCGCGCACCTCCACGCGGGTGCCGCGCGCGCGTGCCGCAGGCTGCGTGTCCGGCAGCGCGGCACCCGCGCGGGCGAACAGCGCGTGGCCATGGATCGCCCGTACCGCCCGCGAGGTGAGGCTCACGTCGGCCACCGCCGCGATGCTCGCGAGCGCCTCGCCCCGGAACCCGAGCGAGACGATCCCGTCCAGATCCTCCGTGCGCGCAATCTTGCTTGTGCAGTGGCGGGTCAGCGCGAGCGCCAGTTCTTCGCCGGCAATGCCCGCGCCGTCGTCGTCCACGACGATCGTGTCCACACCGCCGCCGCGCACCTCGATGCGAATCGTACCGGCGCCCGCATCGAGACTGTTCTCGACGAGTTCCTTGACGATGGAGGCCGGCCGCTCGACGACCTCGCCGGCCGCGATCTGGTTGATCAGCTGATCGGGCAGCGGTCGAATCGGGCGCGCGACGGGCATGCCGCGTAGTGTAGCGCGCCCCCGTGGACCATCCGCGCCGACCGCGCGCTCAGGGAATCAGCAGGACTTCGCCCAGCCGGACGGTGGAATCGCTGCGGTTGTTCGCGGCGAGGATCTGCGCGGGACTGACGGCGTAGCGTTCGGCGATCGCGGACAAGGTGTCGCCCTGTGTGACCATGTGACGGCGACCCTGCGCGTAGCGGGCGCCCATGCCGCCCTTGCGGAAATAGGACTTGATGCCGTCGCGGATCGCGCCCGCGATCCTGCTCCGGAAACGCCGGTCGCGCAGCAGCTGCTCCTCCTGCGGGTTGGAGATGAACGCGGTCTCCACCAGCAGGGACGGAATGTCGGGTGACTTGAGCACCATGAATCCGGCCGCCTGGACCTGGCGCCGATGCACCGTGCCGACCCGTTGCAGCGATTTCAGCACGTTCCCGGCAACACTCAGGCTCGCCTCGAGCGACGCGGACTGCGAAAGCTCCAGCAGCACGGAACGCAGCTGCGGATCCTTGTCGTCCAGTGCGACGCCGCCCACCAGGTCCGCGGCATTCTCGCGCTCCGCCAGCCAGCGCGCCGCTTCGCTCGACGCACCCCGATGGGACAGCACGTACACCGAGGAGCCGCGCACGCGCCGGTTGCGGAATGCGTCGGCGTGGATGGACACGAACATGTCGGCGCGGTGCTTGCGTGCCCGCACCATGCGATCGCGCAGACCGACGTAGTAATCCCCTTCCCGGATCAGGACTGCCCGCATGTCCGGCTCCTGGTCGATCAGCGCCGCCAGTTCGCGCGCGATGGCGAGCACGACGGTTTTCTCGTACGTGCCGCGCGGCCCGATGGCGCCGACATCCTCGCCGCCGTGCCCGGCGTCGATGGCGATCACGTATTCGCGTTCCGCGACCTTGCGGGCCGTGGGCGGGGTGAGTGCCGGCGCGCTCGCCTGCGCGGCCACGGCGGGCGGCGCGGCCTCCCCGGGGGGCGCGGGTGGTGTGTCCGGTGACGACGTCGCCACGGGCGGCACGCTCGCCGGCGGGGTGGTGACCGGCGCGGGTGACGCAGGTGGCTCCTGGCGATCCGCATGTTCGAGGAGGTCGATCACGAGCCGGTGGCCGTAGGGTGCATGCGGCGGCAGCAGCGCGCGCTTCAGGCGGAGACCGCGCGCGAGGTCGAGGACGATGCGCAGATCCTGCCCGTTCGGCAGCGGTGCGTGCCGCACACCGAGCACGCGGCCGGACGGATGCGGCGCCATCGTGAGTGGCTTCGTCAGGACCGAGCGGCGCAGGTCGATCACCACGCGCGGGGGGTCGTTGATCGGGAAGATCTCGAATTCGGCCGCCTCGGACAGGTCCAGCACGAGCCGCGACTGGTCGGGCGCATGCCAGACGCGCAGGTCTTCCACACGCGCCGCCCAGACCGGGAGCGCGAGCGCGACCAGAATCCATAAGACCACGCGAGACATCGGGTTGGAGCTCGATCTTGAGAGATCTCTTCGAATTCTCGGTCAATCCTCGAGATTCTTTCAAGTATTTCTGCGGAAGCGCGCTCAAATCCCTGAACCTGAACGCCGATCCCGCGGGCCAGGGCGGCGCGGAGGGCGGTTCAGGCGTCGGCGGGGTCCAAGGCCGCCAGCAGCGCCGCGCCGGCCGGCCCGTGCGCCTGCGCATGCAGGATCCGCGCGGTCGGTCCGGCGATCTCGAGGATCAGTGCGAGGTCGACGTCTCCGAGCTGGTCGCCGGCGCGTTCCGGCCACTCCACCAGGCACACGGTCTCCGGGCCAAGGTATTCGTTGAACCCCATGTAGTAGAGCTCGCCGGGGTCCGCCAGGCGGTAAAGGTCAAAGTGGTGCACCGTGAAGCAGGGCAGCGGGTAGCTCTCGACGAGCGTGAAGGTGGGACTCTTGACCTTGCCGGCGTAGCCGAGCGCGCGCAGGAACGCGCGTGCGAAGGTGGTCTTGCCTGCCGCGAGCGGTCCGGACAGCGTGATGAGAACGCCGGCGCGGGTGCGCGCCGCGAGACGCCCCGCGAGGCGGGCAAGCGCCGGTTCATCGGGCACCTCGACCCGACGCGCGTCGGCACCCACGGGGATCAGTTCACGAGCCGGCGCAGCGCGGGCATCAGGTCCGACGCGAGCAGCCCGCGTTCGCCGTCCGCGGCAGCGAGGTCGCCCGCCGCTGCGTGCAACGCGGCGCCGGCCGCGGCCGCATCCGGCAGCGGCATCCCCTGCGCATGCAGCGCCGCAACCACGCCCGTCAGCACATCGCCCATGCCGCCGCTGCCCATGCCTGGATTGCCCCCGGCGATCACGCGCGTGCTCCCGTCTGCCTGCACGATTGTCCCGGCGCCCTTCAGCAGCACGGTGCCGCCATAACGGGCCTGCAGGGCGCGTGCCGCGGCCGCGCGATCCGCCGCGATCGCATGCGTGTCGGTGGCCAGGAGGCGCGCGGCTTCGCCGGGATGCGGAGTCAGCACCCAATCCGCGCGGCGCGCCGGATCCTGCGCAAGGAGATTCAGCGCGTCGGCGTCGAGCACGAGCGGGTGCCGCGTGTCGCGCAGCGCGGCCCACAGCCCGAGCGCCCATGCCGACTGCCCGAGTCCCGGACCGAGCGCGACCACACCAGCGCGGGCGAGCAGCGGCGCGAGCTCGTCCGGCCCGGTGATCCCGTGAGCCATGATCTCCGGTCGCCCGGCATTCAGGCCCGCCGCGATCGCGGGCGCACAGGCCACGCTGACGAGCCCGGCCCCGCAGCGCAGCGCGGCCTCCGCCGCAAGACGCGGCGCGCCGCTCATCCCCGGCGCGCCGCCCACCACCAGGACGTGCCCGCTCGATCCCTTGTGCGCGGTACGCGCGCGCGGTGCCAGCGCGCGGCGCCAGTCCGCCCAGCCGCACAGGCTCGCGCACGGCGCGACCTGCGTGAAGGCCGCCGCGGGGATCGCGAGCGACGCGAGCTCCAGCCTTCCCACGTGTTCGCGCGCGTCGCCCGTTTCGAGGCCGAGCTTGCGTGCGATGAACGTCAGCGTGACCTCGGCGCGCACGGCGGGACCGCGCGCGGCCCCGGTGTCCGCATCCAGGCCGGACGGCACGTCCAGGCTGAAGCAGGCACCCGGGGCAGCATTGATGTCCGCGATGGCCTGGCATGCCGGTCCGGCGACCGCGCGGTTGAGTCCGATGCCGAACAGCGCATCGACGACCACCTGCGCGCGCGCGAGGGCGTCGCGCGTCTCGACCACCACCACGGGGGTCGCGCGCAATGCCTGCCAGGCCAGTACTGCGTCGCCGCGCGCAGCCGGGCTTCCGACCTGCATGACGGTGACGTCCAGCCCGGCCGCGTGCGCGAGCTGCGCGAGCACGTAACCGTCTCCCCCGTTGTTGCCGCCGCCGCACACCACGGCAATACGCCGCGCGCGCGGCCAGTGCCGACGCAGGGTCTCGAACGCGGCGGTGCCGGCCCGCCGCATCAGTTCGAAACTCGCGATGCCCTCCACCCGGCAGGCGGCCTCCTCGAGGGCGCGGATCGTGGCGACGTCGTACAGCGCGAGGGCCATCAGTGCGACGCGGTCAGGGCACGCGCAGAAAGGTATCGCGGTAGTGCTTGAGCTCCGCGATCGAATCGCGGATGTCGTCGAGCGCGAGGTGACTCGACCTCTTGGTGAACGCCGGCAGGTCCCGCGCCCAGCGGCGCTGCAGTTCCTTCAAGGTACTGACATCGAGATTGCGGTAATGAAAGAACTCCGCGAGCCGCGGCATGTAACGGTACAGGAAGCGGCGGTCCTGGCAGATGCTGTTGCCGCACATCGGGGAAGTCTTGGCCGGCACGTACTGCGCAAGGAACGTGAGCGTGGCGTCCTCCGCATCCGCCAGCGTCGTGCGGCTCTCACGCACGCGGGCGGTCAGCCCCGATTCGCCGTGCTGGCGGGTGTTCCATTCGTCCATCATCGCGAGGACGACGTCCGGCTGGTGGACGGCGAGCACCGGTCCCTCGACTGCCTCGCGCAGGTGCGCATCGGTCACGATCGTCGCGATCTCGATGATCGTGTCGCGCTCGGGATCGAGTCCCGTCATCTCGAGATCGATCCAGATGAGATTGTCGGCTGAGTGGTTCATCGCGGGCTCGGTTCGGGCTGGGGTCAGTACTCGCGCCGGCTCTGGATCGCGAGTGACAGGGTGGAGGCATCCACGTACTCGAGTTCACCACCGAGCGGTACCCCGTAGGCGATGCGCGTGGCCTTCACACCGGCCTGCCGCGCGAGCTGCTTGAGGTAATGGGCGGTGGCCTCGCCTTCCATGGTGGTTCCCGTGGCGACGATCAGCTCGCGGACCTCACCCGTCGCGAGCCGTGCCTCGAGCAGATCGAGCCGCAAGGTCTGCGGCGATACCCCGTCGATCGGCGACAGCCGCCCCATCAGCACGAAGTAGCGGCCGTTGAAATCGAGTGCCTGTTCGATTGCGGCAACGTCCAGCGGGGACTCCACCGCGCAGACCACGGACGCATCGCGGGCCGGCGATTCGCAGATCCGGCAGACGCGGGTCTCGCTGAACGTCCGGCACACTTCGCAGTGTCCGATCCGGTCCATCGCGTCCACGAGCGCGCGGGACAGGCGCCGCGCGCCGTCCCGGTTGCGCTCCAGCAGGTGGAATGCCGCACGCTGCGCCGACTTGGGGCCGATGCCGGGCAGGCACTGCAGTGCCTTGACCAGTTCGTTCAGCACCGCGGTGGTCATGCGTGCATCAGAACGGCAGCTTGAAACCGGGCGGCAGCTCCAGGCCTTGCGCCATGCCCGCCATGCGTTCCGCGCTCGCGCGTTCGACCTTGCGCACGGCGTCGTTGACCGCGGCCGCCAGCAGGTCTTCCAGCATCGTCACGTCGTCCTGCAGGAGCTCCGGAGCGATGCGGACCCCCTTCACGTCGTGGCGACCGTTCATCGTGACTTTCACGAGACCCGCGCCGGACTCGCCGGTCACTTCCATCGCCGCGATCTCTTCCTGCGCGCGCTTGAGATCCTCCTGCATGCGCTGCGCCTGCTTCATCAGGTTGCCCAAGGGTCCTTTCATGCAATTTGCTCCCGCGTGGGTTGGGGGTCTGGAGTCCGGGCGCGCGCGCTCACGGCTCCTTGGCCGCCACCTGTTCGATGGTGGCGCCGAACTGCCGCTGCAATGTCTGCACGTTCGGATCTTCCTCGATGTGACGTTGCGCGGCGGCCTGGCGCGCGGCCTCGGCCTCGGTGCGCAGCCGGGCCGGCGTCGCGCCGTCCCGCGGTCCGCTGACGAAGCGGACGATGACCTCGCGCTGCAGGGCCTGGCGCAGCGCCTGCTCCAGCGCCCTGACCTGGCGTTCCGTGCGCAGGCTCTCGGACTGTGGCGTCAGTGCGAGTTCGACAACACGCCCGTCGTACGACTGCAGCGCGCAGTGGCGCGCGAGTTCGCGCACCAGCCCGGTGGTCTCGAGCTGTTCCACCGTCACGGCCCAGTCCAGCACATTGGAGGTCCCGGCCACGGGCCCGGCAGGTGCCTGCGTCGGCGACGCGGCCGGTGCTGCGCGTGCGACGTCGGGCCGCGCGCGCTCGATGCCGGCGGCCGTATCACGCACCGGGGCGCGGGGCGCGCCGGACGCGGCGGCGCTGCGCGGGGGTGCCGCCGCGGGTGCGGGCGTGGTGCTCACGGTCTCTTCCGGTCGGAACGCAAGCATGCGCAGCAGCGCCATCTCGAAGCCCACCTGCGGCTCCGGCGCCAGTGGCAGGTCGCGCCGTCCGAGCAGGCCCAGCTGGTAGAAGAGCTGGCAGTCCTCGGGTGACAGCGATCCTGCAAGTGCGTGCACCTCGTTGTTCTCCTCCACGTCCGCCGCCTCGGCACCGAGCGTCTGCACCACCGCGATCCGCCGCAGCAGTGACAGCATTTCGCCAAGCACCTGCGCGAAGTCGGGCGCGAACTCCGCGATCTCCCGCGCCTTCCCGATCAGCGCGCGCGCATCGCCGGCGGCGAGCGCGGTCACGAGCGGGATCACCTGCTCGGTGCCGACCGTCCCGAGCATCGTCGCCACTTCGCGGACCTCGAGCCGGCCGCCGGTGAACGCGATTGCCTGGTCGAGCAGGCTCAGCGAATCGCGCATGCTGCCGTCGGCCGCAGCTGCGATCAGCGCGAGCGCCCCCGATTCCGCATCGATGCCTTCGGCGGCGAGGATGCGCTCCAGCTGCTCGTGGATCTGACCAGCCCCGAGCCGCTTGAGGTTGAACTGCAGGCACCGCGACAGGATGGTGATCGGCAGCCGCTTGGGATCCGTCGTCGCCAGCAGGAACTTCACGTGCGGCGGCGGCTCCTCCAGCGTCTTCAGCAGCGCGTTGAACGAGTGATTCGAGAACATGTGCACCTCGTCGATCAGGTACACCTTGAAACGCCCCCGCGCCGGCGCGTACTGCACGTTCTCCAGCAGTTCGCGGGTCTCGTCCACCTTGGTGCGGGAGGCCGCGTCCACCTCGATGAGATCGACGAAGCGGCCCTCGTCCACCTCCACACATGCGCTGCACTTGCCACAGGGCGTGCTGCTGACCCCCTGTTCACAATTGAGCGCCTTGGCGAGCACGCGGGCGATCGACGTCTTGCCGACGCCCCGCGTGCCGGTGAACAGGTACGCATGGTGCAGCCGCTGGCTGTCCAGCGCGTTCACGAGCGCCCGCAGCACGTGTCCCTGCCCCACCATCTGGCTGAAGTCGCGTGGCCGCCACTTGCGTGCGAGAACTTGGTAGGTCATCAGGATCGCGCAGATGGATGCATCAAATGGAGCGGCGGCCGTACCAGCCACACCCCGGCACCCGCAGTCACCGTTACCGCTGCTTCCTTCCGGACCTGACGGGGTTCACGGTCTTGCGTCGCGAGGGAGCCGATACGGCCACCATTGAGGCGGGAACTTTAGCCGGATTCGGGCAGCGGGGCCATCGGTTGATCCGGGTCGGCGCGATTCACGTGCAGGTGTGTGTCCCCCTGCACCCGAGCGCCATCGCCGATGTGTTTACCGCGCGGATGTCGACACGGCAACGGGCTGGCGTCAGTCAGCGGCGCCACGACCACCCCACCATGACGGCATCGACGTGCGCCGTCACGGTTTCGCGCCCACCCACGCCGAGCAGGACCGTGGCCGACGGTCCGGTGTATGACGGCGCGATCCAGCGACTGTACGTGAGGTGGAACTCGCCGCTGCCGCGGGCCTGCCACGTCAGACCGGCGCTGACCGAGTGCTCCGGATTCGGTGCGAGCATGTTGAAGGTCACCGAGTTCAGGCCATCGTCACGTTGCGGTCGCTCGCCGTACAGGTAGCCGGCGCGCACCACCAGCACCGGCGAGACGCGATGCGCAACGCCGATCCGGAAGTTCGACTGGTTGCGCCAGTTGAAGCCGCTCCCCGTACTGGTGCCGAGCGCGCTTCCGCGCGGGTCGAGCAGCGAGTTCAGCACGCCGTTGCCGGTTGCCGGAACGTCTGCGTACTCAATTCGCTGGTAGTCGAACGTCAGGGTCCACGCCGGTGCCGGACGGACCGCGACCCCCACCGAGTAATTGGCGGGCAGATCGAGCGCGCCGTCCGCGATCAGGCCATCGTATTTCTCGAATTCGTCCATGTGGACGCGCGTGGCGTACGCCGCGCCGAGGGTCAGCCACGGTGCGATCTCTCCGAGCCACCCGAAACGTGCACCGATCCCGAGCGCCCAGTCCCATCCCCGGTTGGTCAGGTCGGTGGGCGATTTGGAGATGGGTGCGAATGCCTGCAGCCCGTAAGCCTCGAAACGCTGCACCGCGAACAGCGCCGCCGCGCCGAACGTGTGGCCCGGGAACACCTGGTAGGCGAAACCCGGCGCGGTCACCAGCTGCGTGATGTCCACCCCCACTTTCCCGCAGCCGAGCAGGAAGTTCGCCGGGCGATCGCCGCACACTGCCGGCGCGGCATTGCTGCCCGGCACCCCGGTGTCGTCGCGATACTCGGTATTGAGTCCGCCGTTGCCGTACACGGTCACGCCCCAGGCTGCACGCGCGCCCAGGCGCCGGCTGAATCCCTCTTCGGGAATCACGAAGATATTCTTGGCGCTGTTCGAGGAGATGTCGTGGACGGTGCCTGATCCTTCACGCTTCACACGGCGATGGAACATGAAGAACTCGGCGTCGATATCGACGCGATCACCTGCCGCGAGCCATTTCGCAGGGTTCGACGAACCCGCGAACGTGTCGCCCGTGAGCGCGGTCGTCGCCCCCGCCATCTGCTTCGCCAGAAACCCGTTGCCGAGGGAGAAATATCCGCCTCCCGCCAGGCTCGGCACTGTCCAGGCCACGAGCAGGAGCGCGAACATGTGGAGTACGCGGGTTTGCGCAGCGCGTCTCCCGTCGAGCGTCCGAAGTCTTCCCAGGTGTGCTTTCATTGCGACCCGTCGCGTGTCTGATGGTTGGATTCTGCCGGGCACGTGTACATCCCGGCAGGGGCCGTCAGGCCAGCCTGCGGAAAATTCGGGCCAATATGCCGGCTCATGCACCCGGCGCCACCCGGCTCGCATACGATGTCGACTCGACCCTTCAGGCACCCCATTGAAAGGAACTGCGATGCGCGGAACGAACCGGGAGATCGTCCAGGCGGCACTCGATGCGGTCACGCGTGGCGACATCGATGCGCTGATGAACACACTTGCGGACGACGTGAAGTGGACCTTCTTCGGGAGCCACCGCTTCGCCGGCACGTTCCACGGCAAGGATGCGTTGTTGACGGGATTGTTCGCGGTGATCGGCGAGGTGCTCGAAGACGGGATCAGGCTCGATGTGCGGTCGATCAGCGCGGATGGGGAGCGCGTCGTCGTCGAAGCGAAGGGGCGCGCCCGCTCGAAACAGGGGCTGGAGTACAACAACGACTATTGCCTCGTGTTCGACCTCGCCGACGGCCGTATCCGGCACGCGCGGGAGTATCTCGATACGGAGCTGGTGACCCGCGTGTTCGGTCAGGGTTGAGGAGCGCGGATTCGGGGCGCGTCCGACGGCGTCCGATGCCGGACGCCGGGCCTCGCGCGATCCGCAGCTGGCCCGATTTCTCCGAAGTTTGACCTTCGGATCGCTGTCGTCACGCGCTGCCGGGGCCTTAGCATGGGGGCCACGCAAACCGGGAGAACGTCATGAGAATCCGCCAGGTCCGCAACGCGACACTCCTGATCGAGTACGGCGGCAGGAGGTTCCTGATCGATCCGTGGCTGGCCGACAAAGGCACGTACCCGGGATTCGAAGGAACCCCGAACAGCCACCTGCGCATTCCGACGGTCGACCTGGTGGTGCCGATGGCCGAGATCCTGGACGTCGACGCGGTAATCCTGACGCATGTCCATCTGGATCACTGGGATGACGTCGCCGCGCGTCTCATCCCGAAGGACATCCCGTTCTTCGTGCAGCATTTCGGTGATCGCGATCAGATCAGGGCGGCCGGCTTCACCGACGTGCGCGTGCTGAGCGGCAACCCGGAATTCGAAGGTGTCAAGCTGATCAGGGTCCCGGGCCAGCACGGATCCGATCAGTGTGTGCAGACGATCTACGACATCATCGGCGAAGTGTGCGGGGTGGTGTTCCGGCATCCGTCCGAGCCGACGCTCTACCTCGCGGGCGACACCGTGTACAACGCGTACGTCGAGGGCAATCTCAAGGTGCATGACCCGGACGTGGTGGTCGTGAACTGCTGCGACGCCCAGGTCACCGGGCTCGGGTCCATCATCATGAGCGCGCCGGATGTCCAGACGGTCTGCCGCGTCGCGCCGCGCGCGAAGGTCGTCGCGAGCCACATGGAAGCCGTGAACCACGCGACACTCGATCGCCCGACGTTGCAGCGGTTCCTCGCCGACAACGCCCTGCTGGATCGCGTGGTGATGCCGGCGGACGGCGAGACGCTCGCGTTCTGATCGAATCCCACGTTGCTCCACGGAGGAGAACCCGTGTCACTCGAAGCCAACAAGCAGCTCGTCCGTCGCTTCTACGCTGCCATCGAACGCGGCGATTTCGACGCCCTGCACGACATGGTCCACCCGGACTTCGTCTTCTACAACCAGGTCGACGTGCCGCGGCCTGGCGTGCAGGGGCTCATCGACGCAGAGAAGAAGAACTTCGATGCGTTCGAGAGTTTCATTTTCCCGATCGAGACACTCGTCGCGGAAGGCGACCGCGTCGCCGCGTACATGATCTTCGAAGGCAGGAACTACCGTTCGGACGTGTTCGGTGTTCCCGCCAGCGGCAGGAATTGCCGCATATCGCTGATGATGCTCCTGACCATCAGGGACGGCAGGATCAGCGAGAAACGCGCGCACTTCGACGTGGGGGATATCCGGCGGCAGCTCGCCCCCTGACCGCACGCGCGCGAGGGTGTGCATCCGCCGCGGGCGTGATCGCGCTGCCCTCCCGCGGCGGGACCCGGAAATTCCGACGCCAGGTTGCCGGTGACACCCCGAAGACTCGACGGAAATGCTGGCGCATCCCGGCGGCAGAGCCGAAGCCGGCGATCACTGCGACCCGCTCCACGGACCGGTCCGAACTTTCGAGCAGACGCTGCGCATAGCCGAGTCGTTCCGCCAGCAGCCACGCCTGCACGGAGGTTCCGGTCAGTGCGCGGAAATGGCGCGTGAAGCTGCGCCGGCTCATGCGGGCCGCGCGCGCGAGACTGTCTAGTGTGTGTGCCTCTGCGAGCCGCGTACGCACTCGCTCGATCAGCTGCACGAGACGCGAGTCACCCACGGTTGCCGGCATCGGTTGCTCGATGAACTGCGCCTGCCCGCCTTCACGGTGCGGTGAGATCACGAGACGCCGCGCCGCGCGGTTCGCGACGGTCGCGCCGAGCCGCTGCCGCAACAGGTAGAGACACGCATCGAGGCTCGCGGCCGTCCCGGCCGACGTCAGCACGCGACCATCGTCCACGTACAGCACGTTGGGATCGATCTCCACCGTTGGAAACCGTGCCCCGATTGCCGCCGCGTACTCCCAGTGCGTGGTCGCGCGTCGACCGTCGAGCAGTCCCGCTTCCGCGAGCACGTGCGTACCGAGACAGAGTCCGACAATCTGGGTGCCGCGTGCATGCGCCGCGCGCAGCGTCCGGAGCAGCGCAGGGGGCGCCGGATCAAGCGCATCGCGCCAGCCGGGCACGATGATCGCATCGGCCCTCCGCGCCGCTTCCAGGGGCGCCAGTCCGCTCAGTCCGAACCCGGTCGAGGTGCGAATACACCCTGGCTCGCCTGCGCAGACCACCACATCAAAGGGGTTGGCGGTGGGAATCCCTTCGCCGAACACCATGCATGGCACAGACAGGTGAAAAGGGATGACGCCGTTGAACGCAACGACTGCGATCGAGGATCGCTTCGGCGCGCTCGTGGCGGCGGCGGTTGCCGGGTTGCGATTGCGCATGGCCCAATCGTAGCGATCGTGCTCGATGAGGCCAACCCTGCCTGTCGGCTGGCAGCGCCGGGTTCAACCGGCCCGCACGCGCTCACCCGGCCGCCAGTGCGCGTTCCTCGTCCGTCGCGAACCGGCGATCCCACTCGGCCAGGGACGGCGCGATCAGTCGATGCCACAGCGGCGGAAGCAGGGTCAGTACCAGGGCGGCCAGGTATCCCCACGGAAGAATGGGTGTCTCGTCGGGGCGTGCGCGCAGGGATTCGAAATGCAGTCGTGGGTCCAGGTGATGTTCGGAGTGCATCGGCAGGTTGATCAGGACCACCTGGCTGAATGCGCGATCGGTATCCCACGCGTGTCTGAGCGCGTACGGGGTGGACGGATTGCGCACGAGCCCGTAGTGCTCGAGGTAGTTCAACGCCTCGAGCAGCAGCTTGTTGAACATGGACGCGAGCACGAAGGCCGCGAGTCCGGGCGGTCCCGCGCATGCGCCGAACAGGCCGGCCACGACGAACGCGCGCATGAATCCCCGCGTGACCTTGTTCGACGTCAGCAGCGCCTGCCACCACGGGCGCCCCCGCAGGCGTTCGCGCTCGATGCGCCACGCCTGCGGGACCTGGCCGAGCGAGGACCGCACCCAGAACGCATACACGTTCTCGCCGCGCCGGGCGGTTGCCGGATCGCGCGGGGTGCCGACGTCGCGGTGATGACCGAAGACGTGCGCCACTTCCAGCGATGAATTGAATGCGAGCGCGAGCAGCCAGCGGGCGACGAACATGGCCACCCTGTCGTGCACGCGGTGCATCAGTTCGTGCGCGGTGAGGATGGCACCCAGCGCGACGGCGAGGCCGACTGAAAGTACCGCGCCTGCGAGGTCAAACACGGTGCGGTCGGCCTTGCGCGCCAGAACCGGGTAACGGCTCCACCTTTCGACTGTCGCGCCGAGTCCGAACAGGTCCGGAGGCGAGAGATACCACGCGAAGACGGCGCAAAGCGCGGCCACCATGGGCAGGAAGCTGTAGAGCAGACAATCCAGGATCCGGGGATGGCCATAGGATCGCATCGGTCCCGCCCGACCACTCACCGAATCCATGCCGATCCACCCGACCACGCCGGCCAGGAAACCCAGCCACGACCCGATACCGCCGACGAGCAGCCCGACGGCCGCGGACACGATCAGCAGGTGCGTGCCGCCATACTTCGCGTATCCCCACATGCGTTCGCCCTCCTTTTGTTCAAAATGCCATCGACTGCCCGTGTCGCGTACCGCTTGCAGGACACTGCAACTGATCCCGATCAATCCACTGCTGCATGTCCCTCGGGGTGACCCGCGCCGGCCCGCACCCACGCCTATGTTCCCGATAGCAATAAACGATTGGCCCACCTCCGGACCGCTGCCTACATTCGGGTTGAACGATCACCCGGAGAGGAGAAAAGCATGACGACTGAACGCAAATGCCCGTTCGCGGCGATGCATGGCGCGCGCACGACGGCCGGCGCGCAATCGAACCGCGACTGGTGGCCCAATCGTCTGAACCTGAAGATCCTGCATCAGCATTCGACCCGGTCGGACCCGATGCACGGCCGGTTCAACTATGCCGAGGAATTCGCGAAACTCGACTTCGCCGCGCTGAAGAAAGACCTCCATGCACTGATGACCGACTCCCAGGACTGGTGGCCGGCCGACTGGGGCCACTACGGTGGACTGTTCATCCGGATGGCCTGGCACAGCGCGGGCACCTACCGCATTGCGGACGGTCGCGGCGGTGCCGGGACCGGCAACCAGCGCTTCGCGCCCATCAACAGCTGGCCGGACAACGTCAACCTGGACAAGGCCCGCCGGCTGCTGTGGCCGATCAAGAAGAAGTACGGCCGAGGGATCTCGTGGGCCGACCTGCTGATCCTCGCCGGCAACTGCGCGCTCGAATCAATGGGCCTGAAGACCTTCGGCTTCGGCGGCGGCCGCGCGGACATCTGGGAACCGGAAGAGGACATCTACTGGGGCGGCGAAACCGAATGGCTCGGCGATAAGCGATACAGCGGGGACCGTGAACTCGAGAATCCGCTGGCGGCCGTGCAGATGGGCCTCATCTACGTCAATCCCGAAGGTCCCAACGGACAGCCGAGTGTACTGGCGTCCGCACGCGACATCCGCGAAACCTTCGCGCGCATGGCGATGAACGACTACGAGACGGTAGCGCTGGTCGCCGGCGGCCACACGTTCGGCAAGTGCCACGGCGCGGCCCCCGCGACACACGTGGGCCCCGACCCCGAGGCCGCCCCGCTCGAGACGATGGGGCTCGGCTGGATCTCCGATTACGCGAGCGGCAAGGGCGACGACACGATCTCCTCGGGCATCGAGGGATCCTGGACCGCGAACCCGACGCAGTGGGACATGGGGTATTTCGATGTGCTGTTCGGCTACGACTGGGATCTGGTCAGGAGCCCCGCGGGCGCGTGGCAGTGGGTACCGATCAACCCGGCACCCGAGCATCTCGCGCCGGCCGCGCACGACCCGTCGAAGCGTGTGACCACGATCATGACCACCGCCGACATGGCGATGCGGATGGATCCGGAATACGGTCGGATCTCGCGTCACTTCCACCAGAACCCGGCCGAGTTCGCCGACGCATTCGCGCGCGCGTGGTTCAAGCTGACGCATCGCGACATGGGTCCGCGGGCTCGCTATCTCGGCCCCGAGGTGCCGGCGGAGAACCTGCTCTGGCAGGATCCCGTTCCGCCCGTGGATCACGCGCTGGTCGAGGCAGCGGACATCGCTGCGCTCAAGGGCAGGCTGCTGGGCGCGGGACTTTCCGCCGCACAGCTGGTGTCCGCGGCGTGGGCCTCCGCCGCCACTTTCCGCGGCTCCGACAAGCGGGGGGGCGCCAATGGCGCGCGCATCCGCCTGGCGCCGCAGAAGGACTGGGAGTCCAACGAACCGGAGACACTGGCCAAGGTGCTCGCGACCCTCACGACCGTCCAGCAGGAATTCAACGGTGCACAGCGCGGCAACAAGCGGGTGTCGATCGCGGATCTCATCGTGCTCGGCGGTTGCGCGGCGATCGAGGACGCGGCGCAGAAGGCCGGGCACACCGTCTCCGTGCCGTTCACACCGGGTCGCACGGACGCCAGCGAGGAGATGACCGACGTGGAATCCTTCGCGGTGCTGGAACCGCGCGGGGATGGTTTCCGCAATTACCTCCGCGCCGGCATCCCGACACCGGCGGAGGAGCTGCTGCTCGATCGTGCGCAGCTGCTCACGCTGACCGCGCCTGAGATGACGGTGCTCATCGGCGGCATGCGTGCACTGAACGCCAATTTCGCGCAGTCCGCGCATGGGGTGTTCACGGCGCGGCCGGGCGTGCTGACCAACGACTTCTTCGTCAACCTGCTCGACATGCGCACGGCGTGGCAACCGTCCGCCGTGGCGGGGGTCTACGAAGGGCGCGATCGCGCCACCGGCAAGGTACGCTGGACGGGGACCCGGGTCGACCTGGTGTTCGGCGCGAATTCCGAGCTGCGGGCGCTGGCGGAGGTCTACGCGAGTGACGACGCCGGTGAGAAGTTCGTGCAGGATTTTGTCGCCGCCTGGGACAAGGTCATGAACCTGGATCGGTTCGAGTCGGCGTAGACATCCGCAGCAAGCACGCACGCTGGCCGTGGCGGCGCCGGGATTCTCCCGGCTGCCGCCACGACCCGAAGGTCAGGCGTGCGCGCGGCGCAGGGCCGCGGGGGGACTGTTTGAAAGGGTGCGTTCGGCGAACCACGCTTCCAGCGCGTCCGCGCGCAGCGGGCGGCTGATGTAGTAGCCCTGCGCGATATCGCAGCCCCACTGCGCGAGCAGCGCGAGCGTCTCGGCGTGATCCACGCCTTCTGCAACGACCGCCAGTCCCATGTGATGCCCCAGGTCGATCGTGCTGCGCACGATGGCGGCGTCATCCTGGTCGCGATCCATGTTCAGCACGAAGGTCTTGTCGATCTTGAGCTCGTCCACGGGCAGCCGCTTGAGATAGGCGAGCGACGAGTAGCCCGTGCCGAAATCGTCGATGGACAGATGGACACCCAGTTCGTCGAGCCGCTTCAGGGTCTGCTCGGCCTGCAGCGGGTCATCCATGATCGCGCTCTCGGTGATCTCCAGCCACAACCCGCCCGGGGCCACGCCGGCCTGCGCGAGCATCTCCGCCACCAGCGCAGGGAAACCATCGTCCACGAGATCCCGCGCCGACACGTTCACGCACAGGTTGAGGTACACGCCGCGCGCGCGCCAGCGCGCTAGCTGGGCACAGCCGGTGGCGAGCACCCACCGCGTGATCGCGCGGATGCTCCCGGTCTGCTCGGCGAACGGAATGAACTGGTCAGGCGGCACGAATCCGCGCACCGGGTGGTGCCAGCGCACGAGCGCCTCCACCTGGACCGGCTGTCCGCCGGGCAGCGCGATCTTGGGCTGGTAGTAGAGCTCAAGCTGCCCGCCTTCGATCGCGGCGCGGAGTTCGCCCAGCAGGGTCAGGCGCTCCGGGCTCTGATCGTAGCCGGGTTCGTAGATCGCATACCCGGCGCGCGTGCGCTTGGCGACCCCGACGCACAGATCCGCGCGGCTCAGCAACGTCTGGAAGTCGTCACCGTGGACGGGGAACGTGACGACACCCAGGCTGCCGGCCACGTCGATGGTCTGCCCCGCCACGTCGAGCGGGATCTCCAGCGCGTGCCGCGCAGCCTCCGCCACCGCGCCTGCACCGGCGACATCCACGCCCGGCAGCATCAGCGCGAACTCGTCGCCGCCAAGCCGCGCGAGCAGCGCGGCACGGTCGGGCAGAATGCCTTGCAGCCGGCGCGCGACCCCTTTCAGCAACAGGTCACCGGTCTGGTGGCCGAGCGTACCGTTGACGAGCTGGAAGTCGTCGAGGTCAAGCAGCAGCAGGCTCACCGGGGTTCCAGCCGCGTGCGCCTCGCCGAGCACCTGCTGGAAGCGCTCCTGCAGCAGCGCGCGGTTCGGCAGCCCTGTCAGGGTGTCACGATACGCGAGATCCATGATGGTCGATTCGCGGGCCGCGATGGCTTCGCGCATGTGCTCGAACGCACGGGCCAGCGCGCCCACCTCATCACCCGAGCGCACCTCCACGCGCGTGGCATATTCACCCCGGCTGATGGCCCGCGCTGCGCCGCCCAGCCGGCGCAGCGGATCGGTTACCCCGCGCGCGATGAGCGTGCCGCCGACGAGCGACAGTACGGTCGACAGTCCGATCAGTGCGAACAGCGTCCAGCGCAGGGTCGCCGCCGTCCGCAGCGCTTCGGTGAGCGGTCGCCGCAGCACGATCAGCGTCTGCGCTTCCGCCGAGGCGTCCAATGCGCGCCATGTCGCGAGGCCGTCCGCCACGGGGATGACCTCCGTGCCCGCGGCGTGCCCCCGAGCGATCATCTCCCGCAGTTCGTCGACGGGGGTGGCGGCGTCGGTGGTCCCACTCGACCCCGCCAGGGTCAGCGCCCCGTCCGTGTGACGGACGAGGAAACTCACCTCGAGCCCGGTCAGCCCGCTAAGCTCCTGCGCCAGCGCGTCGTCGACGTGGAATCCCATCGCCACCCAGCCGATCACGTTAGGCGCCCGGACCGGGACCAGCACCATCTCGTGAACCTGTCCGTCATGCGCGACGATGCCGGTCGCGGCCCCCGCGGCCTGCGCACGCGCGAGGAGCCTGGGGGCGGGAAAGGCCTGTTCCGTGAGCGGCGTCTGTGCGGTCGTCACGCTCACGCGTCCCTTGAGGTCGGTCATCATCATCACGTCCGCGCCGATGCGGTGCCCGTGGTTCACGAGCGCCGACTGCAGGGTCGCGCGATCGTTGCTCACGACGGCGCCACGGAAGCCGAAGTCCGCGGCCAGCACCTCGGCGGCCTGGCGCAGCCGTTCGCCCTTGCTCGCGAGCACGTGCTCGAACACGCGCGTGCCCGTGGCAAGTTCCTTCGCGGCCTGCGCACGCGCGTTCGCATGCGCGAAGACGTGGATCGCGCCAACCACGGCGATTCCCAGCAGCAAGGTGAGCCCGCCCTGCAACGTGAGCAGTCGGCCCGCGAGCGACTGGGGGAGCGCGCTCATTCGAGGGGCGGCGGCAGCACCGCGGCGGCGAGCAGCGGCAGGACCAAGGTCAGCGATCCTTCCGGATGTCCAGGCGCCACCGTTGCGCGGACGGGTTCCCCGTCCATCTGGTGATGCCAGGCCTCGACGCTTGCAGTCTCGGTGCCGTCCGCGAATCGCACCGAACCGCGGGCATCGGTCAGCGCGAAGGTCGCCGCGTCCACCACGTACAGGTAAGCGACCATGCCATCGTGGATGTTGCAGCCGAGCGTCACCAGGCCCGGGCGATCGAACACGACCGGCGCCGCGGGCACACCGTGGTAGAGCTTGAGTTCGAAGACCTTGGGCGGGGAAAAGGAGTAGACGTGGTGCTTGATGTCGTCACGGTTCGGAAACGACATCGACGTGCCGACCGGGACCGCGCTCACGGCGGGGACAAAGCGCTTGTCGATCTGATCGATGATCCCCGGTACCGGCGCGGTCGGCGGCGCGGCGGCCGGCGCACGCAGCAGCACGACGGCGTCCGGGACGGGGCGGCCGTCCTGGTCAACCACCGTGACCTCGAGCGCTGCGGCGGCGGCATCGTCGAAGCCCGCCACCAGCGCGATCGCGAAGACGAGGGCGCGCCTGCTCATGCCGTTCCGGGCGGGCCGCCGCGCGCGCGTCCGGCGGTCACGATGTCGCGTTTCATCGGCGCGAGAAGTCGCAGGAGCTCGTTCTTCTCGCGGGTGCCGACGGCATGGCGATCCAGCGCATCGCGCAGTGCCTGGACGAGCGCCGCGAATTCTCGCTCCGTGATGCCGAGCCCCGCGTGAATCCGCGCGATGCCGTCACCGGTGTAGGTGCAGGGTCCACCGGTGAGCACGCAGAGATGCTCGCCGATCAGGCGCTTGACGCGCGGGAGGCGGACGCGGTCGAAACTCCGGCGCCCGTCGGGAGACACTGCGAAGCCATCCAGCAGATCGGACACCACCGCGTCGATCACCGGCTGCCCCCCCAGTCGCGTGTACAAACTGGAGTCCGGCGCCTCCGCAAGGTGGCCACAGCCGCTCAAGAGCACCAGACACAGCGCCGTTAAACCAGGATACCGCACGCACGTGTGCGACGAAGTTCCTGCCGACCGACGCTTTATCAGCAACTGCAACATGGAGAGGGGGCACGCATGCGGTGGGAGTCAACGTTTCTTATCGGGAGGGTCCACGCGAACTTGAGGAAACCTTCCCGGGGACGACGGGCGTCTCCCGGCGGCGCCTGGCTGCTCCTGCTCTGGGCCGTGACGGCGGCGCCCGCCGCGCACGCGGTCGGCGGGCGGCTGCTCGCGACCGGCGGCGTGACCCAGCTGGAAGGTGCCGCCGGGGGTGGCCTCGTCCCCTGGGCGCTGATCGCCGGCTACGGCACGCGCGATGAAGTCGGCTTCACGGGCTTCGCAACCTGGGTCGATACGGGCGATTTCTCGCTGCGCAGCGCGGGCGCGGCGATCGGGATCCACGATCGCCTGGAACTCTCGTTCGCGAACCAGCGCTTCGATCTCGGAGACACCGTGCCTGGCGCTTCGATCGTGCAGCACGTTCTCGGTGCCAAACTGCGCCTGTTCGGGGATGCCGTGTATGACCAGGACCGCGCATGGCCGCAGGTCGCCGTCGGTCTGCAGTACAAGCGCAATCTCGACTTCGCGGTGCCGCGCCTGCTCGGCGCCCGTGACGACGACGGCGTCGATTTCTACCTCGCGGCCACCAAGCTCTACCTGGGCGGCCTGTTCGGGCGAAACGTGCTCCTCAATGCCACCGTGCGAGGGACGCGCGCGAACCAGTTCGGGATCCTGGGCTTCGGGGGCGATCGACGCGCGGGATATCGCCCGCAGTTCGAGGGCAGCGCCGCGGTATTCCTGCGCGACGACCTGGCGATCGGCGTCGAAGGCCGTACCCGTCCCGACAACCTGCGCGCGTTCGAGGAGAACGATGTGTTCGACGTCTTCGCGGCCTGGCTTCCGCACAAACACTGCGCGGTCACCCTGGCGTACGCAGGACTCGGCCGCATCGCCGATCGCACCGGCCAGGGCGCGCTGTACGTGTCCGGGCAGATCAGCTTCTGACGCAAGGAAACGCTGCCGCTGGAAGTAAATTGGGGTCAGAGGAAAATTGGGGTCAGAGTAACGTTTCCACAGAAACGTTACTCTGACCCCAATTTTCC
>JBFWUN010000014.1:0-87140 GCA_050247235.1 Gammaproteobacteria bacterium
GTCGTGCATCACGTCGGTGACCATCGGGGTTCCGTCGTAGTCGAGCTGCACCGCGGCGGGACCGTTCGGCATCAGCCGCTGGGCCGACCAGCCGCAGCCGCCGGCGTCGAGCGACTCGTCGAGGAGCCGGCACATCTCGGCTTCCTCCGCGGCGGTGGGCTTGCGGCCTGCCTTCGCGGCCTCGAGACCCAGTACCCAGACGAGGATCGGACCCACCGGCACGTACGGCAGCAGGTTGATGGCCTTGGGCGCGCGGTCCACGGAGTTCATGAATTCGGGGAACGTGATCCAGTCCCACGGCATGCCCGCCTTCATCGCGGCGTAGGGGACCGCTTCCACACGCGTCATGCTGAGCATCGCGCGTTCCCGCTCCTCGGGGCGCACCGGCGCGAACCCGAATCCGCAGTTGCCGATCACGGCTGACGTGACACCGTGCCAGCTGGACAGCGTGCAGTAGGGATCCCAGAAGAGTTGCGCGTCGTAGTGCGTGTGGAGATCCACGAAGCCGGGCGCGACGATCAGGCCGCTCGCGTCGATCACGCGGCGTGCGGCATGGGCGGGGATCTGGCCGATCTCCGCGATCCGTCCCTGCCGAATGCCGATGTCGCCGCGGTATCGCGGCAGGCGCGTGCCATCGATGATGAGACCGTTCCTGATGACGGTGTCGAACTCAGCCATGGGGTGGCTCCTGCTCCGGGTTCGCGCCGCGCGTGTGCGCACGGGTGGCGGGTGGTGACCGCGCGGGCGCGCGGCTTCGCTCGAAGGATATACCGGGCCGCCGTGCCCGCGGTAGCCGGGATCGCGGGCGCCTTCGCGCTTGTAGGACTGGCGGAAACGCGCGCCGCCGGGCGCCGTCAGCGGCGTGAGCGTGCGGGGACTTCGCCGTCCGTCGCGATATGCCGCGCGTGGAACAGCTCGGCGAGTTCGTTACCCATGTACTTGCGCAGCAGCGGCAGTTCCGTGCGTCGCATATCGACCCACAGCAGGCAGTCGATGGAGTTGCCGAAATCGCAGTCGATGTTGAAGCCCAGGATCTGCCCGCCCAGCTTGAGATACTGGCGCAGCAGCACCGGCACGCCGCGATCGTTCGGCTCCACGGTGCCGAGGAGATCGGCGACGAGTTTCAGATCTCCGCTGTCGAGGTCGACGATGTCCGCCGCCTCGTGTTCCTTCGGTCGGAACGGGCGACGCGGCTTCACGAGGCTCGCCCGCACCGTCTCGAACTTGTGATGGCGCAGGAAGCGCACCAGGATCTGCTGCGAGATCGGATGGTAGTCGTTGCTGATGCTGACGGGCCCGAACAGCACGGTGTAGCGCGGGCGTTGCGCAAGGTAGGTCGCGATACCCTTCCACAGCAGCAGCAGCGCGGAGTAACTGCGCTGATAGGCGGGGGCCACGAACGAACGGCCCACTTCGATCGCAGTCTCCAATCCGACCTGCAGTTCCGGGGCGAGCCGGAACAGCGAATGCACGTACAGGCCCTTGGGGCCGTACTGTCGCAGGATCTCGTCCGCGTGACCGAGCCGGTACCCGCCGACAATCCGCTGCTTGTCGGAATCCCAGACGAACAGGTGCAGGTAGTAGCTGTCGTAGAGGTCGACGTCGGAGCGTTTGCCGGTGCCTTCGCCGACTTCGCGGAACGAGATCTCGCGGAGCCGCCCGATTTCCTGCAGCAGCCACGGAATCTGCGCCGACTGCGCGTACCACACGTCGAACTGGCCGCTGCGCAGGATGCGCTGACCGGCGGGCAGGCTGGCCACTTCGGAGGCGAGCACGGCGGGGGCGATCGCATCTGCGAGCGCTTCCTCGGGACGCTTCGGTGAACCGGCACGCCCCAGCACGAAGCGCGGATTTGGACGCTCGGCGAGCAGGTAGGTTTTCGTGCGCAGGTAGCGAATCACCTGCCGTCGATCCGGCAGGTCCATCAGCACGTCCCACGCGATGGGTGCCCCGAAGCGGATATCGACCACGCGGTCGCGCGCGTCCAGCATCTCGCGCGCGAGCAACGCGGTGCGCAGCCGCGGATGAACCATTCCTGCCGCCTGGAACAGCAGGCTGTTGCGGCCCGCGACGTGACACGGCACCACTGGCACGCGGGTCTGTGCGGCGAGCCGCGCGACACCCGCGTCCCATTCCGGATCGGTGACGCGCCGCTCGCGCCAGTCGAAACTCGATACCTCGCCGCCGGGAAACACCACCAGCAGACCGCCTGCGCGAAGCCATGCGAGCGCGGCGCGTACGGCACCCGTGTTGAAACGCCGCGCGTGGCCGCCACCGAACGGGTCCACCTGCAGGAACAGCGGCTCGAGCTCGCGGAACTTGGTGAGGAAGTGGTTCGCCATGAACCGCACGTCGGAGCGTCGCTGCAGCAGCACGTCCATCAGCAGCAGGCCGTCGAGCCCGCCGTGCGGGTGATTCGCCACCAGCAGGCAGCCGCCCTGCGCCGGGATCTCTTCCAGCTCGTGTGCTGCGAACGCCGGGGTGACACCGAGTTCCTGCAATGCAAGCGAAGTAAAGTGCCGGGAATCGCGTGCGCGGGGGATCCGATGGTAGCGGCTCGTCAGCGCGTCCAGACCGAGCGCGCGGTCGGCCAGCCACGCAACCTTGCGTCGCAGGGCCGGTCGCCACGGGGGCAGGTACGGATCCACGGTGAACACGTCGCGCGCGGGCGGGGGAGTTTCAATCATCGGAATTCTCGCGAGGGCACGCGGCGGCCCCGCCAATCGTATCCGACAGTTGTTACAATCCAGCGCATGACTGACGCCTCTCCAGCTGACGATGCCGCCGGGTTTCGGCGCATCGCCTGGCCACGCCCGAATGGGCCGGCACTATACGCCCCCTGCCGCGACTGTAAACACGCAATCCCCGACGCCTCGACCGGAACCCTCGTGCCATGACACAGCAATGGAAGATCGCCGATCTCCCCTGGACACAGCTTGCGCCGGAGCTCGCGGACGCCGAGCTCGTCCAGACGGTGAAGACCGCCGCACTCGTCGAAGCGAACAGCGCCGATTATGTCACCTACCTGCGCAACGTGTTCCCCGACGACCCCGCGTTCCAGGCGGCCGCGGCGGCGTGGGGCGAGGAGGAAATCCAGCACGGCGCGGCGCTCGCGCTGTGGGCGGAACGCGTCGATCCGACGTTCGACTTCGCCGCCAGCCTCGCGCGCTTCCGCGCCGGGTACCGGCTCCCGCTCGAATCGACACAATCGGTGCGCGGGTCGCGTGCCGGCGAACTCGTCGCGCGCTGCGTCGTGGAATCGGGCACCTGTTCGTTCTACTCGGCGCTGCGCGACAGCACGCGGGAACCGGTGCTGCGCGCGATCTGCCATCACATCGCGCAGGATGAAGCCGCGCACTACCGCCTGTTCCAGACGCACCTCCGCCGCTACCTCGCGGGCCAGCGGCTCGGCTTCTGGGCGCGCCTGCGCATCGCGCTCGGGCGAGTGCGGGAAACCGGCGATGACGAACTTGCCTACGCGTACCACGCTGCCAACCATGCTGGTGCGGCGGCCCCGCCATACGATCGTGCCGCCTGCGCACAGGCGTACTGGCGGCGTGCGATGAGACGTTACCAGCGTCGTCACGTGCAGAGCGCGGCGCACATGATCCTGCTTGCGGTGGACCTGAATCCCGGCCGGCGCTGGGCGCGCTGGGGCGTCGAGATCATCTGGCGACTGCTGCAATGGCGGCTTGCGCGCGTCCCTGCGTGATTCACCCGCCACGCTGGTAGCGGCTCCACACGAACGGCATCCACAGCTGGCCCAGGAAATTCGCCGGCATCCGATCGCGGATGCCGATCTCGGCGAGCTCCGAATCCGGGCGGTTCAGGAACGTGCCGAACAGCTGGTCCCACAGCATCAGGTTCTGCCCGTAATTCGAATTGCCTTCGGCCGGGTTGGTCGAATGATGCCAGCGATGGAGGTTGGGGGTGTTGAACACGCAGTTCAGCCAGCCGCAGCGCGTGGCGACATTGCAGTGCGTGAGGATCCCGATGTAGGCGGTGATCGCGCTGACCAGGATGATCGCGTCCATCGAGATGCCGCTCACCAGCAGGAATGGCACGCTCGCGAGCACGCTCAGGTTTGAATCCACGAAATGAAAGCGGCCGGTGTTCACCAGCCACAATCGGCGCACGCTGTGATGCACGGCATGGAAGCGCCACAGCAGCGGCCACTCGTGCGACCAGCGATGGGCCCAGTACAGGCCGAACTCGGCGGCGAGCAGCCCCACGGCTGCCTGCACGAGCAGCGGCTGCTCGGCCATGAACCCGCCGTCGCGCTGCTGGAAGAACGGCAGGCCCATCAGCTGGACGATCGTGAACTGCACCAGTCCCTTGTTCAGCAATGTGTGTCCGAGATCGGCCGGCACCTGTCCGTCGTCGCGCTGCCACGCCCGGCGATACGGCAGCCAGCGCTCGAGCAGGAAGAGCCACAGCACGATCCACGCATAGGACAGGTTGAAGTACACCACTTCCGGCTTCAGCGGCAGGCCCGCAAGCGTGATGTCATGCGTCGCGCGGAAACCCAGGCTCAGGATGAGGCACGATGTGCCGAGCAGCAGCGGCCAGGCGGCCAGGCGGACGAGTTCGCGCATGGACTGTCGTCAGTGCTCCGCGGCGTGCGCGTCAGCGCGCCGGCGCTTCCTCTGCGGCGAGCGGAGTGGAATCCACCTCGCACCGGCTGCGGATTGCCGTGGAGACCGAGTATTCGTCGCTCGCGCGATCGCGCGCGAGGCCGCAGACCACCGAGGTGTCGAGCTGGAGTCCGCCCTTCGCGGGCGCGATCAGGAACGTGTAACGCGGGCTGCAGTTGCCGCCGCATTGTTCGTAGAGCCTGCGACCCTCTTCGCCACGTCCCTGCGAGAACTCCATGACCCATTCATTCAGCTCCTCGACGGTCTTGAACGACTGGGACGGGAACGCGAACGGATGCTTGCCGGTGTCGCGCTCGAGCGTCAGGCACAGTGCCTGCTGTTGTGACTCGGGCAGAAACGATACCGGCGCGACCCGGTAGACGATCTGGGGGTTGCGCGCCGGGGCGCACCCGGCGGCGCAGCGCGGCGGTTCCTTGATCACCGTGGCATCGAGCGCCGAAGCGAGCAGCCGGGTCGCGACCGCCCGGATCGACTTGGGGTGCTCGGCGAGGTTGTACATGATGCCCGCGGAACTGGTCTGTTCGGCCAGCGGGGTCTCCCGGCTGGACTCCGCGCAGGCGGCGACGTCGCGCCCCGCGCCGTCGAGCGACGGTGCAGGAGCGTTCAGTTCGGATTCGATTTCGTCGGCGAGGATCGCAGGCGCCGGGAGACCGAGCGCGACGCCCCAGGCAAGGGCACGAATGAACGGATTGATGAGACTGCTCCCAGGATGATGGCCGGCGGCTCGGCTGCATCTTAATACGGAACCAGGACTTAACCGAAGGTGAACTCGCGGCCGGGCGCAGGGTGTCCCACCGCATCGCCGATGTGCACGTCGAACACCCAGCGGCTGCCGCGCGGCCCCGCAGCGACGATGTTCGAACCCGTTCGCAGGGACGCGTGCCGACGGGGTGACGCGCGCCCGATCGCGATACCGTTGACGCGCGTACCGAGGTCGCTGTCGAGGTCCAGTACCGACAGCCCGTCGCCGATGGCGAGGATGCAGAAATGCACCGGCGACAGCTGGTAGGGGTCGGTATCCGGCAGACACAGATCGACATGTCGCAGCGGCGCTTCGCCGCATGGACCAGGTGAGCGTCCGATTACGAACGGCAGCCGCAGCAGCCGCAGACCGTCCGCGGGCCAAGGTGACGATGGCGCGCGCTTCAGCCACAGGCGGATCGTGCACTGTGCCGGGCACGACATGCGAGAGAGGCGCGCCGGTCGCGGCGGCGCCGACGGGGCGCGGTCCATGGCGTGAGGCTCTTGTTGTTCGTGTTGTTGTCATCGCGGGGCAGCGCTGTCGAGGCCGCCCGCACGTGCAGCGAGTTGTGCGCAGATATGCCGGCAGCCGCGGGCTGCCCGCATCACCCGAATGCGGTAAGCCGCTTCGGTTCCCCCGCGGCCGCTCGCGGCATCCGCGGGTAGGCAGCGCTGCGACATGGCGCGAGAATGCGCGGGGAAACTCGGCGCGACTGCGGGAGGCGCGTGGCATGTTCATCCGGAACACGTGGTACGTGGCCGCCTGGTCACACGAAATTACCGCGCACGCGTTCCTGCCGCGGACCATCGCGCAGGAGCCCGTGCTGTTCTACCGGCGGGAGAACGGGGAGGTGAACGCACTCCTCGACCGCTGCTGTCATCGCGGGGCGCCGCTGTCGCGCGGACGGCGTGAAGGCGACAATGTACGCTGCCTCTACCACGGGCTGAGATTCGCACCCGACGGTGCGTGCGTGGAGATCCCCGCGCAGCCGCGTGTGCCGCCGCAGGCGCGCGTGCGCCGCTTTCCGGTCATCGAGCGCGATCGATGGGTCTGGATATGGATGGGCGATCCCGCGCGGGCGGATCCCGCGCTGATCCCCGCGACTCCCTGGCTGGACGATCCCGGCTGGCGCTACGAGCCGGGGTACCTGCATTACCCGGTGGAATACCTGCTGATCGCCGACAACCTGCTCGACTTCTCGCATCTGCCGTTCGTGCACCCGACCACGCTCGGCGGGTCCGAGGCGTACGCGGGGGTGCTGCCGAAGGTCGATCTGCTCGCGCGCGGCGTGCGGGTCACGCGCTGGCTGCTGGATCAGCCGCCGGCCCCGTACGTGTCAGCGATCCGGGACTGGCCGGGGAACGTGGATCGCTGGAATATCTATGACTTCCTGCTGCCCGGGGTACTGCTGATGGACTCCGGCAGCGCCCCGACCGGCACGGGCGCACCGGAGGGTCGCCGGCTGGAAGCCTGTGAGTTCCGCGGCTGCCAGGCCATCACGCCGGAGACCGCGCAATCGACTCACTATTTCTTCTGCCAGCCGCACAACTTCGGATTCGAGGTGCCGGGCCTGACGCAGGCGATCCACGAGAACGTGGTGGCCGCGTTCTTC
Organism: Gammaproteobacteria bacterium; assembly: GCA_050247235.1. Classification (GTDB taxonomy): domain Bacteria; phylum Pseudomonadota; class Gammaproteobacteria; genus CAIKBL01. The sequence continues at coordinate 7,010 of JBFWUN010000014.1, forward strand.
GAAGATCAGGCGCTGATCAAGGCCCAGCGGGACACGCTGGCACTGGCGGGGGATTTCGAACCGATGCCGCTCGCGATCGATACGGCGCTGATCCATTTTCGACGGCTGGTCGCGCGCGCCCTCGAAGCCGAGGCGGGCGCCTGAGACTGCCGGGTCGCATACGGAGAACCCCGGCTTTCTTGCGCGCGATCATGGCCCGGCGGGCACGCCGGACCGATGATCGGCACCTGCCCGCCAGTGGCGCCGGCAGCGGACCGTACGGCCGCCGCCGCTGCGGTCGCGGAATTCCGCACAGTTATTTAGAATCCGGATCGCGCGGCGGCCGAGCCGCGCGAGCGCTGCGGCATTCAACATTCCAGCCTGGACCACGCCCTCCCGGCAGTCCACCGCGCGCCAGCCCGAGGTGATGCATGGGATTGCTCGACGAACTCAAGCAGAAGGCCGAGGCGGCCAAGGGGGCCCGTCAGGATGACGCGGCACAGGCCGAACAGGAGCGCATCACGCGCTTCCGGGCGGTCGCGCTGCCCGCCATGTTCCGCATTCATCGCAAGCTCGTCGAACTCGTCGAACAGCTGCGCATCCTGGGTGAGGAAGTGCCCGTGACCCTGCACATTTCCGGGCTCGGGGATGTCGGCGGATTCGTGCAGGGAGAATACGACGTGCTGGCGGAAGGGACACCTCCCGCCACGGTGACGTTCCGTTGCGCGTTGCGTCTCGCAAGAGTCCGCCCGCTCGATCTGAAGACGACGGGGACCTCCATCAACGCCTGGATCGATGGCATGCGACGACAAGGCGCGACGATGAAGGTGCTGCGGCTCGTGGATGTAGCTGGCGCGAACCAGCGGGCCTACGTGGGGTTCGAGGGCACGCTGCCCGCCACCCTGCAGTTCACGATCGACGACGCGGCCGGCGCGCTGCAGCTTTACTCGCGCAATTTCGAAGAGGTCGCCGACCGGCGCCAGTTCTTCTCCGCAGCGAGCGTGACCGAGCAGTGGTGTGAGGAGCTGCTCAAGTACGTGATGCGCAAGCCGCACAGTTTCCTCAAGGAGGAAGTGCCGGCCGAGATCCGCGCGCAGCTCCGCCGGCGGATCGAATGGGAGCGGCTCAAGGAAAAGGGCAGCCCGGACGCGGGCGACGTGCCGGCAATCTCCATCAAGGGGCTGTTCCGGCGCACCCCCCAGCTGCGACTCACATACGGCGAGCAGACGTTCGACCTCGCGGCCCATGCCGGGCCGTTCACCGTCGGTCGGGTCACCGACTGCGACCTGCAGATCAAGGAACACCGGGTTTCGCGTTTCCACGCACGCATCGAGCTTCGCGACGGCCAGTTCCACCTCGTTGACGACAGCACGAACGGCACCTACGTGCGGTTTGCCGACGGCCGCGCGTTCGTGCTCAAGCAGACGGCGATTGCACTCGAAGGAGACGGCACGATCGGCTTCGGCGTGGACGCGATGACCGGCGATCCGCACCTCGTCCGCTTCACGTCCTGAGCGTCAGCGGGATCCGCCGCGCACCTTGAAGCGGAGCGCGTCGACGACGCGACCGTTCGCCGCCACCAGCGTCAGGCGATGTTCTCCCGGAGCGGGCGCCCACGCGGCGCGATCCGGCGTCTCCGCGAAGCGCTCTCCATCGAGTCGCCACGTGAATCCCGGCTGCAGTGGCTCCATCGTGAAGAACACGCGCTGATGTTCCGCGGGAATGTCCGGATCCAGCGCGAGAACACCGTGCCGACCCGGGTACACGATGCGCGGCGTGCGCGCCGAAGACACCGGACGTACCTCGGTTTGCGCGGTGCCGGCGAGGAACCACTCGTCGCGTGCGGCTTCTGCGGTGCCGGAAAAGCTGACGCGCGTGCGCGCGACGCCGCCCGGCGGTGACGCGGGCAGGCCGGGATCGTCTTGCGCGAGATGCTGCGCGATCTCGGCCCACACCGGCGCCGCGCCGGTCAGACCGGACACATCGCGCATCGGGCTGCCGTCGAAATTGCCCACCCATACGCCGACGGTATGGCGCGCGCCGTAGCCGATGCACCAGTTGTCACGCATGTGCTTGCTGGTACCGGTCTTCACCGCGCTCCGGAACGTCGTGGCCAGCGGGTTCTCCAGCCCGAAGCTTGCGCTGCGGCTGCCGCGGTCCGACAGGATGTCGCCGACGATGTAGGCCGCGCCAAGCGCATCCTCCGTCACCCCCGGCGGCTCCGCGCAGGCCCCGGCGGGACACGCGGGGCGCAGACGCGGCGCGCGGCCATCGGGCCCGCCGCGCGCGAGCTGGCGATATGCGTTGACGAGATCCCATAGCGTGACTTCGGGTGCGCCCAGCGCCAGCGCGTAACCGTAGTGGTTCGCATCCTCGGCAAGATCGCGGAAGCCGTAGGCGCGAAGCCGGGCGAGGAATGCTTCCGGACCGATCAGCATCAGGGTGCGCACCGCCGGAATGTTGAGCGAGCCCGCCAGGCTGCTGCGCACCGAGACCAGGCCCTGGAATACGCGATCGTAATTCTGCGGCACGTATTCGCCGCGCGGGGTCGCAAGCGCCAACGCCCGGTCGTCCAGCAGCGAGGCCGCGGTCAGCAGCCGCTGTTCGAGCGCGAGGTGGTAGAGCAACGGTTTGAGCGTCGAGCCTGCCTGGCGCAGGGCACGCACACCGTCCACGTGGGATGCCGAGGCATGTGGCGCGCCGTTGCCGACGTACGCGCGCACCTCGGCCGTCGCGTTGTCCAGGACGAGCACCGCGCCGTCGGCGACATGCCGCGCGCCGAGACGAGCGAGCTGCCGGCGCAACGCGTCCCGTGCGACACGCTGGAGCGTCGCGTCGAGCGTTGCGCGCACGTCGCCCGCCGCGGTCGGCAGCAGCGCCTGCGCGACGTGGCGCGCGAGCTGCGGCGTGCCGCGCGTGACGTCCGCCGTCGCGGCGTTCGTCAACGCCGCGGCGCGGGTGCGCAGGGCCGCGCAATCCCCGGCCAGCGCGAGTCGCGCGCGCAGGCGGCAGCCGCGCGCTGCGAGCGCGGCCGGCGACGCGTTCGGCGAACGCAACAGGACCGCGAGCAGCAGTGCATCGTCGGCATCGAGGGTCGCGGGCGACTTGCCCAGCAGGACGCGGCTGGCGGCGCCGATGCCGACGATCTCGCCGCGAAACCCGGCGAGATTCAGGTAGGTCTCGAGGATCCGCGTCTTGGTCCAGCGGTGTTCCAGTGCCCATGCCGTACGCATCTGTCGCCACTTCTGGCGGACCGTGCGGTCGCCGCGCGCGAGCGACGGATCGAGCAGTGCCGCCACCTGCATCGTGAGCGTGCTCGCGCCGCGCAGCCGCTCGCCCTGGGCCGCGCGCCAGGCCGCGCCGGCCAGCGCACGCCAGTCCACGCCGTGATGCGTCGCGAAGCGCCGGTCCTCGACCGCAACGACCGTCGCGCGCAGTGCCGGTGACACGTCCGCGAGCGACACCCACGGCGCGCGCCGTACCCGCGGGTCGGTGCGCAGCGCATGGAGCGGTGTGCCGTCGCGGGCCAGCAGCAGTCGTTCGCTCGGGCGGTGGCCAGCGCGCACGGTGTCGAAATCCGGCGTGGTCGGGCGCGTCACGTGCAGCACGGTCACGCCTGCAAGCAGCAGTGCGCACCCGGCTGCGGCAATGCGCCGATGCCGCGGACGCCCGTTCACGGCAGCACCGTGAGGGGCGCCAGTGGCAGTTCCGCGTACCGATCCGGCGCGTACAGCGCCTCCACGCGCGTCGGTGGCAGGACGAATACGCCGGGGTTGTTCAGGCGGACCGTGTATTCGAGGCGCGCGCGTCCCTGGGGCAGGAATTCGAAATAGGCACGGTAGGCCTGAAACGTGCGTTCCTCGTAGGTGGGACTTGGCCCGGTCGTGTCGCCTCCCGGGTCCGCGCCGGCGACCGTGCCCGCGGCGAGCACCATCGCGCCCGCGGGCAACGGGTCGTCCACGACGACCCATGTCATGTCGGACTGCGCGACGATGTCCAGGTGCACGCGATAGAGATCACCTGCGTGCCAGGTGCCGTCCGCGCGCGGTGTCGACGGGACTACGGTCCGCTCGATGCGATAGCCGGCTTCGAGCGGGGTTTCCAGCGGCACCGCGGCACGGAGCTGCCACGCGAGCCACGGCGCGCCGGTGCCCGCATGGGCCGCGGACAAGGTCGTCGCGCCGGTGGGCAGCGCGAATTCCAGCGCGCCGCCCGAGCCATCCGCCGACCAGTCAATCGTACGCGTGTCGGCAGTGAGCGTGGCGCGCGAGGTCCCCGCCACCGGCGTGGACTCGTGACGCGCCGAGAAGCGACGCAGCGCCACCGCGCCCCAGGCGTTCGCGTTCGTCGTCGACCAGTGACCCTGCCGTTGCCGCGCGATGCTGCCGGTCACGAGCCGCGGCAGGTCATCCTGCCAGCCCGGTTCCTCCAGCGCGGCGAGCAGCGTGCGACTGGCGTTGACGTCGGTATTCTGCATCAGCCACCACAGGTCGTCGGTGTGTTCGGTCGTGAACGTGAGCGTGGTACCGCTCATCAGCGTACGGGCACGGAGCGCCGCCCATGCTTCGGCGCGCCGCACCTCGCGTGACGGCAGCGCGGAGGTGTGCTGCAGGATTTCGATCCAGTCGAGCAGCGCGGAGGTCGGCCAGGTCTGCGGGGTAATCGTGATCGCATCCAGCCAGCGGGGATCGATCCCGTCGGCGTCACGGCTCAGCGCCGCGATTGCCGTGAGCCTGCGCAATTGCAGGTCGGCGACCTGCCAGGCCGAATCGATCGTCGTCCGGCCTTCGATGAACGCGACAAGTCCTTCGCGCAGCCGACGGCGCGCGGGTTCAGGCACCGTCCAGCCGCGTGCGGCGGCAATCGCGAGCACGTACGCGGTAAGCGTGTCACTGCCGCGATCCATGCCGGCGAAGTAACGCGCCAGGCCTTGCGCATCCAGGTGCGCGGGAAGATCCGACATCACGCGCGACCATTCGTCCGCATCCTCGCGCGCGACTGCGCGTGACACGCGCTGTTCGAGACACGCGTAGGGGTAGTCCTCCATGTAGGCGTGAACCCCGTCCAGGGCGTCGCCGAGCCGCGGCGTGAGCCGCAAGGTCAGCGCGCCGCGGCCCGGCACAGCGTCCGCGGGAGGCGCGACTGCGAGGTCACGCGGGGCATCGAGCCGCAGCATTCCGGCCTGCCACGTGCGCACCGGCACCGCCGGACGCACCTGCTGCGTGGCCTGCAGTGAATCCAGCGGGACCTCGTCGGCGGGGTCCAGCGCGCGGAGCGTCCACGCGAGGCGGCGCGCGCCGACGGGGACCGTCACGTCCCAGGCGACTTCGCCGGACGCGCCGGCCTCCAGTGCGAGGGTGCGTGGCGGCAGCGCCGGTGCAGGGAACGCGACATCACCCTCGTAGGCCAGCGCAGGCACGACGTTCAGCGTCCGCGCGGCGGCCGACGCATTGCGCACCGTGAAGCGCGCACTGAACCGATCGGACTCGCGAACTTCGGGCGGCAACCCGGCGAACAGCATGATGTCCTGCGTGGTCTGTACCCGTGTTTCACCGGTGCCGAAGGTGCCGGCGCCCGCGGTCGCGACCGCCACGATACGGAAGCTCGACAGGGAATCGTTCAGCGGAATGTCCAAGGTTGCGCGGCCGTCGCGGTCGAGCTTCACGCGGCCGTGCCACGCGAGCAGCGTGTCGAACAGCTGGCGCGTGCCTGTGCCGGTGCCGCCACCGCCACCGGGCAGCACCGCCTTGCGGCCGAAATGCCGCTTGCCGACTACCTGCATCTGCGCGGTTGCGGTACGCACCTCGGTGCCCCGCGCGTTCATCATGGCGTCCAGCAGACGCCAGCTCGAGTTCTCGCGGAGTTCGAGCAGTCCCTCGTCGACCGCCGCGACTGCGAGCTCGGCGGGCGCGGCGAGCCGGCCGCCGGCCGCGGGCGCAACCTCGAACGCGACGCGCGCAGTCTCACGCACGCGGTAGGTGTCGCGCGACGCCTTCACCTTGACGTTCAGCTGGTGCGCCCGCCATCCGACCCGCAGCCTGGCAACGCCGAGCCGGTACGCCGGCTTGCCGAGATCGATGGTCGCGCCCGGCGCCACATGGCCATCGCGACCGCGCACCGCGAGCACCGAGACGAACACGTTCGGCGCGTGTGCGCCGCGGATCGGCACGTCGACCACCGGGGCACGGCCCGACAACCGCGTGACGAAATGCTCCATCACGCCCTCGCGTTCCACCGTCACGAGGGCGGTGGCCGTGCGAAACGGCATGCGCACCTGCAGCCGCGCGGTGTCGCCGGGTTCGTAGCGCGGCATTTCCGGCAGTACGTCCATGCGATCCGCCGTCTCTCCGCCGAACCACCACTCCTCCTTGCCGGTCACCCAGACGTCCCGGTGGACTTGCGTCACGTGGCCGTCGGGATCAGTCGCCGACGCGCGCAGGATCACGTTGCCGGCCACCGGCGACGCGATCCGGCAGTCCAGCCGGCCGCGCGAATCGGTGGTGCCACTGCAGTGCTGTCCGAGGGGTTTCAGTTCGGTGCGATGTTCGTACGCGTAGAAACCCCCCAGCAGGCGCTTCCGATGCGAGTAGGTGATGCGCTGGAAGAGATCCACTGTCACCGGCAGCGCCGGTGCGGCGCTGCCCTCGATGGTCAGGGCCTGCACCTGGAAGCGCACATCCGGCTGCGACAGCGCCCAGCCATCCGGTTTCAGGCCGAGCGCGATGGACGCGGGCCACAGCGGCACGCTGGTGGCGCTGGTCAGGATCTCCCCGTTGGGATCCTGGTACTCGATTTCCGCGATCAACGTGCGGGGTTGCGCGTCGCGGGGCAGGTCGTCGACGGTGAGTCGCGTCGACCCGGTGGCATCGAGCGTCGCGGTGCGCGAGGCGAGCGCTTCCGCGCGTTCGCCGGCAGGTTCAGGGGGCGCGCGCCACGCGGCTTCGGCGGCGCTCGTCTCGCCGGCGGGGACATCACCGTTCATGAACACGAAGTCGTCGTACCCGTCGAAGTGCACGTCGCGCGGCCGCACCAGTCCGCGCAACGTCACCGGGAGATCCTGCGCCGCGCCTCCCGCGAGGTAATTGACCTGTACGTCCATCTCCAGTGACGCGGGGGCGATGGCACGCGGCGCGGCGGGCGCGAGCGTCGCCCGCAGCAGGGGCACCCGGTACGTCTCCACCCGGAACTCGCCGAGCGGGAGCCATCCGTCCGCGTGGGCATATTCCACGTGGTAGGTTCCCTGCGGCGCATCCGCGGGAATGGTCCACGTGGACTCGGCGGTCGCGGACGCGGGGTCGAACGGCGCCACGAGCGGGAACTCCTGTCCGCTGCCGGCGTGCCGGACCCGCACCGTGAATGGCGTGATTGCCGCGAGATCGAACCCGCGCCCGGTGTGTCGCCGCAGCACATGCTTCATGTGCACCGTCTCGCCGCTGCGGAGCAGGGTCCGGTCGAACACGGTGGCACCGAGCGACGGCGCCCGCCACGAGGGCCCCGGCAGGTTGAACTGCCAGTTCTCGATACCTTCGTTCCACTCGGAACTGACGATGCCGATGTCGTTGCCGACCTGCGCGGTGACGAACAAGCCCTGCGGGTTCCAGTCGCAGCGCGGAAGATCGCCCGGCACCGGCAAAGCTGCCGCGATGGCGGCGACACCGGCACGATCGGTTCGACCCTGCCACAGCGCGCGCCCGGCGCAGTCCTTCAGCGTCACCGCCGCGTCCGGGACCGGCTGGCCGCTGTCGAGCGCGGTCACCCACACGAGCGAACTTTCGCGTCCCCACTTGAGATGCACGCCGAGATTCGTCACCAGCGCGAGTGACTGCGCGAAGTACACGCCGGGTTTGCCGAAGAGTGCCGCACCGAGGCGAGGACTTGCGAGCTCGACGAGGTACAGACCGGGTTCGTGCAGTGGAATGCCGACCACCTCGAAGGCTTTCGCGTGGGCGCGGCGCGGCACTTCGAGCGGCCGTGCGTCGGCCTGCCCGCCCAGCAGCTCGGTTTCGCCGGCGCGCCGGGTCACCACGTATTTCTCGGCGCTCTCGTCCCACGTGTAGTGATTGCGCTGCGCCTCGCGCAGCGCAATCAGCCACCGGCCGAAGGCGACGGGATCCGCGGCATCCATGCGCAGCGACCTGCCGCGCAGCGTGGTGACGACCGGGTTGAACAGCACGTCACGTTCGGGCGGATGCCCGCGGGGCGGCGCCACGTGCTTCAGGTTGGCTTCGAGATTGCGCACGGTCACCGGCAGCAACGCGGCGGCACCCGCTTCCACGATGCCGAAGTCCGCAGCGAACTTGGCGAGCGGCGGGTCGTCGTCGGTCGCGACCGCGAGCGGGAAGCGATCCAGGTTTACCAGCGGCCGACCGGCGTCGTCGGTGAGCGCGGGCACCCGCCACTCGAATTCCGTCCTGGCCGGGAGCGGGCCCGGTACCCGCACCGACCACGTGTACTCGGCATTGTCCGCGTCGCCCGCATCCACCGGGTAACGTCGCCCGTGCGTATCCCGGAGTTCGATTTCCCGCGCCAGGGTGCGTGGCACCGCCGCGGTGAACTCCAGTGACATCCCGAGCGCAGGGATGCACCTGGCGCCGGCATGGACGCGCTCGCAGGTGGCCCGCGCACGGAATGCGGCGCGGACGTCGTAGGTGAAGGACTGCGTTGTCGCATTCTCGAGCCCGCTGGGGCCTGCGATGCCCGTACCCCAGTCGAGCCAGACGCGCGCGCCGTTGGGCAGCGGGCGCCGGCACTTCAGCAGTACGATCGGTGACGTGCGCTCGTCCAGCAGTGCTTCGAACCGCGTGCGGACCAGTGCTTCGTCAGCTTCCTGCCGTGCGGCGAGACCCTCGGCCACGGGGTCCGCGTACCGGGCGCGGACGTAACGGCGCAGGAAGTGAGGATTGTTTTCGAGTAGCGTGCGCCGCGCGTCGCCGGTCACCAGTTCCACGTCCAGCGCTTCGGCGAGACCGTCGACACGGCAGCGGGCATGCGCACGCACGCGCTCCGGCAGCGCCGGGCCGTCCAGGCCGAGTACGAACACCTGTGCCTCGTCGATCGTGCTGCCTTCCCAGGGGTCGACCTGCAGCACGGCAGGACCGCCGCTGTCGAACGCGAATTCGCGCGCGCCGGTGAGCGGGGTGCCACCCAGGTCGCGGACGCGATCCCGCAGGCGGAACCGGCAACGGATCCCGGCGGGCAACTCGGCGTTGAAGTCGAACACCCAGCGCTGCGGATCGAGCCAGCGGCCGCGGCCCTCAGCCGGGCAATCGATCTCAAAGGGTGCGCGTGCGCGCGGATCTCCGAGTGCGACCATCGGGGTGGCGAAATGCGCGATCACCTGGCGCGCGCGCTTGACTGTGCCAGTCGGGGAGAACGCCTGGACCGACGGCGCCGCGAACGCATCGACGGACAGGCAGGCGCACCACGACGCCCACGCGAGCAGGAGAACGGCGCATCGGCTCAGGCGGTGCATGGCGGTCCCGGGGAGACTTGGAGGCGCCGACTATAAACCGGCGCGTGCCGCCCCGCAGCGGTCGGGACCACCGCCGTGCGGGGCGCGAGAACGCGACTCAGCGCGCCGGGGCGGTCGACGCCGGCGGCGATGTGCGCTGGCTGGCCAGCCAGCCCTGCGCGTACGCGCCGGCGAAAATCCCGGCGATCGAATAGAGCATCATCCAGTTGCCGGCACCGAGCCCCGCGATCGCGGGACCCGGGCACACACCCGACAGGCCCCAACCCACGCCGAACAGCGCGGCACCGAGCACGGTCTGCGTACTCATCGTCGCGGAGTGGCGCCCGAATGCCGGTTCGAACAGCGGTTTGCGCATCACGCGTGGTACCACCTGGTAGCACAGGCCCGTGACAGTGGCCGCCCCGCCGAGCACCATCAGCAGTCCGAAATCCTGGAAGCGCAGGAAACTCAACACGACCTCCGGTCGAATCATCGTCGCGAGCGCGAGCCCGAAGCCGAACAGCACGCCACTCAGGAGCACGGCGAACAAGGATTGCGGTTTCATCAGGCACCTCCCAGGCGGGCGACGATGTTCGCGGTGACGATCGCGGTGGCCAGGAACGTGACCACGGCCGCGAGCGAGGGCACCTGCAGCGACGCAAGACCGCAGATGCCATGCCCCGACGTGCAGCCGTTGGACAGCCGCGCGCCGAAGCCGGCGATGAAGCCGCCCGCCAGCAGGTGCCAGGCCGGGACTTCCGTGCCGACCGGCTCGCCGCCGCCCAGGGTCAGCATCCACAGCGCCGCGCCGATCACGAGGCCGGCCGCGAGCGCCAGCCGCCAGCCGCGCGAGCCTGCGAGTTTCGGCTCGTGGAAGAACGCGAGACGCGAGAAGAACGACCACGTGGAACTGAACACCGAGCTCATGCCGGTGACGAGCCCGGTGGTCACGTAAGCCAGGCTCACCGCGCCCCCGATCAGCAGCCCGCCGAGCAGGTAATGCGTGATCCCGAGCGGGAATAAGGTATCGAACATCGCTTGCTCCTTGCCGGCCGCAGGGTGGCCGGACACTTACGTAATTTATATAACGTTAGTGACCGGGAAGCTACCCCCGGGGGCATCCGGGCCGCGCGCCGTCAGGCGGCGGCGCCGAGCGATGTGACAGCAGGAGGGGGCCCCGGTGCTTCCCCCGGGACGGCGGGCACGAGCCCGAGCGCCGTGACGTCACCGACCACGATCAGTGCCGGGGCTGCCAGTGCAACCCGCGCCGCGAGCGCGGACATGCCGGCGAGCGTGCCCCGGAACACGCGCTGCCGGGGCGTGCAGCCGTTCTCGATGAACGCGATCGGGGTCGCCGGCGCATGGGCCTGCCCGAGGAGCGCGCGCTCGATGGCCTCGATCTCGCCGACCCCCATGTAGAACACGAGTGTTCGGCCGGTTCCCGCGAGGGCGGCCCAGTCGGGTGCACCGTCGCCGTCCGCCCGGTGCGCGGTCACGAACGTGACCTGCTGCGCGACGCCACGATGCGTGAGCGGAATGCCGGCATACGCACCGCAGCCGATTGCCGCGGTGATGCCGGGAATGACTTCGTACGGGATCCCGGCCGCCGCGAGCGCGAGGGCCTCTTCCGCACCCCGCCCGAACACGAACGGATCGCCACCCTTCAGCCGCACCACTCGCCGATAACGCCGCGCGAGCTGGACCAGTCGTGTATTGATAGCGGCCTGGTGGGCGCTTTCGCCGGCGCCCTTGCCCGCGTATTCCCGCGGCGTCCCGCATGGCAGCAGCGCGAGAATCCCGGGCGCCACGAGCCGATCATGCAGCACGTAGTCCGCGGTCTCGAGTGCGCGCAGCGCGCGCAGCGTGAGCAGATCGGGATCACCCGGCCCGGCGCCGACCAGCGAGACCAGTCCCGGGAGCGCTTGCCTTGACGGGATCCTTGGTTCGTCGCGCGCACCCTGCACGCCGCGATGCGCGCCTGGCCGCGCCGCGGCGCCGCGCGGGTGTGCAGTCATGGCACGTCTCCGAACGAGCGTCGCTCGGCGAGCGCGCGCGCCGCCGCCGCGAACTCGCGGCCGACAGTCAGTGCGGGAACCACGCCGGTACGAACCAGGAAGTCCCCGAAGCGCTCGTTGTCGTTGCGGCCACGGGCATAGTTCTCCAGCAACGGGGCGAGCGTCGCGAGGATCGCGTCCTCGTCCAGGCTTTCCGCGTACGGCGCATTCAGGCGCGTGCCGTCGAACGCGCCGCCGAGGTGGAGGTTGTACCGGCCGGGGGCCTTGCCGACGAGCGCGACCTCGGCGAGAAAAGGTCGCGCGCAGCCGTTCGGGCAGCCGGTGATGCGCAGGGTCACCGGCACCTCGGACAGCCCGTACTGGCGCTGCAACGACTCCAGCCGGGACACGAACGTCTCGAGATAGCGTTCGCTTTCGGCCATCGCCAGGCCGCAGGTCGGCAGGCCGACGCACGCCAGCGCCCGTGCGCGCGTCGGCGTCGCGGCGGTCTCGTCGATCCCGTGTTCCGCGAGCAGCTGTGCGACCCGCGCCCGCCGCGCGGGTGCGATGTCCGCAAGCACGACGTTCTGGTTGGCGGTCAGGTGAAAGGTCGCGAGCGCCTCGGCCGCGATGGCCCGCAGCCCGCTCAACGCGCGGCGGTCCCCGTCGTCCTGCACGCGGCCGCTCGCGAGATGCACCGTGCAATGAGCCGTGCCGTCCGCTTCCTCGCGCCAGCCGGGATGATCGCCGTTGTGGGCGAAGCGGAACGGCCGGGCAGGTTCGAGGGACTCGCCCAGGCGGCTCTCCACCTCGGCGCGGAAGTGCGCGAGCCCCAGCGTGTCGATCGTGTACTTCAGTCTCGCGTGACGACGATCGGTACGGTCGCCCAGGTCGCGCTGCACCGTGATGACCGCCTCGGCTACGCGCAAGGCCTGCTCCGAGCGACAGAAGCCGAGCACGTCGCCCAGTCGCGGGTAGGTGGCGAATTCCCCGTGCGTCATGCCAAGACCGCCGCCGACCGTCACGTTGAAGCCGAGCAGCTTGTCGCGGTCCACGATGGCGATGAACCCGAGGTCCTGGGCGAACACGTCGATGTCGTTATCCGGCGGGACCGCGACGCCGATCTTGAATTTGCGCGGCAGGTAGGTTTCGCCGTACAGGGGCTCCGCGTCGTCAGCGGTATTCACGACCTGCGCGCCGTCGAGCCAGATCTCGTGGTATGCGCGTGTCCGCGGCAGCAGGCGATCGCTGAGGTCACGGCAGACTGCCGCGACCTGTGCGCGGATCGCAGGCGGAAACGCCAGCGTGGTCCCGACCACGTTGCGGTTCACGTCTCCGCAAGCGGCGAGCGTGTCGAGCAGCGCCTGGTTGATCGCGGCGATGGAGGACTTCAGGTTACGTTTCAGGATCCCGTGGAACTGGAACGTCTGCCGCGTGGTGATGCGGAGCGTGTGATTCGCCCACGTGCAGGCAATGGCATCCATCGCGAGCCACTGCGCGGCGGTGCAGATTCCGCCCGGGATGCGCGCGCGCACCATGAACTGGTACGCCGGCTCCAGGCGTTGCGCCCGGCGCTCCGCGCGCACGTCCCGATCGTCCTGCTGGTAGATGCCGTGGAACTTGACGAGATGCGTGTCGTCCTCGCGCAGCGCGCCGGTCACTGCATCCTCCAGGCCCTCGGCGATAGTGCCGCGCAGGTGACGACTGCGGGACTTGATGCCCTCCACGGGGGAGGGCGACGAATGACTCATCGCGTTGCTCCTCAATAGACGTCGCGGCGATAGCGGCCGCTCTTCTGCAGCGCCTGGATGTACTCGCGTGCGCGATCCTCGGACAGTCCGCCGCCGCGTCCCACCGCGTCAATCAGCGCGGCGTGGACGTCGCGCGCCATGTGCCTGGCATCTCCGCATACGTATAGGGCGGCGCCGTCTTCCAGCCAGGCGTAGAGATCTCTCGCGTGCGCGAGCAGTCGGTGCTGGACGTAGACCTTGTTCGCCTCGTCGCGCGAAAACGCGACGTCGAGGCGGGTCAACGTCCCCTGGGCGAGCGCCTTCTGCCATTCGAGCTGGTACAGGAAGTCCTCGCGTTGCGTGCGCTCGCCGAAGAACAGCCAGTGCCGGGCATGGACGCCGCGCGCGGCGCGTTCGGCGATGAATGCGCGAAACGGGGCCACCCCCGTACCGGGTCCGATCATGATGAGCGGGGTCGTCTCGTCAACCGGGAGGTGGAAGCCTGGGTTCGGTTCGAGCTGGAGCGTGATCTCGTCGCCGGCTGCCTGCGCGGCCAGGTAGTTCGACGCCGCCCCGAGTCGCGCACCGTGGGCGGACTCGGCGCGGACCACCGCCACCAGCAGGTGAACCTCGTCAGGCGTCGCCGCCGGGGCAGATGCCACCGAGTAGGTCCGCCGCGCCAGCGGGCGCAGGACGTCGATGAGCTCGGCGGGCGAGAAGCCCGGCGCGAACCGGCGCAGTGCGTCTGCCACCTGGTGCTCGGCAAGGAACGCTGCGAACGCATCGGCCCCGGCAGGTGAGAGCATCTGCGCGAGATCAGGATGCGGGGCGCGTGCATGCAACGTCGCCAGGAACGGACGGCTGAGCAGTGTCAGTTCGACTTCCTCGGTCAGCACGGACGCGAGCGCGCGCGGCGTGCCGCGCGGACCCTGGACGATTTCGCTGCCGGAGGCACCGAGCGCCGTGAGCACGCGCTCGCAGACCGGGGCCGGGTTGCGGGGCAGTATCGCAATTCCATCGCCCGGCGCGTAGCGGAAGGCCGGGTCCGACAGCGCGAACTCGAGATGTCGCACGTCCTTGGTCGAGAACCTTCCGGTCAGGCGCTGGTTCAGCAGCAACGCGACACGCGTCTCCGCGCGCGGCGCGGCGCCGGACGCCGATGTACGCGGGACGGACTCCACCACCGAGATCCGGGGGGGCACCGCGCGCAGGCGTTCGGCGACCTCCGGCAGTGCGCGTGCGATCCATCCGTCAGCCTCCGCCTCGAACTGCAGATCGCAGTCGACGCGCGGCTGCAAGCGGGCGGCCCCGAGCTCGGCGAGCCGCGCGTCGAGCACGCTGCCTGCCCGGCAGAAGTGGGGGTAGCTGGAATCACCAAGCGCAATCACGCCGTAGCGCAGCGTGTCCAGGCGCGGGGCGTTTGCATTCTGCAGGAACTCGAAGAATCCGACCGCGTCTTCCGGCGGATCCCCATCGCCCTGGGTACTGACGACGAAGAGCGCGACGGTTTCCTGCTTCAGGCTCCGCGGCGAATAGTCTGCGAGGTCGACGAGCCGGGCCGGAAGTTGCAGTTCGGCCGCCCGTTTTGCGGCGAGTTCCGCCACTCGCCGGCTGTTTCCTGTCTGCGTGGCGAAAAAGATGGTCAGCGCACGCGCGGCCCGCGGACCTTCCGCGGAAGGGGTCGCGCGGAGCACCGGGACGACATTCGATTCGCGCGGAGCCGCCAGCCCGGCCAGGTAACCGCTTGCCCAGAGCAGCTGGTCCCGCCCGAATGTCTGCACGACTTCCGTGAGTCGTCCGAGCTGGTCGCGATCGAGCGGATGAGGGTCGGGGGACGACGCAGGGGAAGACACGCGCGGATTCCTTGGATGCAGGACAGGACCGCCCGCAGTCTAGGGACCGTGCCGATGCCGCGGAACGACGTTCTCGCTATATCGACCGAACGACCCGGAATATCCCGCGCAGGTCAGGCCCGGTAGAACCAGAGAAGCAGCGCACCGAACACGATCCGATACCACGCGAACGCGGCGAAGCTGTGCTGGGACACGTAACGCAGCAGGAACTTGATCGCGGCGAGCGCGCTCACGAACGCGGTCACGAACCCTACCGCGAAAATGCCGATGTCCTCGGTCCCGAGCTCGCCCCAGCCCTTGGCCAGGTCGTACACCGTGGCGGCGAACATCATCGGGATGGCAAGAAAGAATGAAAACTCGGTGGCCGCCCGGCGATCGAGTCCGCTGACCATGCCGCCCATGATCGTCGCACCTGAACGGGAAACGCCGGGGATCAGGGCGAGGACCTGCGCGCACCCGATCTGGAGCGCCTGGCGCGGGGTCACCGAATCCGCGGACAGCGCCCTGGGGGCGGACAGGTGGCGCTCGACGAGCAGGATGGCGATGCCGCCGGCGATCAGTGCCCAGGCAACGACCGTCGGATTGAACAGCATGGCCTTGATGTGCCCGTGCGCGAAGAAACCGACCGCCGCAGCCGGGACGAACGCGATCCCGAGATTCAGGGCGAAGCGGTTGGCGGCCGGACTGCGTCCGAGATCGCGCACGACCGCGGCGAGTCGCTCGCGGTAGAACCAGCACACGGACAGGATCGCGCCGAGCTGGATGAAGACCTCGAATGAACCCGCGCTCCCTCTGTTAAAATCGAGCCAGTCGCCGGCGATGATCAGATGACCAGTGCTGGAGATGGGCAGGAACTCGGTAAGCCCCTCGACGATTCCGAGCAGAACCGCCTTCAGGTAGGTTGCTGTATCCACGCGTTGTCTACGGAAGATGTTCGGAGCGCTCGGCGCCGCGCCAGTCTAGGCGCTGCGCGACTCGAAGTCGCGACCGCGTCACAGAGGTTAACATGGCCATTGGTCTGGAACTGGTCCTTTCGCTGCTGCTCATCCTGGTCGCAGCGGAGATTTTCACCAACGCGCTGGAACATTTCGGCGAACGAATCGGCATCTCCGAAGGCGTAACCGGATCCCTTTTCGCCGCGGTAGGCACCGCGATGCCCGAGAGCATGGTACCGATCGTCGCGGTGTTCGCCGGGACGTCCAATGCGGAACTCAACGCGGAAATCGGCACCGGGGCAATTCTCGGTGCGCCGCTGATGCTGTCCACGCTCAGCCTGTCGCTGATGGCGTTCTCCGTGCTCGGGCGGCGCGGCGCGTTGGGGCACCTGCGGCCGGAGCCAACGGGACTGCAACGCGATCTCACGTTCTTTCTGATCGCGTTCGGGATTGCGCTGGCGGCGCTGTTCGTGCCGGTCGACGCGCGCACGATGCGCATCTTCCTCGCGGGAGTGCTCGTCGTCACGTACTTCATCTACGTGATGCTGACGCTGAAAGTGTCCGCAAAGCTCGTCGAGGACGGACATGGCACCGAGGCGCACGGCGAGATGTTCCTGTGCAGAATGGGGCTGCCGGATCATCTCCTGGTGATCCTGCTGCAACTCGCCCTCGGTCTCGGGCTCCTGATCCTGGGCGCCAAGACGTTCGTCCACGGCATCGAACAGTTTTCCGACATCGTGGGCGTGTCGCCCCTGCTGCTGTCGCTGCTGATCATCCCGATTGCGACGGAGCTGCCTGAGAAGGTGAACAGCATCCTGTGGATACGGCGCGGCAAGGATACGCTCGCGTTCGGCAACATCACCGGCGCGATGGTGTTCCAGGGCAGCCTGCTCCCGGCGCTCGGTCTCATGCTGACGCCGTGGGCAATGACGACCGAAGTGCTGGTTGGGGTGGTCGTCACCTACGTGGCGGCAGTGTGGATGTTCCTGCTCGCGCGCAGGGGAACCCTGCGCGTGTGGCATTTCGGTGTGAACCTGCTGTTGTACGTAAGTTACGTGAGCCTGATGCTCTTCACGTGACGGCAGGACAGTCCGGCGGGGAAGTCGAATCGACTGGTGCCGAGGAGAGGACTCGAACCTCCACGGATCGCTCCACTGGTACCTGAAACCAGCGCGTCTACCAATTCCGCCACCTCGGCAAGGCCGGCGCAATCTACCGGAGCCCTCCAGGCGAGTCAATCGCGGCACACGCGGTCATCTCGCGCCGGCCACGCGCACGCGCTATTGTCTCGCCATGCCTCCCCGCGAATCCGACGTACTGGAGATCCCGACACGCGACGCGATCCTCGAAGTCCTCGAGCGAACCGGCGCGCCCTGCACGTTGAAGACGCTGGCGCGCGCGCTTGGCGTCGGTCATCGTCCGGCGGTGCATGCGATGCAGCGCCGGCTGCGCGCGATGGTGCGCGACGGACAGCTGCTCGAGACCCGCGATCGCCGGTACGGCATAGCAAAGGCGATGGAACTGCTGCCCGGACGCGTGATCGGCCACCCCGACGGATTCGCGTTCGTGCGTCCAGACAACGCCGAGGCGGACATCTACCTTGCGCCGCGCGAGGCGCGACGGATCCTGCACGGCGATCGCGTGCTGGTGCGCATTGCCGGGCACGACGAGCGTCAGCGACCCTACGGCACCGTGGTGGAGGTCCTCTCACGGGCGAATCGCGAGGTCGTCGGCAGATTCTTCGAGGAAGGCGGAGTCGGCATCGTCGTCCCTGACAACCGGCAGATCAACCAGGACATCCTGGTGCCGGCCGGCCGGGAAGCGCGCGCGAAGCATGGCCAGATCGTCGTCGTCGTCATCGACCAGCAGCCTGACGCCCGTTACCAGCCGCTCGGGCACGTCAGCGAAGTGCTCGGGGATCACATGGCGCCGGGGATGGAGATCGACATCGCCATCCGGAGTTTCCAGCTGCCGACCGACTGGCCGGAAGGGCTGTCGCGCGAACTCCGACAGGTCCCGCCCGCGGTGTCGGCGGACGATTGCGGCGGACGCGAGGATCTCCGCGACCTCCCGTTCGTGACGATCGACGGCGCGGATGCGCGGGACTTCGACGACGCGGTGTACTGCCGCAAGACCCGCACCGGCTACGTGCTGCTCGTCGCCATTGCCGATGTCGCGCATTACGTGCGGCCGGACACGCTGCTCGACCGCGCGGCCCGCGAACGGGGGACGTCGGTGTACTTTCCCGCACGCGTCATCCCGATGCTGCCTGAGCAGCTGTCCAATGGAATCTGCTCGCTGAACCCGCAGGTTGATCGGCTGACCATGGTGTGCGAGCTGCGGTACGACCTCGAGGGACGCCGGACCCGCGCGCGGTTCATGAACGCGGTGATCCGTTCGCGCGCGCGGCTCGTCTACGAGGATGTCGCCGGGTGGCTGGGCAACCCGCACAAGGAATGGCCGAAGGACGCGCTCGAACGCCACGTGCTGGTTGCCTACGAGCTCTACCGGTTGCTGCGCGCGCAGCGCGAGGCACGCGGGGCGCTCGACATCGATACCGTGGAACCGCGCTTCGTGTTCGGTGAGACGCGCAAGATCGAACGGATCGAAGTTCGCGCGCGCACCGATGCACATCGGCTGATCGAGGAATTCATGATCGCGGCGAACGTGGCCGCCGCCGAGCACCTCATTCGCCATCGCCGCGCGGCGCTGTTCCGCGTGCACGCCGCGCCCGACGCCGAGAAGGTGGAAGCGCTCCGCCAGTTCCTCGGCGGGGTCGGCCTACCCCTCGGTGGTGGCGAGCGCCCGGGCGCGCGGGATTTTTCGCGCGTGCTGGACGTGGCGCGCGGACGGCCGGACCGGCACCTGGTCGAGACAGTGCTGCTGCGCAGCCTCAAGCTCGCGGTCTACAGTCCGGAGAACGTCGGCCATTTCGGGCTGGGGCTCGAGGCCTACGCGCACTTCACCTCGCCGATCCGCCGCTATCCCGACCTCGTGATCCATCGCGCGCTCAAGCAGGCCCTCGCCAGGGATCGCGCGCCAGGGCCGGACCTCGCACTGCTGGGTGAGCATTGTTCGATGACCGAGCGGCGTGCCGACGATGCAACCCGTGACGCCGTGAGCTGGCTCAAGTGTGAGTACATGCTGGACAAGGTCGGAGAGACCTTCGCGGGCATCGTGAGCGCGGTGACGGCGTTCGGCCTGTTCGTGCAGCTCGACGAGTCGTTCGTCGAAGGACTCGTGCACGTCACGGCGCTGCCGGAGGACTATTACCACTTTGACCCGGTCCGTCACCGCATGGTCGGTCGTCGCTCGCAGCGCGAATACCGGCTGGGGCAGCGACTGGAAATCGTCGTGGCGCGCGTGAATCTGGACGAGCGCAAGATTGATTTCACGCTCGCCGCCGGGGGACCGGCCCGCCGGCGGCGAGCGCGATGAGCGATGCGCGCACGCTGACCTGCTGCGGCGTGCACGCGGTGCTTGCGGCGTTCCGGCATGCGCCGACCTCGGTGCTGGAATGCTGGCTGCGGCAGGGCAGTGCCCAGTCCGACCTGGAACGTATCGCCGGGCTGGCGGCTGCCGCCGGTGTGCCGGTTCAGCGCGTTCCGGCCGAGACCCTCGATCGGCTGGCCGGCGGCGCCGTCCACCAGGGGGCGGTCATCCGCCGGCGTCCGCCACCGCTGCGCGACTTCGACACGTGGCTGGAGGGCCTCGCGGCCGTTTCCTGCCCGCTGGTGCTGGTCGTGGACCAGCTGCAGGACCCGCAGAACCTTGGTGCGCTGCTGCGGCTCGCGGATGCCGCGGGGGTGCACGGGCTGGTGGTGACCCGCGACCGCAGTGTCGGGCTCACGCCCGCGGTCGCCAAGGTCGCGAGCGGCGCGCTGGACAGCGTCCCGATCGTGTCCGTGACCAATCTGGTCCGCGCAATCGACGGGCTGAAGCGGGCGGGGCTGTGGGTTGTCGGGGCCGCCGGGGAGGCGACCGCAAGCCTGTTCGAACTGGACCTCGCCCGCCCGCTTGCGTGGGTCGTGGGCGCCGAGGGGGCCGGGTTGCGGCGATTGACCCGCGAGTCATGCGACTGGCTCGCGCGCATCCCGATGCAGGGCTCGGTGGAGAGCCTCAACCTTGGCACCGCCACCGCGGTGTGCCTGTTCGAGACCCTGCGGCAGCGGGGAATCCGCTGACCCGACACGGCTTTACACCGCTCGTGGCGCGCGCGTACACTACCGCTCCTTTTTTCGCCACTCCTTGCTTCACCGCGTCGTCGGGAAGCTCAATAGCCACGAGGAGCTGCAGTTGAGACACTACGAAATAGTGTTTCTGGTCCATCCTGACCAGAGCGAACAGGTCAACGCCATGGTTGACCGTTACCGCACGATGATCCAGTCGAACGGCGGCCGGATCCACCGGCTCGAGGATTGGGGGCGACGCCAGCTCGCGTACCCGATCGCCAAGGTCCACAAGGCGCACTACGTGCTCATGAACATCGAGTGCGACGCGCCCACCCTGAATGAACTGACCAGCGCGTTCCGCTTCAACGACGCCGTGCTGCGTCATCTCTCGATCCGCCGCGACGAGGCCGTCACGGAACCGTCCTTGATGGCGAAGGCGAAAGACGAGCACGACGAGCGCGAAAGCGAGCGCCGCAGCCGGCACCAGGCTGCGGCCAGCACGCCGGCCGAGACGCCGGCTCCCGTCGCGACCACGGAGAATGCAGCATGAAGCCCTCCAAACCGAAACCGCGTGGGGGTTCCTCGCGTCACTTTCGCCGTCGCCGGTTCTGCAAATTCACGGCGGAGGGCGTCGTCGAGATCGACTACAAGGATCTCAACACGCTCAAGGCGAACATCGCGGAAAACGGCAAGATCGTGCCGAGCCGGATCTCCGGCACCAAGGCGCGCTACCAGCGGCAGCTCGCGACCGCGATCAAGCGTGCCCGCTACCTGGCGCTGATCCCGTACAGCGATTCGCACTGAGTCGCTGAACAGGCGACGTTGACAGGCATGCGCGGGCTCGCGGGGCTTGCCATGCGCGGGCCGTTCGTGGCCGCGCTGACGATCGCCGCGTTCGCACTGGCCGCGCTGGTCTTTGCGCCGGCGCTGCTCGTGAGCGGCGCGCTGGTCGGGCTGGTGACGTTGCGCCACGGTCCCGGCCCGGGATTGCGTACGATGGTGACATCCGCCGCCGTCGTCGCCAGCGCCCTGTTCCTGCTGAACGGGCGGCTGGGGCTCGCGGCGGTCGCTGTCGCGGCGGTGTGGGGCGTGGTATGGGGCGCGGCACTGACCCTGCGCAGGACCGGGCGACAGGGACGCGCCGTGGTCAGTCTCGGGCTGTGCGTGATGGCATACGCGGCGATGATGCGCTGGCGCACGCCCGACGTGAACCGGTTCTGGCAGGAGCGGCTCCGTATCCTGGGACAGCTGGTCGAAGCCGAGGGCGGTCAGTTCCTGACCCCCGAGCAGATCGACGCATACGGTGCCATGATGCACGCAGCCTCCGTGGCGCTGCTGTTCCTGGGTTTCGCCAGCATGGTGTTCCTGGCGCGCTGGTGGCAGGCGGGTCTTTACAACCCGGGGGGATTCCGCGCCGAGTTTCACGCGCTGGCGCTGCCGCGCTGGATTTCACCGCTGGGCGCGGTGGTCGCGCTGGCCAGCATCGTCGGATCGCTGCGCGACGCCAAGATCGGGCTGGCCGAGGACGCAATCGTCGTGCTCGTGCTGATGTTCTCGCTGCAGGGGCTCGCGGTCCTGCACGCGGCCTGCGCGGCCAGGGCATTGAGCCGCGGCTGGCTGGTGGGCACCTACGTGCTGCTGGGGTTCGTGCCGCACGTGGTGATGCCGATCCTCGCGACCACCGGGCTCGCGGACATGGTAGTGGGCTTTCGTCAGCGTCTGCGGGCCGGCGCTCACGGCAAGGGACGAGGCGACGGAGAGTCGGGCGGCGAAGGCCCGGATTGAATTGGCGCCCGGCGGGCGCCTGCGGACATGCACTCGACCGCATGCGGCGTCGCCGCTGCGATGAACACGTTAGCGAGAGAAGGTACGTACGATGATGGAAGTCATTCTGCTCGAGAAGATTCACAACCTTGGCAAACTGGGCGACAAGGTCCGGGTGCGCCCCGGTTACGGCCGCAACTACCTCGTGCCGCGACGCAAGGCCGTCCCGGCTACCGCTGACAACGTGGCGAAGTTCGAGGCTCAGCGTGCCGAGCTGGAGAAGGCGCAACAGGCGACGCTGGCCACCGCAGCAGAGCGCGCCGAGAAACTCCATGACCTCGAGCTGACGATCGTAGCCAAGGCCGGCAACGAAGGACGGCTGTACGGATCCGTCGGCATCACCGAGATCTGCGAGGCGCTCAAGGGGCGGGGGATCGAGGTGGAGAAGCGCGAGGTCCGCCTGCCATCGGGCGCGCTGCGCAACCTTGGCCGGCACGTGGTGGAGATCGATCTGCATGCGGACGTGACCCCCACCATCACGATCGTCATCGCCACCGAAGAAGGCGGCGGAGAATAAGCCGCCGCGGCGCGCCAGGCGCCGCGCTGCCCGATTGCGATGGCGGCAGAGATCCCGAACAGCAGGCCCGAAGCGGCGGATCGCAGCGTCGATTCGCTGCGGATGCCGCCGCACTCGGTCGAGGCCGAACAGTCGGTGCTCGGCGGCCTCATGCTCGACAACGACGCCTGGATGCAGGTCGCCGAGCGGATCACGGCGGCCGATTTCTACCGCCGGGATCACGCCAACATCTTCCGCGGGGTCGAAGCACTCGCCAACGAGGGCAAGCCCTACGACATCGTCACCCTCGCCGAATGGCTCGAAAGCACGGGGCTGCTCGCCGCCAGCGGTGGTCTCGCCTACCTGGCGCAGCTCGCTGACAACACGCCCACCGCCGCGAACATCTCGGCCTACGCGGACATCGTGCGGGACCGCGCCGTGCTGCGCGGCCTGATCCGCGCGGGTACCGAGATCGCGGAAAGCGCGTACCGCACCGAGGGGCGTACCACCAACGAGCTGATCGATTTCGCGGAACGGACCGTTTTCGAGATCGCGGAACGCGAAGCGCGCGGCAAGCGCGGCTTCCGTCCCATCAAGGAACTGCTGGTCAGCGCGCTCGATCGCATCGACCAGCTGTTCCAGCGGGATAATCCGATCACCGGCGTCGCCACCGGCTACTACGAACTGGACGGCATGACCTCCGGGCTGCAGCCCGCGGATCTCGTAATCGTCGCGGGGCGCCCCTCGATGGGGAAGACCGCGTTCGCGATCAATATCGCGCAGAGTGTCGCGACGCGAGAAAAGCAGCCCGTCGCAATCTTCAGCATGGAGATGCCGAGCGAGCAGATCGCGATGCGCATGCTGTCGTCGATCGGCCGCATCGATCAGCACAAGGTGCGCACCGGCAAGCTCGCCGACGACGACTGGCCGCGGCTGACGCACGCGGTGGGCGTGCTGTCGGAGGTCAAGCTGTTCATCGACGACACGCCGGCGCTGACCCCGGGTGATCTGCGTGCACGCTGTCGGCGGCTGGCGCGCGAGCATGGCCTGGGGCTCGTCGTCGTCGACTATCTCCAGCTGATGCACGTCCATGGCACGAATGAAAACCGGGCGACCGAGATCTCCGAGATCTCGCGCTCCCTGAAGGCACTCGCCAAGGAGTTGAGCGTCCCCGTGATCGCGCTCTCGCAGCTCAACCGCAGCCTCGAGCAACGCGGCGACAAGCGCCCGGTCATGTCGGACCTGCGGGAATCCGGCGCGATCGAACAGGACGCCGACCTCATCATGTTCATCTACCGGGACGAGGTCTACAACGAGGACAGCCCCGACAAGGGCATCGCCGAAATCATCATCGGCAAGCAGCGTAACGGGCCGATTGGCACCCGCAAGCTGCGCTTCTTCGGTGAATACACCACGTTCGAGAACCTCGCCCACGACACCTACGGAGACGGGGACCGCCCATGACGCGCCCGGCGCGCGTGATCTTCGATGCCGGCGCGGTGCGCGCCAATCTGCAGGTGGTGAAGGCACGCGCTCCCGGTCGCCGCATCATGGCCATCGTGAAGGCCGACGCGTATGGGCACGGGGTCGTGCGCATGGCGCACGCACTCGACGACGTGGACGCGCTCGGCGTTGCTTCCATAGAGGAAGCCGTGCGGCTGCGCGAGGCGGGGATCGCCGGGCGCATCGTGCTGCTCGAAGGGCCGTTCGATCGGCAGGAACTTCCCGAGATCGCGATCCATCGGCTCGAATCGGTGGTGCACACGCAGGAACAGGTCCGGATGTTCGCCGCGCACCCTGATCCGATCGCGCTGTGGATCAAGGTCGATACCGGCATGCATCGACTGGGCTTCGCGCCCGCCGAGGTGGCGGACGTCGTGAACGCGCTCGGCCGCACGGACCGAACGCTCAGGCTGATGACCCACTTCGCGAGCGCACACCTCGTGGACGACCCGAGCGTCGCCGCGCAGGCCGAGGCGTTTCGGCGCGTGGACGGTGGTGGCGACTTCGAACGATGCTGCGCGAATTCGAGCGCGATCATCGCCTGGCCCGCAACGCACGCCGAGTGGATTCGGCCGGGCCTGATGCTCTACGGCGTGTCACCGCTCGCGGACGTCTCGGCGCAGGCGCTCGGCCTGCGGCCGGCGATGACCGTAGCGTCGGCGCTGATCGCGGTCAAGCGCGTGGCAGCCGGTGGCGCGGTGGGATATGGACGCGGGTTCGTGTGTCCCGAGGACATGGACATCGGGGTGGTGGCGTTCGGGTACGCCGATGGTTATCCCCGGCACGCCGCCACGGGCACGCCCGTTCTTGTCAACGGGGTACGCACGCAGGTGATCGGAGAAGCGTCGATGGACATGATGGCGGTCGACCTGCGTCCCGTGGGCGGGGCGCGCGCCGGTGACCCGGTCGTGCTGTGGGGCGACGGGCTGCCGGTGGAGGATATCGCGCGGGCGGCCGGGACCATTCCGTACGAACTGCTGTGCCGTATGCGGATGCGCGCGCAGTTCGTCGAACGCTGAGCCCGCCCGTGAAAGCTCCCAGGCGCGTCTACCAGTGCGAACAGTGCGGCGCGCAGCAGCCCAAGTGGGTGGGGCAGTGCCCCGAGTGCGCCACCTGGAATTCGCTGGTGGAATCGGTGGCCGGGCCGGCGACGCCGCCGCCACGCCACACGTCGTACAGCGGCGAAGCGCCGGTGATCGTGTCGCTGGCTGACGTGAATCCCACCGAGGCGCCGCGACTCGCGAGCGGCCTGTCCGAACTCGACCGCGTGCTCGGCGGCGGTCTCGTCGAAGGGTCGGTGGTACTGCTCGGCGGTGATCCGGGCATCGGCAAATCGACCCTGCTGCTGCAGAGCCTCGCGCTCAGCACGCACGCGGGTGGACTTAAGGCGCTCTATGTCAGCGGCGAGGAGTCATCCGCGCAGATCGCGCTGCGTGCCGAACGACTGAAGCTGCCTACCGCCCACCTGCGACTGCTGACGGAGACCGAGATCGAACGGGTGCTGGCGCTCGCCGCGCTGGAGAAGCCGCGCGTCATGGTGATCGATTCCATCCAGACCCTGCACACCAGCGCACTGCAGTCCGCCCCGGGCAGCGTGGCGCAGGTTCGGGAGTGTGCCGCCCAGCTCGTGCGCTTCGCCAAGTCCACGCGCACCGCCGTGTATCTCATCGGGCACGTCACGAAAGACGGCGCGCTGGCCGGCCCTCGCGTGCTCGAGCACATGGTGGACGCGGTGCTGTATTTCGAGGGGGAACTCGGGGGACGCTACCGGCTGGTCCGCGCGTTCAAGAACCGCTTCGGCGCCGTCAACGAACTCGGCGTGTTCGCGATGACCGACGCGGGTCTCAAGGAGGTCACCAATCCCTCCGCCATGCTGCTGTCGCGCCACGAGCAGCCGGTTCCCGGCAGCGTGGTGATGGTGACGCGCGAGGGTACGCGCCCGCTGCTTGTCGAGGTCCAGGCGCTGGTGGACCCGAGTGCCATCGGCAATCCCCGGCGCGTGACGGTGGGCTTCGATCACAACCGGCTGTCGATGCTTCTCGCCGTTCTGCATCGGCACGGCGGTATCGCAACCGCCGGCTGCGACGTGTTCGCGAACATCGTCGGCGGGGTGCGCCTGACCGAGACGGCGGGTGATCTCGCGATCGTGATGGCCGTGTTGTCCAGCCTGCGCGATCGTCCGTTGCCGACCGATCTCGTGGTGTTCGGGGAAATCGGTCTCGCGGGCGAGGTACGGCCGGTGCAGGGCGGTCCCGAGCGTCTGCGCGAGGCCGCCAAGCATGGTTTCCGCCGGGCGCTCGTGCCGCGCTCGAACCTGTCGAAAGCGGTGTCGCGGGACATCGAGGTGGTGGGCATTTCCCGCCTGGCGGACGCGCTCGGCGAGATCTGACGGCACGGCGCGATTCCGCGCGAGTCACGGCGCGAGGGGCGCCGACGGGTTTTGCGGCGGGAATGCGGATCAGTCCGACTCGTCCTCCTGCGGACGGGCCGGAGACGTGCGCGGTCGCAATGGAAAGATCCGCGCATTGCGTACCACCTGGCCAGAACTCTGCACGATCTCGATCGTATAGGGGCCGACCCGGAAGCTCGTGCCAGCGTCCGGGATGTCCTCCAGCTGTTCGAGAATCAGGCCGTTGAGCGTTTTCGGACCGTCCTCGGGCAACGTCCATCCGAATGCACGGTTCAGCTCGCGCAGGTTGGCGGTGCCGTCGACCAGCACGCTGCCGTCGGTCTGCGGGTGCACTTCACGGGTGTTGAACTGGGGCACTGTCGTGAACTCGCCCACCACCTGTTCGAGCACGTCGTCCAGGGTCACCAGCCCGGAAATCGCGCCGTATTCATCCACGACGAGCCCGAGCCGCTCCTTTTCGAGCTGGAAATGGATCAGTTGTGCGTGGAGATCCACCCGCAGGGGGACGAAGTACGGTTCGAGCAGCAGGCTTTCCAGCTCCTCGCGGTCGAACTCGTCACCACGCCGCAGCAGCCGCGTGAGGCTGCGCATGTGCAGGATGCCGAGCACGTTGTCCAACGTGCCCCGGTAGCAGGGCACGCGGGTATGCCGGCAGGTCATCAGCTGCTCACGCACGTCCACCCAGTCCTGGTCGAGATCGAGCGCCACGATGTCGGCGCGCGGCACCATGATGTCTTCCGCCGTCACCTTCTCGAGATCGAGAATGCCGAACAGCATGTCGCGGTGCTTCTGCGGGATCATGGCACCGGCTTCCTTGACCACCGTGCGCAACTCCTCGCGATCGAGCGAATCGACCTGCGAGCGATCGGCAGTGACACCCAACGGTTTGAGCAGTATGCGGGTCAACGTGTTGATGAGGCGGACGGCCGGTCGGAACAGCCACATCAGCGGCAGCAACGCGAGCGTCGCCGGGAAGGCGATTCGTTCGGGGTGAAGGGCGGCGATTGTCTTCGGCAGAACTTCGCCGAATATCAGGAGCATCGCTGTCAGCGCGATCGACGCGAGCCACAGCCCCTGTTCGCCGAACAGCTGCAGGGTCACCAGGGTGGCGACCTGGGCCAGCAGCACGTTCACGAAGTTGTTGCCGAGGAGCACGAATCCGATCAGCGCATCGGGTTTCTCCAGCAATCCGAGGGCGCGTCGCGCCCCACGGTGGTGACGATCGGCGAGGTGCCGCATCCGGTACCGGTTGAGCGCCATCATCGAGGTCTCGGTCGCCGAGAAGAAGGCGCTGCACAGCAGCAGCCCCACCATGCCGGCGACCAGCAGCGCCAGGGTCGTGGACGTCATGGCTCAGGCCCTGTGCAGCACGATCTCGAGCACGAACTTGGTGCCGAAGAACGCGAGGGCGAGCAGGGTGAAGCCGCTCAGCACGTATTTCACGCCGTGACGACCGCGCCAGTCCCAGCGCCAGCGCCCGAAGATCACGACGGCGAACACGCCCCACGCGAGCGCCGAGAATACAATCTTGTGGGAAAGATGCTGCGCGCGGACGTCCTCGACGAACGCGGCGCCAAGCGCCAGGCTCACTGTCAGCAGCCCGAATGCGAACGCGGTCAGCTGGTACATCACCGCCTCCATCGTGGGCAGCGGAGGCAGGAAATGCATGATGGGATGATGCTGCCGAAGCTGGCGCGTTGCCAGCATCAGCAGCAGCGCCTGGGTGGCGGCGATGGCGATCAGGCTGTAGGCCACGATCGACAGTGCGATGTGCAGGTACATGCCGAGGGGCAACGTATGCTCGCTCACCGGCGGCGACGGCAGCCACAGATCGAGGCCGAGGGCGAGCCCGGTCACCGGCAGGATGATCGCCGCGAGACTTTCGAGCGGTCGCTGTACGTTCAGTGCGAGAACGAGCGACGCGATGCACCAGCCGACGATCGACGCAGCGTTCACCACGCCAAAATTCACGCCCTGGGTGGTCACCACCAGCGGCCAGAGTACGCTTGCATGACCGCACAGTGCGAGCACCGTGATCAGCATGCCCGCCGCGCGCCGGCCGGCGGCAAAGGCGCCAGCGGCCGCGCAGTACGCGAGCACGGAGATCGGACCGACGAGCGCTGGGTTCATGGCGCAACCGTGCGAAGAGGTGCCCGGCATTGTATAGGAAAGGCCGCGACAGCAAGATGATCCCGGGTATGCCGAGGCGCATCCGCGCGGCACCACCGGCCAGGAGTTGCACTCTTCGATGGCACACGTGACGTTCTGCTGGGAACTCGGCGCAGGGACCGGGCATGTTGCGCGATATCGCGGGCTGATCGCCGATCTCCTCGCCGACCGGCACCGGGTGTCCTTCGTCGCACGTGACGTCGACGTTGCGCGCAGGGTGCTCGCGCCGCTCGATGTCCCGCTGCGTCCCGCGCCGCGCGCGGCGGTTCCCGCCGCGGCGCTGATCCGCGGACCGTCGACCTACGCCGGGCTCATGTGGAATTGCGGGTTCCATGCGGCCGACGCGCTGCAGGCACGGGTGCTTGAGTGGCGCGCTGCGCTCGGCGCGCTGCGCCCCGACGTGGTCGTCGTCGATCACGGCCCGACGGCGCTGCTCGCCGCCCGCACGCTGGGTCTGCGCGTGTTCGCGGCGGGCAGCGGGTTCGCCGTTCCGCCCCCCGCCGACCCGCTGCCGCCGTTCCGCTGGTGGGCGCCGCCGGACCCTGCCACCTGCGCGGCGGAGGAGGCGCGCGTGATGGCGCACGTCGCCGCCTGCCTGCGCTATTTTGGCGCCCCCGTGCTGCCCACGCTCGCCGCGCTCGTGAGCCCCGACACGCAGTGCCTGATGACGTTTCCCGAACTCGACCACTACCCCACGCGGTGCGGCGCCGACTACCTGGGATGCGCCGACGGCCCGGACTATGCCGTAGCCCCCCACTGGCCGGATGGCGCGGGACCGCGCGTGTTCGCCTATCTCGACGGCACGTTGGCGCTCGACGCCGTCGTGCGGGGACTGACCGCTGCGGGGGCGCGGGTGTGCCTGTACGGCCCGCACCTGGACGGGGCGGGGCGTGCAGCACTCACCGGTCCCGCCGTGACGGTGATGGATTCGCCGGTCGGCCTGGACCGGGACGCGGCGCCGTTCGAACTCGCGGTCACCAACGGGAACTTCAACACGGTATGTCGCCTGCTGCTGCGCGGGACGCCGCAGCTCGTCCTGAGCTATGACATCGAAAAGTACCAGGTGGGGCGCCGCGTCGAGGCACTCGGCGCCGGGTTGTGCGTCCCGCGTGCGCGGGTTGCCGACCTTCCGCGGGTCATTTCCGCACTGCTGCGCCAGCGGGAGTATCGCCGCGCGGCGGCGCACTTTGCCGCGCGGTACGCGGCGTCCACCGCGGCCGCGGAACGCCATACGCTCCGTGCGCGGCTCGGGGTGGCGGACCCCGTGCCTATGTACGGGGCGGAGGCGAGAAACTAACATTCGGTTTCCGTCCCTCGCGCGGTCCGCCAACCTTCCATGGGCGTCGAAATCAAGCTGAGCGATCGCGAGCTGCCGGTCTCGCCCGTGTTCATCGATTTCCTGCATCACCTCGTCGCGAACGTGCCGTTCAGCGGCGCGGTGTGGGGCGATCAGCTTTCCGAGACGATGCAGAGCGAGGCGCGCAGGCTGCGCGAATCGGTGGCGCGCCACGCCCCGGCGGTGCTCGGCTCCGCGCTCGGACAGCGCGCGATCGCGCGCGCGTACGAGATATTCGTCGCCTTGCTGACCGGTGATGTCGCCTTGGTGAAGGACATCCAGCTGCGTTTCCACTTCGTCAACGTGATCGGGGTTCCGCGCAACGGCGGGTCGTACCTGACCAAGGAGATCTATCGCGCGCTCGGCCACCGCCCCGACGAAGTGCCCAACGTGATCGCGCACGATGGCTTTCCCGAGGCCGGCCCGTTCCGCTTCGAGCCCGGTGTCAACAGCTGGACGGCGAGCCTGCAGACGATGGCGGAGTTCCTCGCGATGGTCGAACTCTACTTCGGGCGCGAGCGGCCGCACGGGGGCAAGATCGTCGTCCCGAAGAAGCTCACCAAGGGCAGTTACGCGGGCGGTTTCTTTCACCGGGTGCTCGGCCACGCGGTGGAGAACATCCTGACGGTGCGACATCCTGTCACTTCGTGCATCTCCACCTACGAGAAATCGGGCGGGCTGCCGGAGGACGGCCGCTTCGCGGTGCGCGGGAACATCGAGGACTGGATCCGGCGTGACCTCGTCTACACGGGCTGCGCGCCCGAAGACGTCATGCGCATGGAATATTTCGACGCCTACCTGCGCTACTGGGAGCAGTACCACTACTACGTGGCGACCACCGGGCTCAGTGCCAACCGGGACATCACGGTCATCGCGTACGGGAAGGCGCGCATGGAAGACCTCGCGCGTTCGTTCTATTTCCGCTTCGGGCACCGCGAGCCCCAGCCGGAGCCGTTCGAGGTGTTCGGCGAGAACCGCACCCGTCATCCGGCGTGGATGCGGCGCGCGGAGACGGCGGTGCGGCGCGTGGCCGAGGTCTGGGCGACCGTCGGCCTGCCGTTCCCGCGCGACGAAGTCATGGAGGCGTGGTAGAACCAGGCGTCGTCGGCGCTGCGCCCCCACACAATCACGGGATCGAATGATGTTTCAGAACCTGAGCGAAAGATTGAGCAAGGTCGTCCGTAACCTGCGGGGGCAGGGGCGGCTGAGCGAGGAGAATATCGACGCCACGTTGCGGGAAGTGCGGATGGCACTGCTCGAGGCGGACGTTGCACTGCCGGTGGTCAAGGCGTTCGTCGAACAGGTGCGGACCCGCGCCCTCGGCCAGGAAGTCATCGGCACCCTGACTCCCGGCCAGGCGCTCATCCGCGTGGTGCGTGACGAACTGACCGCCATGATGGGCGAGGCGGGCGTCGGGATCAGCTTCGCGGCCGAGCCGCCGATCGTCATCCTGCTTGCGGGGTTGCAGGGGTCGGGCAAGACCACCAGCGCGGCCAAGCTCGCGAAACGGCTGCAGGAGCAGGAGCGCAGGAAGGTCGCGCTCGTGAGCTGTGATATCTACCGGCCGGCCGCGATCGAGCAGCTGCAGGTGCTCGGCCGCGAAATCGGGGTGGACTGCTACCCCAGCGAGCCGGGTGCCCAGGCGGTGGCGATCGCGCAGGCGGCACTGGCGCGGGCCCGGCGGGAATTCAAGGATGTACTGATCGTCGATACCGCCGGACGGCTGCACATCGACGAGGACATGATGCAGGAAATCCGCGCGCTGCATGCCGCGCTGTCACCGGTGGAAACGTTGTTCGTTATCGATTCGATGATGGGCCAGGATGCGGTGCGCACGGCACAGGCATTCAACGAGGCCCTGCCGCTGACGGGCGTCATCCTCACCAAGACGGACGGTGACGCGCGGGGCGGTGCCGCACTGTCAGTGCGCCATGTCACCGGCAAACCGATCAAGTTCATCGGGGTGGGCGAGAAGACCCACGCGCTCGAGCCCTTCCATCCGGACCGGGTGGCGTCCCGCATCCTCGGCATGGGTGACGTGCTGTCGCTGATCGAAGAGGTGGAACAGAAGGTCGATCGCGAACAGGCGGCCAAGGTCGCCGCCAAGATCAGCAAGGGCAAGGGGTTCGATCTGCAGGACTTCCGGGACCAGATCGAACAGATGAAGAAGATGGGCGGACTGTCCGCGCTGATGGGTAAGATGCCCGGCACGACGGAACTCCCCGAACACGTGAAGAACCGCGTGAACGATCGCGAGATGGTGCGCCTTGCGGCGATCATCGATTCGATGACTCCGCACGAACGGCAATTCCCCGCCGTCATCAAGGCATCGCGCAAGAAGCGCATCGCGGACGGCTCCGGGACCCAGGTCCAGGATGTGAATCGCCTGCTCAAGCAGTTCGATCAGATGCAGCGCGTCATGAAGAAGGTCTCCAAGAAGGGCGGGATGCAGGCGTTGATGCGCGGTCTCAAGGGGCGCATGCCCCCCGGCATGCCGTTCCAGTAACTCTCGACAACCACGGAAGCGCGTGATGGAAGACAAGACCGACCTGGCCGCACTCGACTACCACGAGTTTCCGCGCGCCGGCAAAACCGAGATCACCCCCACCAAGCCGCTCGCGAACCAGAACGACCTGGCGCTCGCGTATTCCCCGGGAGTAGCGGCACCCTGTCTGGAGATCGCAGCCAACCCCTCGGACGCCGCACGCTACACCAATCGTGCCAACCTGGTCGCGGTGGTGACCAACGGGACCGCCGTCCTCGGCCTCGGCAATATCGGACCCCTGGCAGCGAAGCCCGTCATGGAGGGCAAGGCGGTGCTGTTCAAGAAGTTCGCCGGCATCGACGTGTTCGACATCGAGATCGACGAGCACGATCCGGACAAGCTCGTGGACATCATCGCGAGCCTCGCTCCGACCTTCGGCGGTATCAACCTGGAGGATATCAAGGCCCCGGAGTGCTTCTACGTCGAGCGCAAGCTGCGGGACCGGATCGGCATCCCGGTGTTTCACGACGACCAGCACGGGACCGCGATCATCGCGGCGGCGGCGATCCGCAACGCGCTGCGGCTGGTAGGCAAGCGAATCGAAACGGTGAACCTCGTGTGTTCCGGCGCCGGGGCGGCGGCAATCGCGTGCCTCAAGCTGCTCGAATCGCTCGGCCTGCCGCGCGCCCACATCACCGTGGTCGACAAGGCCGGCGTCATTTACGCGGGGCGCGGCGAACAGATGGACGATCACAAGGTCCAGTACGCACGCGACACGTCGGCGCGTACGCTGGCCGACGCCGTGCGCGGTGCCGACATCTTCCTCGGGCTGTCCGGCCCGCGCGTGCTGACCGGCGCGATGGTGGCGACGATGGCCGCGAAGCCCATCATCCTCGCGCTCGCCAACCCGACCCCCGAGATCATGCCGGAAGAAGTGCATGCGGTGCGCGACGACGCGATCGTTGCGACGGGTCGCTCGGACTACCCGAACCAGGTCAACAACGTGCTGTGCTTCCCGTACATCTTTCGCGGCGCACTGGACGTGGGTGCAACCACCATCACCGAGCAGATGAAGCTCGCGTGCGTGGAGGCGCTGGCGGAGCTCACGATGCAGGAGGCGTCCGAAGTGGTGCTCGCCGCGTACGGCGGGGAACAGCTCAATTTCGGCCGTGACTACCTGATCCCGAAACCGTTCGATCCGCGGCTCATCACCACCTTGGCGCCGGCGGTCGCCAAGGCCGCAATCGAGAGCGGCGTCGCGACGCGACCGATCGCCGACATTGCTGCGTACCGCGATCAGCTCGCCAAGTTCGTGTTCCAGTCCGTGCTGCTGATGAAGCCGATGTTCGAGCGCGCGAAGCAGGATCCGAAGCGGCTGGTCTACGCGGAGGGGGAGGAGCCAACGGTGCTGCGCGCCGTTCAGACCGTGGTGGACGAGCGGCTCGCCAGGCCCGTGCTCATCGGCCGGCCGGCGGTCATCGAACAGCGCATCGCGCACTTCGGCCTGCGGCTGAAGCCGGGCGACGACTTCGATATCGTGAACCCCGAGTCCGATCACCGGTTCCGGGAGTACTGGACCGCGTACCATGAACTCATGCAGCGGCGCGGCGTGACACCGGCGGATGCGCGCCGCGTGCTCCGCACCAATCCCACGGTGATCGGCGCGATGCTGCTGCGGCGCCGCGAGGGCGATGCGCTGATCTGCGGCCTGAATGGCGCTTACCAGGAACACCTCGCGCACCTGGTGGAGGTGCTCGGCGTGCTCGACGGCACGGCGCTGGCCGCGCTCAACGTGCTCGTGCTGCGCAAGGGCACGTTCGTGATCGGTGATACGCACGTGCACCCGGACCCGGACGCCGCGACAGTCGCCGACATCGCACTGGCGGCGGCCGATCGCGCGCGCCGATTTGGCATGACACCGAACGTCGCACTTCTTTCACACTCCAATTTCGGCAGCAGCCACGAATCCTCGGGCCCGAAGATGCGCGAAGCGCTGGCGCGTGTGCGCGCTGCTGCGCCGGATCTCGCGATCGATGGCGAAATGCAGGCCGACGCCGCGCTGCTTGCCGCCGTGCGTCGGAATGCTGTCAGCAATTCGCCGCTGACCGAGGCCGCGAACGTGCTGGTCATGCCGACGCTCGACGCTGCGAACATCGCGATGCACCTGCTGACAGTACTCGGCGAGGGCGTGACGGTGGGGCCAATCCTGAGCGGCCTGCGCCACGCAGCCCATATCCTGCCACCGTCGTCATCGGTGCGCAGGGTGGTGAACATGAGCGCCCTGGCGGCCGTGGACGCGCAGCTGCACACGGGTTGACATTGACTGTGCCTGCCCCGAGGCGCGAATTTTCATCCATCGACCGCCGGAACAGATCACCGCACAAACGGTTCTCCTGAGAATGCCGATGGAGGTCGCAGCGCCATGGATCGGGAGGAGCAAGCGAATCGGCTGGCATTGGACAGCGGCGATGCCTACCCGGACAAGTGCTGGATCTGCGGACTCCGGCAGGTCTTTTCACGGGACGACTCACCGCTGCGCGAATCGTACCGGTGCGCGCGCTGTGAAGGATCGCTGCGGGAGCGGGAACAAGCCGGCGCACTTCTGCGCTGCTACGCGTACCTCGGATGCGGCTGCCTCGCGGACCTGGTCACGAATTCCGCGTTCCGGCGTCTCAGCGTCTACGAACCGGGAACGATTGGACCGTTTCGACCACAGTTCCGTCGCCTGCCGGCGTACCAGCAGTCGGACTATTACGCGCCGTCCGCGCGGGTGGACGCGCCCCCATCGATTCCGCACGAAGACCTGGAGGCGCTGACTTTTTCCGACGAGTCGTTCGACCTGGTGGTGACTTCGGATATTTTCGAACACGTCAGGGAGCCTGCCCGCGCCCTCGCGGAAATCGCCCGGGTCCTGCGGCCGGGCGGGCACCATGTATTCACGGTTCCGATGCTCGATCCGATCCCACGGCACTCCATCTGGCGGGTTGATACCTCGGGAGAAGCGGACATCCCGGTGTTGCCGGAGGTCTACCATGGGAACGGCAAAGGGGGCCGCTCTCTTGTGTACACCGATTTCGGTCTCGACATCGCGGACATGCACGGGGCGGTGGGCCTGTCCTGCCGCTTCATCCGACCGCGGACACCTGTCGCAGAGCTCAATCGGATCGTGACCATCGTGGGTCGGCGACCGCATTCAGCGCGGAGCCGCGTGAAGGAAATGGCCGTGCGGATCAGGCGATTGTGGCGGACGTGACCATCCCGTCATCGGGACGCGGACGCCTGTGTCGTCGTGCGTTCACGGATTCTGCACGCGGAACTCCGCGACGAACCCCGCCAGCACGTCGCGCACCAGCGGCTCGATCTTCTCGACCTCGCTCGCGAGCATCACGCCGTTGCGGGCGTCGGTCCACACCGGCTGGGAGACGAATCCCTGTGCGGGGTTGCCAAGCGGGATCTTCCGCCTGACCTCGCATTTCACGGACAGGTGGTAGAACCCCTGGCCGTCGCGATTCGTGATGATCCTCACGCGGAACAGGCTGGCGCTGGGCATCCCGATCGCGGTCGCCTGGTCGACCACGGTCAGACCGGCGTCGCGCAAGGTGCCTTCCACCAGCGCCCGCACGCGCTCTGCCGTGAAGCCGTAGACCGCCAGGTCGCGCTCCACGTCCTCGATGGAGACGGCGAGCGCGCCGAGGTCGTTCAGGGTCATGTGCGAGAACAGCGGCGCGCCTGCGCGTACGGCCGGTACAAGCACCGCCAGCCCGGCCAGGATACCGAGCAGGCGGCGCCGCGCGAGCCGTATGGTCGACCGCTTCATTCGCCGTCTCCACGGCGCCGGCGGCCACCACGGTGCCGATGCGTGCGCTGCGCGAATCGCGCATAGAGGATCGCGCAGGACAGGATCGCAAGGCCGAGGAAGCACAGCAGTGACCACTCCGCGATGGACAGTCCGAGGAACGTCCAGTCCACCTTGGCACAGTCGCCCGATCCTCGCAGGACCGTCCGGATCGTCTCGGTCAGCGGGTACATCTCCAGCAGGAAATCCAGGCCCGGACCGCACTCCGGCACGCGATCTGCCGGCAGGTGCTGCAGCCAGACCTGGCGACCGGCGATGCCGGCGCCCGTGCTGGCGCCAAGAAACACCAGGCCGCAGTACGCCGCGGCCGGCCGGAAGCGGCCACCGTGGGCGGCGGCGATCAGCGCGATTGCCCCCACCGCCATGAAGCAGACGCGCTGGAAGACGCACAGGGGGCAAGGTTCCAGTCCGTCGTGGAACTGCAGGTAGTAGCCGTAGCCGAGCAGTGCCAGGCAGGCGAGGGCAATCGACGCGAACGGCAGGCGACGGTGCGACAGGAATCTCATGGAGGGATCCGGCAGTGGGGGTGTCCGTATTCTAAGGGGCGTTGCCGGAATCCGGGACGCCGGGCGACGATGAATGGTCGCAATCGACCGCCCGGCCCCCTGCGGCGCGGCGCCGACCCGGTCAATTCCGTGGGTTCACCGGAACCCCGCCTGCGAATCGCACCAGGTGGTGAACCACCCGCTGCTCGAGCCAGGGCCGGGTCCAGCCCGGGAGCGGATCCGTCACGAACCCCACATGGCCGCCCCGTTCGGACAGTTCGAGTTCGATGGATGCGGCACAGGTCTCCCGGCGCGGGATCGCCTGTGCCGGCAGGAACGGATCATCGCGCGCATGCACGATGAGGGTCGGAATCGCGATCCGGTGCAGGAAGGGGCCCGAGCTCGCGCGCGCGTAGTAGTCGTCGGCGCCGCCAAAGCCGTGCAGCGGGGCGGTCACGCGCTCGTCGTACGTGCGGAAATCCCGTGCCGTCGACACATCCCGCGCCGTGAACGGCATCTCGAAGCGCTGGAGCTTGGCCAGCATCTTCGCATGCAGACTCGCGAGGAGGTGCGCCTGGTAGATGCGCGAAACGCCACGCGCGAGACGCGCCGCGGCGGCCGCGAGATCGAACGGCACCGACACGGCCGCCGCCGCGACGAGCGGGGCCGCAGCGCCGCGTTCGCCCAGCCATTTCAGCAGCACGTTGCCGCCCACCGAGTAACCCACCGCGCACAGTGGTCGCACCGGGTAGCGGACACGCAGCATGGCCACGAAACTGGCGAGGTCGCCCGTGTCTCCCGAGTGATAGCTGCGTGGCAACCGGTTCGGCACGCCGCTGCATCCCCGGAACTGCAGCAGGCACGCCCCCCAGCCGCGCGCGGCGATCGCGTGCAACGCGCGGCGAATGTACGGGGAAGCGAGACCGCCTTCCAGACCGTGCAGCAGGATCACGAGCGGGGTCGTATCCGATGCGCCGGCGTCGAGCCAGGCGAGATCGACGAAATCGCCGTCGGGCAGCTCGAAACGCTCCGCGCGCGGGTGAACGGTGGGGCCGCGCCGCGCGCGGGCAGCCCACAGGGTGGGCAGGTGCGGGCCCGGCAGCCACCAGGCCGGCGCGTAGCGCGGCGGCGCGTCAGGCGCGCCAGTACGGGGGCGTTTCAAACGCGAGCGCAAGTCCGGGTGCGCCGTCGGCGCGCACCGCGTCGCGCACCGCGAGTTCGACGACGGCCAGGAAGCGGGTCTCATCGGGCGCTACCGCGACCGCCTTCAGCACGCGGCCCGCAGATCGCTCGCCCGCGCGCAGCGAAACTCCTTCCGCGAGTTGCCCGGCCGCGCGTCCGCACAGCAGCCGGGCTTTCACTTCGCCGCGATAGCGCAGCCGGGCGATCACTTCCTGCCCGGGATAACATCCCTTGTCGAACGCGAGCACGTCGAGCATGTCGAGATTGAGCTGCTGCGGGAGGAATTCGTTCGCGAACCCGCCGGCGATATCCGCGTGGCCCTCGGTGACGTCCAGCAGCCGCCACGCCGCCGATCCCACGGCGGGCAAGGTCGCGCGCGCCCACCAGTCCGTCAGCGCGCGGGTCTCACCCCACACGAGATAGCGTGCCGAGGCGTCGATGCAGAGCGCATGCACCCCGTCGGCGGGCGCTCCCAGCGCGTAGCGCATTCCCGGCGGGCGGGTGAGTTCCGGACCCGGTGCGCCGGACGGGATTGCGACCCCAAGCACCGCATGTTCTGCTGACAGCTCCTCGATCGTGACCCGCGCGCGCAGCACGAACATGCGAAGCCGCTGCGCGAGGCGTGCGGACTCCGACGCCGGCACGAGCAGACGGAAACCGTCCTCGGCGGGGACCAGGTGAAAAAGGAAGGACACGCGACCCTGCGGCGTGCACCAGGCACTCAAGGTGCCGAACCCGGCGGCCAGCGCGCTGAGGTTCGTGATCAGCTGGGCCTGCAGGAAAGTCAGCGCGTCGGCGCCGCGCACGGCGACCACCGCCAGATCCGGGCGTGGGCAGGCGCACGCTGCGGAGGTGGCCAGCGCGAATTCATCGGCCGCCTCGCCGAAGCGGAACTCGGTGTCGGTATCGCGAAGAAGACCGCGCGCCGGGGCAGCGTCGAACAAGGTCGTCATCGCGCGCGATGGGACTTCAGGCGTTCGAGTAGCGCGCCGAGCGCGGGATTCGGCGGCGCGGCGCGGCCGAGCAGCCAGTCGTAGAGTTCGGGATCAGTGGCATCGAGCAGGCAGCTGAACGCCGCCCGCCCGGCCTCATCGAGCTGTCCGAAATCGGATGCCAGGAAGCGCTCGAGCACCATGTCCAGTTCGCGCATCCCGCGCCGGCAGCGCCAGCGCAGCTTGTTGTCGTCCACCGCCGCGGTGCTCGCTCACAACGTGCGCGTGAGCATCATCTTCTTGATCTGCGCAATCGCTTCCGCCGGGTTGAGACCCTTCGGGCACGTGCGGGCGCAGTTCATGATGGTGTGGCACCGGTAGAGACGGAACGGGTCCTCCAGCCTGTCCAGCCGTTCGCCGGTGGCCTCGTCCCGGCTGTCGGCGAGCCAGCGATACGCCTGCAGCAGCGCGGCGGGACCGAGGTAGCGCTCTCCGTTCCACCAGTAGCTCGGACAGCTCGTCGAGCAGCACGCGCACAGGATGCATTCGTACAGGCCGTCCAGCTTCTCGCGGTCTTCCTTCGACTGCAGCCGCTCGCGATCCGGCGG
The DNA here is from genome assembly GCA_050247235.1 of Gammaproteobacteria bacterium. Taxonomy (GTDB): domain Bacteria; phylum Pseudomonadota; class Gammaproteobacteria; genus CAIKBL01. The sequence continues at coordinate 46,410 of JBFWUN010000014.1, forward strand.
CGGCGGCGAGTCGGCCTGCAGCCAGGGCTCGATCGAGGCGTACTGGGCGTAGAAATGCTTGAGGTCCGGCACCAGGTCCTTCTGCACCGGCATGTGCGGAAGCGGGTAGATCTTCACGTCGCCCTTGATGGCTTCCGTCGCCTTGGTGCACGCCAGGGTGTTGGTCCCATCGATGTTCATCGCGCACGATCCGCAGATCCCTTCACGGCAGGAGCGGCGGAATGCCAGGGTCGAATCGAGCTCGTTCTTGATGTAGATGATCGCGTCGAGGACCATCGGGCCGCACTTGTCGAGATCGATCTCGTAGGTGTCGAGCCGCGGGTTGTCACCGGTGTCGGGGTCATAGCGATAAACCTTGACGCGCCGCGCCCGTTTCGCGCCGCCGGCCGCGTTGATCGTCCGGCCGGGCATCACCCGGGAATTCTTCGGAAGGCTGAACTCCGCCATGCAAAACCTCTCGTCGCCCCACGCGGGGCGGATGCCTCAGTAAGTACGCTTCTTCGGGGGTACGACCTGCACGTCGCTGGTCAGCGTGTACATGTGCACCGGGCGATAGTCGAAACGCACGTGGCCCTTGTCGTCGACCCAGGTCAGCGTGTGCTTCTGCCAGTTCTCGTCGTCCCGCTCGGGGAAATCCTCGCGCGCGTGCGCGCCCCGGCTCTCGGTCCGGTTCGCGGCCGCGCACACGCTCGTCATCGCGTTGCCAAGCAGGTTGTCGAGTTCGAGCGTCTCGACGAGATCCGTGTTCCAGATCAGCGAGCGGTCGGCGACTTTCACGTGTGCGAACGCATCCCAGACCTTCTGCAGCTTGTCGATGCCTTCCTGCAGCACGTCGCCGGTGCGGAACACCGCCGCGTTGTTCTGCATGATCCGCTGCATCTCGAGCCGCAGCTTCGCGGTCGGCTCGCTGCCGTTGGCGTGGCGCAGCCGGTCGAAGCGCGCCAGCACGCGTTCGGTGGCGTCCTTCGGCAGCGTGGGGTGAGGTGTGTTCGGCTTGATGGTCGCCGCGCAACGCTTGGCAGCCGCCCGTCCGAACACCACGAGATCGAGCAGGGAGTTCGAGCCCAGCCGGTTGGCGCCGTGCACGGATACGCAGGCCGCCTCGCCGATGGCCATCAGGCCCGGTACCTCGGCATCGGGATTCCCGCCGCGCAGGGTCACCACCTGCCCGTGGTAGTTCGTCGGCACGCCGCCCATGTTGTAGTGCACCGTCGGCAGTACCGGGATCGGTTCCTTCGTCACGTCCACGCCGGCGAAAATCGCGGCGGACTCCGCGATGCCCGGCAGGCGTTCGTCGATGACTTCCGGCCCGAGGTGCTCGAGGTGGAGGTGGATATGGTCCCGGTGCTCGCCCACGCCGCGACCCTCGCGGATCTCGATCGTCATCGAACGTGACACGACGTCGCGTGACGCGAGGTCCTTCGCGTTGGGCGCGTAGCGCTCCATGAAGCGCTCGCCGCTGGAATTCGTCAGGTAGCCGCCTTCGCCGCGCACACCCTCGGTGATGAGGCAGCCGGCGCCGTAGATCCCGGTGGGATGGAACTGGATGAACTCCATGTCCTGCAGCGGCAGTCCCGCGCGCAGCGCCATCGCGTTGCCGTCACCCGTGCAGGTATGCGCCGACGTGCACGAGAAATACGCGCGGCCGTAACCGCCGGTCGCAAGCACCACCGAGTGGGCCCGGAAGAGGTGCAGCGTGCCGTCCTCGAGATTCCATGCGAGCACGCCCCGACAGACCCCGTCATCATCCATCACGAGGTCGATCGCGAAATACTCGATCATGAACTCGGCGTGGTGCTTCAGGGACTGCTGGTACAGCGTGTGGAGAATGGCGTGTCCCGTGCGATCCGCCGCGGCACAGGTGCGCTGCGCAATGCCCTCGCCGTAGTTCGTGGTCATACCACCGAACGGGCGCTGGTAGATGCGACCATCCTCGGTGCGGGAGAACGGCACGCCGTAATGTTCGAGTTCGATCACCGCCGGGATTGCCTCCCGGCACATGTATTCAATCGCGTCCTGGTCACCGAGCCAGTCAGACCCCTTGATGGTGTCGTACATGTGCCAGCGCCAGTCGTCCGGCCCCATGTTGCCCAGCGCGGCACTCATGCCGCCCTGCGCGGCCACCGTGTGACTGCGCGTCGGAAATACCTTGGTGATGCAGGCGGTGGTGAGTCCCTCCGCGGCCATCCCGAACGTCGCGCGCAGGCCGGCGCCGCCGGCACCCACCACCACGACGTCGTACTTGTGTTCGATCAGGCTGTAGCTTGCCATGGGTCAGTTCATGCCTACGGAAATCTTGAGGATGGAGACGACGGCGACGAGCGCGCCGAGACCCGCGAACGCGCGCAGCAGGACCTGCGCCGCGATCTGAAGCCCGGGTGCGTGGATGTAGTCTTCGAGCACGACCTGCATGCCGAGCTTGAGATGCCAGAACAGCGCGATCACGAGCGCGAGGAGCAGCACCGTCACATGGGGTTGCGCGATCCACCCTACGACGGCTTCATAGGGCGCGCCGACGACCGCCATCAGGCTGTATACGAACCACAGGGACAGCGGGAGCACGGCGATCGCCGTGAGACGCTGCAGGCGCCAGTGGCCGACGCCTTCCTTCGCTGAACCCAGCCCCTTCACCCTGCCGAGATCGGATCGCAGGCTCATGGGGCACCTCCGAGCTGGGCGACGACACATGCCCACACCAGCCCCGTCAGCACAATGGACGCGCAGACGACGGTATACCCGGTACGGTAGACGGTCTTGAGATCGAACCCGTAGCCTGCATCCCATGCGAGGTGCCGGACACCGTTGCACAGGTGGTAGAAGAATGCCCAGGTCCAACCGAGCAGCGCGAGCTTCGACAGCCAGCAGTCCAGCAGCGCGCGGGCTTCCGCGTAGTGCCGGGCGCCGCCTGCCGCCGCGAGCAGCCAGTACAGCAGCACGACGGTGCCGGCGGCGAGGAACACGCCGCTCGCCCGGTGGGTGATCGACAGCACGCTCGTGAGTTGCGGTCGATAGACCTGCAAGTGCGGCGACAGCGGTTTGCTTCGACTCATCATCGCTCCATGGCTAGGGTTTCGGTCGCCGCACGCCGCCGGCATGCGGCGATATTCAAAAATCGACGCAGCGCCCCTTGCGTTCCCAATCCCCGTAACGGGTCGGTTCCGGTCCGCGGGGCCCGCCGATCTCGCGCGGGCGCGGTGCGGGCGGGCTCGCCGGCTGCTCCGCGACGACGGGGTTCGGGGTGCCGCGCGAGTCGTTCTTCGTCGTGTCGTCCGTCATGCTGGTCCGTTGGCGGCAAGGTGACGTGGGAGGGCCCGCGACGAGGTCCATCGAGGCCCTCGGAACGCGCGCTAGTATCTGGTTTGAAGCCGCCAAATTCAAGCAGTTGGCCGCGCTGCGCAACGCGTGATGCGACCATACCGAGGCGCATGGTGAGGGCCCCGGGCGGGTCTGGTAGGCTTGCCGCATGCCGTCCCTGGATCGCCCCCTCGTGTTCGTCCCGCGCGTGTCGTGCGGCGCCGTCGCCGGCTGCGTCGTGTTACATGCGGCGGCCGGCGCGGGGGTACTGTGGCAATGGCCGTGGTCGCCCGGCCTCGCCGCGGCGCTCGCGCTGATCGCGTGGGCCGGCGTTGCCTGCAGCGCGGAACTCGCGTGGTTGCCGCGTCGGTACACGCAGGTCACATGGACGGCGGACGGCAGCTGGGAACTCCGCGATGCGCAGGGGTCGCGGGATCGCGGGGTGCTCAGCGGGAACGCGGTGATCGCGCCGGCGTTCGTCCTCGTGCCGCTGCGAATCCACGGCCGGCGCCGCCTGCTGATGGCCACCGCCGGCACCACGGCGCCCGAGGTTCTGCGCCGCCTGCGCCTCAGGTCGCGCTTCGCACGCACAGCGCGCGCCACAGCTTGCGCAGCGGAGTGAGGTCGACGCGCCGCTCCCACACCCGCGCGCCGTCATCGGCGATTTCCTGCAGCAGCCGGTCGGCGAGATCCGCCAGCACGAGCGCCGTGCGCAACGTCCGCGCGTCCGGTCCCCGGTTCGGCAGGCGTTCGCGTGCGTGGGCGAGCGCGTCGCGGAGGAACGGGATTTCGCGCCGTGCCACCTCGGCGTACCAGTCGGCGTCGGCCATGGCCCTGTCCTGCGCCGGCACGTGCGCATGGCACAGCCAGGCAAGGCCCGCGCGCGTGACCCGGCGCAGGTCGCGCAGACCGTAGACGAGTTCGAGTGTCGTCCCGAGTTCCGCAAGCGCCTCCAGCGCGCTTTCCTCGCGCAGACCGCACAGCGCACCATGCACGCGCCACAGCGGACCATGCAGGCGCGCGTACGTCGCGGCGCGCGCGTGTGCGTCGTCGAAGCGCGCCATGTCGAACAGCCTTCCGTGCCCATCCACGAGTGCGAACAGTGCCGACGGGAGCGCAGGCACGGCGGCGACGAGCGGGGCGAGCGCACGCAGCAGCGCATGCGGGCTGCGGCGCGGATCGAGCGTGTGGATCTCCGCGTGCCACCACGCCAGTTTCGCGCGCGCGATATCCGGGTTCGAGCAGTCCAGCGGCAGCGCGACAAGATGACGCCGGAACGCTTCCACGTGCATCAGCGGCGCGCGCAGCGCGGACGGGGCGTACAGCAGTGAGTAATGGAGATCGCTGCCGGGTGACGGCAGCCATTCGGCGAGCGTCGAATCAGCCGCCGTCACGGCACGTGGGCGGCGAGTTCCGGCCAGCGGTTCTCCAGCCAGGTGCACAGCGCGCGCGGGGAGTCGATTTCCCCATCTGCGCCCCAGGCGGCCGGCGTATCCTCGGGACCGAGATAGCCGTAGCGCGCCACCAGCGTGTGCATCGCCGCGCGGCGGCCCGCCGCCACGTCGCGCTCCGCGTCACCGACGTACACGCATTCGTGCGGCGCGACGCCGAGCAGCTCGGCGGCGTGCAGCAACGGCGCCGGGTCGGGTTTGCGCGTCGGCAGCGTGTCGCCGGAGATCACGCAGCCCGGGGGGTGCGGCAACGTGATGTGCGTCATCAGCGGGGTGGTCAACCAGCCCGGCTTGTTGGTCACGATTCCCCAGCGCAGCGCGCGCGCTGCCAGCCAATTCAGTACGTCCGGAACACCGTCGAACGGCGTCGTCTCGTCCGCGATGCACGCGCGGTACTCGTCGAGCAGCCGCAGTCGCAGTGGCTCGAACGCGGCGTCGTGGTCGGCGAGTGCGAAGCCGAGACGGGTCAGCGCGAAGCTGCCGTGCGACACGAACGGGCGGACGGCGGTGAACGGCAGGGCTTCCAGGCCCTCGGCCATCCGGACGCGATTCAGCGCGGCGGCGAGGTCGCGGGCCGTGTCCAGCAACGTGCCGTCGAGGTCGAACAGCACGGCGCGCGGCGCACCGCGCTCATTCACGGCGCGCATGGACCAGGTAGTTGACGTCCGGGGTGGGCGTCAGCCACGCCCGCCGCGTCAGCGGGTTGTAGCGCATGCCGCGGATGGCGAGGACCTCGAGACCGGAGGCGCGGAGCATCGCCGCAAGTTCGGAAGGCCGCAGGAACTGGCGGTAATCGTGCGTGCCGACGGGCAGCAGGCGCAGCACGTACTCGGCTGCGAGCACGGCCTGCGCGTACGCCAGCGGCGTCCGGTTCAACGTGGAGAGGAACACGTCGCCCCCCGGGCGCGCCAGCGCAGCGAGTGCATTCACCAGCGACGCCGGGTCGGGCACGTGTTCGAGGAGCTCCATCGCGACCACGCAGTCGAAACTTCCGGCCCGTGCCGCCACGAACGCCTCCGCCGTCGCCACCTGGTAGTCGATCACGAGGCCGCTGCCGAGCGCGTGTTCCCGCGCGATGTCGATCACCGCTGGCGTCGCGTCGATCCCGGTGGTTGCGGCGGCACGCCGGGCGAGGGACTCGGTCAGGATCCCGCCGCCGCAGCCGACGTCGAGTACGCGCGCACCGTCCAGCTCGCACTGCGCAGCAATGAAACCGAGCCGGCACGGGTTGAGATCGTGCAGCGTGCGGCTCGGTCCCGCCGGGTCCCACCAGTCGCCGGCCAGCGCGCCGAACTTCGCGACTTCGGCCGGATCGACATTCGAGGCAGGTGGCAGGTTTGTCATGCGGACGAGTATGCCAGCGGGCGCGCACCGTGTGCACGGCGGTCAACGCCGTGCCGGCGGCCGCCACTACGTCGCGGTGAGCGCGCGGGGGAGTTCCAGTGTGGCGTCCGCCTCGCCAAGCGTGCAGGGGGCCGGCGGCACGGCGGGCGGCGTCACGGGGCGCAAGGGATCCACGCGGCCCGCGACGATGTCGTCGATCAGGCGGCGGCGTTCCACGATATAGGTGCGGCGCTCCAGGCGACCTTCCGCGTAACGGCGCGCGAGCGCACGCACGGGGGGGAGGGTACGGGAGGTGGCGGTCACGCGGCGCACCGCGCGGCGGTCAGTGGATGTCGACAACGCATAAGGTCACGTTATCGGCGGCGCCCCGTGCCAACGTGAGGTCGAGCAGCGCCTCGGCGAACGCGCGGGGTTCGGGGAGCTCGCAGCGGGCGGCAATCTCGTCGTTCGCCACGTGCTTGTCGAGCCCGTCGGAACACAGCAGGAAGCGGTCGCCGGGCCGGACCTCGCAGACGTCCATGTCGATGAACAGCTCGGGGCGCGCGCCGATCGCGCGCGTGAGGAGATGCGCCTGGGGATGGCCGGCGGCGTTCTCGGGGCGGAGCAGTCCGCGTTCGACGAACTCTTCCACCTTCGAGTGATCGGTGGTCAGTCGCGCGAGGGCGCCGTCCCGGTAGCGGTACAGGCGGCTGTCACCCACCCACAGGTACGCGGCGTGCGCACCGACGATGGTGAGCGCGACAACGGTGCTGCCGACCGTGCGTTCGCCGGCCCCGAGCGCGAGCAGTCGCGCATGGGTGTCGAGCAGGCTGTGCTCGATGAATTCGACCATCAGGCTGAGCTGCGGCTGGGCGCGCAGTCGCGCGAGTCCTTCGACCACCGACCGGCTCGCGACATCGCCCGCGGAGTGGCCACCCAATCCGTCCGCGACGGCCCAGAGGCCCGCTTCGGGCCGTGCGCAGAACGCGTCCTCGTTGGCCTGGCGGACCAGGCCGGTGTGGGTCAGCGCCACCGAGGTCCAGTGCACCGAGGGTGCGCGTGTGTTCGACGTCGAATCCATGCGGGCATCAGGCATCGATGCTGAAATGCACCACTTCCGAGGGGTTCTCCTTGAAGGGGCGTCCGAGACTCAGCGTGCCACGGCCAGTGAGCGGCATCTCCTCCCGACGCAGGAATGCTTCGTGTCCGCCGTGCATGACATAGGTGCCATTGGTGCTCTGATCGATCAGGAAATACTTGCCGCGACGCTGCTCCACCTTCACGTGCAGGCGCGAGGCGAGCGCTTCGTCGACCGACAGGTCCGCCGTCTTCGAACGGCCGAGCACCACCAGCGTCCGTTCCTGGTCCATGACCAGCACGTGATCGTGGTACGTGAAGCGCAGCCTGGCGACGCTCTCGCGACTGACCGGGGTGACCGGGGACGACATCCGCGTGATGTCCTCGTGCTGCCAGAGGATCTCGTGGATGTCCATCGTCTGCTTCTTGCCCTTGACCGGCGCATGGTCGATGCAGCGGGTGTTGGCCTTCAGCACCGGCGGCAGCGCTTCCACGGTGCTCGCGGTGGTGATGATCTGCCCGGGCTTGGCCATCGACTCCATGCGGGCCGCCACGTTCACGGCGTCGCCGAACACATCGGTTGCCTCCACGATGGCCGGCCCGAAGTGGAGACCGATGCGAATGGACATCGACAACGGACCGGAGTCCGACTGTTCGGTGACCTGTTCGGCGATCGCCTCCTGCATCTCGCACGCGGCAATCGCGGCCTGCTCGACATCCCCGAACGTGCACATCACTTCGTCGCCGATGGTCTTGACGACGGTGCCGCCGCGCCGCTCGGTCACCGTGGTCAGCAGCGCGAGGCAGGTCGCGACCTTCGCGCGGGCCTGCGCATCGCCCAGCACCTCGTACAGCCGGGTGCTGCCGCTGATGTCCGCGAACATGATCGCAAGGGGGCGGGTGTCCAGTGCCATCGATTACCCTGTGGATGGACGGTGATCGGCGCATCGGCTCCCGCAACGCGCTCACGCGGGAACTCCCTGATGGTACGATCCTGGGCGAAGTTCATCGCCGAAGTAGCGATACCTTAAGCGAATTGACGTGATCGCGGCAACGCCCTGGCAGCGCGGTGAGGGGGCGCAGCCGGGCACCACGGGGAGGCAACTGGTGAACAAGGCAATCTGGCTGGCGGGCCTGACGGGTCTCGTGATCGGCAGCGCGGGAACGTCGTTCGTGCTGGTGGGGTCGGACGGAACCATCCCCGCCGTCCCGAGCGCCACCATCATGGCGCCCCCGCAGGCGCTGACGCAGGATGCGATCGAGGCACTGTTGCAGGGCGCGGAGCCGGCGGAACGTGCCCGCCTGCTCGCAAGCGACGAAGCTTTCGCCGAGTTCGTCGAACAGGAAGCCCGGAACCAGGCAATCGTCCGCTCCGCGTACGCGAAGGCACTCGACGCCGATCCCGCGGTTGCCGTGCTGATGCGACGCGCGGGTCAACGGGTACTTGCGGAAGCCCACCTCCGCGAAATCATCGCCGCGCAGGGCGCGGCCCTGGCGCCGACACCCGAGCAGGCGCGCGCATATTACGAGGCACACCCTGACGAGTTCCGGCTCCCGGAACGTGTCCATCTGTGGCAGATCTTCCTGCCCGCGACATCGAGCACCGAGCGCCAGAATGCGCAGGCACTCGGGCGGCAGCTGCTGGAGAAGCTGCTCGCGGGCGAGGCCGATCTGGCCACGCTGGCGGCGCGCCACTCGGGTCACCCTCAGAGTCGCCTGAACGGGGGATACATGGGACTGATCCCGCTCCCGGACCTGAAACCGGAGATCCGACAGGCGGTGGAAAATATCGCGCCGGGTGAGCTGTCCGGTCCGGTGGAGACGGCCGATGGCTTCCACGTGATCAGGCGCGGCGAAGCCGTGCCCGGCACGCATCTTCCGTTCGAGGAATCCGCGCCGCGGATCGAGACCTTCCTGCGCCGGCAAGCGCTCGCCGAGGCCCGCGCCGCGGCAGTCGCGCGGGCGGTCGAGGAGCATCCCGTGACATTCGACACCGCGAACCTCCCGGCATGGCGGTCAGCGCTCCGGCAGAAATTCCCGGACGCGCCAGTGGCCGGGGACACCGCGGCCGGCGGATCGTGAGACCCTGTCAGCGCGGGTGGATCGGGTCCGCGAATTGGGGCAGGATCCCGGCATGAGCCTCTCGATTGCAAACGCGTCTGCAGCCCGTGGTCTCACGGTGGGGGGCGCGCCACGCCACGCAGGTCGGCATGCGCCGGACGCCGGCGCGCGACGGCCGCATGCGCGGGCCGACACCCGCGAGCAGGCGGTCGGCTACGTGGGGCTGCAGCAGGCGCTGGAGGGATTTCCGCCGTTCGCATCGGCGCGGTCCGCCGTGCTGCTGACCGCGCTCATTCATTCCATGGGCGGTGCCGCCACGTCCATCGCGCGCGGCGCGTACGTCAATACCCGCATCTGACGGTGGATCGCCGCGGGTCGCGAGACCCGTTACTGCGTGCGGCTGATGCCCGGGGCCGGCTTGCCGAACTTCCCGATCAGATCCTGTGCGAGCGCCTGCGCTTCCTTGAGTTCCTCGGGGCCGAGCCGGCCGCCGGTGGCGGCGATGGCCGCGGCCGCCTTCGGGTTGCCGATGTGCGCCGACACGCTGTACCAGCCGTACGCGTACTCCAGGTCCTGCGGGACACCCTCCCCGCGTTCATACAACCCGCCGAGCCGGAACTGCGCGTCCTGCACCCCTTTCTCCGCGGCCTTGCGGAACCACTTGGCCGCCTGCTCGGGATTCTTCTCGACACCGCGGCCATCGGCATACATGCGGCCCAGGAAGTACTGCGCGTATGCGTGGTCGGAGGTTTCCGCAAGCGGCACGAAGGTTTGCAGGGCCTTGTCGAAATCGCCGGCCACGAGGGCGGCGACACCGTCGTTGAAATCGGCGCGCGCGCCGGTGGTCACGAGCAGTGCGAGGAGGGCGAACAGGATCCGGGGGAGCACTCTGGTCGGCACGGGTGATTCCTTTGTCGCGTGACGTTCGGGGCGCGGGGCCCCTCGCTTGGAGCGCGGCATCTTAAACGAGTTCCGCGCGGCGGACACGGTGGCCAGGCGCGAGGCGACCGGGCGGGCCGGTACTCCTGTTAGAATCCCGCTCCCTACCCGTCGACCGTCATGCCATGAAGCCGCAAACACTCTACGACAAACTCTGGGAAAGCCATTGCGTCGAGACCTACGACGATGGCTCGGCGCTCATCTACATCGATCGCCACATCGCGCACGAAGTCACCACGCCGCAGGCCTTCGAGGGATTGGCGCTCGCCGGCAGGGCGCTGTGGCGGCGCGCGGCAACCGTCGCGGTGTCCGATCACAACGTCCCGACCCGGGACGTGTTCAACGTGGCGGACCCGGTCGCGCGGCTGCAGCTCGAGACACTCAAGAGGAACTGCCGCGCGCATCACATCACGCACTTCGACATTGGAGACGTGCGCCAGGGCATCGTGCACGTGACCGGCCCGGAGCAGGGCTGGAGCCTTCCGGGCATGACAATCGTGTGCGGCGACTCGCATACCGCCACCAATGGCGCGCTCGGCGCGTGGGCCTTCGGCATCGGCACGTCGGAGGTGGAACACGTGATGGCAACCCAGTGCCTGGTGCTGCGCAAGGCGAAGAACATGCTGATCCAGGTGGATGGGCGGCTGCCCGCCGGTGTCAGCGCCAAGGATCTGATCCTCGCGATCATCGGCCGGATCGGTACCGCCGGCGCCACCGGCCACACGATGGAATATGCGGGCGAGGCGATCTCGGCGCTCACGCTGGAAGAGCGCATGACAGTCTGCAACATGTCGATCGAAGCGGGCGGGCGCGCGGGACTCGTCGCGGTCGATGACACCACGCTGGATTACGTGGAAGGACGTCCGTATGCCCCCACGGGCGCCGCGTGGACGCGGGCAGTCGATGCGTGGCGCGCACTGCAGTCGGATCCCGGCGCAACGTTCGATACGACGGTGCGGCTGCAGGCGGGCGACATCGTGCCGCAGGTCACGTGGGGCACGTCACCCGAAATGGTCCTGCCGGTATCGGGGCGCGTGCCGGACCCGGCCACGTGCGTGGACGAGACCCGGCGCATCGGCATGCAGAACGCGCTCAAGTACATGGGGCTCACGCCGGGCACCGCGATCGCAGACATTCCCATCGACAAGGTGTTCATCGGGTCATGCACGAACTCGCGCATCGAGGACCTGCGGGCGGCCGCCGCGGTGGTCCGCGGCCGGCGCCTGGCGAAGACGGTGAAGCTCGGACTCGTCGTGCCGGGCTCCGGCCTCGTGAAGCAGCAGGCGGAGCGGGAAGGACTGGACAAGGTGTTCACGGACGCAGGATTCGAATGGCGCGAACCGGGCTGCTCGATGTGCCTGGGCATGAACCCGGATCAGCTCGAGCCCGGCGAGCGCTGTGCGTCGACGTCGAACCGCAATTTCGAGGGCCGCCAGGGCCACGGTGGGCGGACGCACCTGGTGTCCCCGGCCATGGCCGCCGCGGCCGGCATCACCGGCCATTTCGTCGACGTCCGGAGTCTCTGATCATGGAAGCCTTCACTTCGCTCACCGGGCTCGTGGTCCCGATCGATCGCCCGAACGTCGACACCGATGCCATCATCCCCAAGCAGTTCCTGAAATCCATCAAGCGCTCGGGGTTCGGGCCGAACCTGTTCGACGAGTGGCGTTACCTCGACAAGGGCGGGCCCGACAAGCCAAACGAGGGCCGGCCACTGAACCCGGATTTCGTGCTCAACCAGTCGCGCTACGCGGGGGCGCAGATCATGCTCGCGCGCGACAACTTCGGATGCGGATCCTCGCGAGAGCACGCGCCGTGGGCGATCGTCGACTACGGCATCCGCGCGATCATTGCGCCGAGCTTCGCGGACATTTTTTACGGCAATTCCGCGAAGAACGGCCTGCTGCTCGTGATCCTGCCCGCCGACGTGGTGGATCGGCTGTTCGCCGCCTGCAGGCACACGGAAGGTTTCCGTCTCACCATCGACCTCGCCGCGCAGACCGTGACCACGCCGGACGGTGAGTGTTACGCGTTCGATTACAACGCGGGCCTCAAGCACCGGATGCTGCACGGCCTGGACGACATCGGCATCACGCTGCAGCGCGCGGACGCGATCCGCGCCTACGAGGCACGTCGTCGCGAGGAGGCCCCATGGCTGTTCGTGGAGACATGACCATCTCCATGGCCGGGACCGCGGGGGTCGTCGACGCATGATCTACCAGCTGGAAGACCGCCGCGTGCGCGCGGAGGGCGATTACTGGGTTGCGGAATCCGCAACGGTCCTCGGCGCGGTGCTGCTGAAGCACAACACGAGCGTGTGGTTCGGCGCCGTCATCCGCGGCGATCGCGAGCCAATCGTCGTCGGCGACAATTCCAACGTGCAGGACCTCGCGGTGCTGCACACCGATCCGGGTTACCCGATGACGATCGGCAGCTACGTGACGGTCGGACACAAGGCGATGCTGCATGGCTGCACGGTGGGCGATCACACGCTCATTGGCATCAATGCCGTGGTGCTGAACGGCGCAAGAATTGGCCGGCACTGCATCATCGGTGCCGGCGCGCTGGTCGGCGAAGGCAAGGAGATCCCGGACGGCAGCCTCGTGATGGGCGTCCCGGGAAAGATCGTGCGCACGCTCACGGACGAGCAGCGGGCACACGTGAAGAAGCTCGCCGAGAACTACGTGTCCAATTTCAAGCGCTACAAGACTGCGTTCGTACCGCAGGGGCAGGCGGAACTGGTGTGAGAGGCGCCGACTGCCGGCGCGTCGAAGATTTGCGTCCCCGGTCGAACGTCCGGGGCTTCCGGCTCACGGCGCGAGCGGGCCGCCATCGGCCAGCCACCGCGCAGCCGCCGGTGTGAGTGCCTTCGCCACCGCGGCGTCGTAGAGCGCCAGTTCGTCCGTGCCCAGCACGTCACGCCAGCGTCCATTGGTGCCCTTGTTCATGAACGTGTTGGCGCCTTCCTTCCATATGACGCCCGCCATCGGCTCGATACGCGCGAAATTCTCGCGCATGCCCGCGAACGACACGCGCTCCAGGATCCCCGCGAAGCAGGCTTCGTCGATCGGGATGTCAAGGAACGCGGCGAGCCGCCGGATCTCACCCGCCGGGTCGACGAGCAGGTCGCCGAAATGCACGAAGTACAGGTTGGTGAGGTGACGGAAATCCCACCAGCTCTGGAAATGATAGAGATGCGACCAGTACGGAAAGCCGTCCGCTTCCCACGGAAACGTGCCGCGCGTGGTCCACTGGCGAAACCATGACCGCGGGTCGCCCAGTTCGGTCGGAAAGGGCCAGCCCACCATGTCATTGAAGCTGGAGAACAGCGCCAGCGCCTGGGGCGTGTAGTTGGAATGGTGGTTCACCATCGACATGAAGACGTCGCGCCCGTCACGTCCCACGATCACGTACTTGACCTGGGGATCGTAGGGCATGCCCGAGAGCGGCAGATGAGTCTTGATGGATCGACGATGCCGCTGTGCCTCCAGGCGGGCGAGGTCCGCATCAGCGTCGCGGATCCGCATCTCCAGCCACGGCGACATCTCGCTGATCGGCGCGGGGAACTCGCCGTCCTGGAAGATCAGGTTGGCGATGATTGTCTGCACCCACGTCGTGCCCGCCTTGTACGAAGTCGAGACGACGATGTCACCTTCCCGCGGCCGGTAGCGCAACCAGCGTGAGCCTTCCAGCAGGTGATGACGATCGTAGGTATGGACGTGACGGGGCAATTGCATGGACATGCCGGGCTCCGGGATGAGTGAGTGAGGGCGCGCGACGTGCCGTCGCGCGCGGCATCAGGACAGGCTGCCCAGCTCTTCCGCGATCTTGCGCAGCTTGTATTTCTGGATCTTGCCGGTGGAGGTCTTCGGCAGTTCCTTGAAGACGACCGTTTTGGGCGCCTTGAAGTGCGCGATGTGGCCGCGGCAGTACTTGATGAGATCTTCCGCGCTCACGGGTGGGGCATCGGCCTTCAGCCAGACGAATGCGCAGGGGGTTTCGCCCCACTTCTCGTCCGGCCGCGCCACCACCGCCGCCTCGAGGACGGAAGGATGCCGGTAAAGCACTTCCTCGACCTCGATGGACGAGATGTTCTCGCCGCCGGAGATGATGATGTCCTTCGAACGATCCTTGATCTGGATGTAATTCTCGGGGTGCATCACGCCGAGGTCGCCGGAATGGAACCAGCCGTCAGCCAGCGACTCCCGGGTGGCCTTCGCATTCTTCAGGTAGCCACGCATCACCACGTTGCCGCGAAACATGATCTCCCCGATGGTCTCGCCGTCGCGCGGCACCGGTTTCATCGTGTCGGGGTCGACGACGTCCAGGTCTTCGAGCACCGCGTAGCGCACGCCCTGGCGGATTTTCACCGCCGCGCGCTGTTCGCGCGACAGCGCGCCCCATTCGTCCTGCGGCGCGCCGAACACAGCGGGCCCGTAGGTCTCGGTCAGTCCATAGGTGTGGATCACCTTGAACCCCGCATCCTCCATCGCGTCCATGATCGCGGCCGGCGGCGCGGCGCCCGCGGTCATCACGTGGACGGCATGCGGGAGCGGCCGCTTTTCGGCGGCGGCCGCGTTGACGATGAAGTTGAGCACGATCGGCGCGCCGCAGAAATGCGTGACCTTCTCCTCGGCGAGTGCCTGGTAGATGTTGGCAGCCGCGATGCGACGCAGGCAGATGTTGGTGCCGCCCTGCAGCGCCAATGTCCACGGGAAACACCAGCCGCAGCAGTGGAACATCGGCAGGGTCCACAGGTACACGGGGTTCAGCGGCATGCTCCAGGACAGCACGTTGCTGACCGCGTTGAGGTAAGCGCCCCGATGGTGATAGACCACGCCCTTGGGGTTGCCCGTCGTGCCCGACGTGTAGCACAGCGCGAGCGCCTGCCATTCATCGGCCGGCAGCTCCCACGCCGATTCGGGATCGCCTTCGGCGAGCAGCGCCTCGTACTCCAGCGTCCCGAGACGATCGTGGCAGGGCGCCGATTCATCCGCGATGTCGATCACGAGCGGTTTGACCGTGCACTTGCGCAGCGCCTCGCGCATCACCGGCGCGAACTCGGTGTCGATCATCACGGCCTTCGCATTGCCGTGATCCAGGATGAAGGCGATGGCGTCGGCATCCAGCCGGATGTTGATGGGGTTGATGACGCCGCCGGTCGCCGGGATCCCGAACAGTGCTTCGTAGAACGCCGGGATGTTCGTCGCGACGACGGCGATCGTGTCCCCGCGGCCGAAGCCTCGCTTGCGGAGCGCCGAGTTCAGGCGCCGGCAGCGCGCGAAGGTTTCCGCCCAAGTCCAGCGCCGATCGTGATGGACCACTGCCGTGCGGTGCGGGTACACCGAGGCTGCGCGCGCGATGAACGACAGGGGGGACAAGGGCGTGTAGTTCGCCTTGCACTTGTCGAGGTCCTGCTCGTAAACGTTGTCAGTCATGTCTCGTCCTCAAAGGGGCGCGGGCCATTGTCGCTGCGTGCGGCCAGCCTGCGCGGTCAAGGTTAGGGGATGAGCAGCGCGTCAGGTGCCGTCGAATCTCGGCGTGCGCTTCTCCACGAACGCATTCAGCCCTTCCAGCCCGTCGTCCGCCAGCAGGTTGTTGACGAGATCCACCGACGCGCACCGGTAGGCAGCATCGAGCGGCTGATTGGCCTGCCGGTAGAACGAGGCCTTGCCGAGCCGCGTGGCGTAGGCGGACTTCGCAGCGATCTTGCGCGCGAGCGCATCGGCGGCCGCGTCGAGCGCGTCGTCGGCCACCGCGTGATTGACGAGCCCGATCCGCTCCGCGGTTTCCGCGTCGATGAAATCCCCGGTGAACAGCATTTCAAGCGCATGCTTGCGCGCGACCGTGCGCGACAGCGCGACCGCGGGCGTGGCACAGAACAGGCCGTAGTTGATGCCGGATGTCGCGAAGCGCGCCGAGTGTGCCGCGATCGCCAGGTCGCAGCTGGCGACGAGCTGGCAGCCGGCCGCGGTCGCGATACCCTGCACCTTCGCGATCACCGGCTGCGGCAGTGCGACGATCGCCTGCATCAGCTGCGAGCAGTCGCCGAGCAGGCGGCGCAGGAATGCCTCGTCGTGGTGTTCCCGCATCTCCCGCAGATCGTGCCCGGTGCAGAACGCCTTGCCCGTGCTGCCGATCACCACCACGCGCGTGCGCCCGTCCATCGCAATGGCCGCGAGCGCCGCCGACAGCGCCCCGATCGTCTCGTGCGACAGCACGTTGTAGCGTTCGGGACGGCTCAGGGTGAGGGTGGTGATCCCGTCGTTGTCGCCGCGCAGGACCGGTGCGCCGGCGGCGTGGGGGGCGGTGGCGGCCATGAATCATGTGCTCCTGTGGCTGCGGCGGGCGTGGCTGACGCCGCTCGGGTCGGAGAAGCTTTTTAGAGACTTCACCATAGGTGCGTCAAGACACCGTGTGCAGCGAGCCCGCGTGCGAGTTCCGCGATGTCCGCCGGCGGCGCGTCCGTGAGGTACGTGACCGGGTTCGTGTCCGTCAGCGCGGCGAGGATCGACGGGAGCCGCGCGGCGGCGAAATCCGTCGCCGGCCGCGCATCGAGCCCCTGTCGCGGGGCATCGCGGCGTGCGAGGTCGAGCAGCGCCGGTGCGACCTCGGGGTCGTGCATCAGGCGCGCGGTCGCGAACAGCGCCCGCAGCGCGCCGAGGCGCAGGTCGTCGGGCCCGGCCCCTGCCACCTGCACGAGATCGCAGCGCGGCGCCGTCGGCGCGGCACCGCTCGCCAGCGCGTCGACCAGCGCGGCATCGGCCACAGGCTCCTGTCCAGCCAGCACCGTGTCGGCGATGTTGCCGCGCAACACGCCGAGCCAGAAGCGGCGGCGCGCGACCGCGTCCGGCAGGCGCGCCTGCACGGCCGGGCGATGCCGGCGTGCGAAGCGGGCGAGGGCCCCGAGCCGTGCCGGCAGCAGGGCCTCGATCCGCGCGCGCAGTTCCGTCGCGAGTACCGGTGCACTGCCCGCGGTGGAGATGGCCACGAGCACGGGGTCGCGATCGACGATCGCGGGCACGATGCAGGTGGACGCGGCCGGGTCGTCCACCACGTTCACCGGCAGCCGCGCACGCTCCGCGATCTCCGCCACCGCGTGGTTCACGGCGCGATCGTCCGTGGCGGCAATCACGAGTCGCACGTCGTCCAGGTGCGATGCGATCGCTGCCGCGAGGCGCGCTGGCACGAATTCTGAAACGATCACCTGCAGACGACCGGCGGATCTCCAGTGCTCGATTTCCGCGCACAGGACTGGTGCAATGACGGTGACCCGCGCATCGGCGCCGAGCAGGAGCGCGATCTTGCGCGCGGCAACGCCGCCGCCGCCGACGACCAGTACGGAGCGTTGCGCAAGCCGGTGGAAAAGCGGGAAGTACTCCATCGGATTCCGGAATTGTGCCGGGCGGCGACGCGCGTATCGTAGACGGAACGATCCACCGGCGGGAGTCGCCCGGCCGTCCACGGCGACGGCCGGTCAATCTTCAGGTCAGACAACGCCCCGCGGGCAACGCACCCACCGGGGCGACAGGAGCAACGACGATGGCATTCACAGCAGACATGGCACAGTTCAGGTTTCCCGACATGCGGACGACGTTCGCCGACAAGCGCGTGCTGATCACCGGCTCCGGCAAGGACGGCGGCATCGGCCAGGCGCTGGCGCTCGCAGCGGCCGCGAACGGCGCGGCCGCCGTGGGGGTGCATTTCCACAGCAGCTACCGCGACGGTTTCGATCTCGTCGAGGCAATTCGCCAGCATGGCGGCAGCGCGTTCGCGCTGCAGGCGGACGTCACCAACACGCGTGACCTGTGGGCCTCGCGCAGCTACGTGATCGAGCAGATGGGCAACAAGGGGCCGGACATCATCATCTGCAATTCGGGACTGACGGAGAAGGGTTACCGCTTCGGTCGCGCGCTGCCGGAGATCGAAGGCGAGGGTCGCGCCGAGCGCCGCGCGCGCGTGCGGCGCGATTTCATCGAGAACCTGGCCGAGTCATCGCTCGTGATGAGCACGAAGATCGAAGGCTTCGTGTCGATGACCCACCTGTGGGCAGGGGAAGCCCTGTACCACAAGCAACCGCTGCAGCTGGTCTACATCTCGTCGATGCAGGCGCTGGAACCCGGGGTGTCCGTGCCGGGCTACGTGGTGGCGAACTGGGCGGTGCTGAAGCTGCCGGAAGTCCTGAAGGTGAACCTCGGCAAGGCCGCGGACATGGTCAGCGCGTGCTCGCTGATGCTGCCGTTCATCCGCACCGGGATGACGGAGGAATACGCGGACAACCCCAAGGTGTTCGGCCGCTGGCAGCCGCGCATGCTGGAGCCGTTCGAAGCCGCCCGCAGCGTGACGCAGCTGCTGGGGCGCCCGGCACAGGAGCTGAACCTCGGGAACTTCAAGCTCGGCGTCGGCGGCACCGCGGAGGCGCTGGATCTCAAGTGGTCGCGGGTCAACATCAACGTCAGCGAGGAAGCGCTGAGCTGGTAGCGCACCGGGGAGGCGTCGGCCGATCCCGAGCCGCATCCGCGCGTGTTTCGAGTGAAACGCGCGGGGACTTCGCCACGCGGAAGCGGGACATCCGGCGCCGATTTTCGCGCGCCGATGATCAGTCGCGGTACGACGGATCCTTCCGATCGAGCATCCGGAGCAGCGCAGGCCACGCCAGCTGCTCCAGCCCCCCGCCGCCCAGCAGCTTGCGGCCCTGTTCGCGCGTCGTCGCGAGCGACGCGGCGGACGGCCCATGCGGTGCGCCGCCCGCGAGCGCGCGGACCTGCATGCTGCAGGCGCGCTCGAGCGTGTAAAGCAGCAGGAAGCACTCCCCGACATTGGCACCCACCGCCAAGGTGCCGTGGTTGCGGAGGATCAGCAGGCGCTTGTCGCCGATGTCGGCAATCAGCCGTTCGCGCTCGCCAAGATCGAGTGCCACACCTTCGTAGTCGTGATACGCCACCTGCTCGTGGATCACCATCGCGGTCTGCGTGATCGGCAGCAGGCCGCTCGCCATCGCGGAGACGGCGGCGCCGTCATCGGTATGCAGGTGCATCACCGCCTGCGCATCGGCGCGCGCCATGTGCAGCGCGCTGTGAATGGTGAAGCCCGCGGGATTCACCGGGTGGCCGCTCGACAGCACGATGTTGCCATCCAGATCGATCTTCACGAGGTTCGACGCGGTGACCTCGTCGAACATCAGGCCATACGGGTTGATCAGGAAATGGTGCTCGGGACCCGGCACGCGGGCCGAGAGGTGCGTGAAGATCATGTCCGTCCAGCCGTAGTGATCGACCAGCCGGTACGCCGCCGCGAGATCGACGCGGACCTGCCATTCGGCGGGCGTCACGCGCGCCCGCACGTCCTGGGATGAGTGGAGAACGGTGGCCATCGGGGCTGCCTCCGGGGAACGGGATGTCCAGGCTGGCGAGTATGCCATGGTCGTCACGCGCGGGCGCGTCCGGCGGGTCGCGCGTTCATCACGACCCCGGCAGCCGGCAGCGGACTGACCGTGACCGCTTTACGGCCAGCGAGCGCGCCGCGAATATTCGGGTTCCGACGCGCACCCTGGGGAGGACACATGCCGATCACGGATCCCGCCGCCTACCGCGACAAGACTGCCGACTGGATGGATTTCTTTGCGCGCGTCCGCCGCGACGCGCTGCGGCCGCTGGTCACATCGGCGCTGCTCGCCGAGCACGCGGAGGACCCGCGGGGGGGCGACAGTCCGCACGGCCACGCGCTGCAGGACGTGCTGAACTACGTGCACCACCAGCCCACGGTCGGCAAGTCGTTCGCGTACGCGGAGGTGCCGTACCGGCGTTACCGCCTGGGCATCATGCAGGGCCGCGGGATGGCACCGGTGTTCCCGGACGACCGGGTGTTCGATTCGGAGCGCGCCGCGGTCCACGCGGTGTTCCTGCAACGGCTCGCCGCGTTCGGCCTGCGTGACGGGGGCAAATGACGATGCGCCCGCAGATCCGCGGCTACTGCGACCGCCCGAACGTGCGCGCGGGCGAGTCGCTCGATTTCTTCATCAGCAGCCCGCAGCCCGGCACGTGCCGCACGCACCTGGTGAGACTTCTGCACGGGGACCGCAATCCAGCCGGCCCCGGGTACAAGGAAGAAGTGGTCCCCGGGGCGTGGGAGGGCGAGCATCCGGCAACGACTCAGTTCACGCAGCTCGGCGGGCATGTCGTCGTGCCCGATCCGTCGGCGGCGCTGTCCGGCACCACGGGCATGACGGTGCATCTGCACCTGTGGTCCACGCTCACCGGCAAGCGGCAGGGCGTGATCGGCCGCTGGTCCGAGCACGACCGCACGGGGTGGGCGCTGACGATCGAGGACGGACGGCTCGTGCTCGTGACCGGTGATGGGCAGCGCGTGACGACGCTCGTCTCGACGAGACCGCTGTTTCCCGAGGTCTGGTACTCGGTGGTCGCGCACTTCGATCCGGCGCGCGGGATGGCGTCGCTGTCGCAGGTCGTCACCCTGAACAGCGTGAACAGCCGATTCGGCCGCATCGTCGATCTCGATTCGGACGTCAGCGTCGAAGGGCCGATGGTCGCGCCGGCCGCGCCGGGGGTGCCGGTGGTCATCGCGGGGCTTGCGGAGGGCGGGGAGTCGACGCGCATCGTCGCGCTGTACAACGGCAAGATCGACGGTCCCTCGTTCCATGCGCGCGCGCTGTTCGATGCGGAGGTCGCCACGCTGCATGCCGGCGGCAGCGTGCCGGCGCCTCGCGCGCACTGGGATTTCGCCGCCGGTATCACCCGGCACGGGATCCCGACCGACGACGTCCGGGACGTCAGCGGTAATGGCTTCCACGGCCGCTGCGTCAACCAGCCCGATCGCGGCATGACAGGCTGGAACTGGCAGGGACGCGAGGAGAACTTCGTGCACTGCCCGGAGCAGTACGGCGCGCTGTGGTTCCACGAGGACAGCCTGGACGATTGCCGCTGGCAGCCGACGCTGCGGCTGCGGGTGCCGGAGGATCTCGCGAGCGGTGCGTACGCGCTGAAGATCACGCAGGGCGAGCGCACCGACCGTGTGCCGTTCTTCGTGGTGCCCCGCCACGGCGCGCCGCGCGCCCGCATCGCGGTGGTGATGCCGACGTTCAGCTATCTCGCGTACGCGAACACCCAGGTGCTGCAGAACGCGGCCACCGGGCAGGCCGTGATGGGCGTGCTGACCACGCTCGACGATCTCGATCTGGAGTTGAACGAAACGCCCGAGTTCGGCGGGTCCACCTACGACTACCATCGCGATGGCCGCGGCATCCAGTACACCAGCTGGCGACGGCCGATCCTGAACATGCGGCCCGATTACCGCCACGAGTTCGGCACGGTGTGGCAGTTCCCCGCGGACCTGCACCTCGTCGACTGGCTGACGGTCAAGGGATTCGCGTTCGACGTGCTGACCGACCACGACGTCCATGCGGAGGGCGCCGCGCTGCTGCGGCATTACGCGGTCGTCATCTCGCCATCACACGCGGAATACAGCTCGTGGGAGATGCTCGATGCCTACGAACAATATCTCGCCGGCGGCGGTCGTGCGATGTACCTGGGGGCAAACGGCTTCTACTGGATCACGAGCCAGCATCCCGGGAAACCCTGGCTGCTCGAGATCCGCAAAGGCGAAAGCGGGGACCAGGCCTGGCGCGCGCGGCCCGGTGAGCTGTACCACGGCACCACCGGCGAACGCGGCGGGATCTGGCGCGCACGCGCACGGGCGCCGCAGAAGATCTGGGCCACTGGCTACACGGCGCATGGCCTCGATGTCTCCGCTGGCTATCACCAGCTGCCGGATGCGCGCGATCCGCGCATCGCGTGGATCTTCGAGGGGGTCGCGCCGGACGAAGTCATTGGCAATTTCGGACTGGTCAACGGTGGCGCGGCGGGCCTCGAGATGGACCGCATCGACTACGCGCTCGGCACGCCGCCGAACACGCTGCTGCTCGCGAGCTCGCACGGGCACTCGGCGAGCGCGATGCTGGTGCCGGAGGAGCAGTACTTCGCGTACCCGGGCATCACCGGGCGTGACAACCCGCTGGTGCGCGCGGACCTGGCGTTCGTCACCACCCGTCACGGCGGCGCGGTGTTCAGTGCGTCGTCGATGGCCTGGTGCGGCAGCCTGTCGCATGCCAACTACGGGAACAACGTGTCGCGGATCACGGAGAACGTGCTGCGGCGGTTCGCGCAGGCGGGGGCAATCGACGAAGTGGTCTGACGGGGTCCGCCGGACTCGCGGAAACCCGCGCGACGGCCACGCGAGTTTCGTGAACTACCCGACATTCCGGCGCCAACGTGACACTCGGACACGGTGCGGACGGGTTGCACGGGCTTACCATGCAAAAGGACTACCCGCGCCGGGCGGGCAGCACTGATTCCGGGAGAGGGTGCCATGAAACTCCGCATGAACTTGATTTCGGTCGCCATGGGCTGTGCCGTCGCCGCGTCCGCGAATGCGACCACCACGCTGGATCAGTGGGGAACGCTCGCCACGATTTCAGCCTATGACTGTGTGACCGAACAATGCGACACCGACGCGGACGCGCTCTCGCTCGCGGCGACGCTCACCGTGGATCCGGTTGACGGCGCGGTCGGCCAGCTTGCGGCGACAGTCGCGACCGGCACCTTGCCCGACCCCGGCAGTGCCACGGGAATTGCCACCGTGTCGAGCGGCCTCGGCATCCCGGTGCTGAAAGCGGGCGCCGCGTCGGCCAGCGGCCACTGGATCGGAGGGCAGGCGCTCGCCGTCCAGGCATACACGTACACCGGTGCCGGGGAGACGCTCAGCCTCGACTGGAATCTGACCGGCAACGTCACGAACCCCGATGGCGACGGCGTGACGGGCCTGGTGGTGTTCGCCGGGTTCTTCCGCTCGGATGCCGCGTTCGCGTTCCCGGACGCATCCGACCCGTTCACCGCCTACCTGCTGCTCACGTCGCTGGCGCTCGCCAGCCCGGCGGACGAGTTCCGGGAGTTCACCGCCGGCGGGGCCGTCAGCGAGACCGGGACGATCGATATCGCCGTGAGCGCCAATGACGAGTTCTACCTGGTGATGGGGCTCATGGCCGGCGCCGGTGGCATCGACGCGGTGGCCGAGTCGCTCGGCACCTTGGTCGGCGAATTCCATGGCGCACCGAGCCTGACGCCGGCGTTCGTGGCGCCCGTTCCGGTGCCGCCCGCGGCCTGGCTGCTGGCGAGCAGCTGCGGCGCGCTGTTCGCCGCGCGCCGGCGCCGTCGCGAATAGCGCGACGGCGGCGCCCCATCGCGTACCCGGCGCTCCGCCGGTCCCTCTCTCATCACTCCGCGCGCAGCGCCTCGATCGGATCCAGCCGTGCCGCGCGGGCGGCCGGCAGCAGTCCCGCGAGCACACCGATTGCGCCGGAGACGACGAGCGCCGCGAGCGCGTAGGGCCACGCGATCTCGAGTGGCAGCGCCGGGGCGAGCGCACGCACACCGCCGACGATCCCCGCCGCCAGCGCCACCCCCGCCACGCCGCCGAGTCCGCCCAGTGCCGCGGCTTCCACCAGGAACGTCTCCAGGATGTCCGCGCGGCGCGCCCCGAGCGCGCGCAGCAGCCCGATCTCGGCGGTGCGCTCGGTGATCGCGATCGTCATGATGGTGCCGATGCCCACTGCCCCCACGAGCAGCGAGATGCTGCCGAGCGCGGCCACGCCGGCGGTCAGCACCGCCAGGATCGAGCCCATGACCTCGAGCATCTGGTCCTGCGCGATCAGCGTGAAGTCTTCCTTGCCATGCCGCGCGATCATCACGCGGCGAATCTCCTCCTTCACCCGCTCTGTGGACAGCCCCTCGCGATAGAGCACGTCGATCTCGTGCAGTCCTTCGCGGTTGAAAATCGCCGCCGCCTTGACCACCGGCACGAACAGGGTGTCGTCCAGATCGAAGCCCAGGAACTGGCCCTTCGGCCGGGCCACGCCGATCACGCGGAAGCTGTCCTGCCCGATGCGCACGCGCGCGCCGAGCGGGTTGGCCTGGCCGAACAGCTCGCGGTAGACCTTGTCGCCCAGCACGGTGAAGGCCTGGGCGCTCTCGTAGTCCTGGGGCGGAAGAAAGCGGCCGAACGCCATTTCCATCCGGAACGTGGTCGGCATATCCGCCGACACGCCGAACACCATCGTGCGCCGCAGCCGATCATTCGCTTCCACCTGGGCGTTGCCCTGGATCAGCGGCACCACGCCGTCGAGCACGGACAGGCGCCGCAGCGCCCGCGCGTCGTCGATGGACAGCGGGCGATTGGTGGAGATCTGGCCGGCGATATTGCCGCCCAGGGTCGATGCCTTGCCCGGCTGTACCCCGATCAGGTTGGTCCCGAACTGCGTGAACTCGCCGAGCACGAACTGCCGCAGGCCCTCGCCCAGCGCCGTCAGCAGCACCACCGTGGCAATGCCGACCGCGATGCCGAGGATCGTGAGCAGTGAGCGTTGCCGCTGGGCGCGCACCGCGCGCAGCGAGAACCCGAGGACGTCCAGGGTGCGCATCGTCAAGGCCGGTTGGACATCGCGAGCACCGGGTCCAGCCGGCTCGCGCGGCGTGCGGGCCCCACGCCGAACCCGAGCCCGCACACGACGGACGTCGCGAGCCCCGCCAGCACACCCCACCACGGCACGTAAGCCGGGAACGCCGGGTACAGCATCCGCACGCACATGGTGCCGGCGTAGCCGATCGCGAGCCCCGCGAGCGCGCCGAGCAGGGTCAGCAGCACGGACTCGAACAGGAACAGCCGGCGGATGTCGCGTTCGTGCGCGCCGAGTGCCTTCATGAGCCCGATCTCGGCGCGGCGCTGCGCAACCGCCACCAGCATGACGTTCATCACGAGGATGCCGGCCACCAGCAGGCTTACCGCGGAAATGGCGGCGACCGCGGCCGTCAAGGTGGACAGGATCCGATCGAACGTCGCCACCACGCTGTCCTGCGTGATGATCGTCACGTCGTCCTCGCCCTCGTGCTGCATCCGGATGGCGCGCCGCACGGCGTCCGCGAGCGTGGCGGAGTCGCCCTCCGCAGTCTCCACCAGGATCCGGAACAGGGCGTCGCTGTTCATGACGGCCTGCGCGGACGCCACCGGCAGCAGCGCGAGATCGTTGAAATCGTTGCCGAGCGAGACGCCGGTGTCCGCCAGCACGCCGAGCACGCGACAGCGGCGGTCGCCGATCCGCAGCCATGCGCCGAGCGCCCGCCCGCTGCCGAACAGTTCCTGCTTGAGCTTGGGACCCAGCACGCACCCGGAGCCCGCCTGCGCGGCATCCCCGGGCGGCAGGAAGCGCCCTTCCGCCATCTCCAGGTGACGCACCTCCAGCATGTCGTGGGTGGCGCCGAGGATCGTGACCTCGCGTTCGAGACCGGCGGCGACCGACACGTTGGCGCTGCCCACCATGATCGGGACCACGCGGCGCACCCCCGGCACGCGAAGCACCGCCTCGGCATCCCGCAAGGTCAGGTCGCGCGGCGTCTCGCCCATCACCGGCGGAGGCCCGCCGACCGTTTCGTTGCGGCCGGGCAGCACCACCAGCAGGTTGGTGCCGAGCGCGCTGAACTCGTCCACCACGTAGCGCCGGGCGCCATCGCCGAGCCCGGTCAGCAGCAGCACCGCGGCCACGCCGATGGCGGTGGCGAGCCCGATCAGCGCGGATCGCCGCCGCTGCGCGGCGAGCGCGCCGAGGGCGAGCGATAGCGCGTCCCGCATCTGCAGCATGGGGCGATTGTAAGCCGCCGGCGTCCCCGTGCGCGGGTTGCTTCGCGCAATCCGATCGGACATCCTTCCGCGTCCCGGGCGGGGACATCCGCCCCCGTATGTACCGGCCCGACGCGACCGCGCTTCAACCATTCCGGGTAACCCTGCATGACCAGACTGTTTGGCGACACCGACAAGTTCGGGGGGGAGAATTCGACGCCCGTGGTGGAGGCGTTCCACCAGGCGGTCCGCGCGCTGGTGCGCCGGAAGTTCACGGAGTCCGGGCAGCCTTGGCACGCGTTCGTGTTCGGCGAGGCGGTGACCGGGATCACGCGCGAGGATTTCGCCGCCATCGACGCGAAACTGCTCGCGTACGGTCATCGCTACCAGTGGTCCGCCGTGGTGTCGCAGCGCGAGCGCCCGGACGCGTACGTCGCCGCGCAGGGCGTGGACGAGGATCTCGGCAGCTTCAGCTTCGAGCATCCGGAGGCGGTGGTTGCGCCGGTGGATGCGCAAGGACTCGAGCAGCGCGGGGTCGGGGACAACGTGGTGCGTTACGACGAGGATCTCGTCGGCACCGCGCGCTACGTCCGCTCGAGCGCGATGGTGTTGAGCTACCTGAACAACGGGGTGCCCAAGGGCACCATCGCGGTGATCGACGATTCCGGCGGCACCCTGACGGCACCCATCCTGGAGCAGTTCGCGGGCGTGCTGTGCGCCGGCGGCACGGTTCGCTCGCACCTCGGCATCCTCACGCGCGAATACGGCATCCCGTGCTTCATGAACGCGAAGCTGTCCGGGATTCGGGAAGGAGACACGGTGCGCATGGAATGTACGGCGACGGCAAAGACCGCCGAGAACTACCAGCGCGGCGAAGACGTGACGGCGCGCGTCTGGCGGGTGACCCGATGAACCTGACCTACGCGCAGCTGCTGGAGACCAACAACCTTATCCAGCAGAACACCGACGAGACCTACTGGCTGTGTCTCACGCGCACGGTGCAGGAATCCAAGCTCTTCCCGGTCTCGCCGTACATGATCCTCTCGTACTTCATGGCGTTCTATCGCTACCCGGCGCTGCTCCGGAAGATCGAAGGCCACATGCGCGCGGAAGAGATCGGTGACCGGGTGCGTGCGCGCGGCATCAAGTGCCAGAACCCGGCGATGGGCTGGGGCCTGCCGAACTTCTACCTGCTCGGGCGTGAATACCTGATCTCGCTCGGGCTGATCCGCCCGCAGGACGCGGTGGAGGACATCATCTACGTGCTGGATTTCTGGAAGCGCTTCCAGCTCGCGTGGCACCGCAACGATGCCCACCTGACCAACCGCGAGTTCGGCCACCGGGCGCAGATCCTGCCGGAGCGCCGGCTGCAGGTGTTTCACGCGGATCTCTACGACTGCCGGGAGGGGGACCCGCTGCACAGCGCCGCGCAGGCGTTCATGGCGGCCACGTCCCAGTACGGGTTTCTCGTCTCCTGCGAGTCGCGCATCGCGCTCCACAACCAGGGTCCGTACCGGCTGGACGACGAGCGCGAGATGATCGTGCGCGATTTCATGGATCTTGCGGAAGGCGACTACCCGTGGCTCGACGGGGTGGCCGCCGACATGCCGTACAACAACCTGACGGTGCCGATGGCGGTCAAGGGCTGTCGCTTCAACATCATGGACGACTGGGGTTCGTTCGAGTCGCAGCCGGAGTTCAAGTCGCATCACATGGTCGGCGTCGGGCTGTACACGTCTGATTGCCTGAC
Organism: Gammaproteobacteria bacterium; assembly: GCA_050247235.1. Taxonomy (GTDB): domain Bacteria; phylum Pseudomonadota; class Gammaproteobacteria; genus CAIKBL01. The sequence continues at coordinate 73,989 of JBFWUN010000014.1, forward strand.
CGAGACCTACGTGCCGGTCGGCATGGGCAGTCGCGAGGAACTGACGGCGACGTTCAACGATCTCACGCAGCGCGCGAAGGACGCGACGTCGCGCCTGTGGAAACGCATTGCCGGCTGGACCCGCGACCAGATGATGGACGCGGGGGCCATCACCTACTTCGCGATCTGCAAGGACATCGCGCACGTCGCCGGCTGCTACGAGGCAGAGGACTGGATCCTCGTCGACGAGCGCGCCGAGCGGCTGCGCCCGCTGCTGAACGACGAATACAGCAACATGTCGCTGTGGGAGATCCTGGGGCCGCTGTCCCATCCCTCCCAGCGGATGCACGACTACCAGCTGATGCAGCATGCCAACCTGCCGGCCAATACGTATTCACTGATCCCGTATTCCATTCTCGACGATGACGACTACACGGCGACCTGCGGCGACCTGCGACCGGGTATCACGTACCTGCCACCGAAGGAAGATCGCTATCGCACTACGCAGGGCGTGCTGACCCTCGATGAATACAACCGCCGGGTCAAGGCATTCACCCCGCAGCTCTCCTCGCCGCGTTTCCGGCACAAGTGCGAGAACTGGCTCAAGTACCACTACGACACTCCGGACGCGGAGGAGATGTACCGCATTGAACAGGCCTCCTCGCGGAACCTGCACGGCAAAGGCGCGGGACTCCGCCGCGCGGACATCGAGAAACTTCGCAGGTAGACCGTCATGCAGATAGGACAACTCATCCGCCGCGCGGCGCAGTACCACCGCGACGCCGCCTGCCTCGTCGAAGGCGAGCGCAGCATCAGCTTTCGCGAATTCGACGCTGCCACGGATCGTCTCGGCAACGCGCTGCGCGCGCGCGGACTCGCCACGGGTGACCGCGTCGGCGTGCTGCTCTCCAACAGCATCGAGTGCCTGGTGGCGTACTACGCGGTGGCCAAGGCCGGCCTGGTGCGCGTAGGTCTCAACACGCGCGAGACCCTGGACAACCACCAGTACAAGATCGCCGATTCCGGATGCCGCGCGGTGATACACGCCGGCATCGAGGGACTGGCGGCCGAGATGCTCCTCGGTCCCGGGGAATTGCACGATCTCATCGCGAACGGCCCGGGCGGTGCATGCGCGATTGACCGGCCGCTCGATGCCCCGTACCGGCTCGGCTTCACCGGGGGGACCACCGGCAAGGCCAAGGCCGTCACCTTGACCACCCGCGGCGAACTGGCCGAGATCTCCGCGTTCCTGATGGATCTCGTGCCCGACATCCGGCCGGGCGACACCTTCCTGCACGCGGCGCCCATTGCGCATGCGTCCGGCGCGTTCTTCCTGCCGGCGCTCGCCCGCGGCGCCACGTCGCTCATCATGCCGAAGTTCGATGCGGCCGAGTTCATCACGCTCGCGGAGCAGACCCAGGCGAGCATGACGTTCCTGGTGCCCACGATGCTCGCGATGATCCTCGAGGAGCCGGCGCTGGCGAAGGCGAAGGTCAACCTGCGCACGATCAGCTACGGCGCGTCGCCGATCGCGCCCAGCGTGCTCGAGCGCGCGCAGGCCCGCTTCGGCAAGGTGTTCGCGCAGACCTACGGGCAGGCCGAGAGCCCGATGGTGATCACCTGCCTGCGGCCCGACGAGCACGATCGGATCGGTTCGTGCGGTCGCCCGTTCACGTTCGTGGACGTGTGCGTGATGGACGATGACGACCATCCGCTGCCCGCGGGCGGGATCGGCGAGATCTGCTGCCGGGGGCCGCAGACGATGGCGTACTACTGGAATCGTCCCGAGGCCACCGAGCAGGCGTTCCGCCATGGCTGGCTGCACACCGGGGACATCGGCCGCATGGACGAGGACGGCTACTTCTACATCCTCGATCGCAAGAACGACATGCTGATTTCCGGCGGCTACAACGTGTATCCGCGCGAAGTGGAAGACGTGCTGCTGGCGTTCGACGGCGTGGTCGAAGCCGCGGTGATCGGATTGCCGGACGAGAAATGGGGCGATCGCGTGGTGGCCGTGGTGGCCGGCCGCGAGGACCTGGATACCAATGCCCTCCTGGAGCATGCCCGCGCGCGGCTCGCGAATTACAAGCGCCCGAAGGCCGTGGAGGTGTGGCCGGAGCTGCCGAAGAGCGCCGCCAACAAGATCCTCCGCCGCGAGATCCGTGACCGCATCGTCGCGCGCGGATGAGGACGCGAACGACATCCATCCAGGAACACCGATGAACGACCTGCATCTCGCCCTGCACGGGCTTGCCATCAAGAAGCACGCAGCCGCGAAGGACGTCGCCGGCGTGGTGGGTCTCGACCCCGCGCACGCCGAGTCGCTGCTCCGCCAGGCGGTGACCAGCGGCCGCTGCGTTGAGGTGCAGCAGGCCTTCATGCTGTCGCCGTCCGGGCGGATGATCCTGGAGGGACAGTACTCGAGGCTGTACGACGACGTACGCGCCGATCGCGCATTCCTGCAGGCGAACGATCGTTTCGAACGGATCAACACCGAGCTCAAGCAGCTCGTCACCGACTGGCAGGTCATGGAAGTCGGCGGACAGAAGGTCCGCAACGATCATTCGAACGCGGACTACGATGCCCGCATCCTCGATCGGCTGGGGGATCTGCACGAGCGTTTCACCCCGGTACTGAACGCGCTCGCGCAGGCGGTGCCACGGCTGCGGATTCATCTGCAGAAGCTGGAGCACGCGCTCGAGAGGGCCGAGGCGGGCGCAACGGAGTGGGTCAGCGACGCGAAGATCGAGAGCTATCACACGGTGTGGTTCGAGATGCATGAAGACCTGCTGCGCATCGTCGGGAGGGAGCGGGCAGAGTAGACCCCTGCCGCGCACGTTCGTCTGGAATCGTCACGCCCGCGCGCGCGGGCGACCCGCAGCGTGCTCGCCGTCGTCGCTCCCGAGTGTCCCCCTCTGCGGCGGGCGGGAGCGATGACCTCGCGACGCACAGGAGCTTGAATCGGCATGGCAAAGGAACTCGGGCGCTGGACGCTCGCACTCGACGGCACGGGGCTGCCGGAGAAATCGCTGATCGGCGGCAAGGCGTGGTCGGTCGCGCGCATGCGCGCGCTTGGCCTGCCGGTGCCGCCCGCGTTCGTGATCACCACGCGCGCGTGTGCGGAGTACCTTGCCACCGGCGCACTGCCGGAGGGCCTGGCGGCCGAACTCGCGGCGGGGGTCCAGTGGCTGGAGGACGCCACCGCGCGCCGCTTCGGCGGTGATTCCGCGCCGCTGCTGCTCTCCGTGCGTTCGGGATCGATGATCTCGATGCCGGGCATGATGGACACGGTGCTCAATCTCGGCATCAATGACGTCACCCAGCGCGCACTGGCGCACGAGACCGGTGACACGGCGTTCGCGCACGACACGCGACGTCGCTTCGTTGATCTCTACGCGCGCATCGTGCTGCGCGGCACCCTGCCCGAGCTTGCGCCGGACGCGCCCATCGACGCCTGGCAGTCCGCAGTCCGCGACGCCACCGGCACGGAGGTGCCGGCGGATCCGCACGCCCAGCTCCACGGCGCCGTGAGCGCCGTGTTCGAATCCTGGAACTCGCGGCGCGCGCGCCGCTACCGTGAGCACCACGGCATCCCGCACGAACTCGGCACCGCGGTCACCGTGCAGGCCATGGTGTTCGGCAACCTGGACGCGCAATCCGGCACCGGGGTGCTGTTCAGCCGCAACCCGCTGACCGGCGACCCGGCGCCGTACGGGGAGTACCTGGCGCGCGCGCAAGGTGAGGACGTGGTGTCCGGCCGCTACACGCCGGAGCCCCTGGCGGCCCTCGAACGCACGTCGCCGGCGCTGCACGCGGAGCTGCTGGAGGCCGCGGTCGTGCTCGAACGCGAGAACGGCGACGTGCAGGACATCGAGTTCACGATCCAGCAGGGGCGGCTCTACCTCCTGCAGAGCCGCGCGGCGAAGCGCGCACCGGCGGCCGCGGTGCGCTTCGCGGTGGACATGGTGCGCGAAGGCGCGATCGACGAGGCCACCGCGCTGTCGCGGGTCACCGCGGAGCAGGTGCGGGTGCTGCTGAGTCCGCGTCTCGCCGCCGGTACGGCGGACGGCGCGGAGGTGCTCGCGCAGGGCGAGGCAGCCTGCCAGGGGGTTGGGGTTGGCACGGTGGTCACGCACACGGACGACGCCGAACGTCGCGCGCAGGCCGGTGAAGCCGTGGTCCTCGCGCGCGACACCACGAGCCCGGACGACGTGCACGGCATGATCGTCGCGAAGGCCGTCATCACGGAACAGGGCGGCGCCACCTCGCACGCGGCGGTCGTCAGCCGCGCGCTTGGGGTCCCGTGCGTCGTCGGCTGCGGCGCGGGGCTCCTGGCGGCACTCGCCGGTCGCACCGTGACCGTCGATGGCGCCACGGGCCGCGTCTACGCCGGTGCGCTGGACGTGGTGGCGCCAGACGAAGCGCGGGAGCCGGGGCTCGCGGAACTCGCCGAATGGGCAGCCCGTGCCGCACCGCTCACGGTGTACACGGAAACCTCGCCGGAAGCGGCCGATGCGCGCGATCTGGACCACACACGCGGCGGCGAAGATCCGGCACAATTGGCGGCGCTCGCGGCGGGCGCGACAGTGCTGAAAGGCGCGGTGCTGAACAGCGACGAGGGCGTGCGTGCCGCGGTCGCCGCCGGCGTCCGGGGCATCGTGGTCAGGCGGCGTCTGCCGGCACTGCTGGCGGCGCTCACGGCGGCATCCTAGGCGCGCGCCGCAAGCATCCGGGTACCCGAGAAGGCGCCGATCGCGCGCCCCTCAATCCACGAACGACAACAGGTAATTTCATGGCGACTTCCGACAAGCCCAAGGTCTCCGCGCAGGACATCGAACACCTGATCGAAGTGTTCAACCGGAGCGACTGGGACGAGATGCACCTCGAAGCCGACGGGATCGAGATTTTCCTGTCGAACGATCCCAACGCGCGCGCGCCGCGAACGACCACCGCGGCCGCGGGCGTTGCACCGCCCCCGGCTGCCGCCCCCGCGGCCGGGCCGGCCGCCGCCGCGCAGCCGGTGGTGCTGACGGGAGCGCCATCGGGGCATGCGCCCATTCCCGAGGGCTGCGTCGCGATCCGCGCGCCGAACCTGGGGACGTTCTACCGTGCTCCGAAACCGGGGGCGCCGCCCTACGTGGAGCCCGGCCAGCAGATCGAGGCGGCCACGGAAGTGTGCCTCATCGAGGTCATGAAACTGTTCGCCCCGGTGCAGGGCGGCGTGCGCGGGATCGTGAAGGAAATCCGCGCGCGGGACGGCCAGATGGTCGAATTCGACGAAGTGCTGATCGTCGTCGAGCCGAACTGACATGCCGATCTCGCGCGTCCTGAGCGTCAACCGGGGCGAGATCGCCGCGCGCGTCGTCAAGGCTGCGCACGCACTCGGGATCGAGGCCGTGCAGGCGGTGTCCGTGGCGGACCGCGACAGCCGCGCCGCGCAACTCGCGGATCGCACCGTCGTGATCGGGCCGGCGCCATCGCGCAGCAGCTACCTGGACGCCAACCTGCTGGTGCACACCGCGGTTCAGACCGGCTGCGACGCGCTGCATCCCGGCTACGGTTTCCTGTCCGAGCGCGAACACCTGGCGCGGCTGTGTGCCGAGCATGGCATCACGTTCATCGGCCCCGCCCCGGAGACGATCGCGGCGCTCGGCGACAAGCTGCAGGCGAAGGCGATTGCCAGGGCAGCGAACGTGCCGCTGGTCCCCGGCACGGACCGGATCGCGAGCGCCGAGGACGCGGTCCGGGCAGGTGACGAACTCGGCTACCCCGTGCTCATCAAGGCCAGCGCCGGCGGTGGCGGCCGCGGCATGTTCATTGCGCGCGGCGCGGAGGACATCCGCAACGGGTTCGACAAGGCGTCCAACGAAGCGAAGGAAGCATTCGGCGACGGCACCATGTACATGGAACGTTACGTGGAGAACGCGCGCCACGTGGAGGTCCAGGTGTTCGGTGACGGCACCGGCAAGGTGCTGCACTTCGGCGAGCGGGACTGCTCGATCCAGCGGCGTTACCAGAAGGTATTCGAGGAAGCGCCGTGCGCCGCGATGCCGGACACGCTCCGCCGCACGTTGCACGACTCCGCGGTGAACCTCGTCGCCTCGCTGAAGTACCGCAACGCGGGCACCGTGGAGTTCCTGTACGACGTGGATCGCCAGGCGATCTACTTCATCGAGGTCAACGCGCGCATCCAGGTGGAACACCCGGTGTCCGAGCAGGTCACGAGTGTCGACCTCGTGCAGCTCCAGTTCCGCATCGCCGGTGGAGAGACGCTGCGCTGGGAGCAGGTGCAGATCCCGGTGCAGCGTCACGCGATCGAGTGCCGCCTCAATGCCGAGGATCCGACCCGCAACTTCCAGCCGAGCCCTGGCCGGATCACGCGCTGGGCGCCGCCGCAGGGCGCAGGAATCCGGCTTGACAGTCACTGCTACGACGGTTACCTGGTGCCGCCGTTCTACGACTCGATGATCGGCAAGCTCATCATCACCGCCGCCAACCGCGCCGAATGCGTGACCCGCCTGCAAGGCGCGCTCGCGCGCTTCGCGGTGGAGGGTCTGACCACCAACCTGCCGCTGCTGAAATTCATCGCCGCGCACCCGGACTTCATCGACAACCGACTCAACACGCGCTGGCTGGAGCAGACCCTGCTGCCGGCCTTCGAAGCGCAGACCGCGACTTAGGGAGTAGGCCTCCATGGCTCATATCGAATTCCTCGACGAAACGATGCGCGACGGGCAGCAGAGCCTGTGGGGCATGCGCATGCAGGCCGGCATGGCGCTGCCGGTGGCGCCGCTGGTCGACCGCACCGGTTTCCGCACCATCGACCTCACCGGCTCCTCGATGTTCGAGTGCCTGATCAAGTACTGCCACGAGAATCCGTGGGAGGGGCTGGACCTGCTGACGCAGGCGATGCCGCGCACGCGGATCCGCGGCGGCATGCGCTCCAATGCATCCGTGACGTTCAGCGTGACGCCGGATTCCCTGATGGATGCCTGGATGCGCCAGCTCAACGTGCACGGCTGCCGCAGCTTCTGGATCTACGACGTGCTGTTCAACATCGACAAGATGCATCGGCTCGCGAAGGTCGCGAAGGAGTTCGGCTCCGAAGTGGCGGGTTCCATCATGTTCACGTTGAGCCCGGTGCATTCGGACGCGTATTACGCCGACAAGGCGGACAGGATCTCCGCGAGCCCGGACATCGACACCATCCTCCTGTACGACACCGCCGGCGTACTGGAGAAGGAGCGCCTGAAGACCCTGCTGCCCGCGATCGTCGCCAAGGCGCGCGGCAAGCCGATCGAATTCCACTCCAACAACCTGCTGGGGCAATCGGCGAAGGCGTACCTGGACGCGATCGACCTCGGCGTCAGCATCCTGCACACCGCGAGCCGGCCGATGGCGAACGGGCCGTCGGTACCGTCCACCGAGATCATGGTGCGCAACATCGAACTGCTCGGGCACACGCACAACCTCGACACGCGGCTGCTTGCGCCGGTCGCGGAGCATTTTGAGAAGGTGGGCAAGGCCGCGGGCTTCCTCGTGAACCAGTACGCCGAGTACGACGTGCTGTCCATCCAGCACCAGATCCCGGGCGGCATGGTCGGCACGATGAAGGCGCAGCTCGTGCAGCACGGCATGAGCGAGCGCCTGCAGGACGTGCTGGCGGAGACCGCGGTGGTGCGCCGCGAACTCGGCTATCCCGGCATGGCCACGCCGTTCAGCCAGCTGGTGGGCACGCTCGCGGTGCTGAACATCGTGACGGGCAAGCGCTATTCCGTGATCCCGGACGAGGTGATCCAGTACGCGTGCGGGCATTACGGTCAGACGGTGGCGCCGATCGAGCCGAACGTGCTGGACCGGATCATGGCCGCGCCGCGCGCGCAGGAGATCGCCGCGAACCCGCCCGAACAGCCGACCCTGGCGGAACTCCACCAGCGCTATGGCACGGACAACGATGACGAACTGATCCTGCGGGCGCTGGTGCCGGAGCCGGACCTGCAGAAGATGTGGGCCGCCGGGCCGGTCAAGACCACGTATCCGTATCTCTCGTCGCCGGAACTCGACCAGGTGCGCCGACTCATGAAGATTGCGAACTCGCCCGTGGTGCAGATCGCGTCCGAGTCATTCAACCTGTCGCTGCGGCGATTCAAGTAACCACGGAACCGGGAGCACGCACATGCGCAGGGCCGTCATCGTCGATGTGGTGAGATCTCCGTTCGGTCGCGGACGCGAGGACGGCGCGCTTGCCGGCCTGCACCCGGTGGATCTCTACGCGCAGGTGCTGCGCGGGCTCGTCGCGCGCACCGGGATTGACCCGGCGCTGGTGGAAGATGTGATCACCGGCTGCGTGATCCAGGTGGCCGAGCAGGCCGGCAATATCGGGCGGCAGGCCGTGCTGGCGGCCGGCTTTCCGGAAGCGGTGCCGGCGGTGACGCTCGATCGCAAGTGCGGCTCGGCGCAGCAGGCGATGGACTTTGCCGCGCAGGGCGTGATCGCCGGCGCCTACGACGTGGTGATCGCCGGCGGCGTGGAGATGATGGGCACGGTGCCGATGCGCATCAACCGCATGGGCAAGGACAGCGAAGGCCCCGGCTTCCGCGCACGCTACCCGCAGGGCACGGTGCACCAGGGCATCGCGGCGGAGCGGGTGGCGGCCCGCTGGGATTTGTCGCGTGACGTGCAGGATGCCTACAGCCTGCGCTCGCACGTGCGCGCGGCCGCGGACGTCGCGGCTGCGCGGCGTGACATCGTGCCCGTCATCGTGCCGCAGGCTGACGGCAGCACGCGCACGGTGGAGACGGACGAAGGCATCCGCCCGCATACCACCGTGGAGAAACTCGGCACCCTGCGCTGCGCGTTCCAGGACGAGGCGGTGCTCGCGCGCTTTCCCGAGATCCGCTGGGGAGTGACCGCCGGCAATTCGAGCCAGGTGTCGGACGGTGCGACCGCGATGCTGATCGTCGAGGAACAGGTGGCCGCCAGGCTCAACCTGAAGCCGCGCGCGGCGATCACGCATTTCGCGGTGCTGGGCGATGATCCGATGATGCTGCTGACCGCGATCATTCCCGCGAGCCGCCGGCTGCTGACCCGGGCGGGGCTGTCGATCGGACAGGTGGATGCCTACGAGGTCAATGAGGCGTTCGCCTCGGTCCCCCTCGCATGGGAGAAGGAACTCGGCGCTGATCCCGAGCGGCTCAACGTGTTCGGCGGCGCCATCGCGCTCGGCCATCCGGTCGGCGCGTCCGGTGGGCGACTGACCGCCAACCTGCTCCGCGTGCTCGAGGCGCAGGGAGGCCGCTACGGCCTGCAGACCATGTGCGAGGCCGGCGGCATGGCAAACGCCACGCTGATCGAGCGGCTCTGAGCGCGAATTCGAACCCAACACCTTTCACGGGAGGCACCATGGCGGGCCGCGTACAGGACAAGATCACCATCATCACCGGCGCCGGCACCGGCATCGGCCGCGCGTGCATGGAACTCTTTGCGCGCGAAGGCGCCACGGTCATCGGCGTGTCGCGCACGCAGTCGAACCTGGACGAGGCGCTGGCGCTTGCCCGCGCGGCGGGCGGCGACGGCATGGTGCTCGCGAAGGACCTGTCGAAATCCGAGAGCGCGGACGAGATCGTCGCCGCGACCGTCGCGGCGTACGGCCGCATCGATATCCTGGTGCACTCCGCGAGCGTCGGCTGGAGCTGGGGCGAGAAGAGCCCGAATTCCATGATGCCGCTGGCGGATACGCCGGTGGACAAGTGGAAGGAAGTCATCGGCCTGAATCTCGATGCCGCCGCGTTCATCGACCGCGCGGTGCTGATCCAGATGCTGAAGCAGGGCAAGGGGTCGATCGTCAACGTGGCGAGCATCTCCGGCATGCTCGGCATGCCCACGGCACACACGTACTGCGCGGCGAAGGGTGGCGTCATCAACCTCACGCGCGCGCTCGCCGCGACTTATGCCAGGCAGGGCATCCGCGCGAACGCGGTGTGCCCCGGTTACACGGATACGCCGATGATCCAGTCCGTGATGGGCATCTTCGACGACGAGGCGCTCGCTTCCCACATCACGCCGATGGCACGTGCCGGCTCGCCGATGGAGATGGCGTATGGCTGCCTCTACCTCGCATCCGACGAGGCCAGTTACTGCAACGGCACGATCCTCGTGATCGATGGCGGCACGAGCGCGCGTCAGTAAGCAGATAGACGGCCGATCCTTCGTCGCCCGGTATCGCGGAGCACAGTCTCCGCCCCCTCGTCATTTCCGCGGAGAGCCCGTGCTCGCGCGTGTCACGCCTTCAGCAACGCGTGCAGCCGGCTTTGCCACGCGTAGTTCGTCAGGTCGAGCTGGACGGGGGTGACCGAGATCGCGCCCTCCGCCGTGGCGTGCAGATCCGTATCCACGTGCGCTTCACCTTCCGGGTACGTCAGCTTCACCCAGAAGTACGGGACGTTGCGGCTGTCCACGCGCGCATCGATGCTGAATGCGCCCGGCGGACGCTGTCCCTGGCGCGTCACCCGGATACCGGTCACGCGCTCGACGTCGCAATCCGGAAAATTGATGTTGATGAAACTGCCGGCCGGCCAATCCTGCGATGCGATCAGGGTGCGCAGGAGATCCGGTGCAAACCGCTGCGCCCCGTCCCACTGTGCCACGCCGCCCAGCGGCCGGACCACGCTGAGCGCGATTGATCGCACGCCCAGCAGCGTGCCTTCCATTGCCGCCGCGATGGTGCCGGAGTAGGTGACATCCTCCGCAAGGTTCGCCCCGCTGTTGATCCCGGAGAGCACCAGGGTGGGCCGCTGGTCCTTCATGATCTCGTAGAACGCCATCAGCACGCAGTCCGTGGGCGTGCCCATCACCGCGAAACGCTTCTCGCTGACCCGCCGCAGGCGGATGGGCACGTGCATGGAGATGGAATGACTCGCCCCGCTTTTCTCGTGGTCCGGCGCGACCACCCACACATCATCCGTGAACTCGCGGACGATCTCTTCGAGCACCTTGATGCCGGGCGCCTCGATGCCGTCGTCGTTGGTGATCAGGATGCGGCTGTCGGCGAAAGGCTTCTTCATGCGGATTCCTGGCGCGGGCTGAAGTGGAGACGATTCATTATCCGTGGATGGCGTGGGGCCGACCAGCAGTCCGCCGCTCAGGCGCCGTACTCGTCGCGCGCGACCTTGCCGTCCGCGATGCCGAGACGACGGCTCGCACGCCGGCCGAGCGCGGCGTCGTGCGTGACCACGATGAGCGTCACACCTTCCTGCGCGTGCAGGCGTTCCAGGATCTCGACGACCTGCGCACCGGACGCGGAATCGAGGTTGCCGGTGGGTTCGTCCGCGAGCAGCAGCGGCGGATGCATGACGGTGGCGCGCGCAATCGCGACTCGCTGGCGCTGACCGCCGGAAAGTTCGTGCGGGCGATGATGCGCGCGATCGGTGAGACCGAGCGCCGCGAGCGCGGTGGCAACCCTCGCCGCGCGCTCGCGTGGCGCGATGCCGGCCAGGGTCAGTGGCAGCTCCACGTTCTGCGCGGCCGTGAGCCGGGACACCAGGTGAAACGACTGGAACACGAAGCCGATGGAACGGCTGCGCACCGCGGCGAGTTCGTCGTCCGAGAGCCCCGTGACATCGCGTCCGTTGAGGTGGTAGGTCCCCTGCGTGGGCCGGTCGAGCAGCGCGATCAGGTTCAGCAAGGTGGACTTCCCCGAGCCCGAAGGACCCATGATGGACATGTACTCGCCCGCGCGGAGGGTGAGATCGATGCCGTCCACCGCCCGCACCTCCTGATCGCCCAGCACGAACGTCTTGGTGACCCCCGCGAGTGCGATCAGCGGCGCTGCGGCGTCAGTCGGTGTCGTCGATCCCGTCATCCGGCACCGCGAATGCGCCGTCCGTCACGCCCTTGCGTCCGATCGATGTGACGATCTGCTGCCCGGCTTCCAGTCCTTCCAGTACTTCCGTGAACTCCCAGTTGGAGACACCGGACTTGATCGCGCGCTTCTCCAGCCGCTGCGTATCGGCGTGGTAAATCAGCACTTCCGTGCCGTTCAGGATCGCCTCCGACGGGATCCGCAGGACATCCGGATGCTCATCGACCAGGATCTCGATGTCCGCGCTGTAACCGGGCAGCAGGTCCGCGAGATCTTCCGGACCTTTCAGTTCCACCTCCACTTCAACGGTCCGCGCCTGCTTCTCCCGCTCCAGCACATACGGTGCCACCCGGCGCACCACGGCGCCGCAGCGCTTGTCCGCGAACGCATCCAGCGACACGCACGCGGACATGCCGGGCCGGATCGCGGGCGCATCGATCTCGTCGATGGGGGCGGAGACGTACAGGCAGGACATGTCGATGAGATCGATCGCGGGAAGGGTCGGAATGCCGGTTGGGGAGGGCGTGATGAACTCCCCGAGCTTCGCGTTGATCTCCGCCACCACACCGCCGAACGGCGCGCGCAGCCGGGAACGCTCGATCTGCTGATCCACCACGCCGTGGCGCGCGGTGACAGTGGCGATGGTGGCGCGCGCCGCCGCACACATCGCACGCGTGGAGTCCGCGCGGGTCTGTGCATTGTCCAGCGCCTCCTCGGACACCAGTCGCTGCTTGGCGAGCCCCTGCAGACGCTTTGCTTCGCGGAGCGCACCCGCCGCCGTGACGCAGGCCTCGTCCGCTCGGCGCTCGCTCGCCCGGATATCCGCTTCCACCTGCACCAGCTCCGCCTTCAGGTCGTCGTTCCAGATCTCCATCAGGACCTGGCCGGGCGCCACCTGGTCGCCTTCCCGGACCGGCAGCACCGCGACAATCCCCGGCATCGAGGGCGACATCTTCGCGCGCGAACAGGCCTCCACCGTGCCGACCCGCGTGTTGGACACCGTGGCCCGCACGTGGCCGCGCTCGACGGTATGCAACAGGACTTCGACGGGCTTGGGGCGGGACAGCCACCACAGTCCGCCGCCCACCCCCGCGATCACCAGGAACAGCACCACCCAACGCATGGTCGGATGGTACCTTGATCCAATGCCCGATGGCCCGGGCACGGATGCCTCCGGCGGCGCCGATTGACCGACATCAGGCCGGCTCTTTAGAATCCCGGCTCCCACCAGGACGGGCGATTAGCTCAGCGGGAGAGCACTGCCTTCACACGGCAGGGGTCGTAGGTTCGATCCCTACATCGCCCACCAA
>JBFWUN010000015.1:0-79524 GCA_050247235.1 Gammaproteobacteria bacterium
TCACACCACCACCCGTCGTACCGAAGCCGCCTGGGCCGATGAACTGCGTGAAGCCGTTCGAACCCGCCCACTCGCCGATGGCCGCGGTCGCACCCGCCACGGGGTCGAAGCGCGCACGCGCCGCCTGTGTCCACCAGTCGAGCACGCTGATCGTGCCAAATGCGTCCTGTTCGAACGGCTGCGAGCACGCTTCGTTGGTCGAGGTGCCAAGGTTGCCCAGTCCGAACGGCTGGCCGTTCGGGCCGATGGCGCCGCCATTCTGGCCGTACAACGGTGCACCCGCAGAGCCCAGGCCGAACAGCGCCGACACGTTGCAGAACGGGTTCAGTGGGGTCGTCGCGCTCGTCGCGTTGATCGGAATCGCGTTCGCGTTGTCCCACTTGAACACACCGTCCGGGTTACGCCGGTTGACGCCCATCACGGACACCGTCAGGTCCTGGATGAACAGGTCCGGCATAATCAGTCGGGCGCCGAAGTTCAGGCTGTTCTCGGCTTCCTCGAACCCCGGGCCCGTGATCGATTCGCGGTTGACCGTGAAGTCCTGTCCGATGACCGCGTACGGCGTGTTGGTGTTCGGGTACAGGGTCGGGCTGAACATCTGCACGAAGGCGTCGACTTCCCAGCCGTTGCCGAACGTGTAGCTCGCACGCACGCCCGGCGACGCCACGCGCTCGTCCGCGAACTCTTCCGCCGCCACGTCCAGGAACAGGTGACGCCGCAGGTCCAGGCCGTTCGCCACGTCGAACACGCGGAAGAACAGTGCCTCGCCCCACGCGATCTGCTGCTGACCGACGCGGAACCACGCGCTGCCGAAGTTGAAGTCGAAATAGAACGACGGGATGTCCAGCATGAAGTCGTTGCTCTGGACTTCCAGCAGGTTCCCGCGCCCGTTGCCGAACCCGGTGTCGGCCAGGAAGTGCTTCTCGATCTGCACGTTGTCATCCGAGAACGCCGAGCTGCCATCAAAGTACGCCCGGAACCGCGCATACGCCGCCACGTTCTCGTTGAACTTGGCCTGCACTTCCACTTCCGCGCGGGTGTTGAACAGGTTGAACGGCACATCGCCGTAACGCCCGGCACCTGCAGGATTCAGCGTGCCCGCACCGCCGCAGGCAGCAGCGTCGATTGCGCCGAGTCCGAAGAAATTCGGTCCCACGCAACCGTCGCCGGTCGCCCCGTCTCCCGGGAACGGGATGGGCGCATTGTTGGCATCCAGCTGCGTGAACGCGCCGGTTCCCAACGGGCTGCCCGTTGCGAAGTTCGGCTGGAAGATCGTGCGATCGATCGCCGGATTCCATGATTTGTGGTTGTACGCGTCATCGGTGATCGAAACCCCGACTTCCTGCCGCACGAAACCCGTGATGTTGAAATCAACAGCCAGCGCCGTCGCTGGAGCGATCGCGGACGCGATCAGGCCTCCGGCGAGCACGCCCTTGGTTGCTTTGTTAGCCACTCCCGTTCTCCTCTTTACAGATGACGGCTCTATCTCAAATCGAACACGCGGGAGTCGTGCTCCCGCGCATCCGCTGTCCCACCGACTGGTCTTGTTAGCGACCAGTTTTGTTGTTGCTTTAATGCCACTTCTTCTGCCTTCTTTTGACCAGCGTCAGGCAGATCCCACCCTTTTTCGTGGCAACTAGGTCACAAGTTAGCGTATCAAAGCGTCACTTTCAACCATCTATTGCACTTCCGAGCACGAGGGTTGTGCTTTTTTTCCCAACAGCAGCTTTATTGCGGTGCGTTTAGTGCAACAACCGGGCAATCCTTCCCATGTACCCGCCGATGTAGATGACCTGCGAGACCATCTGACCACCCGGCGCTTCCATGCTGGCTTCACCGACCGCGATCGGCAGGAACCAGTTGCGGATGATCTCGATATCCGTGGAGGCAGTGAACGTGTTGCCGCCGTCACTGCTGCGCAGAAGTGCACGCTGACCGGTGATGACAACTTCACCCTGTTTCGAGGACCACACGCCGAACAGGTTGGCGTTGGAGTTGGGATTCAGAGTTTGCCAGGTAGCGCCGCGGTCCGTCGTCTTCATGACATGGCCTTCCTGTCCCACGGCGAAACCCGTGCCATCGTCCTGCAGGTGCATCGCGAAGATCGACTTGTCGCCCTTGGTGGCGAGATTCCACGTGTCACCGCCGTCCTCCGAAATGATCACGTAGGAAAACTCACCCGCAATGACCGCACGGCCCGCATCGTCTACGTATGCCGCATAAAGGTGAGGTTCATACCCGTCTTCCCGGAAGGCCGCCCAGTCCAGCGTCAGCTTTTCCCAGGTTCTGCCGGCATCACGGGAACGCATCACGGTCCCGAACTCGCCCACGGCGATCGCAAGCCCGCCGTTGTTCATCCCCACCTGCAGCAGCCGCGCCTCGGTGCCGCTGTTTCCAGGCTCCCAACCGCCGTCCGGCTTGCCGACGAGCACCGTGCCCCGCTGGCCGACGATCAGGCGCTTGTCGCCCACCACTGAGAGCCCGAGCAGCGCGAACTCCGTCCCGCTCTCGACCTTCTTCCAGGACGCGCCCGCATCATCCGACTCCAGGATGGTCCCGAACGCGCCAATGGCGATGCCCTTGTTGCCGTTCAGCGCCATGTCGTAAATCGCGTCGTGCGGGATCCCCGTGTGCACGGGCGCGAGTTGCTGCGCACCGGTTGCCACCGCTTCCTGCGCGACGGCCGTGCCGAACGCCGCGGACACCAGCAGTGCGCCAGTGAACACGCCGCGCAGCAGACCCTTCAATTGCTTCTTCATCTTCAAACCTCTGTCAGTAATTTCGGAATCGTGGATCCGTTGAATGCGGCCATCAGGCCGCTTTCACGTGCTGGGAGAGATCGAGCTTCTCCGAAATGAGCTGGTGCTCGGACTCCACGAACTTCGGCTTCCACCAGTACACGAGCAGCGGAAGCACGATCAGCGAAATGAGCATGTTGATCGTCATCACCATCACGAGCAGCAGGCCCATGTCTGCCAGGAACTTGAGATCCGACAGGAAGTACCACGGCAGGATCGAGATCATCACGATGGTCGCGGTGAAGAAAATCGCCTTGCCGGAAGTCTGCACGGATCGCTGGATGGCATCGCCCCAGTGCTTGCCGTCCTGGAATTCCTCGCAGATACGGGAGAGCAGGTAGATGCCGTAGTCGATACCGACACCGATACCGATACTCGCGATCGGCAGGCTGTTCACGTCGAGCCCGAGTCCCATCGTCACCATCACCGCGCCGAGCAGGATGTTCGACAGGTTCACCGGGATCAGCAGGATTACGCCTGCCACCCAGGATCGGTACGCGATGGACGCCACGACCAGGATGATCGCGTTCAGCGCCGCGAGGATCACGTACTGATAGTAATCCACCGTGTCATTGACTGACTGTTGCAGCGCGATCGCGCCCGTACCCAGCCGGACGTTGAAGTTCGGGTGATCGATTCCCACCTTCTCAAGGACTTCACGCGTCTGGGCGAGCGCGATGTCCACGGTGTCCTGCTTGTTGTCCTTGTACCAGAGCGACAGGGTGCCGTTCTTCATCGTGAAGTCGGACACGTGCCCGTAGTTCTTCGCATTTGAGCCCAGCAGCAGCGCGGTCACGGTGCCGTAGACCGATTCGTCCACCGGGTCCATCGACGCCCACTTCGGGTTGCCGCCGGAGAAGAGCCGGTTCGCCTCCGGCAGGTAATCGGCGAATGACAACGTCGCTTCCGGCGGCTGGTCGTAGGCCTCCAGCAGTCGCTGAATCGCGAACTGCACCTGCATCGTCTTCGCCTCGCGCAGGATGCGCGGACCGTCCTGGCCGCCCTTGCCCTCGAACACGATCTCGAGCGTCATCAGTCCCGGAAAGTGTGAGTTGATCGCGCGCACGGCGGTGTTGAACTCGGAATCGTCGAACAGCAGGTTCGAACCCTCCACCGGGTTCCCGATTTCGAGCTTAAGTACCTGCATGAAAGACACGACAGACAGGATTACGACGACAATCCCGGTGACTTTCGCACGCGGCCCGTGACTCAGTCGACCAATCGTCCCAAGGAGTCCAATGAGGCTGTCGTGCCAGGTCTTCTTGTCGCTCTTGCCGATGAGCTGATCAACGTTCTTCGGTGTCGGCAACATGGACGCGAGGATCGCCGCGAGGAACACGTCCGTGGGTATCAGGACGAGCGCCCAGAACCCGCAGAAGATCGCAAAACGCTCCATCACAGGAATGGGCGCCACCGCGATCAGGAACAGTCCCGCCGCGTCCGTGATGATACCCAGGATGCCGGGCGCCATCATCACGCTGAGGGCGAGGCTGGCTGCGGTGTTCTTGTCCTTGACCTCGTGGAGAATTTCATAGAACCGCTCGAGAAACTGCACGCAGTGCGAAAACGCGCGCGCGACGAGCAGCATCGGTACGACCATGATGAGCGGTTCGATAGGCTGTTTCAGCCAGCCGGTGAGCCCGAAGCCCCAGATAGCGCTGACCACGCTGACCACAATGGGCGCGACGATACCGGGCACGTTGCGCATATAGAACACGAGCGAAGCAATCAGTGCCGCGGCAGTAATCGCGAAGATGTTCAGCATCTGGCGCTCGTAGGTGTATACCCAGCCCGTCAGCATCGGCTGCCCGGCGGCGAAGATGTCGTGGTGCTCATCCCGCTCGCGCAGCACCATGTTCCAGACGTATTTGAACGTCTCGCCGTAATCGATTTCCTGCGGACCCTTGTCGTCCACCCAGCGCTCCCGGAACGTTGCCGTCACGAGCGTTGCGGTCTCGTCCCGCGAGATCAGGAACGTGCGAACGTTCGCGGCGCGATCGACCCTGTGCTTGAACTCTTCAAGTTCCGCCTCATCCTTCGGCGCCGCCGCGTCCATAAGTGGCTTGACGTCCACACCGTAAGGCGTGGCTTCCGCATAGCGTGCCTTTTCGGTCGCAATCGAGAGAATCTGGTCGTGGTCCACCGACGGCGACAGGTCGATGTCGCGCGTCATGCGATAGACCTTGTCGAGCGTTTCCAGGTTGTAGATGTCGCCATCCTTGCGCTTGATCATCAGCGTGATGGTCAGCGGGTTCCCGAAGTTCGGGTGATCCTTGAAAGTCTGGACGAAGGGGTGATTGGCCGGGAACAGATCCGAGAAGATTGTCTTGATCTGGACGGACTTCAGGCCGACCGCGAAAAACGCGGTGATCGCGATGATGATGCCCAGCGACACCGTGCGCTTGAGCACGATCCATTCGGCCATTCGGTGACGAAGTGTACCTTGCATGTTTCCTCAGCCTTGGTTGTTGAACGGCAAGCCAGCGGCGAAGTCCGACCGCGAGAAGTCTCCTCCCGGTTGGCCGGTGTCGCGCGCGTCGATTGCTTGTTGGGCACCTTTTGTCGTTGTTGTCAGTGCGGCGCCGGGGCGCGATCAGGTTCGCGCTCTTGCTGACGGCGTCGGCACCCGGCGTCATCTCCGCGCGGCGTGCCTGACGGTACGCGGGCGCGAAAGTGACGTACCCAAAAAGCGGGTTGCGGGCCGACTATAGGGGGGGGCGACAAACACTGTCAATTCTCGGAATTTCCTACATTTTTGGTGCTGCGACGCAGCAACTTTGCGCTTGCGGAACACGCATCCCGCGGAGACACTTGGGGTGCGCCCGTAATGGCCGGCGCGCTCGTTCACCTCCAGCCATGGAACCCGGATCGCGCCGATGAACCGCCAGGAACAGCCGCCCGCGCGTGGTGCGCACCCGGGGCCCCGGGCGCTGGCGCTGCTGCCGATGATCGAGGAAATCATCCTCCACGAGGGGTTCTCCCGATTGAGCGTCAGTGAACTCGCGGAGCGTCTGTGTTGTTCGAAGCGAACGCTGTATGAACTCGCCCCGAGCAAGAACGAACTCGTACTCCGGATTCTTAACGCGTTCTTCCTGCGCATCCGCACCGATGCCTCCACCGCCGCCGCCGCGCAGTCATCGTCCCAGCAGGGGTTGCACGATTACCTGCAGGTCGGCGTGCGCGCCGCGCAGCGTCTCAGCCAGGTGACCGTCACGGATATTCAGCAGTGGGCACCCGCGCTCGAGGTCTGGCGCGATCACGTGCGGTTGCGAGTACAGGGATTCTGCGTGCTGCTGGAACAGGGAATCCGGGCCGGCGAGTTTCGCAACGTGCGACCGGTGCTGGTGGCCGAGATCGTGTTCGCGAGCCTGAGCCGCATCCTGCAGCCCGAGTTCTACTCGACGACGCGAATTTCCATCTCGGAAGCATTCCACGAGTACTACGCGTTGCTGATGGCCGCGATCACGGACGAGCATCCGCAGCGCTGACGGACGCGGGTTGAACGACGGGAAAGGTGCTGCGCGCCGTTGACTGGCAGGTCAGTTCGACAGGCTCGCGCAGCGCGCCAGCACGGTTTCCGGGTTGGCGTCGACGGGGACGACGCCAAACAGCAGATCGTCCGCTGCTCGCGTGGGCACCTCGCCGGTGGCGGACCATAGCGCCGGCGGGATGCCGCCGCCGAGCGCGCGACCTTGCCCGCGCAATGCCCGGATCCGCGCCTGCGGCAGATCGCCGCACAACAGCAGGTCCACGTCATCCACTTCCACAGTGCCCCCCGCCACGAGGACACCGGGCAGTGAGAGGCAGGTAACCCAGCCGTAATGATGAGCAGCGTTCAGGACCGGACCGTGCGCATCGGCCTCGTCGGCGCTCAATGGCGCCGACGAATCACGGGTCAGCAGCAGGCCGCCAATGTTGCGATCCGCGTGAGTGCGCAATGACGAGACGATGGCAGTCGCGACTTCGTCCAGCTGGTCGAAATCCGGTTCTCCTTCCTGGCCACAACGCATCAGCAGGTTCCGCGGCGACGGTACCCGCAGCACGAGATCGATCTCTCGAGCCAGCTTGTGCAGTATCGCGTCGATGCAGTCCGCGGCGAAGCGCCGCCCGGCCTCGTCTCCGAGCGCCATCCGACAGCGCTCGACGGGATCGTCACCCGCCGGCATCGAGGCCAGCGCCGCCGCGGTGATGTCGACGGTTACCACGTCCGATCGGATCGCCTTGCGCGCCTGCACCATGGTGTTGGCGAAGCGCGACGGCTGGCTGAGCCAGTCTGCCGCGCCGTTGGCGAACACGCGCTGTGCGTAAGAGTCGTACTCGAGCCACAACGCGCCCGCGCGCGTGCCGTCGAGATACCCTCGGAGCACACCGGCCGCCACGTGGGTCAACCCTTCTTGGGAAGTTTCGCGCGGAGCGCCTCGATCTCGGCCTCGAGCTGGGCGATCCGCACGTCCTTCGGATTGGGCATCATCACCGACACGATATTGTCCGCGGGACAGGTGTCGTCCGGAGAACCGCGATACAGCAGCGAGCGGTCTTTCCACGATCCGTAGAACGGCACGTCACGCGGCGGAGTTGGTGTCTCCCATTCCTTGACGAACTCGTGGTAGGGCCTGCCTCGCTTCTTGCGCGCGTCGCGCTCCGCGTTCCGGACCTTTTCGGTGGCCGGGTAGTCGACCGCGCCGCTCTTTTCGTCGAGCACCACCTTGTAAATATTGGTCACGGTGCGCATCGAGATGAGTTCGTCCAGGTAGTCCTTCGACACCAGTTCCGGGTCACGCTCGAGCACATCTCCGTAACCGCCCCCGCCGCCCTGCGTGATCATGTAGAGCTCGCCCGGCTTTGCAAACTCGAGCTGCAGCCCCATGTGGTGGGTGGAGTACTTGGCGTCCGGGAACGGCCGCTCGTTCATGATCTCCGGAATCGTGTAGCGGAGAAGGTCGCGCCGATCCTGCATTGCCTCGAACACGTTCACACCCTTGACCTTGCACAGTGGCAGCGTCCCCGGGGCGTAGCCGCCGAAGATGCCGTACGTCGTGGGGAACTTGGAGCCGATGCTGCAACACATGAATCCCCACATCGAGGAATCCTTCATCGTCGCGATCTGCTGGTAGCCGTGCCCACCGCGAAACTTGCCGAATCCTTCGGCATCCTTCATCAGCCGGTGCGGCACGATCTTCATCAGCGGCACCTCTTCCTCGATGAGTTCCTGTTCGCCGATATCGGCCATCGGCGCGAAGATCGGCGCAAGGGAATGCTCACCGTCCCGGTTCCAGCGCGCCGCGCCGCCCATGCCGTTGAGGTCGGCGCATACGTTCCCCACCAGCTCACCGTACTGGTTGATCCCTCCGTAGAGGAACGTGACGATCATGTTGTACCAGCCCGCGATCACGTCCGTGGCGCGATGTCCGGAGCTGTACAGGAACTTCGGCACCCCGATCTGGATGGACGTGAATCCCGGAAAGAACGTCATCATGCTCTGTGCATTCGGCGCGTCCGGCGAGCAGTGCAGCGCGGATCGGCGATCCGTGAGCACCGTCATCGGCGCGAACACTGCCTGGTTGCGCGGCAGATCCGGCCACACGAAACTCAGGAATTCCTGCGCCAGCATGCCCTTCAGCGATGCGAGGACAGTATTGTTGGGCCGGTTCAGGAACTCCGGCGAGGAACCGCGGAAATCGATCACCAGCTGGTCACCCCGCTTGTCGAGCTCGCAGCGGACCCGGATGAGACAGTTCTCCCGGAGCGTGCCGTCGGCGAAGACATTGGTGCGCACCTTACCGTCCGGCCACGCCAGCAGGCGCCGACGTACCTCCGCTTCGGTGTCGGTCAGCGTCTTGCGCAAGGTGGCGACGACGGCATCCACGCCGTACTCGGCGATCGCTTCCTCGACGCGTGCCTTCATGCGCATCGCCGCGAAGAACTTGGATTTCATGCCCTCGAGCTGCAGCTTCGGCTCGCGCACGGAATTCTGCAGGAACGTCATGATGTCGCGTCGGAACTCGTAGTTCTCGCCGACCTTGAGCGGCGACATCTTCAGCCCCTCGTCGTACGGCGATTCCGCGGCTGACGGCATGCCGCCTGGTTCAATCGCGCCGTTCTCTCCTTCGTGCACGATGGCGCCGGTGAAACAGATCAACTCGCCCTCGTGGAATACGGGAATCACGAGGCTCTGGTCGGTGTTGTGGATGTTGCCGTACCGCGCATCGTTGTGCATGAAGATGTCACCATCCTTCAGCCCGACGGTCGGATCGTCTTTCCAGTATTTCAGGATGAACTTCACAGGATGCTGGGTCAGCACCGAGAAGATCAGCACACCCCCCATGCTCGCGAGCGCGAGATCGCCGTTGGCGGTCCACACGCCGGAGATGAGATCACCCCACTTCGCCCCGGGCGCCGCCCCCATCTGCTCGACCATGTCGAACGATTCGTTGCACGCCGTCTGCAGCTTGTGACGCACCAGGTTGATCTGGTCCGGATCGCTGAAACTGTCCAGTGCACGCTGTTCGCGCGGCGTCGTCGGAACGACGCTGTGGTCCTCCATGATCTGTTCGTCCGGCCCGAGAAAGAGCACGTTCTCCTCGAGGAACTTCTCGATGATGGATTTTTCCTGGTCACCGCCCATGGCCGTTACCTCTCGAAATTTGTTGCGACTCAGTCCTTCACCAACCACGCCGATCCGGAAAGTCCCATCGTCAGGGTCCAGCCCGGTTCGACCAGGTAGGTGGTCCGCGGCGTCTCGATCAGCGCCGGTCCCCTGACCTGCATGCCTTCACTGACGGCGTCGTGATCGTAGACCGCCGTCTGCTGCGGTTCGCCAATATCCGGGAACCAGCAGTCGCGCCGGGCGCGTGGCACCGGCGCCAGGCCGTCCGCCTTGTCCGAACGTTCCAGCGACAGCCGCTGGTGCTCGACGAACGACACCACGCGGATGACGTTCACACGCACGCCGGCTTCCGGCGCCTGGCTCCCTTCGCCGAACCGCTGGGCGTAGTTCACGCTGAATCGATCGAGCAACGTGATGACATCCTGCATCGAGTTCAGACGGCTCAGCGGGCTCGTCACGCCGATCTGCGCAAGCTGGTTGCCGTACCGCATGTCGAGTTCGACCCGGGTCTGAATTGCGTCCGGGGCGACCCCCTGGCGGACGAGGTCTTCCCGCCCTCGTTCTTCGAGTTCCTCGACGGTCGCATTGAAAACTGCGAAATCCTCGAGCATTCTGCGTTGGGTCGCGTCGTACAGCATCAGGTACAGCGACTTCTCGTGAATGTGTAACGCGTTCATGTTGCCGGCGCCGAGCGCCGAGAACACCGAACTGAACGGCGGGATGAGCACCTTGGTCACCCCGAGCGCGCTCGCGTAACCGCACGCGTGGATCGGCCCGCCGCCTCCATAGCTCAGGATCACGAAACTCTTCGGGTTGTAACCCTTGACCGCGACCTCCTTGAAGATCGCCGCCGCCATGTTGGCATCCACTTTTCGTTTGATCGCCTTGGCACCGTCGATCAGCGACATCCCCGAAGGCTTGCACACGTACTCTTCGATCGCGCGTTCGGCGCGCCGCTTGTTGATCTTGATGGTACCCCCGGCGTAGTTGTCTGCGTCCAGGTACCCGAGCACGAGGTTGGCGTCGGTCACCGTGGGCAACTTGCCGCCGCGCCCGTAACACGCGGGTCCGGGATCGGATCCCGCGCTGTCCGGGCCAACTTCCACCGCCTCCCACAGACGGTCGTATCGCGCGATCGAACCGCCGCCGGCGCCGAGGGTATGCAGGTACGTCATCGGCGTGCTGACGAGCCAGCGGTCGATCACCGGGTTGAAGTCGTAGAACTTCACACCGTCGGCGGTCACCAGCCCGATGTCGAAGCTGGTGCCGCCCATGTCGGTGGCGATGATGTTCGGCTCGCGAAACTGTTCGGAAACGTAGTTCGCCGCTTCAAGCCCTGCGACGGGCCCCGAGTGGATCGTCTGCAGCGCGTGAGTGGAGTTGAGCTGCGCCATGCCGGAGGTGTTGTGAACGAGCAGCATCGGGCGGGTATACCCGTTCTGCCGCAGCACGATCTCCAGTGACGACATCCCGTGGTACATCTGGTCGTGCAGGTACGCATCGAGGATCGCGGACATGGTGCGCGAATACTCGGCCTTGCGGCCCGCCACGCGATGCGACACAACGATAGGAATTGCCCCGAGCACGTGGGTCGGATACTCGGAAAGAATGATGCGCTCAACTTCCTTCTCGTGTGCCGGATTCACCACCGCGTTCACGAGCGCCACGACGAACGCCTGCGCACCCTGGTCGACGAGCCGTCGCACCTGGCGTCTCACGTCCTCCTCGTCGACGCCGAGCACGGATTCGCCTTTGTAGTCGACGCGTTCACGCACGCCAACGATCATCGGGATCGGCACCAGCGGTTTGGGACGATCGGCGCCTGGCAGGTCGGTCTGCTCCGAATCGGACAGGCCGTCGCCGTAACCGCGGGCCCGCATCAGCGGAACTGAGGATTCATAGCCGGCCGTGGTGATCAGGCCAACGCGTGGACCGTTCCGTTGAATCAGCGCGTTGGTGCCGAGCGTCGTGCCGTAACGCACCGCGTCCACCGCGCTCAGCACATCACGTACGGACTTGCCGAGATCCGTGCACGCCTTCTGCAGCGCCTCCATGAAGCCGGCGGCGAGATTGTGGTGAGTGGTCAGGGCCTTCGATTCGACGTAGCGATCGTCGAACGCCAGGAAGCAGTCGGTGAAAGTACCGCCGATGTCCACGCTTACGCGCCGCATGACTTTCCTCCCTTCGCAGCACCATGACGTTGCTTGAGGCTGTCGATGTCGAGCTCGATGTCATGGGTGATCGGATGGCCGGGCGGAAGGTACTCGTTCTCGATCATCGTCCCGCAGCTCGGGCAGTAGAACTCGATGATGCGACACCACTTCGGGTCCGGCGCGTATGTGAACGGGTAGCTGTCGTCAAGGATCGGGTGATGAATCTCCCGCGGATCACGGTTCGCGACCAGCAGGCCCTCCTTGTAATTGTGGCGGGCGGATGCGATGTCGTGACCGCAGCGCCGGCAATGCCAGCGTTCCTTATCGAGATCGATCTCCAGGTATTCGGTGATCGCGACTCTCGAGGTGCTCATGAGTTCCCCTCCTCCAGAATGAGGTCCTGATTGCGGGTGACGCGCAGGCGCCAGCCGTCATCAATCAGGCAGGTCAGGTAGTCGCCCTTGATGAGACAGGGGCCGGTGGCCACCTGCCCCGCCGCGAGATCGCGATCGCCGTAGACCGTAATCGCTTGCGGGCCCGCGCCGTTGAGCAGCACCTTGGCGCTGCCTTGTGCGGCCGGTGACCCCGCGGCCAGACCGTCGTCCCGGGCGAGCGAAGAGACCGGCAGACCATACACGGCTTTCAAGGTCAGCCGCGGATCCGCGCGGCCGGTGAGCGACAGCGCGTCGCCGGTGACGGGCTCCTCCCGTACCGACTCACCCTGCGCGGACCACAAGCTGTACGCGTACTCGCAGGCGTCCGGATCGACACCTTCGCCGGCCATGTCGCGGCGGGCGCGGGACGTGAGCAGCTTCTTGGCGTCGGCCAGGTTCGCGGCAGCCGGTGCATCCAGGCGGACCTGGTGCTCGTGCGCGAGATGACTGAATCCGATTCCGAAAGCGCTGAACACCGCGGCGCGTTGCGGTACGACGACGCGTCCCACGCCGATCGCACGCGCAATGCCGGTCACGATGATCGGTCCGCCACCGCCGAACGCAAGCAATGTCGTGCGTCCGCGGTCGACCCCCGTGGCATCGAGAATCGACGAAAGCTGCGCGCCGACCTGCTGCTGGAACGCATCGATGATGGCGCGCGCGGCCTGTTCGGGACCCAGGCCGAGCGCCTCGCCCACCTGCGACTGCACAGCGGCAGTGGCCCGTGTGGTGTCGAGGCGGAGTTCGCCGCCGAGATACCGCTCGGGGTCGAGCACTCCGGCCACGAGCAAAGCGTCGGTCAGGGTGGCATGACTCCCACCGCGTCCGAAGCACGCGGGTCCCGGCACTGCGCCGACGCTCTCCGGCCCGATCGCGATCACGCCGTCCTTCGCCGATATGATCGAACTTCCACCGAGACCGAAACTCTGCAGCTTCGGCAACGGGAACGAAGTAGGCAGGTTCTCGACCGACCCATATGGCATCTGTTCGACTTCCCCGCGACGGATCACCGAAACGTCGGTGGTCGTCCCACCGATGTCCATCGCGAGTACGGTGTCGAGATCATACAACCGGGCATAAGCGATCGATCCCTCGAGCCCGCCACGCGGTCCGGAGCCCCAGGTTTTGATCGCCGTGGTCTTGGCGACGCGCGCAGAGTTGCCGTCGTTGCGGAAGATGAGCAGCGGCCGCTTGAGATGCTGGCTCTTGCAGACGTTCTCCGCCCCGTACAGAAAGTGCTCCATGCCGGGGTGAAGATAAGAATTGATCACCGCGGTCGCGACGCGCCGGGGCAGGTCGTCGTCTTCAACGAGTTCGGTCGAAACCAGGAACGGAATCGCCCCGAGCAGGTGCCGCGGATAGCGGTCAAGCAGCGCGTCCTTCACCGCGCGCTCGGCGGCCGGCGTGCGCAGGCACACGACCAGCCGCTGGGTCCCGATCGACAGCAGCTGGTTCACGATGCGTGTGAGTTCATCGCTGTCCACCGTGCCGTCACCCTTCACGGCGATTCCCGACGGCGGATTCGGTACCATCGCCTTCCATAGGGATGAATCCCCGTAACGCCCGACCGCGCCGTACAGATCCCGCTCGGCTCCCGCTTCCACCAGCAGCGCGACCGGCACCCCCTTGTGCTCGACCACGGCATTGGTGCCGGAAGTCGTCGAATACCGGAGGCATTCGGTCTCGCGCATCAGGCGACCGAGATCCTCTTCGCCAAACAGTTCACGAGAGCCTCGCTTCATCGCGTCGATGAAGCACTGCGTCAGATCATGCGGCGTCGTGGTCGACTTGGCGTGAACCATGCGGGTGCCATCGCTGATGCACACATCGGTGAAAGTTCCACCGTTGTCGATGTTGACCAGGAATCCCATCTTCACTCCCTTTCGCGTTGTCGGGGAAGTTGACGTGTCGTGCAACCGCACCGGGCGCGCTTCCGCACCGCGTGAACTCGCGATCGGAATTGACGGACTCAGGCATTGCGGGCAAGACGCGCGGCAAGGTGATGCCGCGCAGCCAGAACCAGCTTCCGGCGCGGTACGATTTAACCCGACTCGGTACCGTCCAGCAAGCGCCCAGTGGCGCTCGAACGGATGCTGCATTGCGTTTAAAGCGATCGGTTGCGATGGCTCAGGTGAAGGCGGCACCGCGGGTTACGCGGGGATCTTCCGACTGCATAATTCCGTGGCAAGCATTTTCTTTCCAAGGGACAGCGACATGACGACTCCCCGCGCACACCCTGGGCACATCCTGATCGTCGGCGGCGGCACTGCCGGGTGGATGGCTGCCATCTCGATGGCCCATGCGTGGCTTCCGCTCGGCGCGAAAATCACGCTGCTCGAATCCGATTCGATCGGGATCATCGGCGTCGGCGAAGGCTCCACGCCGAAGATGCGCAGGTTCTTCCATAAGCTGGGGGTCACAGACGAGGAATGGATGCCGCAGTGCAACGGAACGTACAAGTGCGGGATCCGCTTTCCGAACTGGTCCACCCGCCCGGGTTTCGAGAGTTACTACCACCCATTCTTCTCGATGAGCGACGACCCGTTCATCCGGGCCTTCTACCAGAACATGACCTTGCGCCAGCGGAACCTGGACGCGCACGCGCTGCCCGACACGTTCTTCGTGTCCAACTACCTGGCGAAACATTCGCGCGCGCCGCTGCCGGAACCCGGGTTCGAATACCAGACGGACTACGCGTTCCACTTCGATGCGCGCCTGATCGGTGAATTCCTGAAAAAGCGCTGCATCGATCTCGGAGTGCGGCACCTGGTGGATACGGTCACCCACGTCAGGCAGGTCGAATCCGGTGACATCCTCGGCGTCGAGACCGCCGCGCATGGTTTCGTGGACGCTGACTTCTTCGTGGACTGTTCGGGCTTCGCGAGTCTTCTTATCTGCAAGACGCTGCAGGTTCCGTTCCGCTCCTACAAGGATTTCCTGTTCAACGATCGTGCGGTGGCGATGCCCACGCCGCACCCCGATCCGGCAGTCCTGCGGTCGGAAACGCTGTCCACCGCGCTCAGGTTCGGCTGGGTGTGGAAGATCCCGCTCACCAACCGGCTCGGCAACGGCTACGTGTATTCGTCCGATTACATCGATGCCGACGAAGCGGAGCGGGAACTTCGCGCGCATCTCAATCTCCCGGCGGACGACCAGACGGAGGCACGCCACCTGAAGATGCGCGTGGGCCGTCTCGAGCGTTCCTGGGAGAAGAACTGCCTCGCCATCGGGTTGTCGCAGGGCTTCATCGAACCGCTCGAAGCGACCGCGCTGATGATCGTGCAGGACACCGTGGACAATTTCATCGAGCAGTACCAGCAGGGCGGATTCGGCCCCCGGCATGCGGACGCGTTCAATGCGAAGGTCAACCTCATCTTCGACAGCATCCGCGACTACGTCTACATGCATTACAAGCTGAATTCACGCCGCGATACGCCGTACTGGGTGGCGGCGCGGGAGAACCCGCATATCTCGGATTCCGTCGCAGAAATCCTCGAGGTGTGGGACCAAGGGGGTGATCTGCTCGCCGAGATCAATCGGCAGCGCGAAAGGATGAGCTACAGCCCGACTTCGTGGTTCTGCATCCTCGCCGGCATGGGGCGCTTCCCGAAGAAGCCTCCGCGCAAACCACGGCGCGATATCCCGGTAATCGATCCGGCCGGCCCGCGCGATTCCTGTCTCGACATCATGCGGCACTTTCCGGACCATCGGACCGTCGTCGATCGCATGCGCCCGACGGCGTAACCGGCTTCGGCGCGCCAGGACGATCCCGCAGCGCGAATCGCAGGCAAAAAAAAACCTCCGCGGCTCGCGCCGCGGAGGTTCGGGTGACCTTGCTCAGGTTCCCAAGCGACGGATCGCAGCTTCCGTCGTGTACTGCCCGTAGGCCTCGTACCCGTCCGCTCCGAAGTCGCGCTTGTCGGTCATACCGCCCGACGTGCGCTGCGTGTGCTGGAAGGACGTGATACGGCCGGACTGGATGTCGTGCGAGTGCACGTACAACCAGCTCCACATGCCTCCCTTGCCGCGATCGGCGTCGGAATTGTGGACCTTGCCGCTGTTCTTCTCGAAGTTGTCGAAGCCCGCTTCCCACTGCTTCCAGACCTGGCCGCGCCGGTCGAAGCTGTTCATGGTGATCGGGGCGATGGTGCGCGCGTCGTACCAGATCCGCTTCTTGCTGTACGGAGCGCGCGGGTAGCCGGTGGGTTCGAGTTCGACCACGAACACTTCCGGCACCAGCGAGAACGAGGAGTTCCAGAACTTCTGGCCGGTCTTGCCGCCATGACGTTCCAGACGCCAGTTCTCGTTGACCGCGTTCCAGCCCACATCGTCGCGCGCCGGGTCGCCGTTGGTGGCGAGCAGGGCCGGACCGCGACCGACGAGCTTGAAGTTGCCCCAGGTCAGCGTCGGGTCGCCAGTCATCCACGCGTCCGTCAGGTAGAACGTCGAACCCGCGATCACCGGCTCGAAACGCTGGTTGGTCGGGAAGCGGCGCACGCGCTTGAAGGCCGGCAGGTAACCGAAGAAATCCGGGTACTGCGTGGCGTCATACGGCCAGATGTTGAGGATGGAGGTACCTTTCACGTCGTTCGGGTAGTCCCACACCGCCGACTGGTAACGCAGCACGCCCATGCCGTCCTTGTCGAGCGGCGTCGGCATGTAGGGCTTCGGATCCTGCGTGATACGGCAGGTTCCGGCCACTTCGCACCACCAGTAATTGTAGTGGTACTGCTCGTTGCCGTCGGCGTCCATGTCGAATTCGTCGATGCAGTACTGCGCGACGTCGTAACGGCCCCAGCTCAGGTTGTGAGCCGCGATGACCTGCCCCGCTTCCGTCGGGTTGAGCCACGGAATACCACCGATCCAGGGCTTGCCGTCCTGCGTGACCACGTTGCCCTTCTCGTCGAACTTGGCCTGGCCGTTGTGCGCCAGGGAGGCATCGAGGTAACGCGGGGGGTTGAGCTTGTAGACGTCACGCTGCGTCGGCGCGATGTCGCAAACACGGCCCTGCTGCTTGATCTGGATGTACGTCACCTCGTCCATCAAATCCTTGACGAGGTCAACGTTGTCAGCCGTCAGCTTGTCGCCGACGTTGATCTTGCCTTTTGTATAGGCGCCGATGTCGAGAAGCTCCTCGGGGTAGGCGCGATCGATCTTGCCATCCTCCGCGATCACGTCCCACAACGGCCGCAGCACCCCCGCGCAAAATCCTGCACCCATGGTGTTCAGGAAATGGCGGCGGGAGTAACCCGGACCGTATTTCATGATGTGCATTGAAACCTCCTTCAGCTAGCTAGTCATAACCACCTTCACGACATCCTGCGTGTTGGTGGCGTTACGCGTACGCGCGTTTAAAGCCGCCCTGCGACCTCATGTCGCTCCGCTCGCGCGGTGGCGAGTTCTCGAGAACGCTCTTGTCTCCTCCCGCACCGAGCAGAAAAGCTGCGGCAGGGCCGGATTCTGTCATGGGAAACCCACCGTAGGAAGTACTCCGAGCCATCGAATGGCGCCGAGTGATCCCGGATTTCCTCGCGTCGCGCGACGCGAGCAGCGCGACGTTGCCGGTAAGTTCCGGCACGTCGGAACGAGGTTCATTCGACGCACGAAGAAACTGATCGTGCGGCGACGGATTGTGCGTTGCACACCGAATAAGGTGACCGCTCAGTCGGGAATTGGCCAGGGTTCCGGCCAGCGGCGACCGCGCACCAGCCCTTTCCAGTAGATGATCGGCATCACGTATTTCTTCAGCCAGTACATGCTGCGTCGCTCCTGGCCCTGGTCGAACGGGAACGTCTCGCACGGCTCGAGGTTGTAATCGAACTCGGCGAGCATCAGGCGACCGTACCCGGTGATCAGCGGACAGGAGGTGTACCCGTTGTACGTATCGGTGGGTGCTTCACCGCGCAGTCCACCGAGCAGGTTGTGCACCAGCACGAGCCCTTGCGCACGGATGGCCGCGGCGGTTTTCGAGGTCGGAAGGCTGCTCCCATCCCCGATGCCGTAGACGTTCGGATAACGGACATGCCGCAGGGTGGACTTGTCCACCTCCACCCAGCCCGCCGCATCGGCAAGCGGGCTCTTCTTCATGAAATCGAGTGCGCCCATCGGCGGCGTGACGTGGATGAAGTCATATTTCTCGACGTGCTCTTCCCCGCTGTCCAGGTCCCGAAAGACGGCTTCCCGCGCCTCCGGCCGCAGCGCGACGAGTTCCTGCTTGTACTTGACGTCGATGCCGCGTGCATCTGCGATCTTGACGAGTTCCTTTGCATACTTGGGCGCGCGGAAGATAGCGGCGCCGGCGCTCATGTACGCGATCTGGCATTGGTCGCGGATGCCGGTCCGCCGGAAATGGTCCTCGGCAAGGAACATGATCTTCAATGGCGCCCCGGCGCACTTGATGGGCGTGCTCGGGATGGTGAAGAGCGCGCGACCACCGCGGAACGCCTGCAGTTGCGCCCACGTCGAGCTGACGCTCTCGAACGAATAGTTGCTGCAGATGCCGTTCCGGCCCAGCCCCTCCTTCAGTCCGGGAATCACGTCCCAGTTGATCTGGAGGCCCGGCGCGACGACCAGTGCGTCATAGGTGAGCCGCTCGCCGCCGCGCGTGAGCACCGCGTTCTCCTCCGGCCGGAACTCTTGTGCCGCATCCCGGATCCAGCGGACACCCTTGGGGATCAGCTCGCCCATGGACCGTTGGCTGCGTTCGCGGGGATAGACGCCACCGCCTACCAAGGTCCACAGCGGCTGGTAGTAGTGATGCTCGGAGGGCTCTACGAGCAGGACTTCCAGGGACGGTGCCAGCCGGCGGATGCGCCCGGCGACGTTGAGTCCGGCAGCCCCCCCGCCGACGACCACGACTCGATGATTGTTACCCATGTGCTCCTCCAGGACGTGCCTACGGGTCCGGTCTTATAAGAATGAGGCGTACCTGCGGTGAGACGGGCGGTGTTGCGCCGCGCCGTATGGCGGGCTGCCATGCCCGCCCCCTCAGTCAGCGTGTCACTATAGGCATTCACCCTAGACCATGCCACCGTGATGGCATGCCTTGCAGGCCGCGGTGATGCGGGCGAACCGGTGATCGATGTCCAGGCGCGGAGAGGTTGTCGTGAACGCCGCTGCGGATCCTTTTTCAGCACCCGTCGGGCGGCACTCGGCAACACTGACAGCGCTGCTCGCGGAACGTGAAAGTACTCGGCGACGGACATTGCGCCTGTGGCTGACGCGCGCCGGGCACGCGGTCACGGCGGTCGCCACCGCGACGGATCTCGCCGCCGCGTGGCACGCTGATCCGCCCTGGGCACTCCGGGTTCTCGATCCCGACCTGCTCGGGGATGTCGTCGGTCGACGCGATCGTGCAGACGATGCGTCGGCGGGGATTGTCTGGGCACCGCGGACGCCGGGCCCTCCGTCCTGCGCATTCGGTCCCGGCGTCGCGACATACTGCCCGCGTGCGCGCCGCCCCTCGACATTCGCCGCGCTCTGCAGACACGTCCTCGCGCCGGACACGGCGATTCACCTGGACGGCCCCACGGTGGGCGAATTGCTGGATGTCGTCGGTCCGCGCGAGTCGGCCATGCTCGTGGCCCGCTTCGAAGCGGACACGCGTGCGCTCATCGAGACGCTGGCGCGCGCCGCGGCCAGCGCGGATGACCCGGCATGGCAACGCGCGCTCCACACGGTGCTGGGCAGCACGGCGTCGATCGGCGCGCGCGGACTGCACGACATCCTGGCGGCGCAGCCACGGCGGCTGGAATCGATTCCATGGAGGGATGTCGCGCCACGGATCGAGCGGTCGCTCGCGATGACGCTGCGATGCCTGGCGCGCGCGGCCGACGCCTATCGCGCGGCGGCGTCGGACTGAGACGCGGGCTGCCGTCGCAACCGTTCGCGGGCATGATCCTGGGCCACGTACGCGGGGGCTTCGAGTGGATGGGCCCGATCCTGACAGCCACCGCATGCGCTCATGCCGCGCACGTAGTCGCATTTGAATCCATTGCGTCCGCGCGCAGCGAACTGCCGCAGGTGCACGAACTCGTGCGCCATCACTTCGGCCAGGCCGTCCGCGCTCATGCCGCGCAGCCCGTCGTCGAGCAACATCCGGCCGGGCGCGGGTACCAGTCCAGTTCCATTCAACAGGGGACAGAAGCGGATCTCGATTCCGGCGGCGCCACCGGGGACGAGCAGGCCGACCTCCTCGAGCCGCGCGAGCGCCGCGGCAACCCGGGCAGCGTCGCCAGGGTTTTCGGGCGATTTCGCGCACTTGAGCATCGCGAACGATGCAAACAGGTCGAAGGCGTTGACGCAGTCGAACTCGCCGGCAAATGGCGCCCACGGTGACGCCTCGAGCGCGTCGTCGAGTTCGGTCGCGGAGGCGACCACGACGGAGCACGTGACGGCCAGCCACGCGGCGGCGCCGCAGAACCGCAACGTCAGCGCCGGGCTGTGCGCAGCTGCTGCCGCAGCGTGTCAGTGGCTGCCATATCCACCGTGAGCGTGTCATCGTCGGCCGTGCCAACCAGCACCACGCCGTACACGTCGCGGGCGCGTTCGGCGGTCTCCCAGCGTTCCATGACGTCCCGGCACACCCGCGCCGGCGCGCGCTCGAGCGGGTCGCCGTAACCGCCGCCGCCCGCATCGAATCCGCGGATCCACTCACCCGGCTCCAATCGGCATTCAACGACCCCGGGAAGCTTCTCGGTCTGCCCGTCGCGCGTAATCCGATAGGTGGCCGCCGCCGGCCCCGGCTGCCCGCCCCGCACGCCCTGCGGTGGATTGACCTGGCCATCGCACGACACCACGACCGTCATCGGGTCTCGGCGCGGTCCATACATCAGGTCGGAACCGGGCGCCCCGCGGTGGCGCCCGGCGCCGCCGCCCCCGGGGATTACCCGCAGGTGCTTCACGAGGATCGGGTACTTCGATTCGTCGACTTCGACGCTTCCGCGGTACATCAGGCCGGCGGCGACCGGCAACCCGTAATTCAGCCAGCCGTCGGTGGTCGGCGTTGCCGGTCCGCCGTTCGTGATCAGCCATTCCTGGTTGATGAAGGGACCGTTGCGACGCCAGTCGTTGCCCGAGATGACACCAGCGCCCGCCCCCATGCCGATGGCACCTTCCGCGAGACCGTGTCCGTCGCCGATCGCGGCGAATGCAGACTGCGTGACATTGACGATGCGATCGCCGATGTTGGTGGTTGCCATCGAGCAGCTGTGCGGAAATTTCGGCACCCCGGTGATGCATCCTTCGCGAAGGTGCACCCGCACGCGCGCGAACGATCCGGCATTGTGGGGAACGTCCGGATCCATGCAATTGAACACGCCGCACATCGCGTTCGACGTCGCGCATGCCACCGACTCGTTGAGCCCGAAGGCCATGTTGTCGGGGTTGTGCGTAAGGTCCACGTCGATATACCCGTCAGTGGTGTCCACCGCGATGTCCACGCGAATCGGCAGCCCGTCCGGCAGCACCGGTGGCAGGGGATCGTAGACCGTGGTGTTGGACAAGCGGCCCGGTGGCATCTTCTTGATGGCATCCACCATCCGGCGCTCGGAATACGCGAACCAGTGCTCGATGAATGACCTGATGACGTCGATCCCGTAGCGCCGGGTCAGTTCCGTGAGTCGGCGTTCACCGATGCGTGCCGCGCCGATCTCGGCCAGGAAATCGCCATACCATTGCTCCGGCACGCGGATGCGCCGCTTGCACATACGGATGATGTCGTCGACGTCACGATAATCCCGCTGTACCCGCACGCACGGGAAAATCAGCGCACCTTCCTCGTAGATATCCTTGGCGTACGCATGATAGGTGGACGGGATGGAGTTCCCGCAGTCGGCCTGGTGCGCCTTGGCGCATGTTGTAAACAGGTGCTCCCCGTCCACGAACACCGGCACCATCACCATGTGATCAGCGGGGTGGGTGTTCCCCAGGTAGGGATCGTTGTGCAGGAAAGCATCACCGGGGGCCAGGTCCGCGTGCAGGTCGCACATCGACTGCGATTGCAGGCTGGAACCGAAGATGTGCACAGGCAGGCCTTCGCCGGGACATAGCAGCCGGTTGTCGCCGGTCACGATTGAGCATGAAAAATCCCGCACCACCGCGAGCACCGCCGAGCGGGCGGTGCGCAGCAGCGTGTTCGACATCTCGCGCACGATGGCATTCAGGCGGTTGGCGAGCACCGCCATCAGGATCGGATCGAACTCCTGTCCGGCGGGCTTGGCTTGCTTCACGTTCATGTCAGGTCCTCCGCGGGCGGGGTGACGATGTAGCGGCCACCGGGGCTGACGCGCGCGACGGCGCCCGGGTAAACCACGAGCGTGGATGTATCCTCCTCGATGATCGCCGGGCCGTCGATGCGCGCCCCGGCGGGCAGTTCGGCCCCCAGGTAGATCGCGGTGTCGACGAGGCCCTGACCGAAATGGCAGCGACGGACGCGATCCGGTCGTGCGATCTGCTGGGCGAGATCCTTGGTCGGTTCGAGGCTGGGAGCGTTCACCTTGCCAATCAGCCGCCCGCGCCAGTTCAGGAATTCAACCGCGTTGTTCTCGTCGTGCACCGCGAACACCCGTTCGTGCACACGGTGAAATTCCTCCACCAGCGCGTCGACATCGGCCTGCGTCGCGAACTCGCGGGCGGGCACGTCGACGTCGAGCTCCCAGACCTGGAAGCGGTAGCGGGCCTCGACGAAATATCGCTTCTCGAGCTGCGGAAATCCGCGCGCGCGCAAACGCTCCGCGAATTCCTCCAGGCGTCCATCGATATCGGTGAGTGCCGCGTTGACCCCGCGGAAATCGAAATCGTCGGAAGCGGTCAGCTTGCTCGCCCCGGCCTCGGTGATGATGTCGGAGAACTGCATGCCGGAGGCGGACAGCGCGCCGGCCGTGCGCGGCACCAGCACCGTGCGGCAGCCGAGTTCCCGCGCAATCGGCACGATGTTCAGGCCGCCGGCACCGCCGCCGCCGATCAGCGCCGACTCGCTGGGATCGATCCCTTCGTTGATCGTGAGCTCCTTGATCGCCTGGATCATGTTCTCGCTGGCGACGGCGACGATTGCCCACGCCGCACGCTCGACGCTCTGTCCCAGCTGCTCGGCAATCCGCCCGATCGCGCCGCGTGCGGCGGCCTCGTCGAGCTGCATGCGCCCGCCGAGGAAATGTGCCGGATCGAAATAGCCGAGCACGACGGCGGCATCGGTAACCGTCGGAGACTCACCGCCGCGCCCGTAACACGCCGGCCCGGGCTCCGATCCCGCGGACTGCGGCCCCACGCGGAGCAAACCGCCGGGATCCACCCACGCGATCGAGCCGCCGCCCGCTCCGATGGAATGCACCGCGACAGACGACATGCCGAGGTTGTCTCCCGTCCACTGCGGGCCGAGCCAGGTGTCGCGCGAGAACTCGACCTGCCCGTCGCGGACTAGGCTCACGTCGAACGTGGTACCGCCAGCATCGCAGACGATCACGTTGTCGGACAGCCCCTCGGCCTGTACGTAGGCGAGACCGGCGATAGGTGCCATCGCGGGGCCTGATTTCACCAGGTAGATGGGGCGCTTCACGACGTCCGCGAGATGCATCACGCCGCCGAACGACGTGCTCACGAGTACGTCGTTGCGATAGCCGGCCGCGCGCAAGTCTGCTTCAAGGTCCGAGAGATACTTCTGCATCAGCGGCTTGAGCGACGCATCGATCGCGGTGGAGGACGCGCGTCGATACTCCCGGAGAATCGGGTTGAGCTGGTGCGACAGCGTGTACGGAATGCCGGGCAAGGTTTCCGCGATGAGTTCGCCGACGCGCTGCTCGTGATGCGGATTGGCGATTGACCAGAGGAGGCATACTGCGACGGCTTCGATGCCGCGCCCCGGGAACGTTGCCAGCACCCGTCGCAGCGCGGCTTCGTCGAGCGGGGTCTCCACGCCGCCCTCGGCGTTGATGCGTTCCACCACTTCGTAGGTGTAACGCCGCGGAATGTACGGATCCGGGTATTCCATCCGC
This sequence comes from Gammaproteobacteria bacterium, assembly GCA_050247235.1. Lineage (GTDB taxonomy): Bacteria > Pseudomonadota > Gammaproteobacteria > CAIKBL01. The sequence continues at coordinate 23,983 of JBFWUN010000015.1, forward strand.
AGGTTGTGCGGTTCGGCCTTGCCGCCTTCCTTGAGCAGCAGGACATCCGGAAAACCGGCCGTGGTCAGGAACGCGGTCCGTGCGATCTTGCGTTCGACAATGCCATTGGTCGCTCGGGTGGTGCCGTAGAGGAACATCGCGGTGTCCGCGAGCAGCGCGTCGGCTGTGATGCCGAGCTGTTCAGCAGCAACCCGCAGTCCGGCCTCGATGCTCGCGAACGCGCGACGCCGATCGGTCAGCGCCTTGCCGATCGTGAACCTGCCGGCGTCGTCCGTGACGACCACGTCCGTGAACGTGCCGCCGGTATCGACCGAAATCCGAAAAGACATGGAGAGAATCCCCGTGGTTGTCGCCGGTTTGCACCGGCTTCGATGTTTCGCCGCAAGGTACGGAAGGGCGACTGGGGCGTCAACGGGGATGCCCGCCGACCGCGCTGTCAACGCCGGGGACTTACGCTATGCTCGGAGCCGTCGCACCCCGCGGAGAATGCCATGCCCCCCGAGTTCCCGACCGGTTTCGATCCGCTCGTCGCCTATCGAGGCATGCGCCTGATGCGCGAGTTCGAGGACCAGCTGCACGTGGCAATCGCGCGCGGCAACGTGCCCGGCTTCACGCACCTCTACGCCGGGGAGGAAGCGAGCGCGGTGGGCGTGTGCATGAACCTGCGTGCCACGGACATCCTGTGCAGCACCCACCGGGCGCACGGCCACTTCCTGGCCAAGGGCGGCGATCTCACGGCGCTCGCCTGCGAGATCTACGGCAAGGCCGACGGCGCCTGCGGCGGCAAGGGCGGCACGATGCACGTGGCCGACTGGTCGTGCGGCATGTGGGGGGCAAACGCCATCATCGGGGCAAGCGTGCCGCATGCGCTGGGTGGCGCGTTCGCGTTCCGCTACCGTGGCGAGGACGGCGTCGCCGTATCGTTCGGTGGCGACGGGGCATCCAACCAGGGTGCGGGATTCGAATCGATGAACCTCGCCCAGGTGCTGCAGCTGCCGGTGATCTTCGTGCTGGAGGACAACGGTTACGCGGAGACGACCGCCGCCGCGTGGGCCGTCGCCGGAGATCCGGTGGCGCGTGCCGCGGGGTTTGGCATGCCGGCCGTGGCGGTCGACGGCACGGACGTTGTCGACGTCTTTACCAAGGTGCGCGACGGCGTGCGGCGTGCCCGCGCCGGCGGTGGACCGTCGTTCTTCCATGTCCGGGTCCCGCTCTTCCATGGCCACTACGAAGGTGACCCGGAGACCTACCGTGCCCCGGGCGAAGTCAAGGCGCTGCGTGAACAGCAGGATTGTCTCAAGAAACTCCGGCAGCGGATCGATCCCGCGCTCGCGCCCCGGCTCGACACCATCGACGCCGAGTGCCGTGAGGCCGCCGCCGCCGCGCTGGCGCACGCCCAGGAAGCGCCGTGGCCGACGCCGGATGCACTGACCCGTGACGTGTACGCCCACTACCCCACCTGACCGGAGACACCTGATGGCCAACATGACGACGCGGGACGCGATCAGGGCGGCTCTGATCGCGGAAATGGAACGCGATTCACGGGTTTTCGTGATGGGGGAAGACATCGCCGGCGGAATGGGCGCGCCGGGAGAACAGGATGCGTGGGGCGGCGTATTCGGGGTCACCAAGGGATTGCTGGGGCGTTTCGGCCGTACCCGGGTCGTCGATACACCAATCAGTGAAACGGCCATCCTCGGCCTGGGTGTGGGCGCCGCCAACGCCGGCCTTCGGCCCGTCATCGAGATCATGTTCGTGGATTTCTTCGGCGTGTGCTTCGACCAGGTGCTGAACAACATGGCGAAGTTCCGCTACATGTACGGCGGCCGCGCGTCGACCCCGATCACCGTGCGAACGACCTACGGCGCCGGCTTCGGGGCCGCGGCCCAGCACAGCCAGGCGCTTTATCCCGTCTTCGCGCACATCCCGGGCATCAAGGTCGTGATCCCGTCGTCGCCGTACGACGCAAAGGGCCTGCTGACCACTGCGATTCGCGACGATGACCCGGTGCTCTTCTTCGAGCACAAGGCGCTCTACGACATCACGGGCGACGTCCCCGCCGAGGCGTACACCATTCCATTCGGCGAAGCGGCGGTGCTGCGCGAGGGGGGTGACTGCTGCGTGGTGGCGCTCGGCCACATGGTGCAGGTGGCACGCGCGGCCGCCGACATGCTCGCGCGACAGGGCGTGGAGATCACGCTCATCGATCCGCGGACGATCTCGCCGCTCGACACGGACACACTCCTCGATGCCGTGCGTGCGTGCGGCCGCCTGGTCGTTGTAGACGAGGCAAATCCGGTCTGCAGCATCGCTTCCGAGATCGTCTCGCTGGTGGGCACCACCTGTCCCGAGGCCCTGCGCGCCCCGGCCGTGAAGGTCACGCCGCCGCACGCGCCGGTGCCGTTCAGCCCGGCGCTCGAACAGCGTTACCTGCCCGACGCGGAGGCCGTTGTCCGCGCCGTGCGGCGCACGCTGGGGCGCGCTGCATGACGGGCGAATCCGATGTCGCCGTCCTCGTCGTGGACGACGATCCCACTGTCCGCGAACTGCTGGAAGACTATCTCGGCACCAACCAGTACCGCGTGCTGACCGCAGCCAACGGCGCGGAGGCGCGTGCAATCCTCGCCGACAGCGCGCCCCACGTGGTGTTGCTCGACATCGGTCTGCCGGGCGAGGACGGCCTGTCGCTCGCCCGGTTCATTCGCGAACAGTACGACATCGCGATCATCATCGTCTCGGGGGCAGGTGACACCGTGGATCGCATCGTCGGGCTCGAAGTCGGCGCCGATGACTACATCGGCAAGCCGTTCGATCTGCGGGAACTGCGGGCCCGACTGAAGAGCGTGCTCCGGCGCTACCAGCGCGAAACGTCCGTCACGGCGCCGCCGGCGGCGGACCAGCTGGATGTCCACCGCGTTCCATTCGGGATCGCGGCGCTGGATCTCGACAGCCGTCAGCTGTTCGATCGATCAGGCAACGAAATCCCGCTGACCAGCACCGAGTTCGATCTGCTGAAGGTGTTCGCCGAACGCCCCAATCGCCCCTTGTCACGCGACCAGCTCATGACTCTCACCCGCAACCGCGACTGGGATCCTTTCGACCGCAGCATTGATATCCGGATTGCGCGGCTGCGTCGCAAGGTCGAGGATGATCCGGAGAACCCGAAGGCCATCAAGACAATGCGCGGCGTCGGCTACATGTTCGTCCCGCCGCGGAACTGAGCGGGTTCCATTTCCTGTGTTGCGGGAATGTTTCAGTTGGTTCCAGCATTGTTCCGAGAGCCTCTCACTTGCAGCGGGCATTGCTAGACTTTCAACCAGCCCGTCACGCGAAGTGCCATGAATCCGCCCATCACGACCAAGGCCACGGCCATCCTGAACAACCTGCTGCGCCTGGACAACCAGGACGCGGTGGCTGCCGAACAGTTGTTCCTGAAGGCCGCGATCGCGTTGTCCAGCGCGCGCCGGGACGATGTGTTCGACGACCTCGCGCACAGCCTCGCCGAACTCCTTGACGTGGATATCGCGATGATCTCGGTGGTTGAACCTGGCGGCCCGCGCGACTCGATGGAAGCGCTCTCGTTGTGGATGGATGGCCACTGGGTGCGTGGCCATCGGTATGCGCTGGCGGGCACGCCCTGCGAGACCGTCCTCGGGCGGGAGTTCAGGTTCTACGCGCAGGGCGTGCACGAGCGCTTCGATGATCCGGACATCCGCCGTCAGCGCATCGAAGGTTACGCGGGAGTCCCGCTGGTTGGAACGGATGGCACGAGTCTCGGCGTAATCGCTGTCATGACGCTCACCCGCATGCTGCACGCGGAGCGGATCGAGGCGCTGCTCCGCATCTTCTCCGAGCGCGTGGTCGTCGAAATAGAGCGCTCACGCACAGAATCTGCGCTCAAGGCGAGCGAGGAACTCTACGGTGCCGTGTTCAACGCGGCGCTCGACGGCATCGCGATGATCACCACTGAAGGGGAGATCGTCGACGTCAATCCGGCCTTGGTTCGCATGAGCGGGTTTTCACGCGAGGAGCTGCTGGGACGCAGCGTCTACGAGTTCGTCGCAAAGGAGGCCAAGGCACGGGATTTCTACGCGAGCGTGGTGCGCGACGGCCGTGCGTGCAACGAGGGCAAGACTGTACGCAAGGATGGCACCCCGTGGTTCTGCGAATACCGGGCGACACTCGTACACTTCCGCGGACGCCCGCATTGCCTGCAGATGGTGCGCGACATCACCGAACGCAAGGAGGCGGACGATGCACGCAATGCGCTGGAGGCCCAGCTGCGGCATGCCCAGCGGATGGAGGCCATTGGCCAGCTGACCGGCGGCATCGCGCACGACTTCAACAACATCCTGACCGGCCTGCTCGGCTACGTGGAGGTGGCGAAGGAACACGCGGAGGCACTGAACGATCCGCGCCTCAGCCGCTACCTCGATCGTGCCCACCGCTCGGGCCTGCGTGCGCGTACGCTCGTCCAGCAGATGCTGACGTTCAGCCGCGGTCAGCGGGGCCAGGCGCGCCCGGTCGATCTCGCCCAGATCACGCGTGAGATGATGGCGCTGCTCGAATCGACCCTGCCTTCCTCCATCACGCTCGAGAAGACGATTCCCGAGCGGTTGCCGACCACCGTGCTCGACCCGATACACTTCGAGCAGATCCTGCTGAATCTCGTGATCAACAGCCGCGACGCGATGGACGGCGTCGGCAAGCTCGCGATCGCGCTGACCGAACGGCGCTGCACGGACTGCTTCTGCTGTGCATCGTGCCGGCTGCCGATCGATGGCGCGTTCGTCGAACTTGCGATCACCGACAACGGCCCCGGAATCCCGCCCGACGTGCAGCAGCGGATGTTCGAACCGTTCTTTTCGACCAAGGAATCCGGCAAGGGTACCGGCATGGGGCTCGCCATCGTCCACGGTATCGTCCACGAGTACGGTGGCCACCTCGTCGTCAGGAGCGAGCTCGGGCAGGGGACGAAGATTTCCATTCTGCTGCCGTGCGACCCGGATGCGCTGTCTGATCCCGTGGCCGACCCGCAGTCCTGCACGAAGCACGCGGTGCGCCCCCTGCTTGCGGGGCGCGCGCTGTGCGTCGACGACAACCCCGAGGTCGCGGAATTCATGCAGGAACTGCTGCAAGGCTGGGGACTCGACGTCGTACGGTTCGAGGACAGCCTGGCCGCGCGCGCACACTTCGAATCCCATCCAGACGACTTCGATTTCGTACTGCTGGACCAGACCATGCCGGGGATGACCGGCCTCGAACTCGCTGCCGTGCTGCTTTCTCAGCGTCCGGAATTACCGGTCCTGCTGTATACGGGGTACAGCGACCAGGTGAACGAGGAGAAAGTCAAGGCGGCGGGGATCCGTGCGCTGATCAAGAAACCGCTCGATCTCGCGCACTTCCGCCGGCAGGTTGAGTCGCTGTTGCAGCATCGCGCCGCAACAATCGCATAACAAAGGCCCCCCCCGCGACACATCCCGGTTACACGCATTCCCTAGACTTCTCCTCAACGGTGCACGGGACCTTCCGACCGCACCCCCCGAGTCAAGTTGAAGGAGACGACATCATGAACAAGCAGCAGGAATTCCTTGCGTCGATCGGCATCGGAGTTGCCGGGATTGCGTTCTGGGGGCTGCTGGTCGGATACATTGCGACCAAGCTCGCTTACCCCGAACTCGTCTGACCCAAGACTCAGCCGCGCGCCGGGGCGCCACTCCCCTCCCCTCCGGCTCCTCGTCGCGCAAACCACCTCGCCGCGCCAGGCCCCTGGTCGCGGCTTTTTTTTGGTGCCTCACGCAGTCACAACGTTTCGCTCGGCACCTTTTCGCGTCAGTGCACGCCGAGCAGTTTGTGCCATTGCGCAGTGAACTCGAACGGCACACCCCGACGATTCATCACGTACACCATTTCAAGCGTCTCTGCCTGGTTTGCCTGCCCGTCACGCCAGCATGGCTGCAGGTAGTAGTTCCACGCCGAGAAACCCGCGTGCCACGAAGCGAGCTCCTCTTCCGACTGCCCGGTATAGACGATCTTCAGCTCCTGCGCGAAGTTCATCTCCAATGCTTCGAGCGGACCCTTCGGCGACACCGTGCACCAGTCCCAGGGCGCGTTGACCCGTCGCATGCCCGAGGTCTGGAGATTGACGTGGAGACCGCGGCGCCTGCATTCCGCGATCACCTGGTCGAAATCCGCGTGTTCGGCCGGTTCGCCACCGGTCACGCAGACCCAGCCGCGCGGCCCCACCGCCGCCAGTGCGAGGTCAGCGAGCACGGCAGGCGTGTAGTCGGTACCCCCTTTGAAACTGAGCGACTCGGGCTGGTCGCACACGTCTCGAATCGGACATTTCACCGCACAACCCTGGGCCCGGATGAAGAACATGGGCTTGCCGGTCAGATGGCCTTCGCCCTGGATGCTGTGGAAGATCTCGCTGACGCGCATGACGTTGGTACCGGGCAGGGGATCGAAATTCGGCTCCGCATGACGGCCACGGGATCGGGCCCGCCGGACATTCGCCGTGGGCGAAATGCTCCGGGCTTCACGGAGCCGCCATTTTAGATCCGGGCCACCTCACAGGCACGCACTTCTCCGCGCTAAACTGCAGGGCGCCTCGCCATTGGAATGCTCATGCCCCGAACCTCCAGTTCCCAACTGCCCGGCGCGTCCGGATGTACGCGACGCGCCCCGGTTGCAGGCCTGCGTTGATGATGCTCCTGGAAATCCTGCGCGCCTGCGGCGCCCGGCTGTCGGACTTCACGGAACGCTGGGTCCCCGACGCCTGGGTCATCTGCATGATGCTCACCGCTTTCGCACTGCTGCTTTCAGTGGTCGGCGCGGGGGCCACGCCGGAGGCGGCAGTCGTCGCCTGGGGGCAAGGCGTGTGGAAGCTGCTGGCGATCGCGATGCAGTTCACGATTGCGATGGTTGCGGCCTACGCGTGCGTGGCTTCGCGGCCCGCCTACCGGCTGTTCGACTGGCTGGCGGGGCTGCCTGACCCGGACCGACCGCTGCAGGCGATCGCACTCGCGGGCGTGTTCTCGATGATCATGGGATACCTCAACTGGGCGCTCTGCCTGGTGTCGTGCGCGCTCTTTACGCCCTTCCTGATCCGCCGCAACCCCCGCGCCGACATCCGCGTGCTGATCGCGAGCAGCTACCTCGGGATTGGCACCATCTGGCACGGCGGGTTCTCCGGGTCTGCCCCGCTGATTCTCGCCACGCCGGACAACCCGTTGGTCAGGCCCGGCGCCAATGGCGCACCTGCGGTGGTCGATCGCCTGTATCCAATCAACGAGACGCTGTTCAGCACGTTCAACCTGGTCTACGTGTGCGTGATCTTCGGCGTGGCGCTCGTGACCGTCCTGTTGCTGCATCCGTCGCGCAACGCACGCACGCTGACGCCGGAACAGGCCGAGGCGATCATGCCCGCTGCTCCGCCGGCGGATCCTGTGGCGGTCACTCCAGGCGAGCGGCTTGATCACTTCCGCGGATGGGTGTGGCTGGCAATCGTGCTGCTGCTCTACCCGCTCGGCCGGACGATCGCGACGAACGGCTTCATGCAGAGCTGGACGATCGATGCGTACAACACCGTGTTCCTCGCGCTTGCGCTGGCGCTGCACGGGCGCGCGACGTCCTTCCTGCGGGCCTGCCGCAAGGCGGTGGACAGCGCGTGGGGAATCATCGTCCAGTACCCGTTCTATGCGGGGATCTTCGGGCTGCTGCAGTTCACGCCGCTCGGACACTGGCTGGGGGAACTGTTCGCCCGACTCGCCACCACCGAAACTTTTCCGCTCGTGGTCTACGCGTACTCGGGCTTCATGAACCTGTTCATCCCTTCGGGAGGCTCGAAGTGGCTCATCGAGGCACCGTTCCTGGTCCCCGCCGGACTGTCGCTCGATGTCTCGGTGGTCACCACCACGCTGGCATACGGCTACGGCGATTCCACGACCAACCTCATCCAGCCGTTCTTCGCAATTCCGATCCTCGCGGTGACGCGGCTGCGTTTCGGTGAAATCGTCGGCTACACGTTCCTGGTCACCGTCGTTCTGTTCGCGGCGAACGTGGTCGCAATGCTGCTGATACCCCCCATGCTCTGAACGGAGGGCGGGTTACTCGATACCCTCGAACAACACACTCGACAGGTAGCGTTCCCCGGCGTCTGGCAGGATCACGACAATCGTCTTGCCGGCCATTGCCGGTTCCCGGGTCAGACGCGCGGCGACCGCCGCCGCGGCACCGCACGAGATCCCGGAGAGAATCCCTTCCTCCGTCGCGAGCCTGCGCGCGAATTCCACCGCCTCCTCGTTGGTGACCCGTTCGACCCGGTCAACGAGCGACAGATCGAGCGTCCCGGGAATGAACCCGGCCCCGATCCCCTGGATCTTGTGCGGCGCCGGTTTCAGGGCTTCGCCGGCGAGCTTCTGCGTGATCACGGGACTGGTCTCGGGTTCGACGGCGACTGACAGCACCGGTCGCCCGCAGGTGTGCTTGAGGTAGCGCGAGATTCCGGTGATGGTGCCGCCGGTCCCGACGCCGGAGACGATCACGTCCACCCGGCCGTCGGTCGCCTCCCAGATCTCGGGACCGGTGGTCTTCTCGTGGATGGCGGGATTCGCGGGGTTCTGGAATTGCTGCGGCAGGTAATAACGCGCCGGGTCGGCCGCCGCAAGTTCCTCGGCCTTCGCCACCGCGCCGGTCATCCCGCGTGCGCCTTCCGTCAGCACGAGCTTTGCGCCGAACGCCTTGAGCACCCGCCGGCGCTCCAGGCTCATGGTTTCCGGCATCGTCAGCGTGATGGGATAGCCGCGCGCCGCGCACACGAACGCAAGCGCGATACCCGTGTTGCCGCTCGTGGGCTCCACCACTTCCATCCCGGGCTTCAGCACCCCGCGCGCCTCCGCGTCCCAGATCATGGCCGCGCCGATCCGGCATTTCACCGAGTAGGCCGGGTTGCGCCCCTCGATCTTCGCGAGGACCAGGGCCTTGTCGGCGGCGACGACGCGATTCAGCTTCACCAGCGGGGTACGCCCGATGGACAGCGCGTTGTTGTCGAAGTACTGCATGCGGGACCTCCGAGGATGCGGGACCGGGGTCGGACCGGTGAACGTTTCCGACAGCCGTTGCCACGGCGTGCCCGATGCTACGCCCGCCCCGACAGCCTCTTCAAGCAAGTGTGGCCATCGCGCGCACCGGGGACGCACCCCGCCGTCCGATCGTGCGCGAATGCGCGCATTCGGCCATCCTGGCCCCTAACGCACCGCGAATGATTCAGCGTATAGTACAGCCCCATCCGAAGACGCCCGCAGGACTCGCGGGCGTCGACACATTGCGCCCCCGGGACTTCCCGAAATCCTTCTTCGCCAAGGCAGAATTCAACATGCATCCGGCGCCGACACGATGCTTGCGCGGCTTCATCCTTTTGATCTGCACACTTGCCGGAATCACGAGCCCGGCAGCCGCACGTGAGCCGCTGCAACTCGGGTGGCTCGAACGCGTGCGTCTCGAACCGTGGGGCATCGTGGCCAAGGCCAAGCTCGACACCGGCGCCAAGACTGCCGCGATCCACGCGACTGACATCGAACGCTTCGAGAAGGACGACAAGCGCTGGGTCCGGTTCAAACTCGCGCTCGACCATCGCGATCCCGAGTCGGAAACGTTCCTCGTCGAACGCCCGCTGGTGCGCGATGTGAAGATCAAGTTGCGCGGCGTGAAGAAGAACTCCGATGCGCGGCCGACCGTGAAGCTCCAGTTCTGCCTGGGTGGCCAGCGCTACGAGGCACTGTTCACGCTGGTCAACCGCAGCAAGTTCAACTACCCGGTGTTGCTGGGCCGCCGCTTCCTGGCCGACATCGCGGTGATCGATCCGGCCGCCAAGTACAACTCGACGCCGACCTGTCCCAAGAACTCCGGCTGAACGCTGCGTCCGGACCGTCCAAGGAGTGAGCTAAGTGCGCGTCTCCGCCGTCTTCGTGTGGGCCTTCATGTTCGCCGCCATCGGCCTGACCCTCGTCTACCTGAAAGTCACGCGCCTCGACATCCCGCTCGACCCGAGCGCGGAAGCCAAGATCTGGGACGTCGAGGCGCGGGTCGCGTTCGAAGGACGCAACCTGCCCGCAAAGGTCCAGTTGACCTTGCCGGACGCACCGCGCGGCTTCGCCGTGCTCGATGAAGACTACGTGTCGCGCGGCTACGGTCTCGTGGTCGGCAATGGTGAGAGCGTCACGCGCCGGGCGGTCTGGACCGTGCGGCGGGCCAGTGGCTCCCAGGCGCTCTATTACCACGTGAAGGTCTATCCCAAGCGCGGCGACGCGGCACCGGCGATCGATGGCCCGGCCCCGACATTTCCGGAAGTCCCCCAGTACGCAGAGCCGCTCGCCTCGGCCATCGCGGCGGTACTGCGTCGCGCGCGCGAGGAGTCCGCGGACGTCGTGACGTTCACGAGCGTACTGCTCACGACGTTGAACACGTCCGACGACGAGAATGTGAAACTGATCCGCAAGTCGGCAACCGCCGAACAGTGGCCCGACCTGCTGACCGAGATCCTGGCGGGCGCACGCATTCCGAGCCGCATCGTCTACGGGCTTTCACTGGACACGGAGTTCGTCGATCGCCAGCTGAGTCCCTGGCTCGAGGTGCACAACGGCGAACACTGGCAGGGCTTCGACCCGGACACCGGCGAGGAGGGCTACCCGCAGAATTTCCTGATCTGGACCTACGCCAACCCCGACCTGGTGAAAACCAAGGGCGTACGGAATGTCACCCTGGCGTTCGCGGCTGCGCAGACCCCGATGACGCAGCTCGACGTCGCCCGCAAGGTGGAATCCAAGCTCGACACCGGCCTGCTCGCGCTCTCCCTGTCGGACCTCCCGGTCAGCACGCAGAACGTGTACCGCGTGCTGCTGATGGTGCCGCTGGGCGCTTTCGTGATCGTGCTGATGCGCATGGTCGTCGGTATTCCGACTTTCGGCACGTTCATGCCGATCCTGGTAGCGCTGGCGTTTCGTGAAACCCGGCTCGTCGCCGGGGTCGCGCTGTTCCTGATCGTCTGTTCTGCCGGGCTCGTGATCCGCAGCGCGGTGACACACCTGCGTCTGCTGCTGCTGCCCCGGCTGACCAGCGTGCTCGTGATCGTCATCGGGCTGATGCTCGCCATCACCCTGATCAGCAGCGAGCTCGGCATCGAGCAGGGACTCTCGATCGCACTGTTCCCGATGGTGATCCTGACGATGACGATCGAACGCATGTCGATCGTATGGGAGGAGCGCGGACCGACGGCCGCCATCAAGGAGTTCCTGGGCAGCCTGGTGGTCGCCATCGCGGGCTATTTCGCGATGACGGAGGAACATCTCGTCTACCTGATGTTCGTGTTCCCCGAGCTGCTGCTCGTGGTGCTCTCGCTGTGTCTCGTGTTCGGCGCGTACACCGGCTACCGCCTGAGCGAGCTGCTGCGGTTCCGCGACCTGGCCAAGGGCTGATCCCGGGTTCAGCCGATGCTTCGCACCTGGTTCGAATTGCGCAAACGCGGCATCCTCGGGCTGAACGCCCGTAACCGCGCGTACGTGATGCGGCGCAACCCCCGCCGGCGCTACCCGCTGGTCGATGACAAGCTCATGACCAAGCGGCTTGCGATCGAAGCCGGGATCTCGGTGCCCAAGCTCTACGGCGTGATCGAAACAGAACACGATCTCGCCGGCCTCGGCAAGCTGCTGGAACCACACTCGGAATTCGTGATCAAACCGTCGCGCGGTTCCGGCGGCAACGGCGTGCTGGTAATCGACGGCCGTCGCCGGGACCTGTTCGTGAAGCCCGACGGTCGTGGACTGCCGCTCGCGGAGATCGAGTACCACGCCTCGAACATCCTGAGCGGCATCTACAGCCTCGGCGGGGTGCCCGATCACGCGATGATCGAGTACCGGGTGCGCGTGGATCCGATCTTCGACCCGGTCAGTTACCAGGGCGTGCCGGACATCCGGCTGCTGGTATACCGCGGGGTACCGACGATGGCGATGGTGCGCCTGCCCACCCGCCAGTCCGACGGCAAGGCCAACCTGCACCAGGGTGCAGTGGGGGTCGGGGTCGAAATCGCCACCGGCGTGACCACCGCCGGCGTCTGGCACAACCGCACCGTGACGGAACACCCGGACTACGGCGTGCCGCTTGCGGGTATTCAGATCCCGAACTGGCCGCGGCTGCTCGAACTTGGCGCGCGCTGCTTCGAACTGACCGGGCTTGGCTATCTCGGCGTCGACATCGTGCTGGACCGCACTTACGGTCCGCTGCTGCTCGAACTCAACGCCCGTCCGGGCCTCGGCATCCAGATCGCGAATCGCAGCGGCCTGAAGCTGCGGCTCGACGCGATCGACGCGGTAGATACCCTGCCCGCGCTCCCTGACGAGCGGGTCAGCCTGGCCACCAGACTGTTCCATCCCACGCCCGCCTGACGCTCCCGCGCTCGCGGCCGGTGCGCCCGCGACGCCGCCCCACTCAAGTTGCAGCGACTCCCCGCCGACACACGGGGACGACTGTTCGCTGCAACTTGGATGTACTTTTCATGGAATTGACGCTTGGGGTCAAAGGCAGACTGATTCTCTTTGCGGCGCTCGCCATCGGCGGCATGCTCATCGTGGGTTCCACGGGCTACCTGGGGCAAACCGCGCAGGTGGACGCGCTGCGCGACATGAACGTCAAGCTGCGCGCGCTGCGCAATCACCTCGAATCGGACATGATGCATGACGCGCTGCGCGGCGATGTACTCGCGGCGCTGCACGCGGGCGCCACGGGCAAGCAGGACGAGGCGACCGCGATCCGCGCGGATCTCGCCGACCATATCCAGACCTTCGAGAACAACCTCGCCGACACGGCGTCCCTGGCGCTTCCCCAGGAAGTCAAGGCGGCGCTCGACGACGTCACGCCCGTCCTGAAGGCCTATGAGCAGTCGGCGAGCGTGCTGGTGGATCTCGCGTTCCAGGACTATCCGGCCGCGGATGCACGCCTCGAGGAATTCTCGGCGGCTTTTTCCGCGCTCGAGGACCAGATGGAAGCGCTGTCCAACCTGATCGAGGAACACGCGAACCGCTCGCAGGAACATGCAAAGACGCTGGCCGCGGACGGATTGAAGTGGCTGCTCGGGATCATCGTTGTCGTTGGTGTGCTGTGCGTGCTGTTCTCGGTCTGGACGATTTCGACCGTCACGGGACCCATCGGCCAGCTGCGGGACGCCATCCAGCGCCTGCGTAATCACGACGGCGACCTCGAGCGACTGCGCGGATTCAAGGCCGAATTCGCGTCGGTCGAGCGTGCGTTCAACGACGTGCTCGACGGCCTGGAGGAGAAACGACGCCAGGAACAGGACAAGGCGGACGGGGCATTTCGTGTGCAGCAGGCGCTCAGCGTGGCGACCGCCAGCATCGTGCTCGCCGATGCGTCGCATCGCATCATCTACGTGAACGACACGGCGGCCCAGCTCTTTCGACAGCACGGGCCCGCGCTTGTGCGCGATCTACCGCAACTCCGCCCCGAGTCCCTGCTGGGCAGCGAGCTCGCGTGCCTCTACCGTGACGGCTCCACCGTCTACCCGGCGCTCGGACAACTCACATCAAGCCGGCGGGACGAGTATTCGCTCGGTGACCGTCGGTTCAGCATCAACGCGACACCGGTCCGCAACGTGGCCGGCGAACGCCTGGGGACGGTCTTCGAATGGGCCGACCTCACCGAGGAACATCACGCCGCCGAGCAGATCCGGGACACCCTCGCCGCCGCGATCGACGGTCGCCTCGACAGCCGCCTGGATGTCTCACGGATGCACGGTTTCATGCGCACGATGGGGGAAGGCGTCAACCAGATGCTGGACGCCATCGTCGGTCCGCTGCGAATCGCGGCCGAGCACCTGAACCGCATTGCGGACGGCACGATCCCCGCACCGATCGAGACCGAGTTCCGGGGTGAGTTCGAAGTGATGCGCAAGAATCTCAACACCTGTTCCGACGTGCTCCGGGCGCTGATCGATGACGTCAGCCGGCTGGTGCGCGCAGCCGCCGAAGGCCGACTGACCGAACGCGCGGACGTCGAACAGCACTGGGGGGACTACCGCAAGATCGTCAAGGGCGTCAACGAGACGCTCGACGCGATCGTGGGCCCGGTCACGGAAACGACCGAGGTCATGACCGGCATGGCGGAGGGTGACCTGACCAAGCGCATGGACGGTCGTTACGTCGGCGACTTCGCCCGCCTGCGTGACGCGGTCAACGCATCCGCCTCCAACCTCCTCGACATGGTCGAGAAGATTCGCGAGGCGGCCGGTTCGATCAGGACCGCGTCGGGCGAAATCTCGAAGGGGAACCAGGATCTCAATCGCCGCACCACCGAACAGGGCACCGCACTGGAGGAAACAGCGAGTTCACTGCAGTCCCTGACCGAGACGGTAAAGCAGAACACGCACAACGCCCGCCAGGCCAACCAGCTCGCGACGACGGCCCGCGACGAGGCTGAAAAGGGCGGCGAGGTGGTATCGAGCGCCGTTTCGGCGATGGTCGAGATCAACGCCTCCAGCCGCAAGATCGCCGACATCATCTCGGTGATCGACGGCATCGCTTTCCAGACCAACCTGCTCGCGCTCAATGCCGCCGTGGAAGCGGCGCGCGCCGGTGAACAGGGCCGGGGATTCGCCGTGGTCGCCGCCGAGGTGCGCAACCTCGCACAGCGCAGCGCGGGCGCCGCGAAGGAAATCAAGACGCTCATCAACGACAGCGTCTCGCGTGTCGATGAAGGCACGCGACTCGTCAACGAGTCAGGCGAGACCTTGCAAGGCATCGTGACTGCGGTCAAGAAGGTCAGCGACATCATCGCGGAGATCGCCGCTGCGTCCGAAGAGCAGCTGAACGGGATCGAGGGTGTGAATCGCGCGGTGGGCAGCATGGACGAGACCACCCAGCAGAACGCCGCGCTGGTCGAGGAAGCTGCTGCCGCCAGCGAGTCGATGGATTCGCAGGCGCGGTCACTCACCGGCCTGATGGAGTTCTTCCGTGTGAATGGACCGGGCCAGGCGGGTCCGCGCGTCGCCACCGTCGCGCCGCGCGCGACAGCACGCACGTCGTCATTGCGGCCGAAAGCCGCCGCTGGAGCCCGCCCCGCCGCGGTCGTGGGCGGGGAACCCTGGGAAGACTTCTGAATCCGGCACGGCGCAGGGGAAATACCCTCCGCCCACTCGCGGCACTCCACGCGCCCGCGCCCAAAGAAAGGCTCCTTATGATCCCGCGTTCGTATTCGTCGCCACGGCGCCCGTTGTGGGTCGATCCTTGCCTGTGGCTGTTCCTCGGTTTCTCAGTGCTCCCACTCGGCGCGCACGCCGAAGGCGATGAGGTGCCTTACCTCTTCGGCAACTGGGGGGGGGGCGCGTGACGAGTGGTCTGCACGCGGTTTCGATTTCGAAGCTGTCATCACGACCGATGTGCTCGGCGTCGTCGACGGCGGCGTGGACGAAGGCTTCGAGGCTCCTTCCAACCTGGACCTCGTGATGAACATCGACACCGCCAGCGCGGGGTGGTGGCAGAACGGTTCGTTCGGTATCTATTTCCTGGGCAACATCGGCGGAGATCCCACCACGCGGGCCGGCGATCTGCAGGCCGCCAGCAACCTGGAAGCGCCTGACACCTTCAAGCTCTACGAAGCCTGGTACGAGCACCGGTTCGCGGGTGATCGCGTCACGTTGCTGGCGGGACTCCGCGACATGAATGCGGAGTTCTACGTCGCCGAGCATGCTGCGGTGTTCATCCACAGTTCTTTCGGCATCGGCCCGGAAGCGTCGCAGGTCGGACCGTCCATCTTTCCCACTTCCGCGCTTGGCGTGCGGCTGCGGGTCGACCCGCTGGAAGGCATGTACGTCCAGTTCGCGGCGTTCGACGGCGTGCCTGGCGATCCGGACGATCCGTATGGGACCGAAGTGCACCTGGATGAAGGTGACGGGGTCTATCTCATCGGAGAAGCGGGGCTGTACGGCCGCGCCGATCATTACTGGAAGCTCGCGTTGGGAGGCTGGCACAACACCGCGGAAATCACCGATCTGGCCGGTGTCCCGAGGGACTCGAATGCCGGCGGGTACCTGCTGGGCGAAACCGATCTGCTGCGCGACGCGGCAAGCGGACGGGGGGTTGGCGTGTTTGCCCAGCTCGGCCTGGCTGACGGCGACCGCAACCAGACCGGAACCTATGTCGGGGCGGGCATCGCCTGGACCGGTCCGTTCGCGGCGCGTCCCTCCGACGTATTCGGCGCGGCCGTTGCCCACGCGCGAAACAG
The DNA here is from genome assembly GCA_050247235.1 of Gammaproteobacteria bacterium. Taxonomy (GTDB): domain Bacteria; phylum Pseudomonadota; class Gammaproteobacteria; genus CAIKBL01. The sequence goes on from JBFWUN010000015.1 coordinate 40,273, forward strand.
CGACGAGTTTCGCAGCCTCAACCCGGCATTGAGCCGGGCCGAGACTGCCGTGGAGTTTACCTACCAGGTACCTCTCTTATCCTGGCTGACCGTTCAACCCGACCTGCAGTACATCATCGATCCGGGCACCGACGACGCCGTGGAGGACGCCGTGATGGTCGGATTCCGCCTGCAGATCGCGCTGTAGGGTCCGCCGTCTCCCCTAGCCTTGTCGTGGGTTCATCACGAGCACCAGCGTTTCGTCGCTGGCCGGTGCCCGCGTCAGTTCCAGCGTGAATCGCGACTGCCGAATGCTGCGACGGGGAAGGTCAACCGGCGATAGCACGACGGCTGCCTGCTCCCGGACATCGCCCGCGGGTCCTCGCAATTCGAGCTTGAGGTTGCGCAGCTGCATGAGGTGCGTTCGGAGGCTGCGCTTCACGCGGGCCTGGACCCGCACACCTCCTGCTCGGTCCTGCGCGTAAGCCCCGACGATGCGCAGCGTGGGCTCGGCCCCTTGTTCGACGCTGACGGGGTACTGCGCTGCGACCGCCGTGCCGCACAGCCCGGCGAAAGCGACGCCGATGACGAGGCGTCGGTACGAAATTCCTGTTGGCATGATCGACTCCGCATCCCGAATCGGATACGGGTAATTCTTGCGCGACACGCCGACCGAAAGCGGTCGGACTTCACGTGTTGCGTCAAGAATTGTGACGAAGACCTCAAGTATCCAGCGCGGCGGCCGGGGGCCTGGCGGCGACGCAACCCCGCGGCGCCGTGTCCGGCCGATCGGCGGATCAGTCGTCGCGCGCCAGTTCCACCAGCAGCGATTCCACGTCCTGCGGGCTGCCGAGTATCACCGGCACGCGTTGGTGCAGCGATTCGGGCGGCACGTCCAGGATCGCCCCGCGCCCGGTGCTGCCGGCACCACCGGCCTGTTCGAGCAGCCAGGCCATGGGGTTCGCCTCGTACATGAGTCGCAGCTTGCCCTTGGGCGCCTTCGCGGTGGGCGGGTACAGGAAAACGCCCCCCTGCAGCAGCACACGATGCACGTCCGCGACCATCGCGCCGGCGTATCGGCTCGCATAACCCTGGCGACGACAGGTCGCGAGAAAGCGCTGGTAGCCGGCGGGGAAGCTGTCGACATTGGCCTCGTTGACCGAGTAGCTCTTTCCCTGTGCCGGTATCCGCAACGGCGCCGGCGTCCTGATGAAGTTCCCGATCGCCGGGTCGAGGATGAACATGTCCACGCCGCGCCCCAGGGTCAGCACGAAGATCGTCGAAGGCCCGTACAGCACGTAACCGGCCGCCACCTGGTGGCGACCCGGCAACAGCGCGAGTTCGTCACCCGATGAAACTTCGTAGAGCGAGAAGATGGTGCCCACGCTCCCGCCGACGTCCAGGTTGGAGGATCCGTCCAGCGGGTCGAACAGCACCGAGTAGCGACCACCGCTCGCATGGGCGCCATCCACGACGAGCAGTTCGTCGTTCTCTTCGGAGCCGAGGACGACCACGCCCTCGCGTGACTGCAGTTCGTGGATCAGGACTTCGTTCGCGATCACGTCGAGTGCCTGCTGCGCTTCGCCCTGCACGTTGACCTGACCGACGGCACCGAGATTGCCCTCGATGCCGGCGGTGCGCAGCCGCGCGGCGATGGTCTTCGCAGCGCTCGAAATCGCCGACACGATCCAGCTCAGGGATTTCGTGGCGTCGCGCCCGGTGGCGCGCTCGGCGGCGAGGAGGTAGGTCTGCAGCGTCTGCGGTGCGGGGTTGGCACGAATCGGAACGACGACGGAAGCGGGAACAGCCATGGACGAATCGGCTCCTGTTGGGATCTGCATCATTGTGAGGCGCGGATTGTGACCGGCTTACGAATCCCGCACCGCGCACCGCGTCGCAGATTGCCGTTGTTGACAATCGTGCCGCGGCCGAGACCGCTGTGCGCGAGGCGCGGGACGCCTGTTCAGCGGACCGACGGCCCCGTACAGTGGCGCCCCTTCCCCCACCGCCAACGGCCCCGCCGATGACTGCTCCGGCCCATCCGCGCACCCTCGCCGCCGCGTACGCGGGCGTGATCGTCATGTGGTCCACCGCGCCGCTCGCGACCAAGTGGAGCGGCGAAGGTCCCGGGTTCCTGTTCGGGGCGGCGAGCCGGATGTGCATCGGCTTGTTCTGCGTGTTCGCGCTCCTCGCCTGGCGGCGCCAGCGACTGCCGCTCGATGCGCGGGCCTGGCGGCATTACGGGGCGGGGGCAATCAGCGTCTATGGGGCGATGGGATTGTCCTACTGGGCGGCACAACAGGTGCCGTCGGGGTGGATCTCGGTGATCTACGGCCTGACACCGCTGGTCACGGCCGTGCTGTCGCACCTGCTGCTCGGCGAGAACTCGCTGACCCCGCGCAAGCTCGCGGCGCTGGCGGTCTGCGTCGCTGGAATCTGGATCATCCACGGGTCTGCGTTGCGGATCGGATCGCACGCCGTCCTCGGCATCGCCGCCCTGCTGGCCGGGTCGGTGCTGCATGGACTGAGTGCCGTGCTCGTCAAGCGCATCGACGCACGCGTTGCCCCGCTCGCGTCAGTCGCGGGCACGTTGCTGCTCGCGTCGCCCGCGTACGCGCTGACCTGGTGGTGGTTCGATGGCACGTGGCCCGCCCTGCTCCCCGCACGCAGCGTTGCCTCGATCGTCTACCTGGGCGTGTTCGCCACCACGCTGGGTTTCTCCTGGTACTTCTACGTCCTGCAGCACCTCTCGGCGACCCGCGTCGCGATGATCTCGCTGCTGACGCCCGTGCTCGCGCTGGCGACCGGCTTCCTGCTCAACCACGAGCCGTTGACCCCACGCATCGTCGGCGGGACGGCGCTGATCCTGGCCGGCATGCTGCTGCACGAATACAGTCACCGGCGAGCAGCTTGACAAGGCTGCGAGGCTCGTTTGGGATCGGGTGCGCGACTGCGGCCCCGTACCCGCGACTTCATCCCCAAGGAGAGATCCCATGCGCGTCAACCACCACGATGCGATCCCGAAACACCACCTGCCCGGTCTCGAGCACCAGACGCTCGCGGGAAGCAAGGACGGGATGACGAGCTTCGAAATCTGGCGCCAGACCATTGCGCCGCGCGCCGCGACCCCGGTGCACTGTCATGACTGCGAAGAGGTCATCACCGTGCTGCGCGGCACGGCCGAGTGCCGCTACGACGACCGGTCGGTCACCGTGAATGCCGAGGAATCCCTGCTGATCCCGGCCAGCGTCGTGCACCAGATCCTGAATGCCGGCGATGGCGACCTCTACATCATGGCCACGCTCGCGATGTCGCCGGTGCAGGTCAAGACCGCAGACGGCGCACCGATGCCGCTGCCCTGGGGCTGAGTGGCGGGACGCCAGGCCGCGATGGATCCGCTCGCTCCCGAGTTTGTCCCCGGTGCACCGCGCCTCGCCTACAGTGGCGGCGGCGCGGGTCCCCTGGTGGTATTCCTGCACGGCATCGGCGGCAACCGCCGGAACTGGCTGTCACAGCTGCCGTACTTCGCGCAAAGATTCCACGCCATCGCGTGGGACGCGCGCGGCTACGGGGACAGCGACGACTATCCCGACCCACTGCGCTTTCCGGAGTTCGCGACGGACCTCCACCGGCTGCTCGATCACCTCGGCGTGGAGGCTGCGCACCTGGTCGGACTCTCGATGGGCGGCCGAATCGCGCTCGACTTCCACGCGCAGGCGCCGTCGCGCGTACGCAGCCTCGCGCTGGTGGACACGTTCCCGGGTTACGACGAATCCTTCACCCCGGAGGAACGCGAGAAGTTCATCCGGCTGCGGCGCCAGCCGCTGCTCGAAGGCAAGGAGCCGCGTGACATCGCGCCGGGGCTTGCAAGGACGCTGGTCAGCCGCTGTGCAGACCCGGCACACGTGGAGGCGCTCGTGGACTCCATGAGTCGTCTCCGGAAGGATTCTTACATCAAGGCGATCGAAGCCATGACGCGTTACGAGCCGGTGGCCGATCTCGCGCGCATCCGGGTGCCGACCCTCGTCGTCGTGGGCGACCAGGATCGCCTGACGCCGCCGCAGGTTTCGCGCGATATGGCCGCCGCGATCGACGGCGCCGAACTGGTGATCCTGCGCAACGCGGGACACCTGTCGAACATCGAGCAGCCGGCGCTGTTCAACCGCGCGCTGGACGATTTCCTCTCCCGCCTGCCCCGCTGAGCGCGGGGAGTCAGCCGGGGCTCGCGGCACCCACTTCGAACGTACGGGTGAATTCCCGTCCCTTCGAATCCGTCATCCGGGCTTCCAGGGTCCCCCCCTGCTGCGGTTTGAAGAAGAACCGGAAACTCGGGTCCTCGCTGACCGAGATGTCGGTTTCCGCGGTCATCACGTGGCGACCGTTGAAGCGGATCTCGACCTTGGTGACATACTCCGCGGGGATGAACGCGCGGGTGCGCTGATCGAGCTGGAGGCCGGTAATGTTCGGGTGGCTGATGATGAGCTGCCCGAGCGCCGAGTCGTCCTGCCCCTCCTGCACGGTGCGGAACTTCATCTGGCCGATGCGTTCCCTCGCCTCCTTGAGTTTCAGGAACGGCGGCGGCTCCGAACAGCCGCCACTCGCGCGGGTGAACCCTTCATCCATGTGCAAGGTGCCGTCGCTCAGCTCGGCGACCACGCGCACCTTCGTGAACTGGTTGATACGCAGCCGCAGCGCGAGATCGGCCTGGCCCATCTCGGGGGTCACATGGAACAGCCCGGCGAGCGGCCGGGGGTTCTTGTCCACAAACACGTACAGCTTCCGGATGCTCAGCGCGGCCGTCTGCGGGATCTTGGCGTCGACGCTGACCGGCACGACACCCGCGTCCTCCGCGCGGAGCGGGATTCGCAGCTCGACGATCGATTTGCCGGTGGTGATCTCGCGCTCGGCGAAATACTGGGGGCGCAGCAGGCTGTCCCAGACATCGACTTCAGACTGTTCGCCCGCCGCGCGGGCTTCCTGCGCGGACAGCACCAAGGCGAGTGAGAGGGCGGCGTTGCAAAGGCACAGGCGGAGCAGGTTCATCCGGGTAGGATAGCGACCGGACGGGCTCCCCGGCAACGCACCACTTGTCCGGGCGGGCCCGGACCCTGGCTGCGGCATACTGTCACGGCGTCGGGGTCAACTCTTACAATGCGCGCATGGACCAGACATCGTTCAACGCCGGCCTGATGGATTTCATCACCGGCGCCCCGACCCCGTTCCATGCCACCGATGCCCTGACACACACGCTCCGGCAGGCAGGCTTCGAACGCTTGGAGGAATCCGCGGAATGGACGCTGCGCGCCGGTGGCCGCTACGTGGTCACGCGCAACGGATCGTCGCTGATTGCCTTTTCGCTCGGCACGCGGGACCCCGCCGACCACGGGATCCGGATGGTGGGCGCGCATACCGACAGTCCCTGCCTGAAACTGAAACCGCACCCGGAAATCACGGCCCAGGGCTACCAGCAGCTGACCGCCGAAGTCTACGGCGGCGTGCTGCTGAACCCGTGGTTCGACCGTGATCTCTCGCTCGCCGGGCGCGTGACCCTGGCCACGCCGGACGGCGCGCTGTGCAACCGGCTGGTCGACTTCAGGTCGCCGATTGCGGTGATCCCGAGCCTCGCCATCCACCTCGATCGCGAGGCCAACGACAAGCGCAGCATCAACCGGCAGACGCACCTGCCGGCACTCGTGCGCGGAAAGTCGAGCGACGCGTTCGACCTGCGCGAGGAGCTCACGACATTGCTCGTGCGCGCGGAGCCGGCGCTCGCCGGTGCCCGCGTACAGGCCTTCGAACTCTGCTTCTACGACGTGCAGCCGCCGAGCCTCGTTGGCTGGCGCGAGGAATTCATCGCGTCCGCGCGGTTGGACAACCTGCTGAGCTGCTACACCGGCATGTGCGCACTGCGCGATGCCGACGCCGATGTCGCGCAGCTGCTCGTGTGCAACGATCACGAAGAGGTCGGGAGTGGTTCGACGAGCGGGGCACGGGGAAACTTCCTCGAGAGCGTGCTCCAGCGGCTGCTCCCGGCACATGAATCGCGTGCCCGCACCCTGGCGCGCTCGCTGCTCGTGTCCACCGACAACGCGCACGCCGTGCACCCGAATTTCGCCGACCGGCACGATCCGAAGCACGGACCCGTCATCAACGAAGGGCCGGCCCTGAAGACCAACGCCAACCAGTCCTATGCCACCAACAGCGAGTCGGCGGCAGTGTTCCGGCTGGCGGCCGAGCAGGCAGGTGTGCCCTTGCAGGCGTTCGTCGCGCGCGCCGACATGGGTTGCGGCAGCACCATCGGCCCGCTGGCGGCAACCCGTCTCGGCGTACGCACCGTGGACGTCGGCGTGCCGACGTTCGCGATGCATTCCATCCGCGAACTCGCCGGGACCGTCGACGCGTACGCGCTCTACCGGGCGCTCCAGGCGTTCTTCGCGATGCCGCGCGTGGTGGTGGACTGAACGGCCCGCGCGGTTACAGCACCACTTCCACAAGGTGCGGGCCGCGCGTTTTCAGCATTGAATGCAGTACGGCCTCGAACGCCTCGGCGGTCTCCACGCGACGGGCATTGACTCCCATGCCGGTTGCAATCTCCACCCAGCGCAGCGCGGGGTTGCCCATATCCAGCATCGACAGCGCGCGCGGCCCCGGCGCGCCGACCCCCACGCGCTCGAACTCGATGTTCAGGATCGCGTAGCTGCGGTTCGCGAAGATCACGCTGATCACGTCGAGGTTCTCGCGCGCCATGGTCCACAGTGACTGCACGGTGTACATCGCGCTGCCGTCGCCTTCGAGGCAGATCACCTTGCGATCGCGGCAGGCCACCGCGGCACCCACGGCGAGCGGAAGACCGTTGCCGATCGATCCACCCATCAGCTGCAGCCAATCATGCGGGGGGGCGCCCAAGGTGGCCTGCTGGCAGAACAGGCTGCAGGTGATGCCTTCGTCGACGACGATCGCCCCTTCGGGCAGACAGCGCCCGATGACCGCCGCCGCGAGCTGGGGTGTCAACGCGCCGTTCGCCTCCGGAAGCGTGGCGCGAGGCTGGTATACCTTCGGCGAAGCCGGCGCGTGCAGCGCGCCGGCGAGCGCGTCCAGCGCGGCGACGACGTCGTCGGTCGGGCCTGCGAGTTCGACCACCTCGCAGCCCTCGGGGACCAGCACGCTCGGCTTGTTCGGATACGCAAAGAACGCGACCGGTCGCTTGGATCCGGCGAGCACGATCAGGTCGGCGCCGTTCAGCAGTTCGAGGGCGCGTTCGCCGAAGTACGGCACGATGCCGATCGGCACCTCTCCCGCACCGCGCGCCAGCCGACGGTTGAACGTCTCCGCATGCAGGCGGACCGGCACCGCAGCGGCAATCCGCCCGGCGTGGCGCGCGCCGTCACCGAGCAACGCCTCGCCGCCGAGCAGCAGCACTGGCTGCCGGGCACCCCGCAGCGCCTTTGCGACGCGTTCCACCTGGTGGAGCGGCACTTCCGGCAGTGCGGCGGGCGGCCGCACGGCCGGCGGCCGGTAATCCGCCGGCAGATCGGTCCAGGCGCTGTCGGCCGGCGCCAGCAGGGTCGCGACCCGACCCGGCACGCCGCCCGCCGCGGCAACGGCCTCGGCGCCAAGCTGCGGCAGTTCCGCGGGTGTCCGCGCACTGCGCAGCCAGTGCGAGACGGGCCGCGCGATCCCTTCCAGGTCGGAGGTCAGCGGGGCATCGAAGCGCACGTGGTAGGTGGCATGGTCGCCGACCACGTTGACGACCGGCGACCACGCCTTGCGCGCGTTGTGGAGGTTGGCCACGCCGTTCGCGAGTCCCGGGCCGAGATGCAGCAACGTGCAGGCGGGTTTGCGCGCCATGCGCGCGTAGCCGTCGGCGGCGCCGGTCACCACGCCTTCGAAAAGCGCCAGGATGGGGTGCATGCCGGGGACCTGGTCGATCGCCTGCACCAGCTGCATCTCCGACGTGCCGGGGTTCGCGAAGCAGTGTTCGATACCGCAGCGGATCAGGGTCTCGACCAGGGCGTGCGCGCCGTTCATGGATGATTCGCTCCTTTCGCGACGCGCGGATGCGTCGTTGTCATGTGATTCCGCACAGCTTACCAGTCGCCGTGTACCGGCCGGCCATCCACCAGGGTCAGATCGACCGTCAGGTGACGGATATCGTCTTCCGGGCATCCCATCAGGTCACCATTCAGCACGATGAGATCCGCCCGCTTGCCGGGTTCGAGCGATCCCAGTTCGTGCTCCATCTTCAGTGCGTAGGCGCCGTTCCAGGTGAAACACCGGAGCGCCTCCTCGCGCGAAATGCGTTGCGCGGGTCCGATCACCTCACCAGTCAGTCCGGCCCGGCGGGCCAGCGACTGCCAGACGGTGAACAGTGCCTCGTGCGGTCCCCAGTCCGTGCTCTGCGAGATTGGTACGCCCCCGTCCAGCCAGTCCCGCAGCGGGATCGCGACGTTCGCGCAGGCCTCGCCGAGACGCCGCCGGTACACCTCCTCGCCCTTGCCCCAGATGAAGTTGGTGCTGGTGGTCGGCGCGACGCCGAGGCGCGCGCATGCGGCGATCTGGTCGCGCGTGGGGAACTCGCAGTGCTCCAGCACGTAGCGCTTGTCCCGGATCGGAGTTGCACGATCGATTTCTTCGAAAGCTTTCAGCGCGATGCCAATGGAGCCTCGGCCGGCCGCCTCCGCATGAATGCGGAAGTTCATCCGCGCGGCAAGCTGCAGGATCTCGCGATAGTGCTCCCAGGGGATCAGCGGCCCCGGGTCCACGCGTTCCCCGAACGGCCCCGGGTACGGCGCATCGTGACACGCCGCCCCGTGCCAGTAGGGACCGTCGAGCCCGACGCTGCAGCCGACCACTTTCAGGTGCGGCGTGCCGAACCCCCCGTTGGCCGCGAAACGTACCGTCCTGAGATAGCGTTCGATCTCGGTCAGCGACTGCCTCCCGTCGATCTCGAACGTGTAGAAAATCCGCAGCGGCAGGCGTCCTTCGCTGTGCAGCTCCGCGTAGGCACGCAGCTCCTCGGGATCCGTCAGGTGCGCTTCGAGCAGCGTGGTGGTGCCGTGCGTCGCGAAGTGCCGGGCGAGGATCGCGATCCCGTCACGCACGTTCTCGTAGGTGGGCGCGGGCGCCACCCGTTCCACGCACTGGTACAGCGGATCGGCGTTGTAGATCGGCTGCAGCGCGCCGTGCAGCACGCCCGTCGGCTGGCCTGCGGCCGAACATTCCACGCGCGAATGCGGCGACACCGCGGTGCCCGCGGTAATCCCGGCCGCGCGCAGCGCGGCGCTGTTCAGCACGGCGAAATTGGGCACCCGGTTGGTCGGAGCCTGGATGTAGACCGGGTTGTCCGGTGCGAGCGCGTCGAGCTCCGCGAGGGTCGGCACCGCGCCTTGGGCCCGCAGCGCGTCCGCGTTGAGGAAATAAGGGGGATCCCCCACGGGCATCGCGACGATCCACTCGCCGGGCCGTGCCCGCGCGACTCTCGCGCGCAGCCGCGCCAGGATCTCGGCACGCGTGGACGCGCCAGCGAGCGGCACCTTCAGCTCGTCGAGTCCGAACAGCGCGACGTGGCCGTGCGTATCGATGAATCCCGGCATCACGGTGCGCCCGCCGAGATCGATCTCGCGCGCACCACCGGTCCTGAAACGTCGCATGTCGCGAGTGGTCCCGACGGCCACCACGCGTTCTCCCTGGACGACGACCGCTTCGGCGATCGTGAACCGAGCGTCGACGGTCAGGACCCGTCCATTGACGAAGACGATCGTGTCGGACATCGCGACTCTCCCGCGTGTGAACTGCTGCCGGCGGCAGGCGTCTTGATTATCCGGTCACCCCGGACGGAAGTCGATTCGCGCGCGGCTTGATGTCGGCCGGCTCCGCGCCTAGTCTGGCAACCCAGGCACTGCAGGCAGGGCGACATGAGCGCAGAGGTCATCGCAACCAAGGCCCGACCCCGTGGCCGGTACCCGCATTACCGGCGCGCCGGAGACTTCATCTTCGTGTCGGGCACCAGTCCGCGACAGGCGGACAATTCCTTTCCGGGCGCCGAGGTCGATGCGCTCGGCACCGTGCGTTTCGACATCCGTGCGCAGACCCGCGCCACTTTGCAGAACATCGCGGACATCCTCGCGGCCGCCGGTGCGAGTCTCGCGGACGTGGTGGACGTGTCGGCTTTCCTCGTCGACATGAGCGACTTCGGGGGCTACAACGAGGTCTACGCGGAGTTCTTCGATTACGACGGTCCGACGCGCACGACGGTGGCCGTTCACCAGCTCCCGCACCCGCTGATTCGCATCGAGATCAAGTGCACCGCGTACAAACCGCTCGTGAAGTAAAGGAGGCAGCATGCGCAAGGGAGAGATAATCGCCGGTTTTCTCGCGCCACACCCCCCGCATCTCGTGTACGCGGAAAACCCGCCGCAGAACGAGCCGCGCTCGCGCGGCGGCTGGGAGCAGCTGCGCTGGGCCTACGAGCGCGCGCGGCAGAGCATCGAGCGACTGCGGCCCGACGTGCTGCTGGTGCATTCGCCGCACTGGGTCACGCAGGTCGGGCATCATTTCCTGGGCGTGCGCAGGCTCACCGGCAAATCGGTCGACCCGATCTTCCCCAACCTGTTCCGCTACGATTTCGCGCTCGACGTGGACGTGGAACTCGCCGAGGCGTGCTGCGTCGAGGCGCGTGCGCGCGGCCTTGTCGGCAAAATGATGCGCAATCCGAACTTCCGGGTCGATTACGGCACCATTACGACCCTGCACATGATCCGCCCGCAGTGGGACATCCCCGTGGTCGGCATCTCCGCCAACAATTCGCCGTACTACCTGAAGATGGAGGAAGGCCTCGGCGAGATGGCGACGCTCGGCGAAGCCACTCGCGCGGCGATCGAGAAGACCGGGCGGCGCGCCGTGCTGCTCGCGTCCAACACGCTGTGTCACTGGCACTTCCATGAAGAACCCGCGATCCCGGAGGATATGTCCCGGGAGCACCCGCAGAACTACGCAGGCTACCTGTGGGATATGCGGATCATCGAACTCCTGCGCCAGGGTCGCACGCGAGAGGTGTTCGAGATCCTGCCGCAGTTCATCCAGGAGGCGTTCGCGGAAGTGAAATCCGGCGCCTTCACGTGGATGTTCTCGGCGATGGGCTACCCGGAGATCCCGGGCGAGCTCCACGGCTACGGCACGGTGATCGGCACCGGCAACGCGGTCATGGAGTGGGACCTGACGCGCGCAGCCTGATCCACCCCTGACACCCTTCACGAGGAAACCCGATGCCGCTCGTCGCTGCCTTCCTGGTTCCCGGTTCGCCATTGCATTTCCTGCGGCCCGAGGTCGCGCCGTGGGCACCGCTCGTGGCGGCCCACCGGCGCGCGGCCGACACGCTCGCGGACGCGCGACCGGACGTGCTGATCGTCTATTCCACGCAGTGGCTCGCGGTGCTCGACGAACTATGGCAGACGCGCGCGCACGTGCAAGGACTCCATGTCGACGAGAACTGGTACGAGTTCGGCGACCTGCCATTCGATATGCGTGTCGACACGGCGCTCGCACAGGCCTGCATCGCGGCGTCGGCGACCATCGGCGTGCGTTCGAAGGGCGTGGACTACGACGGCTTTCCAATCGACACCGGCACGATTGTCGCCAACGGGTTCCTCAATCCTGGCCGCCGGGTCCCGCTCGTCATCGTCGCGAACAACGTCTACCACGACTGGCAGACCACCGAACGTCTCGGCGCGCTCGCCGCTGCCGAGGCAGAACGGCTTGGCCGCCGCTACGCCGTGCTCGGCGTGGGTGGACTGTCGGGGACAATCTTCCGCGAGGAAATCGCGCCGGCGGATGACCGCGTTGCCTCCGCTGCCGATGATGCGCTGAACCGGCAGATGCTCGAGACGCTCGCCCGCCCGGACGGCGACGCACTGCGCGTGTTCTGCGCGGATTACGCGGCCAAGGCACGCGCGGACATGGGCATGAAGCATCTTGCGTTCGTACTCGGGGCGCTCGGCCCACGGTTCGCGGGCGCGCGCACGCTCGGCTACGGGCCGAGCTACGGCAGCGGCGCCGCGGTGGTGCAGTTCGACGTCTGACCCGCGCGCCGCGTTACAGCGGCGGCATGCCCGGGTAGGACGGCAGCGCGGGATCCATCGCGTCCCAGCGGGCCGCGCTCGCGGTGAAGATGTTCATCGTCGGCTGGAACAGGTTGGGGTCATCGTAGGCGCCGGCCTGCACCAGCAGCAGTCCCGCCATGGTCTCGGCCTTGCCGGTCAGGCGCGCGCCACACTCCGGACAGAAGCCCTCCCACACCTTGCCCCCGGAATCGCCACGCCGCTCGAAGTAGCGGATCGGGCCGGTCACCTCGACGTCCGCTTCCGGATACGCGGCCACCGGCGTGTAGCCGCTGCCCGTGATCCTCTGGCAGACACGGCAGTGACAGTTCACCGCGAAACGCGGGACACCGCGGGCGCGGAAGCGCACGCGACCGCACAGGCAGCCGCCGGTGACGCCCTCGGTTGCATTCATGTCTGCCCCTTCATACCACGCGGACATTGGAGAACTGCCACGGGTCGCGCGTGTCGAGCGCTTCGGGAAACAGTTCCCCGCGCTGATGGAGCGGCGTCCAGTCCGAGTAGGCGCCGACCACCGGTCCGAGATACGGCATGCAGATCGCGAGATTGCGCCGGAAATCCATCTCGTCGGGTTCCACGATACCGCGCGCGGGATTCTCGATCGCCCAGATCATGCCCGACAGCACCGCGACGCAGACCTGCAGGCTCGTCGCGCTGTTGTACGGCGCGAGTGCGCGTGCTTCCTCGATGGATAGCTGCGAACCGTACCAGTAGGCATTGCGTGAGTGTCCCGCGAGCAGCACGCCCAGTTCGTCGACGCCGTGCACGATGTCGTCCATCAGGATCCGCTTGCGGGACTGGAGGTGCCAGTTGCGGCCCGCCAGTTCGTGTACCGACAGCACGGCGGAATCACACGGGTGGTAGGCGTAGTGCACAGTGGGACGATACGTCACGCGCTCGCCGTCGCGCACCGTGTAGTAGTCCGAGATCGAGATCGATTCGCCGTGCGTGATCAGGAACCCGTGGAAGTGCCCGGCCAGCGGCGTCCATGTGCGCACCCGCGTGCTTGCGCCGGGGCGCAGCAGGTAGACCGCGCTGTCGCAGCCGAAGTCATGGCGACGCGCATCCTCGGGCAGGTGCGCTTCGTGCGTTCCCCATCCGAGTTCCGCGGGCTGCGACCCTTCGCTGTAGAACCCGTCCACGGACCAGGTGTTGACGAACTCCCCCACCGCCTTGGGGACATCCGGTGTCTGCGTGTCGCGTTCGGCGATGTGCACTACCTTGACGCCGAGCCGCGCCGCGAGTTCCCCCCACGCGGCGCGGGTCTTCGGCTCCGGCACCTGCAGGCCGGTGTCCGACGCGATATTCAGCAGCGCCTGCTTGACGAAGTGCGACACCAGTCCGGGGTTCGCGCCGTGCGTGATGACGGCCGTGGCCCCGCCCGGTCGCGTCTTGCGCAAGGCAAGAGCGCTTTCGCGCAGCGCGTAGTTCGAACGCAACGAGGGTGACAGCGACGGATCCGTGTACCCGCCCGGCCATGGTTCGATGCAGGTGTCGAGGTAAAGCGCACCGCGCTCGCCGGCGAACTCGATCAACGCAACGCTGGAGACGTCCACCGACAGGTTCAGCAGGAAGTCGCCGGGGCCGAGCATCGGCGCGAGGATCTGCCGGTAGTTGTCGCGGTCGAGCGGCTGGCAGAGAAAGCGGATCCCGAACATTTCCGCTTCCGCGCGACCGGCTTCATCGGCCGTGATGATCGTGATGTGCGCGGGGTCGACGCCCTCGATGTGACGGAAAATCAGCGGCATCACCCCTTGCCCGATGCTGCCGAAGCCGACGCAGACGATGCGGCCGGGAAAGCGGGTGTGCCGTGTGGCGGGTACGGACTGCGCGGACATGAACGGGCTGCTCCAACGTGGTTGAACGGTCAGCCTGACGTCAATCCGGAGCGGGTGCAAGTCGTGCCCGTCGCCTCGCGTGCCCGTCGCTTTTGCGCTAGTGTCCGGACTGCCCCAAGACCGGAGAACACCGCATGTCCACCTCTCCCATGAAGCTCGTGACGGATCTCTGCAATTCGCTGCTCGACGCGGACATGGTGAAAACCTGCGCGTACCTCAGCGAGGACGTGGTGTATCACAACATGCCGTGGGCGCCCGTGGTCGGTCACGCGGAAGTCCGCAAGGTGCTGGACCCCCTCGTGCACGGCCCGAACTGCGCGCTGCGTCGCATGGAGATTTCCCACACGGTCGGCAACGGCGACATCGTGATGAACGCGCGACTGGAGACCTGGGAACGGCGCGGCATCCGTGTCGAGTTGCCCGTGGCGGGTCTGTTCGAGGTGCGCGACGGGCGCATCACACGCTGGTGTGACTACTGGGACCTGGCGACGATCCAGCCGCTGCTGAAGACGCTCAGCGACTGAACGGATTTCCCGCAGCCCCTTGGCGGGGCCCATTCACGCGCGGAGAGATACCGATGTGATGCGCGGGCAGCGCGCCGATCGAGGTGCCGCGGCGCGGAGACCGCGCCAGGTGAGGCTCAGAGACCGATTTCCTGGCGCAGCTTCTGTTCGGCGTCCTGGACCGCTTTTTCCTTGCGCGCGAGCTTTTTTTCCCTGGCGACCTCGGCCCTGGAGACCGCCTGCGCGATCTTGGCGAGCGCGGCGTCCTGCGCCTCCCCGGGCGCCAGCGTGAGCGCGGCTTCGAGATCGGACAACAGGACCGTGCGCTGCTTCGGCGGCAGCTTCCATAGCCTGAGCTTCAGCTCATGGACATTCGTGGACGTCATGAGGAATCCTCGTATTCGGGTCTGTGGACGGAGAATTGGGGGCCGTGGCCCGTGACGACGGCGGGCCACCGGGGCATGGTACCAGACCTGTCGATGCCTGAATGACTTCCAGGACCGCGCGCACTTCCGGCGTCGCGATCCCGGACCAGGTGATTCGACCGATCTATCGGCGCTACCAGCCCGGGAATTGAGACCGGGCCGGTCGGACAGGCAGGTCAGGCGTAATGCGGCGGGCGTCGCCCTGCCCACGGATGGGCCTGTTCGAGCTGCCCCGCCAGGCTCAGCAGCGTCTCCTCGTCGCCGGGTCGCCCGACGAACTGCATCGCGAGCGGCAGACCGGATTTCGCCTGCCACAAGGGCAGCATGATCGCCGGCTGGCCGGTCGTGTTGAACAGCGCTGTGAACACCGAGTACTGCTGAATGATGTGCTTCCACCATGCCATGGTGTCCATGCCCCTGGCGTTCTGGTCGAGTTCACCGAGCTTTGCCACATCGCGCGCGAGTCCCGGGGTCAGCAGCACGTCGTACCCGCGCATGACGGCCCCCACGTGGCGGCACACCGCGTTCTGCTGAACCATCGCGTGTTCCAGTTCGAAGGCCTTCACCGTCTGCCCGAACCGGTAGACCTCGAGCGTGACCGCCTCCACGGTCTTGGGTCCGATCCTGCGGCCCGTCGCCGCCGCGAACTGCTCCATGAAATAGCCGAGCGTCGTCGCCCACAGCCGGATCGTCGATTCGTTGAACGCATCCGCATCGTAGTTCAGCCTGACGGGTTCGCAGCGATGCCCAAGATCCTCGAGCAGCTTGCAGGTGTCGTCGAGGCGATCGCGAATCTCACGGGTGATCGCGCGTCCGCCCGGGAGCCGATCCACCACCCCAATCCGCAGCGGTGCGGGAGGGGTCATCGCGGCGGTCAGAAAACCGCGCCGCGGCGGTTCCGCGGTGTAGAAATAGCCGTCATCCGGACCCGCGACGGCATCCAGCAGCGCGGCGGAATCGCGCACCGAGCGCGTGTTGACGAACTCGATCGCGAGGCCCCACAGGAAAATCCCGGCATCGGGTCCCGTGGGTGTCCGGCCGCGCGTCGGTTTCAGGCCGACGACCCCGTTGCACGCGGCGGGGATCCGGATTGATCCGCCCCCATCGTTTGCGTGCGCCAGCGGCACCATGCCCGAGCCCACGGCGGCCCCTGCGCCGCCGGACGAGCCGCCCACCGAGTAGCCGAGGTTCCAGGGATTGCGCGTGGAACCGTAGACGAGCGCCTCGCTGTTCGCGTTGAACGCCATCTCGGGTGTGGTCGTCGTGCCCACGGTCACGAGCCCGCTTGCACGAACCCGTCGCATCAGCTCGGTGTCCGCGTCGAAGCGCACGCCGGCCGCCAGCCGCGAGCCCGCCGACGTCTGCATTCCCTTGAAGTGCATGCCGAACTCCTTCACCAGGAACGGCACGCCGCGGAACGGTCCGTGGGGCAGACCGCGCCTTACCTCGGCGAGCGCCTGGGCGCGCAACTTCTGCACGACGCAATTGAGCTCGGGGTTCAGGCGTTCGACCGCATCGAGCGCGCTGTCCACGAGATCCGCGGGCGAGACCTCGCCGCGGCGGACGAGTTCGGCAAGTCCCAGACCGTCGTACCGGCTGTATTCAGGAAAGATCATCGACATTTCTCCATGCTGCAAGCGTGTTCCGGGTGGTTTCGATCAATTCCGCGCGATCGCCCCGCAGGCGCCCAGTCCCCGATCGGCGCGGTTCGGGATCAGCGCGTCAGCCATTCGAACTTCTGCGGCTTGCGCGTTGCCTGGGGGTTGATCATGACGTTGATGAGCGTCGGCACCGCCGCGTCAGCGGCCTCGCGCAGCGCACGCCGCAGCGCGTCCGGCGTGGTCACGTGGTAGCCCTTGCCGCCGAATGCTTCGATCACGCGGTCGTAGCGGGCTTCCGGCGTGTAGGCGTGCGGGGGTACCGGATCGCTCAGCGTGGTTTCGCCGCTGCCGATGCCGTTGTTGTTGATCACGACGAACGTGATCGGCAGCCGGTAACGGCACGCGGTCTCGACTTCCATGCCACTGAAGCCGAACGCGGAATCCCCCTCCACGCAGAACACCTTCCGGCCCGGGTGCACGACGGCGGCGGCGATCGCGAACGCAAGCCCCACGCCCATCGTGCCGAACGTGCCGGCATCGAGCCGCTGGCGTGCGTCGTAGTTCAGCATCACGCTGCGCCCGATGTCCATCGTGTTGGCGCCTTCGCTGCAGATGATCGCATCGCGCGGAATGTGCTCGCGGACTTCCCGCAGCGCGCGGTAGTACCCCATCGGCACGCTGTCGTCCTGCATCATCGCGGTGACCTGTGCCTCGTTCTCGGTGATCTTCGTGCGCAGCGCCGACCACCACTCGGACCGTGCGGGAAACTCCCAGGGATGCGCCGCCAGCGCTGCGTTCAGCTGGTCCATCACCGCCTGCGCATCGCCCACGAGCGCGGCCGTGCTCGGCACGTTCGTGCCAACCTCCTCACCCGCCACGTCGATCTGCAGGATGCGGACATCGCGCGCAAAACGGGGCGGCTGTCCGAAATGCATGATCCAGTTCAGCCGCGCCCCGATCAGCAGCACCACGTCGGCTTCCTGCAGCGCGTGTGAACGCGCCGGCGCGACGGACAGCGCGTGATCATCGGGCACCACTCCCTTGCCCATCGGGGACGCGATGAACGGCAGGCGCGTGTGCTCCAGGAACGCCCGCACCGCGTGTTCCGCGCGCGCATAGGCAGCGCCCTTGCCCACGATCACGAGCGGCCGCCGCGCGGTGCGCAGTGCGGCGAGCGCGGCTTCGACCACTGCCGGATCTGCCAGGCTCTTCGGCGCCGGCGGGCAGGCGGGCCGCCAGGGAATCGATGTTTCGTCGAGGCGATCCGTGATGATGTCGTTCGGCAGGTCGAGATAGACCGCGCCCGGCCGGCCGTACAGGGACGTCCGCACGCACTTCTCGATGTAAGCGGGCACGCGGGCCAGCGCATCGGGCCGCGTCGCGAGCTTCACGAACGGTCGCGCGGCCTCAAGCTGCGGGGCCTCCTGGAAGGCGCCCTGTTCACGCTGATAGGAATCCGGCGCCCCGCTGATCAGCAGCATCGGCCAGCAGTTCGCCCACGCGTTCGACAATCCCGCGATGCCGTGCACCATGCCCGGACCACAGACGGTCAGGCACGCACCGGGGCGTTGGGTGAGGTACCCGACAGCACCCGCCGCATAGCTCGCCGCCTGCTCGTTGCGAAAACCGTAGAACCGGACGCCTTCGGCCTGGGCGGCAGCGGCGAGTTCCATCACCGGGAACCCCACCACGCCGAACAGGTGGTCGATGCCCTGCTGCTTCAGGCTGCGCGCGATGATTGTGCGCCCGTCGAGATCTGCCATGGAACGCTCCCTTGGTTGGACGATTGCCGTACTCGAAGCTTCCCTTGGCCTCAGGGCCGCGGGCGCGGGGAATCCAGGCCGATTCTACGCCCGATCCAGCCGGGCGTCGGCAGCGCAGCCTGCGCCTTCTGCAAGGCGTGGATTCCTTCCAGCAGCACGGGATCGAACGGGCAGGTCCGGCGCGCTGCGAGGTCAAACGAGATGGACATGACTTCCTGGGTCGCCAGCAGGGTCGCCTCGCGATACATCGCCTGCGCGATGTGCGTGCGCTTGCCGTCGGTCGCCAGGATGCGCGACTCGATGCGCAGCGCGTCACCGAGATGCGCCTCGTTCTGGTACGTGAGATGACATTCGAGCGCGACGGTGGAACGTCCATGGGCTTCGCGGTAGGCGGGCGTGAGACCGTACGCGGCCTTCAGGTCCTCGATCGCGACGTCGAATGCCGTGTTGTAGTACGCGACGTTCATGTGCGCGTTGTAATCGAGCCATTCGGGCTTTACCGTCAGGCAGGTTGTCACGAGGCCGCGGGCGGGGATTTCTTTCATGCAGGTCATTTCGGATTGATCAAGGGTACCCGGGCCGGTGGGGTCGCGCGTGCGCTGCGCCGCGGGTGCGTCATCTTAGCGCAGGCGGTGGCGCTGCTGGGCGCTGCGGGGCTGCCTGGCTGCACGCCTCACCCGCCGCGACCCCGCATCGTCACGCACCCGCCGGTGCTGCGCGCCGTGCCGTCGCCGTCGCTCGCGCTCGCGACCTCGGGCACCGTGGGACCCCGTCGCGCGGTCACCGCGCTTGATCGCGGCTACGCGGATTACGATTCGGACCTGCAGGCGTCGCTCTACCTGTGCGCGGGAACCGGACCCGCCGCGGGGCCTTGCCTGGCGGTTCTCGGCGGACTGTTCGCGGTGGCCGGGGCGACGTCGAGCCTCGTGTACAGCGCGGCACAGGGGGAAACGGGACGCGTCGCAACCGCGCACGCGAAGGAGGCCTTCGCGGCACTCCCGGCCATCACGGCGCTGCCGGCGCGTATCGCCGACGCGGCGGCCGCGCGGGCGGCGAATGACGATCGCGTGGTCTTACGGACCAGGGAGGACTGCACGGCCCCCCTTCCCGACGTCAATGTCGACAGCGTGTTCGATCTCGATGTCGTGGACATGCACCTCGCGTTCACACCGGGCTACCAGTTCAGGCTGACGCTCGTCGCGCGCCTCGTCGAACGCGCCTGCCCCGGTCGCGACGAGCTGCGCAGCCAGCGCCTTGCGTACCTCGGGCCGATGTCCTCCATGTCCCGTGACCCGACGCGCGCGTCCGCGGCGTTCACGAACGCGCTCGATGCGGCGGTCACCGCGCTCGCCACCGACGTCGACCTATACTTGCAGGGCAAGCGGGAGATACTGAAACCGTGAAGAAGCTTCCGGACCAGGCCAGGCTCGATCGCGTGGTCGCCGATGCGCGACGCCAGCGTGAGGCCCGCGAACAGGATTACCGCGCGCAGGCGCTCAAGCTCTTTCCGTGGGTCTGCGGCCGCTGCAGCCGCGAGTTCTCGCGCGAGAACCTCCGCGAACTCACGGTTCACCACCGCAACCACGACCATGACCACAACCCACCCGACGGCAGCAACTGGGAACTGCTGTGCGTCTACTGCCACGAACAGGAACACGTGCGGCTGGTGGAAGCAGCCCAGGGGCTCGGAAGCGCTCCCGGCGCAAAGGCGTCGTCGCCCGCCGCGACCGGGAAGGCTTTTGCCGGACTTGCCGAACTGCTGAAACGCGGAGACTGAGTCTCGCGGGAACCGAGGGCGGGCGAATGCACTCGCGATTCGCGCTGGACGCCGCAATCTTCGTACGGCCGCCACGTGCGTGGCACGCTCACTCCCGCAGCGCGCGATTCACGCGCGGCATCACTTCCTCGGCCATCAGCCGCATCGAGCGTTGCGCACGCAGCGGGTCGGCCCAGTCGTGCCCGGCATATACCAAAGTCCCGAACGGCCCCACCTGCTCGCGCAGCGCGAGCACCTGCTCGACCACGTGCTCGACAGTGCCGCAGATCACCAGCGAATCCAGCACGTATTCGAGTGTCAGCGCGGCGTCGGGCATGTCCAGGTCCGACTTGAACAGCTGCGGGCGGCCATTGCCGATGAGCTTGCGCATGAGGCTGCGGTAGTAATGGCCGTACGGTCCCTGCGGGCTGCGCGCGTACGCGCGGGCCTCGGCTTCGGTCTCCGCCACGTAGACGCTGCGCCCGACGCGCCAGTCGGCACCAGTAGCGGCGCGTCCGCCGAGCGTCGCACCCTCCTGCATCTTCAGCCAGTGGCTCGCCACCCAGACCGGCTGCAGGAAGTTCGCCGACAGTACCGTCCAACCGTGACGCGCAGCGTGCACGACAGAGTCCGAGAACGGCGACACGCACGCCACCGCGATCGGCGGATGTGGCCGTTGCAGGGGTTTCAGGATCGCGCCCTGCCCGATCTCGCGGTCCAAGGTGCGCGCGGTGGAGATGCGCCAGAAATCGCCCGCGATCTCGTACGGCGGCTCGCGCCGCCAGATCTCGAGCACCTGGGCGATCGCCTCGCGCGCCATCGCGTTACGGTCCTCGTCGAGGTTGCCGAACACTTCCGCATCGGAGCGCAGACCTCCCGGGCTGATGCCGAGGATGAAACGCCCGTCGCACATGTGGTCGACCATCGCAACCTGCGCGGCCACCGCCGCCGGGTGCGTGTTCGGCAGGTTGATCGTGCCGGTCCCCAGCCGGATCCGCTGCGTCTGGTACGCGAGGCTTGCCAGGAACGTCAGCGATGACGTCACGGTCTCCGCCAGGTCGGTGACGTGCTCGCCGACGAACGCCTCGGCGTACCCCAGTTCGTCGGCGAGCAGGATGGCGGCGCGGTCCTCGCGCAAAGTTTCGCGGTAGTCGCGATTCAACGGGTGCAGCGGCATCGTGAAGAAACTGAGATTCATATCCGGTCTCCAGGGTCGTACTCAGTTGTCGTGCGCGGGAGGGGGCTTCACCTGCGTGCGCGTTTCCTGCAGGAACTGTCGCCGCAGGTACAGGTTGTTGGCGACCAGTGCGGCCACCACGATCGCCGCGCCGGTGATCTCGATCGGGGTGAAGCAAGCCCCCTGCAGCGCGCGGTAGGTGAACGTGGCAACCGGCATGAGGTTCGTCAGCAGCATGGAGTTCAGTGGTCCTATCCGGCGCGTGCCGAAATTCCACGCGAGCATGCCGTACACGACCCCGAGCATGCTCAGGAACACGAGATCCGGCGCCGCCGCCCGGAACGCGTCCACACCCGGCGTCTCCAGCCAGCCTGCCGTCGTGAGGACCGCGATGACGACCATCGTGCAGGCGGTCCCCGGCAGGATCGTCAGGAGCGTAATGCGCCACACCGACCATCCCTTGAGGCGCTCCGATCCGAGGTTGTAGTAGATCCAGCACAGCCCGCCCAGCAGGATCAGCACGCTGCCCGCGATCGCCCCGGTCGACCCCTGCAGGCCCTGCCCGCCGCGCGTGACCACGAGCACCACGCCGAGAAACGCCACGCCGATGCAGATCAGGGTGAAGCGCGACGGTCGCTTGCCCGTGAGCGCCCATTGCACCAGGGCCATCACCGACGGCTGCAGTGCGACGATGACCGAACCGTGCTCCGCGCCCGCCAGGGAAATCCCGTAGAACACCATCAGCGGCGAAATGCTCATACCCATCGCGCCCATGCTCGCGGCAAGCAGCCCCTTGCCGCCGAACGACAGCACGCCGATTCCTTCGCGCAGCAGCACGAACGGCGTCAGTACGCACGCGGCGAGCAGGTAGCGCACGAGCGTGACGTGAAACGGATCCACGAGGACGAACGCATCCTTGGCGATCGGGAACTGCATGCCCCAGACGATGACGGCGGAGAGGCCCGCGAGGAGACCGGCCGCGAAGGACTGCCTCATCGACGCGAACCATCGGCGCGCAAGGGCGCGAAACACTGCATCCAGGAAATCTCCGGGCGCCGACACCGGGGCCCTGCCGTGATGGAAATCGCCGCGCGTCGCGCGCCGGCAGCGGGGTAGTTTACGCGCCGCGGCGCGGCCCCGTGAGCGTGGACTTTTCCGACGGCCACGCGGACACTCGTGATCCAGCGCGCGGACCCCGCGCCCCGTCGGCACCGCCGGAGACACCGCATGACCCTTGAACTCTTCCGCGAAGATGCTTACCTGAAATCGTGCCGGGCGCGGGTCGTCGCGGTGGACCCCGCCGGCATCCGGCTGGACCGCACCGTGTTCTATCCGGAAGGCGGGGGTCAGCCTGGTGATGCGGGCGAACTCGTGCTGGACGACGGATCGATCCTGCCCATCGTCACCACGCGCGCGACGCCGGAGGGCATCCTGCACGTGCCTGCGGAGGGCGGCGCGCTGCCCGCGCCCGGCACGGAACTCACCGCGCGCATCGACTGGGACACGCGCCATCGGCACATGCGCGTGCACACCTGCCTGCACCTGCTGTGCGCGCTGATCCCGCACCCGGTCACCGGCGGCGCCATCGCGCGGGATCGCGGCCGCCTCGATTTCGACATGGAACAGGGCCTGGACAAGGCGACCGTGGAAGCCGCACTGAACCGGCTCGTCAGCGCGGACCATCCGGTCGGGTACCGGTGGATTTCGGACGAGGAGATGGCGGCGAACATGGCGCTGGTCCGGACCATGTCGGTGCAGCCACCGATGGGCCGAGGCCGCGTGCGACTGGTGGACGTCGACGGTGTGGACCTGCAGCCGTGCGGCGGTACGCACGTGGCACGCACCGGCGAAATCGGTGCCGTCACGCTCGGCAAGGTAGAGAACAAGGGCAAGCACAACCGGCGCGTCCACGTGCTGCTCGGCGACTGATCCGGTTCCATTCACCACCGACAGGAGGACACCCGATGGGTTTCGTACGTACACGCCAGGAGATCCGCAAGATCCAGCATGCACTCAGCCGGCCACGCTTCGTGAACGCCGAGATGCTGAGCGTGGAGTTCCTGACCCGCCCGGCCGTGATCCGGCGGCTGCTGCCGCCAGGCCTCGAATCCACGGGCAACCCGCGCGTGACGGCGATGGTCGGACGCTGGCAGAGCAACTGCGTCGGCGACTTCGATGGCGGCGCAATCTACCTCGAGGCGAAGCACAAGAAGATCGTGGGAGATTACGTGCTCGCGATGTACATGGATCGCGACCAGCCGATCATCTACGGACGGGAGCTGTTCGGCGAACCCAAGAAGGAAGCCAGCACGCGTCTGTTCCGGCGCGGAGACCAGTTCAGCGGAAGGGTGGAGCGCCACGGCACCCCCCTTATTGAACTGGAAGTCGATGTCACCGCTGATCACGGACCGACGGAAGGCGAAGGCGTGAATTTCAATTACAAGGCGATTCCGGCCACGCACGGGATCGGGTTCGAGTGGGACCCCGTGCTGACCTGCGCGCGTTTCGCGCTCACCCTGCGGTCGAACCTGTCGGGCCGCGGCGCGCTTCGACTCGGCCGCACCGTGCACGATCCGCTGGACGAGATCCCCATCGTGAAGGTCCTCCGCGGCGCCTACACCCAGGGCGATCTCGTCGCGCGCGCGGAGACGCTCGCGCGGGTGGATCCCGCGAAGTTCCTGCCGTATGCGCTCGGCCGCACCGACGACTGGAGCGCGCTCGACACCGAAAACCGATCGCTGCGCACCTGACCGCGACACGCCGGGCAGGGACCCGCCCGGCGTCTCCTCAATCCGTCAGGCCGGGCGTCGGGCTGGTGCGGCGGCGTGTCCACCACCGGCGTCCTTCGATCACCTGCCACACCGCGAGCGCGGGTACCCCGAGCAGGACTTCGCGCACGCGCTTCGCGAGCGACATCGCGAGCCCGGTCTGTGGCGACAGGCCGTACAGTGCGCCGAGCAGCATGAATCCGCCTTCCATCACGCCCAGGCCACCGGGCACCGCGAACGCGACGCTGCGGATCACCTGGCTCAGGCTTTCGATCACCAGCGCCTCGCGCAGCCCGACGTCCGCGCCGAGGAAATGCAGGATCAGCCAGATCTCGAAAGCGCCCAGCAGCCACGACAGCAGGTGGGCATGGAACGACATCACGAGCGACTGCGGCTGCCGGAAGATGCGGTGGATGGAATCATGCAGACCGTCCAGCGAGCTGCCCTTGAATGCCGGGAAGCGATCCGCGAGGCGAATGAAGAGGTTCTCGGTTGCGCGCAGGAGTCCACGCCGCTGCGCGAAGAAGAACGCGGGCAGCACCGAGACGGAGGCCACGAGCCCGAGCACTGTCCACAGGACAACCGGCCCCTGGTGCCCGTCCGCGAGCAGCAGGGACAACCCGAGGAGCGTGAACAGCGCCTGGCTCACGATCTGCGCACCGAGGTCCGCGATCATGCTGCTTGCGGCGATCCCGTTGCCCACTCCGTGCAGCGCGACGATGCGGATGGACACCACTTCGCCGCCGATCTGGGTCAACGGCAACAGGCCGCTCACGGCTTCCCGGATCCAGCGCGCGAGGATGAACACGCCGACCGGCGCGTCGTGTTCCACGTGACCGACCGCGTGCCACCCGCGGCCCGACAGCGCCACCTGCGCGACGTGTGCGATCACGATTGCGACCATGCCCCAGCCAATGCCGGCCAGCGCCTGCACGATGTCGCGCGCGCCGTGGTGCACCACCAGGTAGGTCGCGAGCGCGAGCCCCAGGAGCGCGATGGCAATGACACCCGCCTGGACGCGGCCGCGTCCGGCGGCCGTTTCGGTCAGTGGGGAGGAATCGGTGGGTGGCGCGCGCATCGGTCTCCGGAATCGCGGCGCAGAGGCCGCCGCCCTCGGTGTCCCGGAAAGGTCACCTGGGGACGCGATTATGACTGCCGCCTCCCACCCTAACAATTGCCGCTGCCGCGCGACCGTCCGGCGCGGCGCGACCTTATACTGCCGCAGCATGACACTGCCCAAACGACTGAGCCGATCGCGGCTCGAACTGTTCCTCGCGTGCCCGGGCTGCTTCTGGCTCGATCTGCGCGCGCAGGTCCGTCAGCCTTCGGGCCCGCCGTACAACCTGAATTCCGCGGTCGATCACCTGTTCCGCAACGAGTTCGATGCCTACCGCGGCGGTGACGTGGTGCCACCGCGGCTGCGCGCGGCCGGACTGACCTGCATCCCGGCTGCGCATCCGGATCTCGCGCGCTGGCGGCACAATTTCACCGGCGTCACGCGGCGCCACACCAGCACGCACCTCGAACTGTTCGGCGCCATCGACGATCTCTGGCAAGGATCCGACGGCCGCTTTCACGTGGTCGACTACAAGGCGACGAGTCGCCAGGCCGCGCTGTCGATCGATGCCGAGTGGCAGCGTGCCTACAAACGGCAGGTCGAGTTCTACCAGTGGCTGCTGCGCGGCAACGGGCTCGACGTGTCGCCGCGCGCCTACTTCGTCTACGCCAACGGCATCCGGGACGCGCGGCCGTTCGATGACGTGCTGCGTTTCGAGACACGGATCTTCGCGTACGACGGGGACGACGCCTGGGTGGAACCGGCGATCGATCGCGCACTCGCATGCCTGCTCATGGAGACGCCGCCGGCGTCGTCACCGGCCTGCGACTTCTGCGCGTACGTGAGTGCCGTCGGCGCGGCGCGGGCGGCCCCGCGGACCGGTCAGCTGTTCTGAGCGTCCGTGGCGGCGCCGTCGCGCATCTGTTCGCGCAGGAACGGGATCACGTGGCCGGCCACTGCGTCCGGGTTGTCCGCGAACGGCCAGTGCCCGCTGTCCGTGAGGCGCACGATGCGCGCGCGCGGGAACACCTGCTTCTGCACCTCGGCGAAACGGCTCGGCAGGTAGATGTCACGTTCGCCCCAGACAACCAGTGCGGGCAGGTCGCGCGGGCGTAACGCCGCGATCACCTGTGCGGAGAAATCGCCGACATCGTCCGGGTTCGTCGCCCGGTAAAGACGCAGCACGGCCCGCTGCGTGCCGGCATCGAAATCCTCGTACATGCGCTCGACCATCGCGGGCGGCAGCCCGCGCGGGTTCCCCAGCTTCAGCAGGGCGCGAAAGCCGGCGCGCGTGGTGGTTTTCATCGCGAGCTCACCGATCAGCGGCAGCCGCCAGATCCGTGCCATGAAATGCCACCGATACCCGGGCAGGATCCCGATGTTGAACAGCGTCACGCTGGCCACGCGCGCCGGGTGTTGCGCGGCCCACGCGAGCCCCCACGGGCCGCCGAAGTCGTGCACGCACAGGTGCACGCGCGTCACGCCGAGCACCTGCAGCGCAGCCTCCAGGTGCGCAGCGTAGCCGGCGACCGTGTAATCGAAATCGGCCGGCTTGTCCGCCTTGCCGAATCCCGGCATGTCGAGCGCGAGCGCGCGACCGAACTCCCCCACCCGGCCCACGAGATCGCGCCAGTCTTCGCTCGCACCAGGATTGCCGTGCACGAACACGACCGCTTCGGTGGCGGCAGCCTCAGTGGTGGGTGTCCCGGCCTCCAGGCATGGCGAGCGCAGCCCGTTGACATTGATCATTCTGGCGGTCACGGCAGCCATCGGCTTCTCCTCGTGCGTACGGAATCCGTTATTCAATGAGCTTGATGCGCTTGTGCACCGGCGCCGCGTCCGCCGGCGCCGCCGCGTTGAGCACCTTGAGCTGCGCCTCGGGCAACCGCTTGAGCCCGGACGCCTTCGCCAGCGATGCCCACGTGACCGGTCCCTCGAGGTCCGCGACGCGCAGGCGCCGCGGCCGGATGCCGCTCCGCTCTTTGTCCGTCAGCGCACGGAAACTCCGGGCAACCTCGACGAACACGGGGTCGAGCGACGGCAGGTCCTGTTCGCGGGCGGTGAGTCCCGTAAGGATGAAGGCCTGCTGCGGACCGCGCCGTATGACGCTGATGCGTGCCACCCGCGCGACGCCCTGCACCGTGACGCGCGTGAACCCGCTGACCGCCGGGTGGCCCGCGATTGTCAGGCGCTTGCCCTGCACGAACTCGCGCACCCCGAGGCGTTGCAGCACGGCCTCGGGGGTTTCGTCCTGCGTGGCGCCAACCAGCGACACCTGCATCTGCGCGCGGCCCGCGGGCTCGGTTGCCACCAGCCGGTTGGGCTGGTTCTCAATCGACCAGCCGTCGGGAAACGCCAGCACGAAATCGAGCTCCGGATGCATGAAGCTGTGCCCGCGCACCACGCCCTCGGCAGGGTTGTTCCCGATGACGAGCCCGTCGATTTCATCGAGAAAACGATCGCGTCCGACCTGCGGCGTCGCGGGCGCGCTGCCGAGCACGGTGCGCGCATGATCGATGGCTTCGCGGAGCCGGGTGTCGCTGTCGGGATGCGTGGAGAACAGGCCGTGATACGCGCGCGGCTGTCGTCCTTCCAGCTGCGCCAGCTGCTGATCCAGCGCTTCCTGCGCCTTCAACGTGCGCAGCACGTCGATCACGGCGCCCGGGTCATAGCCGGACCGCACCAGGTACTCCGCGCCGAGTCGATCGGCTTCCAGTTCGTGCTCGCGTCCGTAGCCGCGCACGAGTGCGGTACCGAGCAGGCTGACCGCCTGGCGCCCGACCTGTCCCAGCTGTGGCACGAAGATCGACAGCAGACCCGCACCGAGGCTCGTGACCTGCGCCGTGGATTGCTGCCGCACGGAGTGTCGCGCCGTCACGTGGCCCACTTCATGGCCGAGCACCGCGGCGAGCTCGGCCTCGGAATTCAGGTAGGCGAGCATCCCGCGCGTGATGTAGATGTACCCGCCGGGCAGTGCGAAGGCATTGGTCTCCGGGCTGTCGAGAACCGTGAAGCGGTAACTGAGCCCGGGCCGATGGCCGTGGGTGGCGACGCGCTGCCCCACCCCGTTGACATAGGTCTGCAACGCCGCGTCCTGGTAGACCGCGTACTGCTGCAGCACCTCGCGATTGACCTGTTCGCCGGTTGCGATCTCCTGCTGCTCGCTCATCGTCACGAAGTCCGAGCGCCCGGTTGCCGGGTTCGTCGCGCATCCGGTCAACGCGAACAGGAGCAGTGCCGGTCCGGCAAACGATGCCGCCATGCCGAGCAGGCACTGCATGCGCGGTGACACGGGGTCGGCGCGCCCGTGCGACCGGCGCGCGCGGAGGTGGGTCAGCGCGGGTGATGCAACGCGCGATCGCGTTCCAGCCACTTCACCCGCTCCTCGAACGGCTGCGCGACGTACTCTTCCATGATGGCAACGGCCTCGTCGGTCAGCATCGTGTGAATGAAGGCGTCGCCTTCGATTTCCAGGCCACCCTGCAGATGCACCTCGCTGCCTTCGTAGACGGCGCGCTTGGTCTCCGCGATGGCGACCGGCGAGAGCTTCAGCATCGAACGCGCGAGCTCGAGGGCGCGGGCCAGGGCATCCGTGGCAACCTCGTGCACGATGCCGAGCGCGAGCGCCTCTTCCGGCCGGCAGATCCGCCCGCGGAGGATGAAGTCGATGGCACGCCCCGCGCCCAGCAGCCGCGACAGGCGCTGGGTTCCGCAGCCGCCGGGCAGGATTCCAAGGGTCACTTCCGGCAGGCCGTAGCGGAAGTCGCCGGCCTGCGCGATGCGGATGTCGCAGGACAGCGAAGTCTCGAAACCACCGCCCATCGTGCTGCCGCTCATCGCGGCGATCACCGGCTTCGGCAGATCCCGCAGGTTGGTCAGGGTCGCATTGTGATGATGCAGCCACGCGCGCCCCATGTTCATCATCAGCGCGCGGTTCTTCGCGCTCTGGACGAGTTCCTCCACGCTGTAATGCGTGATGAAGCGATTGGGCACGCCGCCAGTCAGGATGACCACGCGGACCTCGGGCGCCCGCCAGGTTTCGATGAGTGCACGCAGTTCGTTCATGCCATCCGCCGTCATGTAGTTCATCGGCGGGTTGACGTACTTCGCAATCACGATGCCATCGGTCGTGTCGGTCTGCCACAGGGCCATGGGTGGTTCCTCGTTGAAGTCAGTCGATGCGGGAAGATGCGCGATCGAACGATCGCACAATTCGCCGGGCGCGCCTACTGCGGATCCGATGTGTCCCGGATCTCGATCAGGCAGGCGGGCTCAAACGCTGCCTGTTCCCCCTGCGCCGCGTAGCCAAGCGGGTTCGCGCGCACGCGGCAGCGCCCGATGAAGTAATCACTCGGACAATGCAGGTGGCCGTGCAGCCAGAGATCCGCCTGCGCCGCCAACGCATCCAGCGCGTTGCAGAAACCTGCCGTGCCGGGCGTCAATCCAAAGCGGGGATCGTGGCTCTTCAGGCTCGGCGCGAAATGCGTGACAACGACGGTTGGCCCGGCGTACGGCGCCGCCAGCGCATCGGCGAGCCAGTCCTGGCAGATCAGCGCTTCCTCGCGCATCGCGGCGGCGTCGAACAGCTGTCCGTCGCGCAAGGTCGCCGCCTTCTCCAGGTAGTAGTTCGCGGCGCGAAAGCACTTCTCGCGCATCCGCAGGTTATGCGTCATCGAACCCGGCACGTGCGCGGGCCGGTCGCCAAAGCAGTCAAAATCGCTCCACAACGTCGTGCCGAGGAAGCGCATGCCGTCCAGTATCACCTGCTCGCGTTCGAGCCACTGCATGCCGAGCGCTTCCGCCATGTCGCGCAGGCGCGCGCGGCAGTCGTCGAAATCCTGGCCGTCGTACTCGTGGTTGCCAGGCAGGTAGAGGACCGGTACGGGCCAGTGGCGCAGTGCCGGCGCGAAGCGCGTGAGCGCCCAGTCGGGACTGCCGTGCCGCGCCATCGGCGTATCCGGCTGCGCGCCGATGTCGCCGGCCAGTACGAGTACGTCGGCGCCGTGTGCGTACGTCGGGCGGAAAGAGGGATCGACCTCCAGGTGGAGATCACTCAGGAGCTGAATCTTCATGTCAGAAAAAAGAAGGGCCGCCTCCCGGCGGCCCTCCGTGAGATTGATGTCGCATCAACCTCGGGACGCATCCGTGATCCGTCCGTTCACCGGCCGCCGCACACCTGCGTGTGAAACGGGCTGCAATCCATTGGCTGGCGCGACACGTTGATCTCACTAGACATTGGATCACCTCCTCTCACGTTGGGGTCGAGCCCGCAGTATCGTACGGATGGAGGCCCGACGGAAGTCCGTTGCTCAGCGCCCCGCCTTCAACGTCACCGCGCGCCACGGGGCGGCCGGCGGCAGGCGGTGCAGTCGTTCGCGGATCCAGGCGCCGAGCCGTGGGGACGCGACCGGCGTGCCACCCAGCGCGAAGGCATGATGGTCGCACGTGCCGTCCACGTGCTCGAAGGTCCATTGCACGTGGGTCACGGGGAAGCGCTCCGCGGCGTGCATCAGCTGCAACCCTTCCAGCAACCGTTCAACTACCGAGTGAAGGTCGTGCGCGCGTGTCAGCGCCCAGGGCAGGGTGAGCGTCGCCGCGAACACGCAATCCGCACCCGCGCGCCCGGTAACCATGGGCACCCGGTCCGGCATCGCACCAGTGGCACGCGCCGGCGCGATCGTGTGCCGTACACCGAATACGCGCAGCGCGTGCCGCACCTCGGCCAGCCGGCCGTCGCGCGCGTTCGACAGAACGACCAGGTCCGCGTGGTCCGCGGTACTGCACGCGGTGGTGCCTGCGTCGAATCCCCGTGCGCGCAACCAGCGCAGGATATGCGCCGTCAGTTCCGCTTCGCCGCGACGATCACGCTCCAGCGTCCGCAGTCCCGGGGCAAACGCGCGTGCGCGCGCCGCCGGGACACCCGGTCGGGCGCCGAGACCGATGGCAGCGGTGTTCGCCTGCACGATTGCACCCGCCCCGTCCACGAGCACGCAGGGTGGAGCATGGTCGACTCCCCGCAACCGCACATCGAGTGCGAAGTTGGGGAACACGACGTGAAACGCATCGCACGCGGAAGCGGGTTCCTCGCGGGAAACCCGCCTCCGCTGCGATAGGGGCGACAGCCGCGCCTGCGGGGCGTGGAAGGGTGCGAACACGGGCATGATGATTGTCCTCGTTCTGATTGCTGATGGTTCAAAGTCCACGGTGACGCAGGATGCCGACACCGAGCCCCTCGATGGCGAAGTCCTGTAACCGCAGATCCACCTCGATTGGTGCGAAATCCGGGTTCTCGGCCACGAGCGTGACGGTCGTGCCGCGGCGCCGGTAACGCTTCACGGTGACCTCGTCCGCGATCCGCGCGACGATGATCTGGCCGTCTCGCGCTTCCGGCGTGGCGTGCACCGCGAGCAGGTCACCGTCCAGGATGCCGGCATCCCGCATGCTCGCGCCGTGGACGCGCAGCAGGTAATCCGGCTGCGGATGGAACAGTGCCGGGTCCACGCGGTGCCAGTCCTCGATGTGCGGAGCGGCAAGCACCGGCGCACCGGCGGCCACGCGACCAACCACTGGCAATCCGGCCGGGGTGTCATCGTCCACCAGGACCTGGATGCCGCGCGACGCCCCGGGCAGCAGCCGGATGGCGCCCTTGCGCGCCAGCGCCCGCAGGTGAATTTCCGCCGCGTTGGCAGACTTCACGCCCAGTCGCCGGGCGAGTTCAGCGCGCGTCGGCGGGCTGCCGGTCCGGTCCAGTGCCTCGCGAATGGCAGCGAGCACTTCCCGTTGACGTGCCGTGAGTGATGGGTCCATCGGGATACCTGTATATCCGTACAGGTGTGAATTTACACAGCTCCCGCGCGATGGCGCAAGCCCGGTGTTGCCGTCACGCGTTGCGACGGGGCGTTCGCGCATAATCCGGCGCGAAGACCGACGTCGGCTTCCATACGTGAGGGGAACAGGATGGCGAGTGAACGGGTGGGGCTGGACCGGCTATGGCGGGCGACGGGTTACTCGATCGCGGGGTTCAAGGCAGCCTGGCGCCACGAAGCCGCGTTCCGCCAGGAATGCGCGCTCGGCATCGTGCTGGCACCGGTGGCAGCGTGGCTCGGCCGCTCGCCGCTGGAGTACCTCGTCCTGGTCGCACCGCTGCTCATCGTGCTCTGCGTGGAATTGCTGAACTCAGCAGTGGAGGCCCTGACGGACCGGGTAGGAACCGAGCAGAACGAACTCGCCGGCCGCGCGAAGGACATGGGCTCCGCAGCGGTGTTCGTGTCGCTCGTGCTGCTCGCGCTGTGCTGGGGCACGGTGCTCTGGCACCGTGCACTGGGCACCGTAATGTAAACCGCGACGTCAGCTGCGCAGCGCGCGCGCAAGTTCCTTGGTGGTCACGCGCAGGCGTTCGATCAGCATCGTCTGGAACGCCTTGGTCATGCGGAGCTGGCACGGCAGCGACGCCCAGTCCTTGAAGTCCCGATCGATCTTCAGCACCGTCGTCTCGCGGTTGGTGGCGATCGATGCACTGCGCCCGCCGTCGGCGAGATACTCCATCTCGCCAAAGCATTCCCCGCGCTCGAGCTCGCGGATGCGCACGCCGTTGATGACGATGGATACCGCGCCGTCGACGATCACGTAGAACGCGCGATCGCGTTCGCCCTCGGAGAAGATGACCGCGCCGGGTTCGAACCGCTGCCACACGCAGACCTTGTTCACTTCCTTGAGTTCGTTCTTGCCGAACCCGGCGAAGAATCCCAGTTCACCCATCCGCTGGATCTTCTGCTCATCGCTGAGCACGAGCGGCACGTTGCGCGCATCGTTCAACAGCAGGTCCAGGTCCGCGACGATCTCGCCGCCGGTCTTGTAACGCTTGACGAGATCCTTCTCCAGCATCTTGCGCAGGATCCGCCACAGCTGGTCGGGGATGTCCGGGCGGACGTTCGACCGCGGCGGCGGGTCCTCGTTGACCACCTTGTGAATCAGGCTGGTCAGTCCCTTGGCGGCGAACGGCGGCGCGCCGGCAAGCATCTCGTAGAACACCGAGCCCAGCGAGAAGAGATCGGACTGTGGCGTGATCTCCTGGTCCCGGGCCTGCTCCGGCGACATGTACAGCGGCGAGCCGAACCAGCCGACAATCTGTGTCTGGTCCACGCCCATGCGCCGGGCGATGCCAAAGTCCCCGATCTTCGCCACCCCGTCCTTGGTCAGCATGATGTTGGCCGGCTTGATGTCCCGGTGCAGCACCCCTTGCTTGTGCGCGTAGTCGAGTGCGTCGGCCGCCTGCCGGATGATCCGCATCACCGTCGGGACGGACAGCAGGGTATCCGACTTGCAGTAGTTGCGGAGCGTGTCACCGCCATGGATGTACTCCATGACCATGTACGGCTGATCGTTCTCCTCCCCCGCCTCGTAGACTTTCAGCACGTTCGGATGATCGAGCCGGCCGGCGGAGCGCGCCTCGTTGATGAACATGCGCCGCGCCACCCCCTGGGTGCTTTCGACGTCCGCGTTGCTCGCCACCTTGATGGCCACGGGTCGATCGACGTACGGGTCATGCCCGCGATACACCACGCCCATCGCACCGCGACCGAGCACATCGATCACGTCGTACTTGCCGATCTTCTTCGGATTCTCAGCCATCGTTCCCCAGCAGGAGGCGGGTCGCCCGGTTGGTATCGTGGACGAAGTCCACCTTGATGTCCTTCAGCAGCTGCAAGGTCGCATCGTCACCCTGGATCTTCGCGATCGTGAGCTTGCCCATGAAATGCGCGAGTTCGTTGATCGAGCGGACCATCGCCAGGTCCTTGGGGTCCTGGCGCGCGTCCTGGACATAGCCGCTCGGGAGACTCACGAAATTGACCGCGAGTTCCTTGAGATACTCGTAGTTGCCCTGGGCGCCGCCAAACTCGGCGAGGATGAACTGGCAACCGAATTCCCGCAACGTGTTGATCAGGTCACCCGCCTCCACCAGCTTGGATTGCGCGACCTTGTCCTCGATCTCGAAGCACACGCGCGCCGGCGGCACCGCCGATTCCATCAGTTCGTTGACCACCACGTGCGCGATGTCGTCCTTGCCGACCGCCGCGTGGGAGAGCGGGATGACGAACGCGCTGAAGCGTTCGCATTCCTCGTCGTGCGCGGCCATCCAGCGCAAGGTGTGGCGCAAGGTCCAGAGATCGAGATCGAGCGCGTGCGGCGTGTGGAACGCCGCCTGGTTGAACAGTACCGGTGGCACCAGCTTGCGGTTGCGATCCTCCGCGCTGACGATCACCCGTGCGGCCGGCAGCGCACCGTTGCCGAGCGCCCGGACTTCGTGGAAGAGGAGCGCCAGCCGCTCGCGCTCGACGGCCTTGGCCACGTAGGACGTCATCTGTTCCAGCTGCTTGCGCTGCCGGCTGTCCGCGCCCGCGACGTAGATCGCGGGATCGGGCAGATGCCGTGCGAGTCCCGTAGCCTCGTGGACCGCGGTCACCAGCGGGTCCAGCGCGGCGAGTTCGACGTCCACCGCGGCGATGCCGGCCAGGTAGCGCGGCGCGAGGTCCGGCACCGTCGGCAGCCGGACGTCCTTGAGCTTGTCCAGCAGGGCGGACAGTTCCTTGTGCGCGGCCTGCAATCCGCCGCGATTCCAGAAAATACCCCACTCGTTGCCGCCGAGCCGCCCAAGCGTGACGACCTTGGCGTCGAACGTCGATTTGAGCGCTTCGCTGGTGCGCTTCAGCAGCTGGTCACCGGTGGTCGTGCCGCCCTGCTCGTTGAACGTTTTCAGGTTGTCGATCGAGAGCTGGCCGAGCACGACGGCCGTTTCTGCCTGCACCGACTGCGGGAGCTGCGGCGCGATCGCATTCAGGAACGCATTGCGTGTGGGCAACCCGGTGAGTTCGTCGAGCGCGGCGTGTTCCGCCACTTCCTCGTGCAGGCGGTTGACCACCCCGTACAGCGCGCGATCCACCGCGCTTTCTCCGTCTTCGCCGAGTGCCCGGATGAGCCCGCGCCGCAGGTACATCGCGACCTGCTGCAGGGTCATCGAAGCGGTCTTGTGGCCGCGGGAGTCCGCGAGGACGTAAGGATTGAAGTCGTCGCCGATCCACACCAGGGTCGCCACGTACGCGGTCTTGGTGTTCGCGTTCATGATCATCCGGTCACCCACGCGCAGCGCCTTGGCGCGGGCGACCCAGCGCTGCAGCTCCGCGGGGAACGTCGGCTGCGGCGGCAGGGTGTCGCCGCCACGCTCGCGGCGCTCGCGCAGGAACCGCTGCTGCTCCTCGCAGGAATCCACGATCGCGCGGACGTTGGCGTCGAACGCCGCGTGCTGCGACTTGAGGTAACCATCGAGCTCCGGCAGCAGCGTTTCCGCGACCGACGGATCCTGGCGGTAGGCGAGGTTGAAGCTGTCCAGGATCTCGCGCAGGCGCGACTGCAGCCGCTGCCCGTCCTCACCCGGCACGAGTTCGAGCATCGCCACCCGGTTCATCAGCTGGCGGAGCGGGTGCGCGGTGGCGGACAGGAATTCATCGTCCGCAAGCGCGGCCTTGTGCACCGCGCCTTGCAGGCGCTTCAGGTTGCCCTTGGCGAACTCACCGAGCCGCGAGTCTCCGAGCAGCGCCTGGAAGAGATTGACGATGATCTCGATGACGTCGCTCTCGGCCTGGCCCACCCCTTCCGTCTCGATGCCGCGTTCGCGGAGTGCATCGACGATATGCCGCTTGACGACGTCGGCGTTCAGGAGATCCGGTTCGAGCGTGGCGGTGAGGTTCTGCTGGAGTTCGTTCAGGCCTTCCAGGAGCTGCGCGCGTGAGAACGCGCGACGCGGATCCACCGTGGCTTGTCGCGCCGCTGCGGGCAGGAGGTCCCGGCGCAGCGCGAGCTGATGCTGCGCGATGGACAACGCCTGCTCGAAACTCGGCAGGTTGCCGACGGCGGGACCGAAGCCGAACCCGCTGAACGTGACGTCAGGCGCAAGTCCGCCGCCCATGCCGGGCGGCACGGGTGCCGCGGCCGACACGGCGCCGGCCGGCACCGCCCCCGCAGCGGTGCCACCGGCCGCGGGCGCCCCGCTCCCGCCCCGCGCGGCGCCGCGTTCGGCCGGGGGTCCGTGCGGGTCGAGCGCGGGGAAGAATGCCGGTGGCATCGTCGCGCCCCCGGGCTGCGGGCCGGTGCGCGACAGTCCGGTCGCCGTCCGGCTGAGCCCGGCCGCCGCGCGCGCGGCCCGCGACTGCGAGTTCTGCCAGATGCTCTGCTGGGTGCGGGACAGTGCCTGAACCATCGAGTCCGGCGGCACCGTACGGGCCCCGTCGCGCGTCGATTCCAGCGGACCGGGTTGCGTGGACGAGCGCTTGTCATCGCCGATCTTCCAGCCGCCGCGCTCGATCACGGGCAGGATGTTCTTCTCGACGAAGAACGCGTTCATGTCCTCGTAGAGCTTGCCGAGATGCGCATCCAGGCATTTCCGCAGCGCCTGGTACACCACGCCGCTGACGGCGAGATCGCTCGCCAGTCCCTTGATGGATTCCGCGAACACACCGCAGATCACCGTGGGCCCGAGCGGGTTGTCGCTGTCCGTGACTTCACGCCGCGACAGGAACGAGATCCGGCGGTTGAGATCGAACAACGGGTCCTTGTGCCGTCCTTCGAGCTCGGCGACGAGTTCCGAGACCGTCAGGAATTCCTCGAACTCCTCCTTGTCCACGAGGGACAGCCCGCTGCTCGCCTTGGGGGGTGCGACCACGCCGTCGCGCACCGGGTTGTCCAGGATGGCGATGGCCTTGGCCATCAGCGCGGGGACCTGCTCCAGCACGCCGGGGGTCCGGCGGCGCAGCGCGGTCTGCGCATCAACGAACAAGGTCTGTTCACGGTTGGAGCGGGCATCGCGGGCGGCAAGGAACAGGCTGTCCGCAGCACCGCGGGTGAACTCGGTGGCAATCTGTCCGAAGACCCGTTCCACCCGTTCCGTCAGTTCCGGCAATACCCGCCCGAACTCGGGGACGAAGCGCTTCTGGGTGTCGCTCTCGGCGGTGGTGGGCGGCGGCGGCGGGGCGGCCGCCCGGGCGAGTCCGTGCAGCAGGTCGATGCTCGCGGGGTCCGGATTCTTGAACCCGACGCCGAGCCCGCTCCCGGTGACCCGGCAGATCTCCAGCGCGAGCTTGTACTCCTTGACCTCGCCGCCGACCTTCAGCGCGAAATGCAGCGCCGCGGGGGTCCGCGGCTGCACGAAGCGGAGCTGGCGGGTATCGATCTGCAGGAACATGCCCGCCACGCAGAAATCCTTGACGATACAGGCAATCGGCGGCCGCGGGCCGAGCGCGATGAGCGCCTCCAGGTGGATCGGCAGTCGCTCGAAGCGCCGACGTTCGCGTCCGGATTGGGTGTTGTCGGTACCGTCCACGGGTTGCCTGTGAGAGAGTCCTTCTTGATACCGGCGGACGCCGGATTGCGTGGGACGCGGCGCGTGCCTTTTCCCGGGTGGCAGCGGCCCGTGTTCCTCGCGGGATTGTAACATCCTGTGTCGGCGCGAACGCGGAAAGTTCAAGGGGTGCAGAGGCGTCCCCGCGGCCCGGGCGGCGTCACCCTGTGCGACAATGCGCCGCTTTCCAACGACCTTCGTTGACATGGACAACTCCACCCCGGCCGACCCGCGCCCCAATTTCATCCGCAACCTCATCGACGATGACCTGGCCCAGGGCCGGCACCGCACTGTCGCCACCCGCTTTCCCCCGGAGCCCAACGGGTACCTGCACATCGGCCACGCCAAGTCGATCTGCCTGAACTTCGGGATCGCCCGTGACTACCAGGGCACCTGCAACCTGCGCATGGACGACACCAATCCAGAAAAGGAGAGCGACGAGTACGAGCGTGCCATCGAGGAAGACGTGAAGTGGCTCGGTTTCAGCTGGGATGACCGCTACTACCATGCGTCCGATTACTTCGAGCAGCTGCACGACTACGCCGTGCACCTGATCAGCACCGGCAACGCTTACGTGGACAGCCTGAGTGCAGACGACATCCGCGCGTACCGCGGCACCTTGACCGAGCCCGGCCGCGACAGCCCCTACCGGACACGCAGCGTGGCAGAGAACCTGGACTTGTTCGCACGGATGCGCGCCGGAGAGTTTCCGGACGGGACCCACGTACTGCGCGCGAAGATCGACATGGCCTCGCCCAACGTCAACCTCCGGGACCCGGTCATCTACCGCATCCGCAACACCGCGCATCACCGCACGGGCGATCGCTGGCACATCTACCCGATGTATGACTACACGCATTGCATTTCAGACGCGCTGGAAGGTATCACGCATTCGCTGTGCACCTTGGAGTTCGAGGATCACCGCCCGCTCTACGACTGGGTGCTGGACCACCTCCCCGTACCCTGTCACCCGCAGCAGATCGAGTTCGCGCGCCTGGAGGTCAACTTCACGATCACCAGCAAGCGCAAGCTGCACGCGCTGGTCTCGGAAGGACTGGTGGACGGCTGGGACGATCCGCGACTGCCCACGTTGAAAGGCATGCGTCGGCGCGGCTACTCGCCTCGGGCACTGCGTGAGTTCTGCGAGCGCGTGGGCCTGACCAAGAAGAACACCGTGATCGACATGGGGGTGCTCGAGACCTGCGTGCGCGAAGACCTGGATGTCTCGACTCCACGCATGATGGCGGTGCTCGATCCGCTGAAGGTGGTGATCGAGGACTACCCGGAAGGCCAGGTGGAATCGCTGGAGGCGCCGAACCATCCGAAGGATCCGTCGCTAGGCACGCGGCACATCCCGTTCGCGCGCGAACTCTTCATCGAGCGCGACGATTTCATGGAGGATCCGCCGAAGAAATTCCATCGCCTCGGCCCGGGCCGCGAGGTACGGCTGCGCTATGGTTATCTCGTCACCTGCCGGGAGGTCATCAAGGACGCGGATGGCCGCGTGGTGGAACTACGCTGCACACACGATCCCGCGTCGCGCGGCGGCAACGCGCCGGACGGCAGGCAGGTGAAGGGAACGATCCATTGGGTGGCCGCGCCAACGGCGCGGCGCGCGGAAGTGCGGCTGTACGACCGGCTGTTCACGGTGCCGGACCCGGGTGTACGCGAAGACTTCCGCAACCTGCTGAACCCGGATTCCAAGCGCGTGATCGTTACCGCCCTGATCGAACCCGCGCTCGCCGCGAGCGTGCCGGAGCAGCGCTTCCAGTTCGAGCGCCTGGGGTACTTCTGCGCGGACCGCGAATCCACAGCGGAGCGCCCGGTGTTCAACCGCACCGTGACCTTGCGGGACACGTGGGCCAAGGTGCAGACTGC